>JBKJKX010000051.1:0-3466 GCA_046597285.1 Algoriphagus sp. | reverse complement strand
AGAGATTTATTCCAAAGCCATTCATAGACCTGCTTGGCCCTGAATTTCTTATCCCCGTGAGCCATGAAAAACTCCTCCAACTCTGATAAGCTTAGCTTTCGAACGTCTTTTTTCTGCACTTCTTCCATTTAGCAAAGGTAAGATATTCTGGAGTATCAAGTAGCTAGATTTGAGTATCAAGATGAAGGACCTAAACCATGGAAAGTATTGATTATCCTTTTATATGCATTATAAATACTTCACTCATTCCACTTGAAGCTTTTCTGGTCTATTGCACGCATCGTGCAAAGCACTCCGTCCAAATGATCGTATTCATGTTGAATGAGTTCGGAGATGGCGCCGGAAACCTCCCAGGATTGAGGCTGCCAATTTTCATCGCGATAATGAAGCGTCAGGGATTCGTGCCTTTTTACTTTCACCAGCAAATTGGGAAAGCTCATACAATCGTCCCAAAGCTCGAATTTTTCATCGCTCAGGTTTTTCAACTCAGGATTCAAAATGATGTAAGGACGATCCAGATTCAGGTAAAACATCCGCTTCATGATTCCCAACTGAGGTGCGGCAATCCCTCTTCCAAATTGATAAACCCTTCGAATATCTTCCATGGCTTCATGCAGCTGCTGCACCCAATCCGGAACAAGTGGTAGCTCGGATTCGAGGACAGGCACACACATTTCATAGAGTCTTGGATCGCCAAGTTTGAGGATATTGTGGATAGTTTTCATGGGATTTTGAGCCTGATTGTGAAAATTTATCTCCCCAATATTGGGTATTTTTCGTGGTTTTAGTGACTTGGGCTACTCTAAAATTAGGATTCTAATAATAATAATAATAATAATATGTTCGAATTACCTAGTCGGGTGACTAGCCGCTCTTGGCCAAGGGGTTACAATTAGTTTAAATTACAAAATCATGAAAAAGTTAATTTTAGGAATCGGGCTTTTTGCTTTTAGCTTTGGTTTTTGGGTTCCCAACAGTTCATTTGCGCAAACAATATGTGAGGACAACTGTAACGAAGAACCAAAGTATTATAAATTGGCACAAACAGGTCCCACAACCTATTGTTGTGTAGCAAGTACGAATTCTTTGGACACATGCTCAGGGATACCTTGTTCGTAATCAAAAAACTCAATACAATGAAAAAAGAGGGGGAAACCCCTCCTTTAAATTATTTTATTTATGAAAAAAAGTCTTTACATCATACAGGTTTTTATTGTCTCTGCTATATTTATTAATTGTTCTTCACCAGACAAAAAAGATATAATCGAATCAAAATCAATAACAATAAATCTTCAAGATGCAAATCCTGAAAGATTTGACTCAATCTTTGCAATAGAGGAAATGATCTCTATTGGAGGATCGGAAGATATCCCAATAAAACAAATCAAAAGAATTCTGGCTAGGGAAAATAAGTATTGGATTCTTACGTCAAATCAAATTTTTCATCTTGATGCAAGTGGAAAAATTTTAGATCCAATTTCTAGACTGGGAAATGGTCCTGGAGAATTTCAGTCTGTAGATGACATTCGATGGAATGAAGATTTCGATTTTTTAGAGGTCTTAGATAAAACCAGCGGCAAATTACTACGGTTTAATTCTAAAGGAGAATTTCAAAATGAATGGAAAAATCCTTATCTCTACCTGGCCACTTCGTTTATGCCACAAGGAGATGATTATTTTATTTATGGTGGCGTATTTTTTAGTGGAGACGGAGATCGCACTGTCTTGGTCTCTGGAAAAACTGGTGAAAAAAAGAAAGGGTTCAGCAAAATTGGAAATGAAAGAAGTTATCTAAGTGTACTTAATAATGACACTTTTTATGCTAAAGATGGAGATATTGAGTTTTTTTATTCCGACAGTGACACTCTTTACACACTGACCGAATACGGATCTAGTGCAAAATATCTGGTTGATTTTGGAAAATTTCAAACTCCTCAAGAGTTCTTTGATCGTTCATTTGAAAACATAATGGATTTTAGAAATCAAGCAGCCACTAATGATTATGCTTCAGTTTTTTCGATACAACCAACTGATAAACATTTTTTCCTTTTCGTTATTCAGGGTTCCAAGTTCTACACTGCAATAGTAGACAGATCTACCAATGAAGTTCGGACAGCAAAGGGTTGGTCGACCGAATTTGGAGGGGATTTTTCAAATTTAAGTTCCTATTTAGCTTATACTCCGATTGGAAGTGATAGCCAATTCCTATATTTCTCCATAGACCCTTATGCAATTAAATCGGAAGTAGATAAACTGAAGGGAAATCCCTCACTTCCTGAATTCTTAAAAATGAATCCATCTATTGATCGCATCTATCAAGATTTTGATGCGTATGAAAACCCTTACATACTTAAAACCCGAATCAATGATTTTTAAACGGAATAGTCATTATACAGACTCGCACATTTCGTAGAATCTTGGATCGCCAAGTTTGAGGATATCGTGGATAGGTTTCATGATTTGAAGATATACTTTGAAGGGTTGATTTAGAAGCATATCCTAGAAGAAATAAGGTAGAAATAGACCTTGCTGCGCTCGGTGAAATAATCATGCCCGGAAATTCCATAAATATCGACTTCTACATGGTTTTTGAAATGGCAGAGCAAATGTGTTTCTATTTATTTCGTTCCGATCCATCGGGACTTATTTCAATTGTATTTCTTCTATACCTCATCTCATTCTGTTCCGATAAGGTGGAATAGCACTATTTCCCTTACTTTTGCGGCATGAATTACCTTTCAGTTGAGAATCTCAGTAAAGCTTTCGGGGAGCGTAAGCTATTTTCCAATATATCTTTCGGCATTTCGCAGGGGCAAAAAATCGCGCTTGTAGGAATAAACGGCGCCGGAAAATCCACCCTGATGAAAATCATCATGAGTCTGGAAATACCCGATACCGGTCAGGTTGCTGTAAACCAATCGGTGAAAGTGGCCTATGTTCACCAAAATCCGGTGTTTGAAGGGTCGCTCACGATCTACCAAACCATCTTCGATCAAAGCAATAGCGAGATTTTGCAGGTAATTCAGGATTATCACAAGGCGATCATTGATTCAGAAAACGGCATCGACAACTCCGACAAAATGCAAGTTCTGTTCGAAAAAATGGATGCATTTCAGGCTTGGGATTTTGAATATCAAGTGAAAGAAGTACTGGGAAAATTGGGCTTGCCTGATACCGAAATTCCCGTGGGAAGTCTAAGCGGCGGACAACGAAAGCGGGTAGCTTTGGCAAAAGCGATTCTTGAAAAACCTGATTTACTGCTTTTGGACGAACCTACCAACCACCTCGATCTGGAAACGATCGAATGGCTGGAAGAGTATTTGGCCAAAGCCAATCTGGCTCTTTTTATGGTCACTCACGACAGGTATTTCCTGGAGAAAGTCACCAACGAAATCCTCGAACTCGACCAAGGGAAAATCCATCGCTACCAAGGTAACTATGGCTACTTCCTCGACAAGAAAGACGA
>JBKJKX010000048.1:0-16360 GCA_046597285.1 Algoriphagus sp. | reverse complement strand
AAAAAAATCAAGTGCATCTAGCATTAATTCCGAACCTATCATTATTCTTCGCGAAGAGAAGGAAGTTACCGGAAGAGTCTTAGATGAAAATGGTGAGCCTCTTCCAGGTGCTACAGTCTTAGTTGTAGGGACTACTTTAGGAACCGTAACGGATTTGGATGGGAATTATACCATTACAGTTCCGGATGGAGCTACTTTGATGTTTTCTTACATAGGCTATGATCCAACAAGAATTGAAGTAGCTGATCAATCGATTATTAATGTCTCCTTACAAGTGGATCCGACTTCATTGGAGGAAGTCATAGTAATTGGATATGGAACAGCAAAGCGCTCAGATTTAACAGGTTCTGTAGGATCAGTGGGAGCTGAATCGCTTAATGAGAGACCTGCACCCTCACTAAACCAGGCTTTGGCTGGTAGAATTTCCGGTGTTCAAGTTAATACGAATTCCGGACGTCCAGGAGGAAGAACAACCGTTAGAATTCGAGGATTCAGTTCAATCAACTCCTCTAATAATCCTCTATATGTAGTTGATGGGGTGATGTTGCCAATGGGAAATCAGGATCAGGCAAGCAATGCCATTGATTACATCAACCCAAATGATATTGTCTCAGTAGAAGTACTGAAGGATGCCTCTTCAACTGCTATTTACGGTTCAAGAGGTGCCAACGGGGTGATTTTGGTAACCACTAAAAAAGGAAAATCAGGCGAAGGAATGGTTACCTATAATACCGATTTCAGCGTCCCTGTGATTGGTCCCAACCGACCGGAAGTATTAAATGCAAAGGAGTACTTAGCAACTGAGGATTTAGCATGGAAAAACATGCAAAAATATGACCCTGTCGGATGGAACGCAGGTAAGTGGGCATATCTGAATCCTGCCTTGAGAAGAAAAGATCCAAGAATTTTTGACAGTAATGGTAATCCCCTTTTCGATACAAACTGGATGGATGAAGCCACTCAGAGTAAGCTTTCTCAAAATCATCAATTGGGGTTCTCCGGTGGAAATGATCGAACAACTTATTCCCTTTCACTCGGCTATAGAGATGATCAGGGCTTGATAAAAACTTCTTACATGAAGAGGTATTCAGCAAGATTCACCATAGATGATCAAATTAAAAGTTGGTTAAAGGTTGGAGGTACATTAAGTTACAACAACCAAGATGAAAATTTGGTGGATACAGGCGATGCGGTTGCAAGACAGATTGTAGAAGATTTCCCTTTCCTGCCAGTAAAATACGAGGATGGTACATTTGCCAACAATAGGGATTATCCTTTTGCTGAAGGCACCATGAGTTCGATGCATAGATTATATGGAACTAAGTATCTCTTGAAAACCCAAACCACAATTGGAAGCATGTATTCTAATATCAAATTTGCTGAAGGATTAGAAATGCGAACCGTATTTGGTGTGAATGTTCTTACCCAAGAAAGAGATCAATCCGTGACCAGAACCTTGGCCATCAGTCAGAATGGAACAGCTGCTAAAGTCTTAAGACAAGAGAATTTTTGGTCTTTGGAAAATTATTTGACCTATAATAAAGTCTTTGCAGACCGTCATGCATTCACTGGAATGATTGGAATTTCCTGGTGGGAAACCAATTTTTCAAGCATGAGTGCCAGTGTTCAAAATTTTGCCACAGACTATTTTACATTCAACAATTTAGGAGCAGGAAGTCAATTACCTCAAGTAGGTTCAGGGGCTTCAAGAAATTCCATGAATTCCTATTTTGCAAGAGTTAATTATATTCTGGATAATAAATATTTGTTTACGGCAACAGGCCGGGCAGATGGTTCTTCCAAGTTTGGAGAAAATAATAAATATGCCTTTTTCCCTTCTGCAGCTGTAGCATGGAAGATTTCAGAAGAAAACTTCCTGAAATCCAACAGTACAATTTCAAATTTGAAACTTAGGGCAAGTTATGGTTTGACTGGAAACTCTGAAATTCCTGCCTATTCCTCCTTGTCTTTGCTGAGTTCTAATTATGCTGCAATCTACAATGAAACGAGAGTGGGAGGTACTGGGATCAACAGACTGGCTAATCCTGATTTGAGATGGGAAAAAACAGCACAATCAGATATGGGTGTAGAATTTGGAATGTTCCAAAACAGAATTTCGCTTGAGGCGGACATTTATTATAGAAAGACCACCGATATGCTTTTGGATTCACCTGTTCCTAGAACCAGTGGATACGCTACCATCCGAAGCAATGTGGGATCGATGGAAAACAAGGGTGTTGAATTTACCTTGAATACAGTCAATATAGAAAAAGGGAATTTTAGCTGGAATACATCTTTCAACCTTTCTGCCAACAGAAATAAAGTGCTTTCCTTGGCTACACCTGCAGATATTTTTGGCGTAGGTGGTCCAAATTTCACGAACCAAACAAACATCATCCGAGTGGGTGAGCCAGTGGGTGCATTCTGGGGACTTGTAAGATTAGGGACTTGGAGCGAAGAAGAAAGATCACAAGCTGCAGAGTTTGTTAGTTACAGAAATGGATTAACTATGCTTCCAGGGGATATCAAATACTTGGATGTAAATGGGGATAAGGCAATCAATGATTCTGACAGGATGATCATTGGTAATGGTACACCGGATTTCTGGGGGGCATTTACCAACAGTTTCAGATTTAAGAATTTTGATATGACTATTGAGCTCCAGTATTCTGTAGGTAACGACGTGTTGGATATGACCCTTCACCCAAGTGAGGATCGTCAAGCCTTAGCCAATAGTTATAAATCAGTGCTAAATGCATGGACTCCGACTAATCAGAATACTATGGTAGCTGAAATAAGAGATACCAGAGCCGGATATGTGACTAACGTAGATTCTCATTGGGTAAAAGATGGTTCATTCCTTCGTGGAAGAAACTTGTTGTTGGGATATTCAGTGCCCACTGAAGTAGCCAACAGAATCAAGCTAAGCAGATTGAGAGCATATGCTACAGTTCAAAACTTCTTTCTGCTAACAGGCGATGATGTCAACGGAGATCCGGAGATCACTCCAATTCGAGGTGGTGATGGGAATAATGTGTTTTCTCAAGGAATGAACTGGCATGGTTATCCCAAGCCAACTACATTTTTGCTTGGTCTACAAATCACCTTATAATTCTTGTTTTACTTAAAGAGATATAACTAATGAAATATAATATATTTTACAAAACCTGCGGTCTGCTCTTTTTGGGAGCCTTTATGACTGGAATTGTTGGGTGTTCAGAATTTCTTGTTGAAGAAGACCCTTCTAATTTAACTCCGGAAAGTTTTTACACTATACCGGATCATGCTGAAGCTGCATTAGCTGCGGTTTATGCCGATACCAGATTTATTGGAGGAGATGGTGGAATATTTTCTTCTACTTGGCAGCTGCTAGAAGCACCAACAGGGACTTCAACGACTGAAACAGCTCAGAATTCTGACTTGAATAACCTCTATGGATTGGTTTATGATGGACGGACTCAACACGTGATCAACTGGTGGAATGGTCTTTATAGAGTAATAGCGCAAGCTAATTTGGTAATTGAGAAAGTGCCTGCAATAACCCCAATGAACGAAGCTCAAAAAACGAAAATTTTGGGAGAAGCAAAATTTCTCAGAGCATGGGCTTATTTCTATGCAGTAAGACTTTGGGGAGATATCCCTTTGATTACTACAACACAAACCGCAGCTTCTGAAGATTTTAAACCATCTCCAGCTCCGCAAGATGCAATTTACGCACTCATTGTAGAAGATCTTAAAACCGCCGAGGCTGCAGGGTTAAACTGGATGGATCCAAGTGGACGTGTTTCTTTGGCTGCGGTTAAATCTCAATTGGCAAAAGTTTACTTGACAATGGCAGGGCATCCGCTGAAAAAAGGTGCTGAATATTACAAACTCGCTGCGGACAAATCAGCAGAAGTGGTCAATTATGCGAATGCAAGTCCACTTTCAATAAACCTCTTCCCAACCTATGGTGATATTCACAAGGAAAACAATGACAATAAACTTGAGCATATTTTCATGCTTCAATATAATATTGTCGTTGCGGGAAATCCGATGAACAACATGTTTCCAAATTTCAAACCGGTTACATTCCAAGGTCCATCAGGTACGGGGAGCACTGTGCCAACCAATAAGTTTTATAAGTCTTATGAAACTGGAGATTTAAGGACAAAAGATCAGGAAGGCTATTTCTATACGACTTATTATACGAATGGAAATGGAGCTCCTTTCGATTTGGGAGCACCATATATTTTCAAACATTTTAATAGAGAAGCAAATGGAACATTTGGGGTTCCTGGTTCGCGAAATAATAACCTCAATGTACCCCTTATAAGGTTTGCAGAAGTACTATTAATTTATGCTGAGGCTCAAAATGAGGTAGGTGGCCCAAATCAACTTGCCTATGATGGTTTGAAGAGAATCAGAGATAGAGCTAAACTAACCACACCTTCCTTAGGGCAGTTTACAGCCAATACGTTTAGGGAAGCAGTTTGGAGAGAGAGATGGCATGAGCTCTGTTACGAGCAAATTACTTGGTTTGATATGTTACGACTTCGGAAGGTTTTCAATGAAACGACTAAAGGCTTTAATGAATTCGTAGGCCATATCAATGGAAGTTCAAATCAGGCTCTTCAAGCAAAACACTTATTGATGCCTTATCCTCTTCCTGAAATGCAGAATAATCCAAATTTGATACCTCAGAATCCGGGCTATTAATTCGATTTGCTTTCAAACTGTATAAATTTCTTAAATACTACTCCTCCCGATTGGACTTTTCAATCGGGGGGGATAGTTTTATTGACTATCAACCCAAAAAACCGCTTGATTTGAAAAATATTTCTCCTAGTAGCTCCAGAAGGAAGTTTCTGGCGACTACAGCATCCTTAATTGCCTCTCCCTTATTGTTTCATATTCCTGTTTTCGCAGGTAATTCAGATAAAAAACTCAGGCATGTCTGTGTCGGAGTGGGAGGAATGGGCAGACATGATCTGCAGCGTTTTATTGCTCATCCCGGCGTCGAAATTGTTGCTATCTGCGATGTGGATGAAGAAAGATTGCTAAAAGCAGCCGAATTGGTCCCCAATGCCCGCCAATACAAGGATTGGAGGACTTTGCTGAAAGAAGAATCCGAAAATTTTGATTCGATAAATGTCAGTGTCCCTGATCACAACCATTTTGCGGTAGCTATAAGTGCAATCAAAATGGGAAAGCATGTCTATTGCCAAAAGCCCATGTGCCATGACGTGTCCGAAATAAGGGAATTGACCAATGCAGCAATAAAAGCTGGAATTGTAAGCCAATTGGGAACTCAACATGCTTCTGGAAAAGGTGATCGGACAGCTGTCCAATGGATCAAAGAGGGTCATATTGGGAAAATAAAAAATGTTTACCTCTGTTCAAATAGGCCTGGTGCAACGGAAGCCTATAGATTTCCCGGACCTCGTCCTGCAAGCGGGCAAGATCCACCTGCAGGAGTAGACTGGGATCTATGGACAGGCACAGCGCCACTTCGAACTTATAATCCGACCATTTATCATCCTTCCAAATGGAGAGCATGGCAAGACTTTGGTACAGGTTGGTCAGGAGACATCGGATGCCATATTTTTGATGCAGTCTGGAAAGGGCTGGGGCTTAAAGCACCTCTTTCCGTTCATGCCAGAGTACAGGAATCTTGGGGAAATTCTCCAGAAAGAAGGGCCGATACTTGGCCACAGAGTAATCATCTGACCTGGGTTTTTCCAGGAAATGAATTGACCGAATCCGATGAATTTACTGTAGAATGGTTTGATGGAGAATTCTATCCTCCTGAGGAAGTAAGGGCTTTATTTTCTGTGGAAAATTATCCTGCGGAATCGGCCATGCTGGTCGGGACTGAAGGAGCTTTATTGATTCCACATACAAAATTGCCCGTCCTGTTGCCTGAAAGTAAATTTCAGCAGGTGCAATATCCGGAAATGGAGGAACGGGACCATTACCATCACTTTGTGGATGCATGTCTAGGCAAATCAAAAACAGAAAGTCACTTTGCCCAATCAGGTCCTATGACTGAGGCAATTATTCTGGGTACAGTTGCCATCAGAGAGCCTCAAAAAGTCCTTAAATGGGACGCTAAAAAGATGAAAATTTCTAATCACCCAGAAGCAGAAAAACACCTGAGTCGCAAATACAGAAAAGGCTGGGATGTTTAAGGAATATAAATAGTCTGTTTCTGATAATAGTAAGAATTCCTTTGGGAATCCTCCCTGAGGAATTATTAAAACCTTATAAAAAATAATAAAAATGAGTTTTCAAATAAAACCGAGTAAGGAATCCTATGATGTGATCATTGTTGGCTCAGGAGCAGGAGGAGGGATGGCTACTAAAATCCTTGCAGAAGCTGGGCTTTCGGTAGCAGTAGTGGAAGCCGGTGGGGATTGGGATCCGGCAAAAGAAGAGGATAGGACACAGCTTAGACCACCTTGGGAATCACCAAGAAGGGGTGCAAGTACCCAAATTAGGCCTTTTGGCGATTTTGATGCTGCCATTGGAGGCTGGGATATTGAAGGAGAGCCTTACACCAGAAAGAATGGTACAGAGTTCGATTGGTTCCGTTCCAGAATGGTTGGAGGAAGGACAAATCACTGGGGCAGAATATCACTACGATTCGGGCCAGATGATTTCAAAAGGAGTAGCATTGACGGGCTAGGAGATAACTGGCCAATCGGTTACGACGATGTGAAGCCCTATTACGATAAAGTAGATAAGCTCATTGGCGTATTTGGCTCCAATGAGGGAATTAGAAATGAACCTGATGGTAATTTCTTGCCGCCTCCCAAACCCAGACTTCATGAATTGTTTCTGATTAAAGGTGGAAAAAAAGCCAACATTCCAATTATTCCTTCCCGATTATCCATTTTGACCAAACCAATTAATAAGGATCGTGGAGTTTGTTTTTTCTGCAGACAATGCAATAGGGGATGTCAGGTTTATGCTGATTTTTCTTCAAGCACCGTCTTGGTAAAGCCAGCCATGAAGTCAGGTCAGGTGGATTTGTTCACCAATTGTATGGTCAGAAAAGTGACCTCGGACGATACCGGTAAGGCAACTGGGGTTTCTTATGTGGACAAGCGGGACATGCAGGAATACAAGCTAAAGGGGAGAATTGTGATTCTTGGCGCTTCAGCTTGTGAATCTGCCCGAATCATGCTAAACTCCAAATCCAAAATCCATCCCGATGGAATGGGTAACTCCAGCGGTATGGTTGGTCGCTATCTGCACGATTCTACTGGAGCGAGCAGGTCAGGAATCATACCTGATTTGATGAACCGCAAAAGATACAATGAGGATGGTGTAGGAGGTATGCACGTGTATACACCGTGGTGGCTTGATAATAACAAACTAGATTTTGCAAGGGGATATCATATCGAATATGGCGGGGGAATGAATATGCCTTCTTATGGTTTTGGCTCTTCAATGGATGCGAACCGGAAGCTTATTTTGGACCAATTCGGAAGTCCAAGTCCAAATGGAGGCTATGGTGAAGGATTAAAGAAAGATGTACGCGCCCTTTATGGAAGTACTGTCAGCATGTCAGGAAGAGGAGAAAGTGTTCCTCAATATAATAACTATTGTGAAATTGATCCTACCACCGTGGATAAATACGGAATTCCTGTTCTGAGATTTCACTACAATTGGACAGACAATGAGATCAAACAGGCAAAGCATATGCATGAAACGTTTGAAGAATTATTGCTTAACGCCGGTGCAAAATTACTGGGGACCAAACCGGGAGAAGATACCCAATACGGATTGTTGGCTCCGGGAAGGATCATCCACGAAGTGGGCACGACCCGAATGGGAGATGATCCATCTAAATCTGTTCTCAATAGTAATTGCCAGGCTCATGACTGCAATAACCTTTTCGTTGTGGATGCAGGACCATTTGTCTCTCAGGCAGATAAGAATCCAACTTGGACCATTTTGGCACTTTCCTGGAGAACCTCAGATTTTATTATTAAAGAAATGAACAGCAAAAACCTCTAAGCACAGGAATTATGAACAGAAGAGAAAATCTAAAGCTTTTATTCGCAGGTTCTTTGGGTACGGGCTTGATTTTGACTGCTTGTAGCCCCGAGGAAAAACAAGTTGGTCTTTCCCCGAAAATCGCAGGAACTCCGGGCGGAAGAGTTCTGGAGGAAATCCAACGCGATAATTCCCTGCTTTCTGATAAGTTTTTTACCGAACAGGAACTGTCAACGGTGAGTATTTTGGTAGATATCGTACTTCCTAAAGATGAGGTTTCGGCAAGTGCAACAGAAGCCAAAGTCCCCGATTACATTGAATTTATGATGAAGGATCAGCCCGCCAATCAGACTGCCTTTAGAGGTGGATTGATGTGGGTCAACCTTCAGGCTTATGAGCGTTTTTCTAAACCATTTGCTGAAATATCCCAAAGCCAGCGAATAGAAATTGTCGATGAAATTGCCTGGCCGGACAAAGCCAGTAAAGAAGTGGAGACGGGGGTGCAGTTCTTCAACATGCTAAGAAACATGACCATTTCAGGATTTTATACCACGGAGATCGGTTTCAAAGACATTGGATATGTAGGAAACACGCCAAACGTTTGGGAAGGAGTTCCGCAGGATGTTATGAATCAGTATGGCCTTTCTCTTGAAGAAAAATACTTGGATGTATATCTGAAAGCTGAAGACAGAGCTACTGTTGCGACGTGGGATGATCAAGGAAAGTTGATATCCTGAAAATCAGAATTAATTAATTATTAGATAGATTTTGGAAACATGTTAAAATCAAGCTGGGTGTCCGGCTTGATTTTGACGTTTATACCCCAAAGCAAATAGTACTTCAACGAGAATGAATTGGGTATTAATTGCACGACTTTCAATTAATACTCATTTTAAATTTTCTATCAATCCTGAATCGTAAACTGTGCCTGAATCTTAGCCACCCGATCTTCGATACTTTCGGATGAGATGGACGTGCGATTCAATCGATCGACCATAATCGGGAAGGAAAAGGGTGTGAACTGAACTGGATGCTTGACGACTATTTTTTGCTGATTCAGTTTTTCCATGGCCTGAATGAATTTATCCTGCCCCATTTGACTGTTTAATGCTTCCTGATGAGCTTGTTTCAGCAAAAGACTGGCGGGGTCATACGTGTTAAAAACTTGGTAAAGGAGGCTTGAATTGGCTTGAATGTGCTTGAAAGTGGTAGGTTTTCCCGGATAGCCTTGAAAAACCAAACCGGAAATACTCGCGATCTCTCTGAATTTTCGCCGAGTCATCTCACTTTCATTCACACAGTGCAGCAAATCTTCTTTTAAATTTTTCATCGAAAAGAGATCTTCTTCGAGTAATTCCTCGATAGGAATTGTACTATCCGAGAGGATTTCGAAACCGTAATCATTCATTGCCATATTCAAGGATGCAGGATAGCTCACGCTGATCCGATAGGCTATCAACGCGCTCATCAATTCATGCATCATCAATCCCTCAAATGGATAAAAGAAGATATGATAGCCCTCTGAAGAGCGATGTGACTCAATCAAAAAGGTGTCTCGATTTGGCACGATCGATAGCCTTGCCTGAAGGTCTAAAATAGGTAAAACACGTCTGATCTCTTCCGATTCAACAATCCCTTGATTGTAATTCTCCAATAGTTCTCGGATTTTCTCTGCGAGTTTAGATGAAAGAGACATTCGGGCACCCATCCAACTCACAACATTCTTGGTCTTCTTTTCGGAGACTTTGACGTACGCACTCATTTCTTTGACCAAAACCAATTCCAAATTTCTCCCAGCAAAAAAGAATCGATCCCCAATTTTCATTTTCGAGATAAAGTACTCCTCGACCGTTCCAAGGTATGCGCCGTTTTTGAAGCGCACTTTGAGCATCACATCAGAAACGATCGTTCCCATGGATAAGCGATGTTTCATTGCAATGCGTTTATTGGTCACGCGGAATAGGCCATCTTCTTGTAAACTGACCTTCAAAAAGTCCTCGTAGCTCCCGAGAGAATTTCCCCCTTTGGTGATAAAGTCGATCACCCAATCCATTTCTTCTTCGCTGAGTTGGGAAAAAGTTCGCGTTCGCTTCGCTACTTGATACGCATGATCCCGGTCAAAACCTTCTCCAACGGCCAAAGTGACCAAAAACTGAATTAGTACATCATAAGTCAGTACAGGAGGAAACTGGGATTCCATTTCTTTCTTCTCGATGGCATCTCTTAAGGCTGCAGCTTCGATCAGTTCCAAAGCATTTGTAGGTACGAAAAAGATCTCTGAAGGTAAGCCCGGCTGATGTCCCGCCCGGCCAGCTCGCTGGATAAACCTTGAAACCCCTTTCGGGCTTCCGAGCTGAATAACTCGATCTACTGGCCGGAAATCTACTCCAAGATCTAAGCTGGAAGTACAGACCACCAGTTTGAGCTTTCCTTCATGCAAGGATTGTTCGACCCAAGACCGCACCGTAATATCCAGTGAGCCATGATGCATCGCCATCCAACCCGCCCAGTCAGGTCTTGCCTCCAAGATTTTCTGATACCAAATCTCCGTTTGAGATCGGGTATTGGTAAAAAGTAGGACTGTTTTCCCCGCTTCAATAATTGGTGTTACCAAGTTCAGCATCCGGATTCCCAAGTGACCTGCCCAGGGATATTTCTCGATTTCTTCCGGAAAAACCGAATGAAGTATGATTTCCTTTTCGATTTCTGCTTTGACAATATGTACCGTTAAGTCGTTTCCCAATAGGGTTTTGGCTGCTTCGGCGATATTTCCCAATGTCGCAGAGACCGCCCATCTGCGAAAGTTGGTAGGGCAGATGCTTTGAATATATTCTAAGGCTAGTTGGACTTGGACGCCACGTTTGTTTCCGACAAGTTCATGCCATTCGTCCACAATTACTACCTGCAGATTCTCGAATAGTTTGGTATGATCTTTTTGGGAAATTAAAATGTGAAGCGTCTCCGGTGTGGTGATCAGACATTCGGGAGGTTTTCGTTTTTGCGAAGCGCGTGTTTTAGTATCTGTATCTCCATTACGAACCGCGACTTGCCAAGGAAGACCAATCTCCTGACAGACTTCCTGCATGGCAAGCTGAATATCTTGAGCTAAAGCGCGTAACGGAGTCACCCAAATAAGTTGAATACCATTCGATTTTGGACGTTGCCAATTATCAGGATTTTTGAGAATATATTCCATCAGCACCGGAAACCAAAGTGCAAAGGTCTTTCCCGAACCAGTAGGAGCATTCAAAAGCCCTGATTTTCCATCGAGGTAGTCATTCCAAGTTTCGAGCTGAAAAGGAAAAGGTTTCCAGCCTTTTCGCTCGAAATAGGCTTTTCCAATTGCCAATCTATCCTCCATATTGTTTTAGCAGCTCTTTCAAGTCCTGCAAGGTATTCGCTTCCCTGACAGCTTTATCTTTTCTCCATCGCAATATTCGGGGAAATCGAAGTGCAATTCCACTTTTGTGACGGGGACTGTCCTGAATTCCTTCGAAAGCAATCTCAAAAACCAATTCAGGTTTAACCGTTCTCACCGGACCAAAGCGCTCTTTGGTATTCTTCTTCACAAAAGCATCGACTTGCTGCATCTCCGCATCGGTCAATCCGGAATAGGCTTTCGCAAATGGGACTAATAAATCTCCATCCCAAACTGCAAAAGTATAATCGCTATAAAGGTCTGCCCTTCGGCCATGACCTTTCTGAGCGTAAATCATCACTCCATCAATGGTCAGTGGTTCGATCTTCCATTTCCACCAACTTCCCCGCTTTCTCCCAGTTTCATAGGAAGAATCCATGTGTTTTAGCATAAGACCTTCAGCGAGTTCCGACCGAGAATTTTTTCGGATTTCCGTGTATTCTGACCAAGTGCTAAAATTGATCGTCTGGGAAATCTCAAGATTTGGGTGTGTGGTTTGGGCGAAAAGATTTTCCAGTATTGCTCGCCTGTGTCTCAAGCCCATTGCTCGGATATCTTTTCCCTGAAATTCTAAAATATCATACACCAAAAGACTGACGGGAGCCTCGGTGAGTATTTTTTTACTCAGATTTTTTCTCCCAATCCGGGTTTGCAAGAGTCCAAAAGGAAGGGGTTTTCCATTTTGGAATGTGATAATTTCTCCATCAAGCACCGTTCCATCGGGAAGAGAATTTCCCAAATCCATGAGCTCCGGAAATTTCTCATTGACTAATTCTTCCCCTCGGCTCCAGATAAATGTTTCTCCCGACCGACGAATCAGCTGTCCTCGGATTCCGTCCCATTTCCATTCCACTTGCCAATCATCGGGTTGGCCCATTTCTTCAGGACCTTTCTCCAAAGGGTGAGCAAGAAAGAATGGATATGGTTTAGAAATATCCTGATTGCTTTCACCCTGATCGAAAAGAGCGGAGAAGCTGATGTGCTCAGGATTCCAATTTCCCATCAGGGCATGAGCGATGGAGGATTTGTCTCGGCTAAGATGGGTTGCTAATGCTTGCGTAATCAGATTCTGACTGACACCGATCCTGAATCCACCTGTGATGATTTTATTAAAAATGAACCGTTCGGTTTGATTCAATTGCGACCATGCTTCCAGAATTTGTGATTTTTTAGTTTGGTCATCCAGTTTTTCCAGTTGAAAAAGGAAGTTGATCCATTCGGATAGATTTTTGTCAGCTGTCAACGTTGGAAGCGGCAGCAAAAGTGAGATGGTCTCTGCCAGATCGCCGACACTTTGGTAGCATTCGTCAAACAACCAATCAGGAACACCAGCCATTTCCTGACACCACTCTCGAAGTTGTCGTGTCGAAACTTGCCGCTTAGGTCGCCGATGTGTGAAAATAGCAATTGCCCAGACTTTATCGGAGTCAGCAGCTTTGGAAAAGAACTCGCCCAAAGCTTCGAGTTTATCCGAAGTTTTGTTGGATTGATCGAGTCGGGTAATCAGCTCTGCAAATTCCTTCATGAATATTTTTTACAAAAAAGATTTTGTGTGATACAAGTCCGCTGTTTTGTCAGTTGAATTGATAATTTTAGGAAGAATTGAACAGGATCAAAACCTTTTCGTTATGATTCACAAAACCTGCCAACTATGAAAAAGTTACTTTTTGGACTGATTATCTCTTTGGGATTTTGGTCTTGCTCTGAGCAGGAGCCTGATTAATATACCGGTCAAAAACTAGAGTTCGATTTATTTAAATCCAGTGACTTCAACTATTCCGGAAATCTGACTGTAAATGAATTGACGAGCGGGGATCTTGAATTCATCATTCAGTTGGATGGGGCCAAAAGCGCTGACGGATATGTATTTCCTGCGCATCTACATTTTGGAGGTTACGACGAGGCAGATGCTCCGATTGCTTATGTACTCAATTCAATTACTGCAAAGGATTTGAAAAATGTCACTGTTTTGGATCAGCTTTCTGATGGATCTATTTTGGATTTCGAAGCGATGAAAGCCTTTGACGGTCATGTTAAAGTTCACTTGGCCAACGATGGCCCTGATTATGGCGTGATCCTCGTTTCCGGTAATGTCGGAGGGAATTTATCAAGAGAGGCAAGTTTTGACCCAAGTAAAATTGCGGTTTGTGGAAAGAGTTATTGAAAAGAAAAATGCTGGAAGACCGAAGAAATCATAAATCCAGCATTTCTAAAATATTTTAAATTCTATTGATAAACTGTTTACAGTTTACGATCTGGAAAAATTGATTTTTACTGAATAAAAAAAGGCAGCCAAATCGGCTGCCTTTTCTATTATCTAGTTGATAAACTCAATTAATAACAAGAGGGAAATCAATATCCAAATCAGACTCACCGCCAGCCTGCTCAAAGTTCTGAAAATTGGGATTGTTGGCTCCTGCAAAGCCCTTATTGAGGTCATGTCGAAGGATTACTCTCATGATCGCATTATTAAATCCGGGAGAAGCTGCTACAGCTACCTTTGTTCTTAGGCCAATTAATTCTCCGCTTGGATCGTCATAAACAATGCTTAAAGGTGGTGAACCGACGAAGGCAGTCCCCAGAAAATAGAATTGGTGCTCATCACCTTCAGCTAGGATCTCCGCTGTGATATCCTCATTTGCGATCGCATTGGAAACAGTGATTTCCATTCGGTAATTCTTTCCTTTGGTCAATCTTACAGTTTCGATCGTTGGGGCAGTTCCTAATACTATTCCCTGAGGGTCGGATGCTTTGAATGAAACCTTGGTTCCGACAGGAGTACCTGAAGCATTAAGCTCAGTGAAAGAAAGAGTCACATCTGTAATCACTTCTTCTTCGTTTTCGATGACCGGGTCTTCACTTTCGCAGGAAGCAAAAGCAAAAGCTACTATAGCAATTGCGTAGAATGGGAGTTTTTTAAAAGTGTACATAGTTGGATTGTTAGAATTGATAATTGATTTTTAACAAAATGTTTCTTCCAATATCATCGGTGAAATAGCGGAATCGATTCATATATTCTTTGTACGAAGAATTGAGAAGGTTCTGTATTTGAATCCCCATGTTGAGCTTATCATTGCCAATTAGGAATTGTCGTTGATATCCCAGATTGATTAGGGAATATCCGGGAGGAGCAGGAGCGAGGTCAAAATCAGGCTCACGTTTTTGTCTTGCCACCAGCATATTGCTTAGTGTTAGTTTGTTGGTTTGTTGCTTTTTACCAAACTCAAAAGCCATTCCCCAATCCATTCTGTCTGAAGGGATGAAAGGGAAATAGTTATTCGCTTCTGTATTCTTAGCCCGGATGATGGACCCTTTGGCATAAGCACTTATTTTGTCCGTAAAGTCATAGCTTCCAGAAGCGTCAAAACCATAGAAAAAGGCATCTGCCTGAAGGTATTCATAGACATTGAATGTACCCCTGAGGCTGACATAAGTATCTCCGGTTGGATTTAGATAGATATAATTCTGGATCTGATTTGCATAGGCAGTAAATTCCAGATGGGTATTTTCTCCATCGTAGGTAAGTTCATTGACCCATTTGAATGACTTTTCAGAATCAAGATTTGCATCACCTATTTCTACAGCTGCCGCTCCATGATGAAGACCTTGGCTGAAAAGCTCATTCACATTTGGAGGTCTCCAAGCCGAGCCGAGATTGGAGCTAAAAGTTACTCTTGGGCTAATCTGATAGAGCCCTCCCAGAAATGCTGAGAAATTTTTATAATCCAAGTTTGACTCCTGAAGTTGGGATTGATTATATCGGGCAGTAGTAAGATTTCGGATATCAAATCGAAGACCCGCTTCCAATTCCAAAGGTCCCTTGGAATACTTCTCCATCATATATATTCCGGCATTCAGCATGTCATAATTTGGAATCAAAGGAGTGACGCCGGTTCCTGGAATGTTGGTGTTTGCTTGTTGAATTAAGTTTATTCCCCAGGTACCGCTGAATTCATTTATATGTGTATGGTCAACAAACAGATCGATTGTATTGGTGTAAAGCTGCAGGTCGAGACTTGGTCGCTCATTGAGGTCGCCTCTACGTTTATCGTATTCCATGCGATTATTCAATTGAAAGCCATATTGAAAATTCAACTTCCAACTATCAGACAAGTGGTAATGTGATTTCAGCTTTGCCAAATGATGGGATACTACCTGCTTTGGATTGGTGATCTCATAGGTAAAACCAGGATTTGAAAATGGTTTTCCGTTAGCAATAATGTTCTCCAAATCTGAAAGATTTCCGGTATGTGCATCCTTCAATATTCCCAACGTGGTATTGAAAAAGCTGTAATAAGTTTCAATTCCAAGTTTATCACTGCTATATCCCACAGCAGCCGAAGAGCTGTATTCACTTAAGCCTGTATTCCCTTGGGAGTAATCCGGAGAATGGATATTTCCTGCTCTTTTTGCAGATCCCTGAACTCTGTAACCTAGCCCATTTATTTTATCCGAACCGGAAGAATGAGTTGCAGAAATATTTCCCATTTGACCGTTTGTTCCACCCAGCAAATGGATATTGGTCAGGCTCTGCTTTTTTGTTGGAAGTGCGGCAGGTGTCACCATGATCACGCCTCCCATGGCTTCAGGACCGAATCTGACAGTTTCAGCGCCTTTGATCACAGTGATTTCGTCCGCTATGAAAGGATCGATTTCTGGTGCATGTTCGGCTCCCCATTGTTGACCTTCGAGTCGGATTCCATTGTTCAGAATCATGATTCGATTGCTGTGCATTCCGTGAATTACGGGTTTGGAAATGCTATTACCTGTTGAAAAAGTTGTCACCCCGGCAATTCGTTTCAGGCTTTCTCCCAGGTTTTCTCCGCGTGTTTCCAGTAGTGCCTCTCCGTAAAGTGACGAAACAGAGGTGGTAGTTTGAATAGCTTCTCTATGTCCATGAATCTCAACTCCGGAGAGTTCGAGGGACTCTTCCAGCATTCTGAAAGTTTTATTGTAAGC
>JBKJKX010000032.1:0-33661 GCA_046597285.1 Algoriphagus sp. | reverse complement strand
AAATTTAACCATTAACTCCAGAAACATGGCCATTTTAACAAAAGAAGAAGCGAAACAAATCATAGACAAGGTCCTTTCGTATGCCAAAGCAGACGAGACGTCAGTTTCTATATCCGGAGGCAGAACCGGAAATATACGGTACGCAAGAAATACAGTCAATACAAGCGGAGAAACGAACGAAATGACGCTGAACATCACTTCGGTGTATGGAAAGCGGTCAGGATCTGCAAGTGTGAATGAGTTGGACGACGAATCACTGCGAAGGGCTGTAGCTAGGGCGGAGGAAATCGCACAATTGGCTCCGGAAAATCCAGAGTATATGCCGATGCTAGGTGCTCAGCAATACATTGATTCCAAGACTTTCGTGGAAGCGACTGACAAAATCAATCCTGAATACAGAGCTCAAGTTGCCTATGACAGTATCACCCCGAGCGGAGAAAAGAACCTGACAGCTGCCGGATATCTGGAAGATTTCTCAGGCTTTTCGGCTATGGGAAATAGCAAAGGAATGTTTGGTTACAATAAGAGCACTTCGGTAGATTTCTCCGTGACAGTAAGGACTGCTGACGGAACAGGTTCCGGCTATTCAAGCAGAGACTTTAACGATGCAAGCTTGCTCAAATCCAGAGAAGTGACAACTCTTGCCATGCAAAAAGCCCAGGCTTCTATGAATGCGCAAGCAATTGAGCCCGGAAAATACACCGTTATTCTTGAGCCAACTGCAGCTTTTGACTTAATGCGTTTATTGACTTTTGGCATGGATGCTAGAAGTGCAGATGAAGGCAGAAGTTTTTTGAGTAAAAAAGGAGGAGGAACTCGATTGGGAGAAAAGCTTTTCGACGAAAGAGTCAATATCTACTCAGACCCAACTCATCCTGAAATCCCGTCTGCTCCCTGGACAAACGAAGGTTTTCCAAGAAAAAAGACAAGCTGGGTAGAGAATGGAGTGGTGAAAAACATGTTCTATTCCCGCTATTGGGCAGCAAAACAAGGAGTAACTCCTGTTGGCAGACCTGGCGGAGTAATCATCGAAGGTGGCGATCAATCTATTTCAGATATGATCAAGAGTACGGAAAGAGGAGTTTTGGTAACTAGATTCTGGTACATCAGAGCTGTCGATCCGCAAACCTTGCTTTACACCGGTTTGACAAGAGACGGTACGTTCTACATTGAGGATGGTCAGATCAAATTCCCGGTAAAAAACTTCCGATTCAACGAAAGCCCAATCATCATGCTCAATAATATTGAGGCATTAGGCAAACCTCAGCGCGTAGGAGGAAATATGATTCCAGCGATGAAAATCCGTGATTTTACCTTCACGAGTTTATCGGACGCCGTTTAATTCAGTAGGCAGTTTTCAGTTTTCAGGATGCAGTTTGAATCTGTATACTGCATTCTGGGAACTGCTCTCTGTTTTTCGCTAACTGATCACTGACAACTGATAACTGCATGTCTCCCTTTTTCTTCACTCGCCTTAAGTACAATTCCGGCAATTGGGATACGGATCAGCGCATGCCTTCAAATCTGCTTAATTCCCTTGTGGAATACACTACAATTCCTATCGACGAGAAAGAAAAAATTGTAGAATTAAGCAGTTCTGAAATTTTCAAAAGCCCATTTTGCTATCTCAGTGGGCATAAACTAGTAGAGTTCTCCACTCAGGAAAGGACAAACTTCAAGACGTATGTCCAAAACGGTGGATTCGTCTTTGCGGATGATTGCAATCATGACATCGACGGCCTGTTTGCCAAATCTTTTGAAGCAGAAATGGCTAAAACATTCGGGGCAGAAGCCTTGCAAAAAATCCCAAATAACCACCGGATTTATAAATCCTTCTTTGAATTTGAGGACGGTCCGCCTGCTACCTCTTTTGAGTTGAATGGCTGGGGAGATGACCTGGTTCATGATTACCTGAAAGCTATAATCGTAAACGGTCGAATAGGCGTTCTTTACAGCAACAAAGATTATGGCTGTGAGTGGGATTATGATTTCAGAAATAAGAGATTTCTCAAAGAAGACAACACCAAATTCGGAGTTAATATCGTCGTATATGCTTTAACTTAATTATTTTGGAAAATACAGAATCAGCAGTTTATCAAGCCCTTGTAGCTAATATTTCTTTACTGAAAAAAGAGATTTCCAAAGTCATCATTGGACAGGAAGAAGTGATCGATGAGGTCATTATTACGCTTCTTGCAGGTGGTCACTGCTTGCTTGAAGGGGTGCCGGGTCTGGCGAAAACGCTGATGGTAAAATCCCTTTCAGAGGTGATGGATCTCCAGTTTAAACGGATTCAATTCACGCCGGATTTGATGCCGGGAGATATTCTTGGAACAGAGATTTTGGAAGAGGATCATGAGACAGGAAAGAAGTTTTTCCAGTTTAATCGAGGACCGATCTTCGCCAATATGGTTTTGGCGGATGAGATCAACCGAACTCCTCCCAAAACACAAGCTGCTTTGCTCGAGGCAATGCAGGAGAAATCTGTGACCTATGGTGGCCAGCATCACCCGCTTCCGGATCCTTTTTTAATCATTGCCACGCAAAACCCAATCGAACAAGCAGGAACTTATCCGCTTCCTGAGGCCCAACTCGATCGCTTTTTGCTTTATATCAAACTTGGTTACCCTTCGGAAAAAGAGGAATTGGAAGTGTTGGAAAAAACAACCGGAACCTATAAAGCGGATCCACAGATTGTATTTTCTGCGAAAGATATCAAACAACTTCAGACGCTGACGAGACAAGTTCACATTGATTCGGGTTTGCTGCAATACATCAATCGACTCGTGCGAGCAAGCCGACCAGATACTTCTCCCGTGCAGGCAGTAAAAGAATATGTAGAATGGGGAGCCGGAACTCGTGCCGGACAAGCTTTGATTCTTTGTGCCAAAGCCCGTGCATTGGTCAAAGGCCGCTATTCTGTCATTCCCGAAGACATCAAAACCTTGGCTTTTCCGGTTCTTCGTCACAGACTTTCACTTCATTTCAGGGCAGAAGCAGAAAACGTAATGCCCGATTCGATTATCTCCAAAATTCTCGACGCTATCCCGGTAAATGCAAGCTAAGACGATCGAAATCATCAAACTCAACAACCTGAGACTGGCCGCCAAAATCATCAGCGAAGAGCTGAAGCATGGCATTCACCTTGGGAAAAGAGTCGGGACGGGTAGCGAATTTGAGCAATATCGCTATTATGAACCCGGAGATGATCCAAAGCGGATCGATTGGAAATACTTTTCCAAGTCGGGAAAACACATGATTAAGGAATCTCAGTCGGAAAGTCATCTGAACGTAAGTCTGATGCTGGATCTATCCGGCTCGATGAACTATGAAGAGGATGGCGTGAAAAGATTGGATTATGCTAACAATCTCCTCGCATCTTTGGCTTATCTGGCACATCAGCAAGGAGATTCGCTTTCATTTTTTACTTTTCAAAATGGCCAGCTTGAGCAAAAAGTTGGGCCGTCTCCAAAGGCCTTTCAGAAAATCCTTTATCATCTTGAAACCGAAAAAGCTTCAGGTTCCTGGCCGGTTCCAAAACAATCATTTCCTGCCCTCAAAACCAAGCAAAAGGAACTGATCATTTTGGTTTCTGATTTTCTCCAGCAGGACAGCGAGTGGATGGATATTGTAGAACAGATGCGTCATCCCAAGAAAGAAATTGTGCTTTTCCAGATTTTGGGAAAGCAGGAAGTGGAATTCGAAATGAAAGGAAGTTTCAGATTCAAAGATCTGGAAAGCGATCGGGTGGTTACTTTGGATGGAGCGATTGTCCAAAAAACATACAACGCAGCCATTCAGAGCTATTTATCAGGTCTTGAAGAAGCTTTGAAAATGCCACAAGTCCATCTCTTTCGGGTAAGTTTGCAAGAGTCAATCTCGGAATTGATCAATAGATTTTTGTCCCAACGCACCCTATACTGATGGAATTCTTGCAGCCCATATTGCTTTGGGGTTTGCTGGGTCTCAGCGTTCCGGTTTTGATCCAATTATGGAATGGCAAAAAAGGAAAGTTGGTATCATGGGCGGCTATGCATTGGTTGCAAGAGCAGGATAATCAATCTTCCAAGTCTATCCGGATTGACCATCTTTTAATCCTGATTTTAAGGATGCTGATGATTTTAGTAGTGGTATTCCTGTTGGCTCAATTGCTTGTAAAAGGATTGGAAACGAATGAAACCGGGGAAGTGATTCACCTTGTTCAACCGGATAACAAGGTATTCGAAGAATTCAGATTTGAACTGGAACAAGCCTTGGAGAAAGGAGAAAAAGTCTTGTTAGCTGATGAAGATTTAACCGAGATTGAAAGTTTAGATGATTTAAATCAAAATGTTCAATATCAAGTTGATAAGATTCAAGAATCTTTAGATGGGTTACCTGAGAACACAGAAAAATTAAGCGTGTATTTGTCAAATTCTGACCGGTTAGCTTCAGCTGATTTTCTGTTTAGTCCGGTGCAGCCAATTCTTTTTTTATCTGAAAATCAGGGTGAAAATGAAGTGAGTGAATTTATTCGATCAGGCTCAGGAAACTTTGGTTTTGTGAGTGGAGATGGTTTTTTTGTCTTGGCTGACCAAAGTCCAAATCCCTCTGCAAAAGCTGTCTGGGAAGGAGAAAAGATATTCTATTTTGATGCCAATCTGAAGGATTCAGAGCAAGCCTATTTGGAAGCGTCTACAGCAGCAATTTCCGAAGTTTATCCGCTTGAATTTTCGGTTGTTGAAAATCCTGAAGAAGCCACACTTATTTTTGTAAACCACTATCCTGATTCAGTCGATTCAGAAAAGCTTTATTTCATTACAAGTATTCAAAGCTTATCAAGACATAGGAATGTTGTCGGACTTACGGATTCGATCGATTCCTCTCAATCTGATTTGATTCAAAGCGGGAAACTACCGGAACTGATATTGGAGAACCTACTGCTTCACTTTGGTTTGAAAAGAAAAGAAATGACCATCAGCCAAACTCAGCTTCAATCTAGATTTCTGATTTCCGATCCTGAAAAAGCAGGAGTTCAAGGAAATATTCAGACAATTCTATTGGTCCTTTTAGTGTTATCATTTGCAGTGGAAAGAATTTTATCGCAGGAACGAGGAATTTGAACAAGCTGGAAAAACATATCGCCTTTGTTCAGCAACAATTCAAGATAAATGCCTTGCTTAAAGCATTTTTGATCGCTGCAGTTCCATCAGTTATTCTGTTAGGTTTTGAAGTATCAAGTTGGGTGTTTTTGATTTTCTTTTTCTTGGGTTTGGGTATTTCAGCATTTTTTCTGGGAGTTTTCAAAGACTATAGAAAACAGGCAATTCAGCTTTTGCATGAGAAGTTTCCGGAATTGGAGTTTAGCCTTGAACTGGGAGAAAAGAAAGATAAAAACTTGATCGAAACGCTTCAATGGGAGCGGGTAAATTCGAAATTCAGAGGTGAGCAAACCTTGATCTTTCACAAAAAACTCTTTCCGTTCTTTCTGGCATTTTTGATTTCCTTCAGTGTTTTCGGACTGAAAACACTGGATTGGAGGCATAATGGAGAACGATCAGAAAACTCAGTTTTAACTTTAGATACAGAGGAAAAATCAGAAGAAAAGCAGGTTCTTCTTCAGGAAATTAAGGTCACGATTCTTTCCCCATCTTACACAGGAATTAAGCCTCAGTCTCAAGAAGGCTTTGAAATAAGAGCTATAATCGGTTCGGTAATTAATTGGAAATTGGAATTTTCCAACTCTGAAAACATTCAAGTCCAGCTTGTTAATTCAGAGGGAGAGCGTCTTGATTTTACCGATGATTCCAATCAATTTTTATTGAAAGAGAAAATATCAGGATCAGGAATTTACGCGATTCAGGCTATTCAAAAGGGTAAATTGGTATTTGACTCTGGATTTTTCCCGATGGAAGCTATCTTGGATCAGTCGCCGGTAATCGCACCAACCGAAAAAGAAATCTATAAATATCATTTAAAAGACGATCCCAAACTTCTGGATGTTGCTGCAAAAGTATCGGATGATTTTCTGGTTAATCAGGTTTACTTAGTAGCCACTTTGGCCAGAGGCTCAGGAGAAAATTTCAAATTCAGAGAGAACAGAATTCCTATCGATAAACAGAATTTTAAAAGTTCTGAACTTCGGTCAGTTTTGAATTTGAAGGCGCTGGATTTTAAGCAAGGCGATGAGCTTTATTACTATTGGGCAGCTTTGGACAACAAATCTCCGGAACCGAATTTCTCCCGATCGGATACTTATTTCCTCAAATACCTGGATTCAACGGAAGTATCGGAAGCCCAACTTGCAGGAATGGCTATTCACGTGTTGCCGGAATACTTTCGTAGTCAACGGCAGATCATCATTGACACAGAGAAGTTGATTGGGCAAAAGAAAGGACTTAAAAAACAAGTTTACAATTCTACCTCCAATGAAATTGGCTACGATCAAAAATTGCTCAGACTGCGCTACGGCCAATATTTGGGAGAGGAATTTGAAAGTGGAGCCGGAGGAGGAAGCGTTGAAGGCGGACATTCCGGAAATATTCTTGAAGGGTTTGAGCACAAGCATGATCAGGTACGTGAGCATGAAGGTGAAGGGGAGATTCAGTCCGGCGCTCAAATTGAGTCAGAACATGCGCACGAAGAAGAAGGGCAAAGCGAAAACAGCGATGGCTTGGGAAGTATCTTGGATGCATTTCTGCACAACCATGAATCGGAAGAAATGAATACTTTTTTTGAAGGCTCGACGAAAGGAATTCTAAAAATGGCATTGGAGCAAATGTGGAAATCTGAGCTTCATTTGCGACTTTTTGAACCGGAGAAAGCTATTCCTTTTCAATACAAAGCGCTTGAATTACTTAAATCTGTTCAGCAGAAATCAAGAGTATATGTAAAGAGGACAGGATTTGATCCGCCTCCAATCCGAGAAGATGAAAAGCGATTGACAGGAGAATTGAAAGATTTGGAACAGCAAATTCAAAAAGAGCAATCTGCGATTAATCAACAATTGGCTCCGCTGGCAGGAAGGATTCTGGGGATTATTCAGCAGGAAAGTCTTTCGCAGGCTGATCAAAAAACAATTCAGGATTTCGGTAAACTTTGGACTCAACGAATGCAATACTCAGGATTGGAGGATTGGTCTGTTCTTTTATCGGTTCAAAAAATAGCCTCCGGTACGCTGGAAGCTGAGGATGCGAATGAGTTGAGGAAAAAGCTTTATCCTTTTTTAATCAATTCTAAAACTCTGAATGCTTCTTATCTGCCGCAGCAAGATTTGCAAAAAGCCTTCTGGAAAAGCCTCAAATGATTCCATTTCAACCTGAAATTTCGTGGACATTGGCCCTTTTTCTTGCGGGAATTATTCTGTTCCTGCTAGGATATGTAGGATATAAAACGTGGAAGACGAGTCTTTCAACAAATAGGAAACTACTCAGAATCTGCTTAAACACGGTTTTAAGCTTTTTTCTGATAGCCTTGATTTTTCAGCCTTTTTGGGATGTGACCAAAACCACTGAGGCAACCTTAGTATTTCCGAAGGAAATGAAAAAAGAGAGAATCCAATTTTGGAAAGATTCTTTAGGTATTGAAAAGGCGAGAACCATTGATCAATTGGAAACTGAATCCAACCCGATTTATCTTGTGGGTACGGCTTATTCTCCGGAGCAACTTCATCAGATCAATGACCGTCAGGTGAAATGGATTCCCGAAAACGAGTATGGGGAATTCCAATTTTTGCAGTGGAAAGGAATTCTCCGGAAAGGAGAAATACAAAAAATCCGAGGGAAAATTCAGGTGGATCAACTAACTGAAATCTCTATCCAACTGGGAGAGGAAATTCTAGATCAAATCACTTTGGAGCCCGGAAACAATGATTTTGAATTGAATTTTGCAGCAAAAGTAGAAGGAAGAAACCTACTTTCTTTAAGCTTGAACAAAGTTCAGAAAGAAGAAATACTATTTTTTACCAAAGCGACTCAACCGAAAAAATACAGTTTGTACTTCAGTTTTCCTGATTTGGAAACACGTTTTCTAAGTCAATATCTCCGGAGTCAAGGAGAATTGGTTAGCGAGGAAATTCAAATTTCCAGAAACACCAGAATTCAAACTTTAGGAATCAGCCAAGACACCCTTGAGGTATTGATCACTGAACCTTCGCAAGTCTCTGGCAACGTTGTAAAAGAGGCAATTGCCAAAGGCTCGCAGGTTCTATTTATCCAATCCAATGGACCGGAGAATTCAGTTAGGTCAATAAATAAGGTATTAAAAACAGATTTTTCGATTCTCCAATCGGGGACACGGGAGAGCAGGGTTTTGGAAAATGGAGGCGAAGCTTTTCCCTTTCGTTTTGAATCAGGATTTGGAAAAAACCTGCTTTTGGAAGAGGCTGTTGCTATTGAACAAGTGGGGAATAGTCAAATTGGTTTTAGCTTACTACAATCAACTTTTCCAATCGCACTAGCAGGTGACAGCCTTTTGTACGGCAGGATTTGGGATGAGATTCTGGGAGCCATGTATCCTGCAGAAGTGAAAAACTGGGAATTGGATGCTCCGGTTTTTTCAGGATTTCCATCGGAGTTTCAGCTTAATCAGAAGAATGAACCAGCAGCTTCAATTTTGCTGGGTTCAGACACTCTTTTTCTGAGTCCATCTTTAATTAACCCACAAACTTCAATTGGAGAGTATATTGCAAAAGAAACGGGTTGGATTAGTTTGGGAGATTCGCTTGAGGTTTATGTATATCCTCAGGCAGAAATGAACGAGATATTTCAATCTAGAATGATTATAGGTTTTTTGAAATCCGAAAATCAGAGTGATTCCGGAATTGGTACGGTTAACCAGAAACAAAAAATTCCGGACTGGATTTACCTGACCGGAATTCTGCTACTGTTCACTTTAGTTTGGTTGGAACCGAGGTGGGATTAACCTGATTAAAGAGAAATCAGATTTTATAATCCTCTTCCCAGAGTCTGAAACCACCCACGAAAGCATTCTGATTTGTTCCAAGCCGACATCCTTCGGGAATTTCATCTATTAATTTTGAATTTCCTCCGCCAAGTACAATGTCTTCCGGTTGAAAAGCATGGGAAAAATTTTCAATCACTGTCATGACATTTTTTTGCCATTTCACCGAACCATATTTTTGAAGATATTCTTTACTTATGTGCGTTTCAAAAGTGCCTTTTTTATACGGTAGGTGTGCTGCTTCCATCGGAATGATCAATTTATGATAAACTAGGGCTGTTCCCAGTCCGGTACCAAGTCCGAGAAATAGGAGGTTTTTGCCTTCATAGCTTCCTAATGCTTGCATCGCTGCATCGTTGATGATCTTGATCGGACAACCAAATGCTGCTTCAAAGTCAAAATTAGTCCATCCTGTTCCCAAATTTCTTGGCTCATTGACGATCTTGTTATTTTTCACCACACCTGGAAAACCCATTGTAATGGCTTCATATTCCCAGTTTTTGGCATTTTCTTTCACCATGAAAACCATTTCCTCTGGAGAAAAATCAGATCCTGAAGGGATTTTAATTCGCTCAGGTTGACCCGTCGCCAGGATTTTGATATTTGAACCACCAATATCTATAACTAATACTTTCATGTGTCGGTTTTAAAACTGAATTCAAAATACGGAAAGGTTACCTCCCAATACAAAAGATAATTGATTTGTTTTGCAACTAAATCGGGTTGGCAAGATCGAATTATTTTTTTGTGGCTTTTAATTTCAGATTATGTGAAATATTTACTTCCACTAGCAAACTTCTGAAAGGAAAGACTTGATACAGAATCGAACTATCTCAAAGGCCAGCTCAACACAAACAAAGTACTAACTGAAATGTCAGTAGATTTCTCAATACATGAGAATCAAAGCCAAAAAAAAATGCGGGCAAAATCAAGTCTGAGATTGCCCGCGAAAATTTATACCGGAATGCTCTTAGCATCTTCTCTATCCCATATCCTATGTTGAACAACTGCGTCTACGAAGGATTTTACTTCTTGGTCGAAGAGTACACCTTTTGGATTAGAGTTTTTAGCTGCATACGTTAAATTCCATAGATTTTGGCCTTCACCATTGATTGCAATGAATTTGAAATGCTTATAAGATTCATCCAAAAATCGAATTGCGTTCGCATCCATGGATGGTTCCTCATTTTTATTGGAATCTCCTATTACCACTACAGCATCGTAAAGGACAGAAGAAGTGGTTAAGAAACTGTGATCCACTTTGATTGATTTATTTCCCTGATTACTTTGGATAAACCCTCCATGTGAACTGATTATTTCTGAATCAGCACCTTCTTTTTTGAACGTGTCAAGATAGTTTGATAACAAACTTGAATCAACGCCGTCCCAAGCCAAAACAGCAATCTTTCGGCCTTTAATGTTTTTGCCTGGTGATGCCATTAGACTTAGTTTTTCAGATTTCTTTAGTGAAGAAGGAACTTCAATAGGCTGATATTCAGATGGATTTGCGTCAGCTGGAAAACTGTGATTTAGTGGCTCTTTTGGCTTTTGGATCTTTTTTATGCCCAATCCCTTTGCAACCTGAGTTGCCAACTCATCATTCACAAAAGTTAGTAATCCCACCATTCTCTCCCTGATTTCTACTCGCGTCACTTTTCCGAGCTCAAAACGGAGGGCTTCAATTATATGCTTCTGCTCCACATCAGTTTGACTATCGAAAAATAATCTTGCCTGGCCGAAGTGATCCAAAAAGCTGCTGCTTCTTTTGCGGATTTTATATCCGTCAATTTTCTCATTAAAAGAAGTAAATCCGCCGTCTGACATCTTTGCCTGAAAAGGACAACCGCCACCGATACTGTTTGGATGATAGCTACTTTCTCCTTTGTTGATTGTCTGTCGATGGATTCCTCCTCGTTGGTTATTATGAACCGGAGCAATCGGTCGGTTAATAGGAATCTCGTTAAAATTTGGACCGCCTAATCTCGACAGCTGCGTATCTGTATAGGAGAAAAGTCTTCCCTGTAAGAGCGGGTCATTTGTAAAATCAATTCCCGGTACCAAATGGCCCGGATGAAATGCCACCTGCTCAGTTTCAGCAAAGAAATTGTCTGGATTTCTATTAAGGACTATTTTCCCGATACGTTGAACAGGAACCAATTCTTCAGGGATGATTTTAGTAGGATCCAAAAGGTCAAAATCGAATTTATGTTCATCAGCTTCGGGAACGAGCTGGACTCCAAACTCCCATTCTGGAAAGTTTCCACTTTCGATCGCATTCCATAGGTCTCTTCGGTGAAAGTCAGAATCTTGCCCTGAAATCTTCTGCGCCTCATCCCAAGTCACAGAATGAGTTCCAGCTAAAGGTTTCCAGTGAAATTTCACAAAGTGCGACTCGTTGTTTTTATTAATAAAACGAAACGTATGTACTCCAAAACCTTCCATCATGCTCAAACTTCTAGGCAATGCTCGATCACTCATCACCCACATGATCATGTGCATACTCTCCGGCATGAGTGATATAAAATCCCAGAACGTATCATGGGCTGAGGCAGCCTGAGGGATTTCTTTGTGAGGTTCTGGTTTGACGGCATGAACAAGATCTGGAAATTTCATGGCGTCCTGAATAAAGAATATAGGCATATTGTTGCCTACCAAATCGTAATTTCCCTCTTCTGTATAAAATTTCACAGAGAATCCTCTGACATCTCTAGCTAAATCTGTAGAGCCTTTAGAGCCGGCTACAGTACTAAATCTCGCAAAAACGGGAGTCTTCTTTCCTCCCTTTCCTAAAAACCCTGCCTTTGTGAATTCAGAAAAATCCCCATAAGATTCAAAATATCCATGTGCACCTGAACCACGAGCATGTACTACTCGCTCAGGAATCCGCTCATGATCGAAGTGTGTCATTTTTTCACGGAAGTGAAAATCTTCCAATAACGTAGGCCCGCGTTCTCCCGCTAAAAGTGAGTTTTGATCATCGTTGATTCGCAGTCCGGTATTCGTACTATGGGCTTCCCCGCTACAATCTTCAGTATTCATGAAGAGATCATCGATTTTTGGGTTGTCAATTTTTTGTTGGTCTTTGTCTAACATGGTTTACAGATTAAAGTGAAAAGACCTCAAAAACTGCTAAAAATATTCCAAGTATGGTTTCAATTACATTTTGATCATAGAATTGGTTGTATCCTTCCTAGTCGCGTGTGAATAAATTAAAATTTCTTTTTTTGCCCGTCTAGGACAATTTATTTTATCAAAAAAATGTCTTTTAAATTCCTCAGTTTGTGGATATAATTCAACCTCAAAAAGATTTGGAATGCCTCCAAACCCTTTTGAAAATGAATTTAAAGAAGCATTAAAAAGACATCAGATGAAGCTTTTAAAGAGCTTAGCGTTCGCCTTGATTGTTTTCCCAAACTAGTTTTTTGAGCCTTTAAATCTCGAAATCAAAAAATTCCGAATCATACCTTTTGTACCTGATTTTGCAAACTCCATGACCGTTTTGACATTGACTATTTTTTCAAAAGAAGGCGTCATTGATTTGATGAAAGCATTTTGGATAACTCCCATGATGGCTGCTCCTACATGAACTATCGGGTCATCCAAGCGGCCTTCAATGGGAACTATAGTTACTACTTGATCGTCACGTTTATTTGCCAAAAATGTAAAAACACCGGCTAAAATTCTTTCCCAGATCTTTTGGAAGATAGGGTCTGTCCGATCCGCCCTGCTAATAAATTCCAAATTGCGGATCATAGGTTTAATATATCCTTTAAAAGAATTTTCTTTAACTGCTACTTCACTGAATAAATCCAGCATGCCTGTATGAAGGTCAACTTTTCCATAAACTCTGAAAAGATCATTCAGCAAAACCAGATTTATAGACTTCATTTCCATATCTAAAAATAAAGTCAAATTAGGAGCTAGGGGACGAATGATAACATTCACTTCACCTGAACCCTCATACAACTGAAAAGTACAGCTTATGCAGCTTGATTCACTTAGATTGGAGCGATTGCTAAAGTCATTGATCTTGAGGTTCATATTATGAACAGTCACATCCCTAACAGGATGAGTGTAGGGATCTACATATTGAATTTCAAACTCCCTAACTTCAACACTCACTTTAAAAGGTGTTAATTTTTCAATCGAATTCTTCAGGTTAGGAATTTTTTTGGGACCGTTAGAATCCTTAAAGGTTTTAGGTGCAGGTTGATCCTCAACAAAGCGCAACCGCGGTTTATCCACTATAATTTTTAGATTGAGGATCTTTTTGAAGAGTGACTTCCATTGGAAGAAAATAGTAATGATAGGCACATAGAGTAGGGGTTTGTCTTGTTCTGCACTTCCCACCTCGCGCATTGCTACATTTCGCAAACTGATATTGCTATTAAAAAGGTTAATATTCAGTTTATCGGTATGTCCGATATAGCCCTCCATTTTACTAAAGGCTGCATTGATCTTGGCCTTTAAGATAACAGGGGCTATTATACTGACTGTGATGATTACGAGTAAAATTATAAGTGTCCAAATCATATTGCATACGTTAGGTTAACCTTCAGTTTTAATTTTTTCGCTATTCTTTTTCTTTTGATTATCTTTTTAGGTTTTGCCAAACAGCTTTTGCAAAAAAGTCTTCTTTTTAGCATCAGCTTGATCTACTTGTTTGGATATTGATCCAAAGATGACCTAGAACTTCTCCTTTCTTGAGGTCATACTTCTTACTTTAGGAACTGGCAGCAAAAGAACTCGGCACAACTTTTTTTCCTTTTGAAGCACTATATTCTCGAGTAAATTCAGCTCCGAATAAGACAATCATTCCGGAATATGAAACCCAGAGCATGATTAAAATAATAGACCCAGCCGCACCGTATACAGAACCTGGTTCGCTCTTTCCAAAATAAATCCCCAATGCAAACTTGGCTAAAACAAATAATGCACCAGTCAAAATAGCACCTGGCCAAACGTCCTTCCACGTAATTTTTGCATCAGGCAGAAATTTATACATGGCAGCAAACAAAAAGCTGATGACAGCAAGCGACACCCCAATGTCAAGAATGCCAAATAAGAAAGTTAAGCCTATTGACATACGATCTGAGAACCACACGCTGAAAGCACTTAACCCGGCTGATAAGGCAAGCGAGACTAGCAACAAAAACCCTATGACGATGATCAAGCCAAACGAAAAGAGCCGGTCCCGAATCAATTCCAGAATCTTTTGCTTTGTTTTAACCATCGGTTTTACTTCCCAGATTTTATTAAACATCTGCTGGATTTGGTAGAAAACACCTGTGGCACCAAAGAGAAGTGTTGCAATTCCAAGTATGGATGACAATACAGTTTCTTTACTTTCACTTGCCTTTTTAATGATTGACTCAATGGATTCTGCCGTGTCGCCTCCAATCGTGTCCTGAATCTGAGCAGTAAGTTGAGTCGTAAGTTGCTTCTCATCATAGAAGTATCCGCCAATATTAATGATGATTACTAATAACCCAGGCAGAGAGAAGATGGTGTAATAGGAAATCAAAATACTGTTATTGAACGGTTCTCGTTCCTTCCATTTCAGGAACGATTGCTTGATCAACTTACCAAATGATTTAACCTTATTCATGAAAAATTGCAAAGATAGATGTCTCCAAGATTTGCAAAATTCATACCTATGGAATCATGAGTTGCCATTGTAATACGATTTGGAAGAATGGGGTAAGTGCCAAGTGATCGACGAATGAACATTCTCTTGGCCAGTTATAATTCCAAGCTGCCAGCCTAGCTGAATTTTTAGGACAAGTGATCCTACCTTATCAATTTTCTCTGTATGTGGGATTTAATTGTTTATAACCCGCTGTCAACCCATTCTGAATATTTTCCCCAAACTGCTTGATAAATCCCTATTTCTGGGTAAAAAACCTGACGAAAGTTTTGCATAGAAGATCAAACTCTCATTGATATTGTTGAGGATCAGTTACTTTGATTCTGAATTTTCAGGAGAAACCCGATCGCCTAGATGGCACTGGAAAAATTCCTGAAATGCTTTTTATTTAATATTTGAAATATGTTAGCGCATAAAAAAACTATGTGTGGATTCGGTTGATTGCACGTGCCAACTAAAATTTTTAAGAGCGTTCCCCTCTTCCCGATAGCTCTTGTCTGTCGACTTCCTTCGCCTCTTTCACAAGTTCCTCATTTTCATTCGTTAAAGCAGCTTCAATAAAAGCTTCGATCGCGGGATTTCTCTCCTGACCTTTCTTTAGCAAAACTCCTAAAGTGATCATCGCACCGATCCGGGTTCCTACTTTTTTTGCGGCTGTTTGAAATAGTGGTTCCAGATCCTCATAACTCACTTCTTCAGCCAAACGCACTATATCTCCTCTGGCGTCTGTGAGCTTTTCGCCGGATAGGTTGGTATATTTTTTGGCGATTTTCTGAATTTCATTCAACGCACTTCTTTGACTTTGATCCTGTCCACCAGGATTTACTTCCTGCTTCGCGGGCTCTTTGGTTTCTGGGGCAGGAGCGGGATTCTGTTTCGCCCAAGAATCCCGCAAACCGACCGTTTTGTTAAATACCAGCTTATCAACAGTGCTATATTTATCTAAAGTAAAGTAGCCCAAGCGCTGAAACTGAAACTTATCGTTCATTGTGGCACTCTTTAGATATGGCTCCAAATACGCTTCCTTGATTACTTTTAGTGAATTGGGATTGACAAATTCCATAAAGTTTTTATCCTCGTGGGTATCGGGAGCTTCCTCCAGAAATAAACGGTCATACTCTCGAACTTCCGCTTTGATAGCATGCTGTATGGAAACCCAATGCAGTGTGCCTTTCACTTTTCTGGTGCTCGCTTCCGTGCCACTTCCAGATCGGGAATCCAAATCTGCCGTGCAGTGGATTTCAATAATATTTCCAGCTGAATCTTTCACCACAGATTCTCCTTTGATGATGTAGGCACTTTTCAATCGAACTTCACTTCCCAAAGTCAATCGGAAGAACATATTTCCAGCTTCCTCTTTGAAGTCTTCCCGCTCAATGTAGAGTTCAGCTGAAAATGGCAATTCATGCGTCCCCGAATTCGGATCTTCGGGATTGTTTTCAGATTCCAATAATTCTGTTTTTCCCGACGGGTAATTGGTTATGACCAACTTCACCGGATCCAAGACACCCATCACGCGGGTAGCAGTTTTATTCAAATCTTCTCGAATGCAATATTCCAACAATGATACGTCCGTCACGGAGTCTCGTTTTGATATACCGGAAAGTTCACTGAAATGCCGGATCGACTCAGGAGTGTAGCCTCTTCTTCTCAAACCGGAAATGGTAGGCATCCTAGGATCATCCCAACCGGTTACGGTTTTACTCTCCACCAATTGGAGCAGCTTCCGCTTGCTCATCACCGTGTAGCTTAGATTTCTTCTTGCAAATTCCCGCTGAATAGGTCTCAGTAGTGTTAAATCAAAGATTTGATCTAAGAACCAATCATATAATTCACGGTGAGGTTTAAACTCAAGCGTACAGAGCGAGTGGGAAATTTGCTCGATGTAATCCGACTCTCCATGTGTCCAGTCGTACATCGGATAGATGCACCAATCGGTGCCCGTTCTGTGGTGTGCCCGCTTCACAATTCTGTACAAAAGTGGATCCCTCATCAGCATATTGGGTGATGCCATGTCGATTTTGGCACGAAGCACATAGCTTCCCTGCTCAAATTCTCCAGCTTTCATCCGATCAAACAATTCGAGATTTTCTTCTACCGATCGATTTCGATTTGGTCCAGCAATGCCCGGCGTAGTTGGTGTACCTTTTTGCGCAGCCATTTCCTCAGCCGATTGCTCGTCGACATATGCCTTTCCCTCTTTGATCAACTGAATAGCCCAATCGTATAGTTGCTGAAAATAATCGGAAGAATAGCATTCAATAGCCCACTGAAAGCCCAACCATTGGATGTCATGCTTGATTGCGTCCACATATTCCTGTTCTTCTTTTGCCGGATTGGTATCGTCAAAGCGAAGATTGACAGGGGCATTATATTTCTCGCCAAGTCCAAAATTTAGACAGATGGAAGCGGCATGACCAATATGTAAAAAGCCATTTGGCTCAGGAGGAAAGCGAAAACGAAGTTTCTCCGGGGAGAACCCGGCTGCCAAATCATCCTCGATGATCTGTTCAATAAAATTAAGTGATTTGGATTCTTCAGTCATATTTCAGAAATAGAGCTCGAAATTAAGTCAATTCGATGTATTTGCAACTGGAATATGATGCCGATTTCTATCTAGGTTGTCTGCAATCAGTTGGTTAATCGTTCAGGATTGCAGGAATCAGCTATTTCTTTATTACAAAGTCCTTTCCGGTCAATCCTTCCGATACCCCCCAAAGCTTCTGAGCTACGCTGATGTCATGTGATCGATCTGAAGATTTCACTCGACCAGGATCGCCTTTTGCTTCCATAAATCCAGTTGGACCAATGTATTCCCCACCATCCAAGGAAGGCTCTAATGCTGCCATCAATGTTGGTTTTGCCCCAGATTTACTATCCTGACCTACCAACGAAGCAATCGGACCAAAGAGCAATTGTCCGATCTTTGGAAGATATTGGAAGAGATTTGTGCTCGACAATCCCGGATGGGCAGCAAGCGATTTAATCGACAAATTTTCATGGTCGATTCTTCGCTGCAATTCATACGCAAATATCAGACAGGCCAATTTACTTTGCCCATAAGCACCCCAGTTAGAATAGGATTTTTGAGAATTCAGATTTTCAAAATCAATCTTCCCATTCTTATGCGCGATACTACTGAGGCTAACTATTCTGGCATTTTTTGTCTTTTTGATGACTGGAAAAAGTAGATTCGTCAGGAGAAAATGTGAGAAATAATTGACGGCCATCTGACTTTCGAACCCGTCCTTAGTTTTGGAAAAAGGAGTAGCCATGATTCCTGCATTTAAAATCAAAAAATCCAACCGATCATATTTGATCAGAAATTTTTCTGCAAAGCCATAAACAGAATCCAGATTTTTCAGATCAATTAAGATTATTTCAAGGACGGCTTCGGGGACTGATTTGACGATTTTTCGAATCGCTTGTTCTGCCTTCTCAAAATCTCTGCAGGCTAAAATGACTTTGACGCCCTTTTTCGCGAGTCCCAATGCGGTTTCATAGCCCAAACCAATATTTGCTCCTGTGACCACTGCGACTTTTCCATCTTGAGAAGGCATAGATGAAAGTTTGAATTTGCTCATAGTTTTTAGTTAAAAAATGAAATACTAGAAGTTAAGATATTTCCTTAGACTATCTTTTTGCAAATATCAATCCTTTTTCTGGTTCTCTCAGAATTCGCAAATTTCCGCCCTTTGACCATAGATATAATTTCAGGGTCAACAGCAAAGGACAATTAATACCCAGCCTGTGGCAAAACTTCTACCAGCCAAAAAATGCTAATCACGCTCAATTTTCCATTAGGATAGTAAACGACTCTTGGAATCTTCTTTGCAATCAATAAGTAAGATAGTTTTTTCATTTAAAGAAATAATTATGGATAACAGTAATCAAATAATAATCATCACAGGTGCATCAAGCGGAATCGGAAAAGCCACCACGCTAAAATTGGTCATGGTTATAAAGTGGTAAATACTATAAAGCGGATTTCCTCTAAAAATGAAATACGTTCGATCAAGCTTGCTGCCAATCATTTCGATATAGTAATGATCTTTATCAACACGTTTGGATTAGCCAAACCAAACATGCCTTTTGGAGGAGTGAAAGATTCCGGATTTTGTATGGAGCATGGTGGCTTCGGAATGAAAGAATTTGTCAATGTCAAATCAATTGTACTTGCCAGTTCCGAGTAAATAAGGCTCAAAATATAACCTATTCAATTAAACTATAAAATTACAATAACCATGTCAAGTCCTGAACACAAACAACTTATCTGGAATCTGATCAAAGAGATCAAATTTGGGATGCTGGTCACTCATGATGATCTGGAAGAAAAGCTGCGGGGGAGACCCATGAGTTTGGTCCAAGATGAATATGACGGCACGCTTTATTTCTTTACGAACCGAACAGATGCTAAATCCTATGAGATCAAGCATAATCGAGAGGTCTGTTTGACTTTCGCAGATCGAGACGAGCAGACCTACGTTTCACTTTCAGGTAAAGCCAACCTAACGGAAGATCGAACTCTAATCGATCTTTATTGGAATAAATGGGTGTCAGCTTGGTTCCCAAAAGGAAAGGATGATCCAAGTCTGGCTATGCTGGAGATCAAAATCGAAAGTGGAGAACATTGGAAATCAGATGAAAATAAGCTGGTTACACTCTTTAAGATTGCAAAAGCCAATGTGCTCAGCGAAGAACCAAATCTGGGTGAGAACAAGACTTTTGGGTAAAATTGAAGTCTGAGAAGACTATTCGTTGGAGTAAATTTTAAAAGCTTCAAATCGAATTAAAAACCTATAATTAGGAGGGCGGAACATTTTTCGCCCTTATTTTTTATGCAACATAGCGAACAATAGACCAGTAGGTATTGAATTCAGAAAGCATAAGGTAGACACACTTAATGAAGCACGGGTACTTCAATCATTCAAAAATTGCTTCATCAGCATTTCATCCCTAAATTTCAAGGCAATTATAATTGGCAAAACCAATCCGAATGTTTGAAGGCGCAGATTACCCAAAATCCCTGAATGAAGAACTTTTTGAAAATTGGTTGGAAGTCGGTCGATCCAGTAAAATAGGATACCATTACATGCTGATCTTGTGGGATGCTTTCGAAGAAAACTACCGTGCAATCTATCTTGAAGATCGGGCATCCATCAAAAAATTTGGTTTATATCCAGGTTCAAATAAGACAGAATCCCTTGTTGCTGCTTATGATCTGTATTCGGAGTCGAGGATTGGGTTGCAGTGAATCAGTTGGCAGTTTTCAGTTTCCAGTGGGCAGTTGGACAGCAATTGCAAAATATTACCAATAACCTTAATATACATTAGGTAATCTACTTACGCTGAGCTACTTGATATTCGGTTTAGAACTGACTTCTACATACTGAAAACTGCATACTGCTGACTGCCAACTGGGATCTGTAAAACTGCTAACTGTTTAACACCCCAATAGCAGCAAGCGGGTCATTAGTGGTAATCGCCAGTGAAGTGACCAAATACAAGATTATTCCTTCCGAATCTGCGAAACAGCTCGCTAATTCCTTCCCAAAATAATCTCTGATTTCGCCCAATTTTTGACCCTTCTTCACATGCTCTTCGAGCTTCACCGCAGGATACCAGCATCCATCCATAGTGGCCGTGCTGACCAACATTTTCTCTAAAAATTCCACGTCGAAGTGATGCACCTCGCCCGGAACTACCTCCAAAGATCGAAGCACATTCAACACCGCTGCTTTGTATTGATCGACTTCCTCCATATTCCAACGTCCACACTGTCCCAATTCAGCCAAAAAACCAGGAGTTCCAACCTTGGCTGCAGCGCCGATGGAGCCATTTTCCGAAACTGAACCCACCACATAAGGAAATCCCAGTAGAGCAGAAGCTTGTCGCGATTGCTCCGCTACAGCCGAACCCCCGAGTTGAGAGTAAATCACAAAAGGAACCAACCCTTCATGAATATCACCCCCATGTAGATCAATGAAGAAATCAGCTTTTTGCTGAAAAAGATGAACTTGGTAGGCGATCCGTTCGCTCACTGTACCAGTAGCTGTTCCCGGAAAAACCCGATTTAGATTTTTCCCATCATAAGGTCCATAATATTGCATTCGAGCTAGAAATGCGGTAGGATTCACCGGATGAATAATTAGAATCGTACCCTTGACCTCTGCGGGATCAATTTCATTCGCCAATTGAATGGCCGTCTCAATGCAAGGATATTCACCCCCATGCACTCCTGCTGTAAGCAAAATGGATTTACCGGGAGCAGCGCCATGGATAAGAGTAAAGGGCATTTCTACCGGAGTACCCTGTACGGTAATAAAGCCTCTCGTCTTGGAAGTAGGAGTTGCAGTCGTGCCTGTTGGAAAGTAAGGCTTAATTAAATCGATCATTTTTTAGAATTTACTTATGCTAGAAGGATTAGAAAAGTACAAACAAATCGATCTGAAAAGATGAAATATTTTCCAATTTCTGAATTGAAACCTCATTTAATTTAAAGATTCTTTAGTTTATAAATAAGGCTGATTTTCTCAGAAAAATCAAAACCACCAATCTTCCAAATAGCAAATTATTAATGCATTTGAACTGTTGACAAAATTAGAAATCAATCAGGAAAACGCTTATTTCATACTAATGAAAATCATATTTATCGTCCTCGGATTAATCGTTCTAGTATTTATCATCATCCAAGTTTTTGCGATGAGCAGCCAACGAAATATTGAAACCTATTCTTATGTAGTCAATAAAAAATATGACTCATTCGAAATACGGAGCTACGAGGCAACTTTGTTTACTTCCGTCCAACTCTCAGGAAATCAATATAAAGATGCTTCAGGCAAAGGATTCTCCATTTTGGCGGGATATATTTTTGGCGGAAATGATAGGAAGGAAAAAATAGCGATGACTTCGCCAGTGGCTATGTCTTTGGAAGACTCTATGACGATGATGTTTATGGTGCCAAAGAAATTCACAAAAGAAGCGCTTCCTCAGCCAAATCAATCTCAGATCGAATTTCGGGAAGAACCTGCAAAAATTGTCGCAGCTATCACTTTTGGCGGCTGGGCTACGGATGAAAAAATAGAAGAATACAAACAGAAATTAATAGCAGCTTTAGCAGCTGAAGGAATTAAGCATACCAATCGATTCTCACTTTTAGGATATAATGCGCCTTATGAGGTGCTTAATCGAAAAAATGAAATTATTGTGGAATTGGAATCCGTACACTAAAATGGAAAAGATGAGATTAGGTTTGAGCATAACGTCCTAAACAGGAGAAGGATCATTATTGGCCATTCTGGATAATTCAGAATTTCAATATTTGTTATATAATTTATATTATGTTAAATAGAATTTTCTTACATCCAAATCCAAGATTATTTTTAACTTCCCCTTCTCAAATCACCCCACCTGACCTGAAGGATTTAGCATGAGCAAAATTATTCCCCGATTGGGACTATACCTTGGACCTATTGCGTTTTTGGTGGTTTATTTTTTTGGTCAGTCTGATGGTTTGGGTAAAGAGGCTCAGGCCATGTTGGCATTGACTGCGTGGATGGCGATCTGGTGGATCTCCGAAGCAATGCCGATTGCAACCACTGCTTTTCTCCCGTTGATATTTATGCCGCTCGTGGGAATCTTAAAAATTGGTGATGTTTCTTCCAACTACATGCATCCAACGGTCATGCTCTACATGGGTGGATTTCTTTTGGCAACGGGTATTGAAAAATGGAATCTTCATAGGAGGATCGCTTTGAATATCATCAACCTGCTTGGTACCGACCTTCGAAAAATCGTTTTGGGATTTATTCTCGCCACCGGCTTTCTGTCGATGTGGATTTCCAATTCAGCCACGGCTTTGATGATGCTGCCAATTGGCTTGGCTGTGGTCAATCAGTTTAAAACTCAGTTGGGTAAAAGAAATGACGGTATTGCCAATAATCTTGGTAAAAACATCATGCTGGGGATTGCCTATTCTGCTTCTATCGGTGGAATGGCAACGCTGATCGGAACGCCAACGAATGCGATTCTTGCTGCTGTGGTACGGGAGCTTTACGGTTATTCCATAGGATTCAATGAATGGATGATGTTTGGATTACCACTCGTGATTGTGCTGATCGTGATTTGCTGGTATTATCTTGTCACTTTTGGAAACAAACTTCCGAAGAACTTTAGCCTTCCTGATGGGAAAAACATCATTGGTATTCAACTAAAGTCTCTCGGAAAGATCAGTTACGAAGAAAAAAATGTTCTGATTGTTTTTGGGTTGGTTTGCCTGGCCTGGATTATCAGAAGTTTTGTCCTAGATAAATTAATTCCCGGTATAGACGATACCATCATCGTTTTGGTAGGTGTTGTGGTCATGTTTGCGCTCCCCTCTTCCACTCCCAATGAGCGAATTTTAGACTGGAAAACTGCCGAGCAAATTCCATGGGGTGTTTTGATTCTTTTTGGGGGTGGATTGGCATTGGCCGAAGGCTTCAAAGTAACTGGGCTTGCCGAGTGGATTGGACAAGGTTTTACACTAATCGAAGGAATAAGCTACTTCGTCTTGCTCCTTATAATAGTAGCAGCTGTCAACTTCCTAACCGAGGTTACATCAAATGTTGCGACTGCATCCATGATTCTCCCGATTTTGGCTTCAGTAGCTTTGAAACTTGATTTGCATCCATTTGGACTGATGATTGGGGCCACACTTGCTGCAAGTTGTGCGTTTATGCTTCCGGTTGCCACACCTCCCAACGCAGTAGTTTTTGCATCTGGTTACCTTCAGATTAAGGATATGGTGAAAGCTGGGTTTTGGATGAATTTAATCTCGATAATCCTAGTGACAATTATGGTTTATTATGTCCTGCCCTTGATTTGGGGGATTGATTTGGAGAAATATCCATTTTAAATTCGAAAGACCAAAGACGGAAAGTCTGTAATCTGAATTCAGAAAGAATTCGATTCTATCCCAAATACTACCTATTTCGTCACATTTTTTTGTAGCGGCTTTCGGTGGCAATTAATCTTGTCCTACTCAATCGAAAATGATCCATGCGGACTCGAAAAGCCTTTTATTTGCTGATAATTCTGGCAATTGCTTACAATTTCTTTTTGATGTTTTCGAAGGAAAAACAACCCGATACTCATGCAAAAATGAATGAGGAAACAGTTGAATTTTCGAGAGAAATAAATGGAGTTAAAAAACCTTATTAACAGCAAATTATGAAATCTAAAAGTCTTGACTTTAGACAAATTGAATGGTGGACCGTCACCATCGCATTCTTATCTATTTTTTTATTCAACCTATTCAGCTTCAGACCTGGTTTTTATGAAGGATCCGGACATGAGATTTTCAAATTTGTGTCTCGATTGATCATACCGATGACGTTGTACATCGCTTTTCATTTGGTGCATTCTATATTGATTCCCAAGTATGAAAAGGAAAGAAAAACCTGGCAAGTGATCCTGTTAACCGTATTGATAGCAGTTGCTTCCTTTTTCACAGTTGCCATTCTTGCCTACAATTCGGAATTATCAAATTCTCCTTTTCCGATATTTTATTTAGGTGTTGTAGGTATTTACGTTTGCTATTTGATTGTAACTTTCATCCTAAACCAAGCTCTTACTCCGCCTAAAATCAGAGACTATCAACTTTATAATACGGTACGTCTGTTTTTGATGTATGCTTTTACTGTACTGTTTCTCTTCCAAACAATTGAGATAACCAATGACGGACCCTTAGCTATTTTTGGAATCGTAATTCCGGGGGTTTTGATCATCGGGCTTTACCATTACTATTTTGTGCATAAAAATAGAATTGCCGGTAAAATCCGAAAATCAACATTCTTTCATTGGGGACTTTTGGGATTGAATTTATTAGTTTTTTTTATTTTTTCCGTAGCAGAAAATGAAGAGAAAATCTTCATAGTTGGATTGGGAATTACTGTTTTTCTATTGTTGGTTGTATTTCCATTGGCAAGCTTGATATTCAATAAATATGATTTCTACCTCGGTAAAATAAATAAGTTGACTTATCGAGTGGATCAAGGCTCTGCAAATCTTGATTTCCTCCGCTCTCAGATTAATCCTCATTTTTTGTTCAATGCGTTGAATACACTTTACGCAAGTGCCCTGATCGAAAACGGAGAAAAGACAGCAGACGGCATCCAAAAGCTGGGGGATATGATGCGGTTCATGATCCATGAGAATCAGCAAGATAGAATTCCACTTTCCCGTGAAATCAATTATCTAAGAAATTACTTGGATCTTCAAATGCTTCGGTTTGGCATTGAATCAAAACTTGAAGTGGATATTCAGATCAGTGAGGAGCTTTGCCATGGGGAAATAGCTCCGATGTTACTGATTCCCTATGTAGAAAATGCCTTCAAACATGGGATCAGTCTCAAGGAAAAATCCTGGATCAGGTTGAATTTAAGATGCATTGCGGGATCAGTTCACCTCGATCTCGTCAACAGCGTTCATCCTGAAAAGCCTGCGGAAAATTCACACGAGGAATCAGGAATCGGCCTGGATAATGTCAAAAAGCGTCTTGATCTAGTCTATCCAAACAAACATCAGCTGAATATCATCAAAAATGATTCTGATTTCTTTGTGCATCTTTCGATTCAACTAACCTGAAATGCTCAGCGCAATCGCAATAGACGATGAATCAATGGCTTTGGAAGTGATTAAATCTCACGCTTCCAAGGTTCCATTTTTGGAACTCCAACAAACTTTTACCGACGCAATTCAGGCTTTGGAATATTTGAAAACCAATCCTGTTAAGGTGATTTTTCTCGATATCAATATGCCGGATATCTCAGGAATTGATGTTGCGGCGTTGCTTCCCAAAGAGACGTTGGTAATTTTTACCACTGCCTATTCAGACTATGCGGTAAAGGGTTTTGAATTGGATGCGCTTGATTATTTGTTGAAACCATTCAATCTCAGCAGATTTTTAAAAGCCTGTCAAAAAGCTCAGGAATGGTTTGAACTCCAGCCAAAAGATGAATTGAATTACCTTTTCATCAAAACCGGAGATGGTCAGATTCGGGTTGATTTTGAAGAGTTACTTTTTTGCGAAGCGACAGGAAATTATGTGAGTTTCCAGTTAAAAGACGAAAAACATCTCAGCCGGATAACTTTTTCAGAGATTGAAAAGCTGCTTCCTTCCTTCTTTGTGCGAACCCAAAGATCCTTTCTCGCTAATTCCCGACTAGTTACCAAAGTGGAGCGACATCAACTTCATATCGGTGGGCGGGTGGTTCCGATCAGCAGTACTTTTCTGGAACACGTAATGGATAGGATTGGGAAGTGAAGGATTTATGATTTCGGATTTATGATTTGAGAAGAATGTAGCGATGAAGCTTGAAATTGATCTTTTTCCTTCTGTTATCGGTCATCCAAAATCGGTCATCAAACATTTAAAAAGTTGCCAGATAATCCTTCTTATAAGCCAAAGGCGTTTTTCCGGATCGTTCTTTAAACTGCTTATTGAAGTTGGAAAGCGTAAAAAATCCGCATTCAAAGGAGATTTCGCTAATGTTCATTTCTTCTTCGTGCAGGAGTTTGCAGGCATGACTGATCCGCACTTCACTCAGGAAATCCGAAAATGATTTGTTGACCCTGGTTTTAAAATACCTGCTGAATGCGCTCACGGAAAGGTTTGCTATCTCCGCTGCTTGCTCCAGTGTTATTTTCTCCTTAAAATTCTTCATGACAAACTCGTAAACCTGACCCATTCTATCAGTCTCTGACTCCTTATTCAAATTGATATAACCTGCTTGTGTAATCGGCAGACAGTCGGCAGAATCCACCATCTTATTCAGGATTTGAAGTAATTGGATAATGCTTTGCCCGCCTTTCAGGTATAACAACTCTTGCATCATCAACCGAATGGCCTGATTTGTTTTACCATTTATTTCAATCCCTCGATCTGATTTCTGCAGAACCAACGCTATTTCTGCGAATTCCTCCATTGCAAAAACTGAATTGCCCAAAAAATTATCCGGAAAATAAATTACGATTCCATGGGTCTCCAGGCCATTTTTCGAATCAAAATAAGAGTTATCATTTCTCCATAAATGTGGCAAATTTGGTCCGGTGAAAACCATATCGCCCTCTTTGAAAGATTGCATATGATCGCCGATAAACCGCGTCCCCCTACCCTTCAATACCGTGAAAAGCTGGTATTCAGAATGGAAATGCCAATTCACATCAAAGCAGGGAGCAATCAATTCTTTGACTACAAATGCCTTGCCTTCTGGAATTCTTGATTTTTGAAATGGCTTCTTCACTGATTTATGCTCTTTTGAAAATTTATTGCTAGCAATAATGATAATATACAGTCAGAAATCAAGCGAATACAGTAAGGATTTTCCAAATAGAATGCTGAATATTATCCCTCTATTATAACATGTAAACCCTAACCATGCTTAAATCAATTCTAAATTTCCTTTCACAGAAATCGTGGGTTTTTGCGCTTATCATTCTGGCCTTTCTGGCAGGATGCGGCAAAAATTCACAAAACTTCCTTTCTTCCACTGATCCGAGGAGAGTGGAAATTCTGGTTTTAGGTCATGAAAGCGAACATCACAACTCAGAAAAGTTGATGATGTATTTGCAGACTCCTCTTTTTCAAAAAGGAATCAACCTCACCTACACCACGGATGTGAATGACCTGAACTCTGTCACACTCAACAATTACGACGGATTGATGATCTATGCAAATCATGATTCAATCTCTTCTGAACAGGAATCTGCACTCAAATCCTATGTGCAAAGCGGAAAAGCGTTGATTCCGATTCACTCTGCCTCTTTTTGTTTCCAAAACTCAGATTGGTTTATCGGAGCTGTAGGTGGTCAGTTTAGCACACATAAAACCGGTGACTTTACCGCCACTATCGTGGACAAAGCCCATCCGGTCATGGCTGGAATTGAGGAATTTGAAACTTGGGATGAAACGTATGTTCATACAAAAGTAAATCCTGATATGCATGTATTGATGGAGCGAGTGGAAGGTGGCAAAAAGGAGCCTTACACTTGGGTGAGAGACGAAGGTGACGGACGGGTTTTTTATACTGCGTTAGGACATAATGAAAAAACATGGGAGAAACCTGAGTTTCAGCAATTAATTGCAAATGGGATCCTTTGGGCTGTAGGTGACGATGTAAATAAGCTTTTGGCTTCTTACGAGATTCCAGTTCCGGAATTTCAGGACGCTGAGATTCCAAACTATGAGAAAAAAGATCCTGCTCCCCGATTCCAACTTCCTCTTACTCCGGAGGAATCGATGAAGTTGATTCAGGTACCTGTAGGATTTGAATTGGAGCTTTTTGCTTCCGAACCGATGATCATCAATCCAATGGCTATGGCTTGGGATGAGCGTGGAAGATTATTTGTTATCGAGACGATTGACTATCCAAACGAAGTGCGAACTGAAGGAGGAAATGATAAAATCAAAATTTTGGAAGATACAGATGGAGATGGCAAAGCTGATAAAGTGACTGTTTTCGCAGAAAATCTGAATATCCCTACCAGTTTAACAATGACCAACGGCGGTGTGCTTATTTCCATGGCTCCTGATTTTATTTTCCTGAAAGACACAGATGGTGATGATAAAGCCGATGTAAGAGAAGTGATCATGACAGGTTGGGGAAAAAGTGATACCCACGCAGGACCTTCCAATTTGAGATATGGATTTGACAATAAAATCTGGGGCGTTTTAGGTTATTCTGGTTTCAACGGTGAAGTGAGCGGCCAAACTCACAACTTCGGACAAGGCGTTTATCGCTTTGATCCTGCCGGAACAAACCTTGAATACCTTGGAAATACAAGTAACAATACCTGGGGACTTGGTTTCACTGAAGACTTCGAAACCTTCATTTCCACTGCAAACGGACAGCACAGCGTCTATTTCTCCATGTCTAATCAATATCTGAAAAGACCGGTTTTCCAGGGTTCTGCGAATACAGTTCATGGAATCGACTCTCACTACGATATGCCGCATTTGACTCCATTCCTCCGACAAGTGGACTGGCATGGTAGCTACACGGCAGCTGCAGGACATAATTTCTACACGGCAAGAAGCTTTCCAAAAAACTATTGGAACAGAATTGCATTCGTAGCAGAACCTACCGGAAGAGTCCTTCACAATGCGATCATCAATCCGGATGGATCAGGATATAAAGAAAAGAACGGATTTAACATCTTGGCGAGTTCTGACGAATGGTTCGCCCCTGTCCACGCAGAAGTGGGACCGGATGGTTCTCTTTGGGTAGCGGATTGGTACGATTTCATCATTCAGCACAATCCAACTCCCCGCGGTTTTGAAAACGGTGCAGGAAATGCGTACATCAATCCACTTCGCGACAGCAAGCATGGAAGGATTTACAAAATGACTTACAAAGGAGGTGATCCTTCTGATACATTCGACTTGAAAGACGCAGATGCTAAAACCTTGCTTCAAGCTCTGAAAAGTGAAAATATGTTTTGGAGATTGACGGCTCAGAGGATCATCGTAGAGACTCAAAACAAAGATGTTTTGGCAGGTTTGTATGAAATCATTTCTGATCAAAAAGTAGATGAGATCGGCTTAAACGCTCCTGCCGTCAATGCGATTTGGACACTCCATGGATTGGGTGAATTGGCTGGCGAAAATAAGGATGCCATTGCAAGTGTGGAGAAAGCGTTGAAACATCCTTCCGCTGCTGTTCGAAAGAATGCACTTCGCGTTTTACCAAGAACTCCTGAAGCTTTGCAGGCAATTATGGCTTCAGACTTGATGAATGATCAGGATTTGCATACCAGAAAATATGCTTTCCTGGCTATCTCCGAAATGCCTTTCTCTGAGGATGCAGCTTCCAAACTTCTGGCATCTGCCGAGGTGGAAGAAAACAGAATAGACGCTTATTTACCGCAGGCAATTTTCGCAGCAGTTTTGGCTCACCCAACTGAATTTGCAAAACGAGACAATACAAAAGCACTTCAGGCATCAGCAGATGGTGAATTTACTCTGGCTGACCGAATCAGCCGGAGCCTCGTAAGTGAGCAATATCCGCTTGATCAGCGAAATTCGATTCTTTTCCCTCCGGATGTGAACGGGAAAGAAATTGGAATTCAGATGATTATTTCCAAAGCTGAAAATCCTCTTGATGGAGTATTGGTCGCTCAGGGAAATGCTACAAATGGCTACAGTCTCTACATTTATCAGGATGCTCTTCAATTTGCAGTAGCTCAGGAAGGAAAGCTGGTAATCATCAGCTCAAAGAAAAATCTTCCTGAAGAGCAATTTACAATTGATGCTACGCTGATTGAGGATGGTAGTATGAACCTGAATATTAACGGAGCAGAAGTTGCGAAAGGCAAAACAAAAGGTCTTTTCACTTCTCAACTCACTCCAAGAAGTGTACGAGTAGGAAGAAATGACAGCAAAAATGTAATCGGTAAATACGAAGGAAACTGGTGGTTTGCCGGAAGACTTAGCAATAAATCTACGCTGGCGCTGAAATCTCCGGGAGCAAATGTAGAAATGCTTGCCGCTGCTGGCACTACCACTGCTTCTGCAACAGGAACGAAGGTCATTAAAATCGGTGTGACTCCTCACGAGATGAAATTCAACAAAACGACTTTCACTGTGAAAGCTGGTTCTCAGGTTACGATTGACTTCGAAAATCCTGATTTCATGCAACATAACCTCGTGGTTGGCAAGCCGGGAACCATGGAAATAATCGGAAAAGCTGCGGATGAACTGGCTAGAAACCCTAAAGGTGCCGAGCAGAATTACGTTCCTAAAATCCCTGAAGTGATCATTGCAACCCGTTTGGTAGATCCTAACGGAAAAGAATCGATCGTCTTCACTGTTCCAAATGTACCGGGAGATTATCCATTCGTGTGTACCGTACCGGGTCACTGGAGACTCATGAACGGAATCATGAAAGTCGAATAGAGATGGCGTTGAATGTAAAATTTGGAGTAAGCACCTGGCTGTGGACCTCCCCTTTTAACTCAGAAACCCTCCGCCTTTTTTCCAAAATCAAATCCTATGGGTATGATGCTGTGGAGATTCCCGTGGAAGATCCATCGCTGATTGATATCAAGGAAGTAAAGATTGCATTGGCAGATAATGGGCTCGAACCCATTATCTGCGGAGCTTTCGGCACGAGCAGGGATTTGACTAATGAGGATCCCGCTTTCCACCAAACCTGCTTTGATTACCTCCAGTCCTGCTTTGAAATTACTTCTGGTTTGGGTGCCAAATTCGTTGCGGGACCGATGTATTCTGCCGTTGGTAAAGCAAGATTGGTCTCTCCTGAGCAAAAGAAAATCGAATGGGATTGGGCTGTCACTAACCTTAGAATTGTCAGCAAGCAAGCTTCCGTGTTTGGATTGGAAATCGCTTTGGAACCTCTAAACCGGTTTGAAACAGACCTGATCAATACCTGTGAAGAACTCATGAGATTGATCGCCGATATTAATGAACCGGCAGCAAAAGTTATTTTGGATAGTTTCCACATGAACATTGAGGAACCTGATATCGAAGCTGCCATCAAGCGTGCCGGAGATAAACTCATACACGTGCAGGTTTCTGAGAATTACCGTGGTACTCCAGGAACAGGTCAAACCCGATGGGATGCTTACAAGCGGGGATTGGAAGCAATCAACTACCAAGGCGCTATTTCTATTGAAAGCTTTACACCCGATATCAAAGAGTTGGCCGGTGCAGTTTGCATCTGGAAACCCTTGGTGCCAAGTCAGGATGGTTTTGCAAAAGAAGGCTTGGAATTTCTAAGAAAATGGGCGGCTGGATAAGGAGGAAAGAATTACGAAGTACCAAATTCGAGATCCTCACACCAGTTATCCCACATCGGTCATCGGACATCTGTCAAACAACAATCCTTTTTTCAACCCTAAGTCAACAAATTAACCATGAGTAAAAAACCATTCAACATAGCCATCATAGGACTTGGATTTGGAGCGGAATTTATTCCAATCTATAAAAAGCACCCCTTGGCTAACATGTATGCGATCTGTCAGCGTAACAGGGAGAAAGCCGAGGAAATCGGAAAGGCTTTCGGAATTGAGAAAGTTTACACCGAGTACGATGAATTGCTGAAAGATCCGAACGTCGATGCAGTTCATATCAATACCCCTATCCAAAATCACGCTGAGCAATCTCTGAAAGCACTTCGTGCCGGAAAGCATGTGGCTTGTACCGTACCGATGGCAACCACCGTGGAAGAATGTCGGGCCATCGTTGAAGAAACCGAACGAACCGGACTCACTTATATGATGATGGAAACGGTGATTTACAGCCGTGAATTCCTCTTCGTGAAGGAAATGTACGAGAAAGGTGAACTAGGCAAAATTCAATTCCTGAGAGCTTCTCATCAGCAGGAAATGGCCGGATGGCCAGGCTATTGGGAAGGCCTCCCTCCTATGCACTATGCGACTCATTGTGTGGGCCCTGTTTTGGCGTTGCCAAAAGGTCAGGCAGAGTATGTTTCTTGTTTGGGTTCTGGCAGAATTGACGAAGAGTTAATTCCTAAATACGGTTCTCCGTTTGCAATTGAGACCTGTCATATCAAATTAAAAGATTCAGATTTGGCTGCTGAAGTGACACGCTCTCTTTTTAATACCGCGCGTCAATACCGAGAAAGCTTTGATGTGTATGGATCTAAGAAGTCATTTGAGTGGACTTTGGTGGAGCATGAGGATAGTATTATTCATACGGGAGAAAGTCCTGAAAAAGTGAAAATACCGGATTACGCGCATTTGCTTCCTTCAGAAATTGCTTCGTTCACTACTGCAGGAGTATATGATGGAGACGATAATCAGCATTTGTCTTTTATCCAGGGTTCGGGTCATGGAGGATCACATCCTCACTTGGTCAATGAGTTTTTGAATGCTTTGGCAGAAAGAAGAGCACCCTACCCCGATGCTAGGCAGTCAGCCAATATCACTTGCGTGGGGATTTTGGCCCATGAATCGGCAATGGAAGGAGGAAAAATCAAACACCTTCCTGAATTTACTCTCACTAAAAAGTAAAAAAGAGGCCCGGAAATAATTCCGGGCCTCTTCTATGTTTAGTCGGAATTCTTTCGATTTCCGATTTTTTTTTACCTCTATTCTAATTTTACAGCTTCAGCGGTAAACATATCCATCAGCGAACCTGCAGCATTCTTTTCATCTACTTTTTTCAAGCTTACATATACATCATATCCTGTGATATTGAAGCTGGCAGTAATAACATCTCCTGCAATGGTAACTGAAGTCATTTCTTTTTCATTACCGGAGGCATCTTCCATAAAGTATCCTTTTGTCTTTCCTTCCACGGTTTCAAAACGCATTGGGATTGTGGCTGTGCCTTGTGGAGTATCTTTTACTGTGACAGCCCATTTGCCTTCGAAATACTCAGGACTTAGGAAATTGGAAGAAGCAAAACTGATCGTGCTAACTGTCACGATGATAAATAAAACCAATAACGATGTAATTCTTTTCATTTTAGTAACAAGTTAATTTGATGGGAATGTAGGGAATAATTTGATTTGAAAACTAGGATCAAGGCTTTTTGATGAAGTTTAACACGGAATGAAATCAAAGCATTTGCCCTCTTGAAGTACAAATTGACGCTTACTATCAAGAGTATTAGATAACGATATAAATTCTACTAAATCGATGGAAAAGCAAAAAGGGAAGCAGAAATGCTTCCCTTTTTGAGCCCCTTGCCGGAATCGTCCCGATAGCCATCGCGGACAGCGACCTACTTATTACTTATTCATATTTCAACAGTAACTTTTCAACAATTGTGGGATGTTTCTTTAAGTTTTCGAGATAAACTCTCGATTTTGATCTTTTGATGTGGGATTCAATCCTTACTGATTGGACTCGTGAATTACATTGAATACTTAAAAACAAGTACCAATCATTTGCAATCTTTGTTGATGATTTTACAAAGTAGTGCGTGTTGTGTTCAACCAACCTCCGCTCCTCATCTTGGGTTTGGCCGATGTAGTACCTGTCCAGATTAGGGATGTATAAAATGGAAACAAAAAATTAAGTATTCTTCATTATGCTAAAAAACAAAAA
>JBKJKX010000182.1:0-10188 GCA_046597285.1 Algoriphagus sp. | reverse complement strand
CTGAATCAACTGACATCTCAATAGGCGCATTTTTCATCAATTCTTGGGGCATGGGTTTTATGACTCCTTCAAGTCTAGGCAGTCGCTTATCCCGAAATACGTCTACATGCATTCCATCCAAGGAAACTTTTCTTGCCTTTAGTACCTGAGAATTGAAATAGGTATCAAAATCGATACCCAATATAGAAATCCGTTCCACAGTCGCATCAATTGCGTCGGATTGAAAGCCAATCCTTTTCAAATAGTCATATCGACCGATTGTCGGTCCAAACTTAACTTTGTCCAAAACCACATTTCGGTCCAGAAAGCTGATTTTCCCTATAGAAAGTTTATTCAGGCTGTCCTTTGTATAGATAGAATAATCACTCAAAGAAAGGTTCAACTCTTTTTGAAACAACAACTGTGGATTCAATTTGGTCGTGTTTCCCAATAAATCGAAGTTCAAATCCTTCACTTCAAAATTGAATCCCTGAAAATCTAGTTGTGGAACCGGGCCTTTTTCTTTATTGTGTACAGTAAATTTCCCGTTTTGAATCAGGACATCCTGAAGCAATAAGGAGTTGACGAATGCATCCTTTTTTACAGTATTTGAGGAAGATTTGACCGTTGATTTTTTCTCCGAATCAACGTAGATGTCAAAAGTTGGGTTTGTAAGTCTGACTTGAGAAAGATCAAAAATTCCGGTCTCCTGGATTTCTTTCAGTTTATTATTCTGGATCCCCAATTTGTCAATCGATGCTTCGAAAATGGTCGATCCGGGACTCCCGGTTTTACTTTTAGGGATAATCTTCACATCCGAAAAGAGCGTTTCATTGATTAGATTATCAAAAGCCAAATTGGAAAACTGGATGGTATGGATACTATCAGGGAGCGCAAATGAAAAATCTACAAGGTTTAAGTTGATGCTTTTAAAAAGCTCAGAGAGATTGTCTATCCCTCTGTTGTTGGCAGAGTCCAGATAAAGCTCTTTGATCAGTAGATCGAAGTCAGTCTGAATGGATTGGACATCTTTATTCCCAAATCTGTAATTGATGTTCAATTTTGAATCCCCAAGTTTGAGCTGATCTATTTTTAACGTCTCTATTGTTTTCCTGATTGCCAGCCGGGAAGTGGAATCGGTTTTGGGTTTAAGGGTAGCGTCTTCTTTTTTAAAATCCGGATTGATGTCCAAATTGATTTTCCCTCCAATCACATTAAACTGCTCCAGTATAAGCTCATTATCAAAAAGGAACGTTTCAATGTCAATCCCATCCAAGGAAACACTTGGCATGGTCACGGAAAGCGCAATTTTACTATTCAGGTTAGGTCCAGGAGAAAGAACCAAGTTGTCGATTTTGAGAGATTGAGCCAAAGAATTGAAGGTGAGCCCGTCAGTCTCCACGAGGTAATTTCCCCCGGCCAAACTGAACGAATAATTTTCTAAACTCAGGTCTATTTCTTCAGAGAAAAATGTCCTTTTCTTCAAATAAAGATGATCTTTCTCCACCAAAAAACCCCGCAGGATCAGGGAGAAATTATCTTCATTGAATGATATATCCTCCTTGCCAGAAAAGTTGCGGTACTGTATTTTTCCATCACTGAAGTTCAATGAATCAATTTGAATCAATCTGAAATAAGAAGTAAGCAAATTCTCAAACTCCTTAGAAGACTCTAATTGATCTTGTGGGCTCCCGAAAGACTTCCCTTTCCGATAGGTGCTAAAGGACAATTCAGGGTTTGGAATAGAAATATGCTTAACGGTGAGTTCCTGGTCCACGATCGCAGCATATAAGTCAATTCCTTCCGCGCGAAACTTGGGAATTTTCAAATCAATGGTAGACGATTTACCATATGCATCTAAGGTGCCCTTGATTTGTCCTTGGTTTTCTGGACGGAGGACAAAGCCGGTGATTTCTACCAATGAATTTTTGGAGTCAATCAAAACCCTGTCAGCAAGGAATTCATGAAGATTATCCCTGAGTTTCAGTCTATACTTGTCCAAGCTCAAGACAATCTCATCTGCCAGCAAAAATTCATTAAACGTCTTGGTAGATACTCCAGGCTGCAAAAATATATTTTCAAGGAGTAAACTGAATTTTTCAAATTCAATGTCATTACTCCTCACTCCTGCTTCATTTTTAAACTGAACTACTCCATTCTGGAGGTCAAACCTTTTGATAGCTACACTTGTAAGAAGTCCTTTCAACAAATCAGTATCTGATGAATTTTCCCCCGGTTTCCTCACGTTTGTAAGTTCCGTATATTCTATTTGAGGCGAAAGGAGTTTCATTTCGCCAATTTCCAGAATGCCTTCATTGTAAAGTTTTTTAAGATTTACTGCTTCCAATGAAAATTCAGGCAGAGATAATTGGATCAGACTTTTAGGATTTTTGATCAAAAGAGATTCTTCCCTTGATAGAATCGAAAAATTTTCAATCAGTATCTCATCCTTAAATGAAGAAACCATAACTTTTTCGCCGGATAAGACATGAACTTCATCCGCCAAATAGAGACGAGCATCTCTGATTTCCATGGAAGCATCTTCTCCATAGAAAAATTGATTTACCTTTTTTGATTCATTCTCTCCCAAATAAAAATTGACCATTTTGAAATCAAGGCCCGCGATGTCAATCCTGTTTTTCAAAGTATCCAAAAAATCATTTTTAATAAATTTCCCATTATTGATTGCGAGTTCCTTGATTTGAATGGACTTTAATATTCCATAAATCAATTCATTCAAATCTCCTGTAGCCGCACTATCTCTATTTACTTTTTCACGTCGCTCCACCTTAAACTCCGGAGCATTCAGAATCAATTCATCTATTTCGACTTCCGATGTCATGAATGCCTTATTTAAATCAACATTTCCGACGCGCAATTCTTCCAGAGTAACTTCATAATAGGATTTACTTTCTCGTGATTTATTAGAAGTAAGTTTGAACGCATTGATCTCGATCCGCTTGTCTAAGGAGCTGATAAATACTTCATTGGCATAGAGGGAATGGACTCCATCGGGAAGGGGAAAATCAACACGCTCAAGATCAAATTCAAAACCCTGTGCATTGAAAGGGGTTCTCCAGATTTCTTTCGTTGTCCAGTCGATATCTTTAATAACAAGTCTGGTATTCTTGGCCTTGATTGAATTTTGACTCAGGAAATCAAGGAAAAATAAGTCTGCATGGCTGATCTCAATTTCGTTTATAAAAAGCGCATTGAAATTTAATCGACGGATACTTTTCTGAATTTCTTCTTCAAGTGCTTTTACGGCAGATTGTTTTTTTCCAGCGGGAGCACCTGCTTTATTTTTATTCTTAACCCCAGCAACAGAATCGGCTGTTCCTGGAAAATCCATTTTTACATCAGGATTGTCAAATTCAATTTTGCCTACATACAAAACCCCATCAAAAAAGCTATACCACAAGCCTCTTACTGCAAGTTGGTCTAATGAAAAATCGAACAAGACTTGATCTTCAGGAACAATTTTTCCCGGAATTGGCTTCATGATTATTCCATCCAAAAATACTCCCCGCCGAAGAAGAGAAAAATTAAACCTGTTAAACTCAATCAGGTAAACATCTTTCGTGGCTTCGTTAATTTTTCTTTCTGCCCATTTGGATAAAAATATATTAGACCCAAAATAGACCAGAAACTCAAAAAAAAGCAACGTCATGAAAATAATAGTCACCACTCTTATTATCTTCTTTCTAACGGGATGGGAAGAATGCTTGTGGGGAGGACTCTCTGACATACAATAATGTTTACGCTTAAATAGGTAATCCAACCAAAAAACAGGTACAGTTAGGTAAACGGAAAAAAGCAACACGATGTGTTGCTTTTTGGCTGTAGGAGAAGGATTCGAACCTCCAAGGGGCAGTTAGGCAATAGTCCGGTTCGTTCTACGCTTTTTCCAATTCCGATATCCCGATAGCTACCGGGACGGGTTCCCCACCCCCGAGACAGGAGGGCATGTCTGCCAATTTCAACATCCTACAAGAATGTTCATTCCAAATAGTTGTCAGATTCTATTTTCAATCGATTTCGTTCAACCGCTTGCAAAAATAGGAATACGGTTGGTTTATTAAAATTTTGTTAAAAAATAAATTACTTTTTTACACTTTATTTAACAAAATAGTCTTTTGAATGACTATTTCGAAATTCATGAATAACAATAAGTCAAGTAATTATCAAATCATCAATCTATTCCCAAATTTAATAAAGAACGGATATAATTTTGGTTTTGACCAAAGATTCAGAATATTAATTGTCCTCAATTCGATATGGGCATAAAAAAACCATGAAACAAAATTTCATGGTCTTAGTCAATTAACAATAAACCCAAAATAACCTGCTGTAGGAGAAGGATTCGAACCTCCACGGAGTAGTTAGGCAAATTTACGAGCTCGCTAAATGCTTTATCCTATATTCTCCACCCCCGAGACAGGAGGGCTTGTCTGCCAATTTCAACATCCTACAGTATGTGTGTAATCGTTTAGCTCTTTTGCTTAGACAAATATAGGCAGGTCCAGTCTTATTTTGCAAATAACTCAAAAATTAAAGCAAAAATTTACAGTATATTTAATGAAATCGATTGAATTATAGCAAATCATTAATATAGAATCCAAAATCGAATCAATAATTAATGAATTCCTAATTATAGTGAGTATTTATATTGTATTCATACATAATCAATGCTTTTGTTGATCATTTTCTAATGAATGGATCATATTGTTAACGATTTGATCAAAATTACTTACTCAAAGTTGACGTAAGTCTCCCATTTTTCTAACACAGTACGGAAATCTTCGGGAAGTGGGGCCTCAAAAAATATCTTCTCCTTAGTCATCGGATGAATAAAGCCTAGTGACATGGCATGAAGCGCTTGTCTCGGCATCTTATCAAAGCAGTTTTGTACAAACATTTTATATTTCGCAAACTGAGTCCCTTTTCTAATTTTATCTCCGCCATACATAGCATCATTAAAAAGCGGATGACCAAAATATTTCATATGGGCTCGAATCTGGTGTGTTCGCCCAGTTTCCAGATTACACTGCAACAGCGAGACGTATCGAAGTCTTTTCAAAACTTTCCAATGAGTGATCGCATGCTTGCCTTGACTTCCGTCAGGAAAAATATCCATCACTTTCCGATCCTTCGCACTTCTTCCAATATGGCCAACGATGGTGCCCGCGTCTTCTTCAGGCTCTCCCCAAACAAGTGCTAAATAGGTTCGGTCGATCGTGTGATGAAAAAACTGAGCCGCTAGTTTTGTCATGGTCTCTTCTTCCTTTGCGATCACCAATAGCCCGGAAGTGTCTTTATCAATTCGATGGACTAAGCCCGGCCTTCCTGTATTGCCTTTCATTTCGGGTAAATCCTGAAAATGATAAACCAACGCATTCGCCAAAGTTCCTGACCAATTCCCATGTGCAGGATGGACAACCATTCCCGGCGGTTTATTAACTACGAGCAGGAATTTATCTTCAAACAAGATATCGAGGGGAATATTCTCAGGATAAACTTCCGTGTCTCTCGGAGGCTTTTCCAGCAAGATCCGAATATCATCTTGGGGTTTAATTTTATAATTGGCCTTTGTGGGAAAGCCATTTACCAGAACAGAACCAGCATCAATTGCCAGTTGAATACGATTCCGAGAAGCATGAGCAAGTTTATCTGTTAGAAATTTATCAATTCGAACGGATGTTTGGCCTTTGTCAACCAATATCCTGTGATGCTCAAATAGCTCGATTTCATCCTCATCAACATCATCTTCCGGTTTTGTATTCATGTTACAAAAATAGGAGGATACACCTAACTTTGGTATTCTTAAGCGAATCCAACCCCATGCTTATCCCATCAACTGTTCCAATTCAGTCTCTCGACCATCCTCTTTTGAAGTCGAAAAATATTGAATTGTCCATCATGCGTCTGGATATGGTACATCCAGGAGTTTCCGGAAATAAATTTTTCAAACTCAAATACAATCTCGAGGAGGCAAAAAAAGAAGGGAAAGATACGCTTTTGACATTTGGCGGAACGTATTCCAACCATATCTATGCAACAGCTACAGCTGCAAAATCAGAAGGGTTCCATTCAATAGGGATCATAAGAGGCGAAAGAATCGAGCCCCTCAATCCAACTCTCGAATATGCTGAATCTTTGGGAATGAACCTTCAATTTGTAGACAGAGAAACCTATCGGATGAAGACTGAATCCGATTTTATTTATCATTTAAAAAATCTTTTTGGGGACTTTTACTTGATTTCTGAAGGCGGAACCAATGAATTAGCTATCAAAGGGACGAGAGAAATCATTGGAGAAAACGAAAGTGAATTTTCTCATATCGCCGTTTCCATTGGGACGGGGGGGACTTTTGCGGGCCTGGCGGCCTCTATTTCTTCCTCTCAAAAACTCCTTGGCTTCTCGTCGCTTAAGGGTGATTTTATCCATTCAGAAATAGAAAACTTGTTTTCAGATCACCGAATCATTTTTAAAGGAAGCTATCAAATAACCAGCGAATACCATTTTGGAGGCTATGGAAAATACACTCAGGCGTTGATTGAGTTTATCCGGGAATTTCATCAAAACTTTGGAATCATTTTGGATCCGATCTATACTGGAAAAATGGGTTTTGGAATTTGGGATCTGATAAAAAAGGATTTCTTTGAGCCTCAAAGTAACATCCTGATGATCCATACAGGAGGCTTGCAGGGGAATGTTGGATTTACGGAAAGAACCGGAATCAAACTCCCGTCTCCTTGAGTGTAAAATAATCTTCCGATTCCTGCGGATGAATTTGCAGGACATTCGCAAGAACCAGTTTCACCAAGGTCTTGGAAGCCATAAACCGAGGCAAGTTCGCTGCAATTGAAAATTCCTTCAGCGTAATTTTTCCTGTTTCTTCAAGTGACTTCATCAGGATTTCTTCCTTTCTTCCATAGGTAAAGACCGTGTCTTTGGGAATTCTTCCCCTTCTCAGGATTTCCCAAACTTCCCGGCTTGCCTGAACACTGCGATCCGCCACTCTGATAAATGACTGCTTCTTTTCATTCTCTTTCAGATAATGTGGCCGGGAAGGGCTAATGGGAATTTTAAAAATGGCCACTCCCTTTTTTTCATTCAGCTTCAGGGTAAAAACCTCGTATTCCAAAGGCGGAAAAACCAATTCACGAATGGCCTTTGACATGACAAAAACTTCCTCCTCAATAAATCGCTGACCACTTACCGTCCCGTCGTCATCCACTCCGATCAATAAATCTCCACCGGCAGTATTGGCCAAAGCGATAAACTCCCGGACAATCTTTTCGGGATAAGATGCTTTTTTCTTGAATTCAATCTTCAGGCCTTCACCTTTCGCTGCCAAGGCCCTGATTTCCAGCAAAGTCATTTATCTCTAATTGAAAATTTTAAATTTTCTACTTCCCAGGTCCTCTGTTAAGTTCAGCAAGTCTGTTTTTTTGAGATTGCCACTCGTCCCGAAGCCTTGCAGCCTCCATGAAGTTGAGCTCTTTGGCAGCTTTTTCCATTTGCTTTTGAGTCTGATTAATCAGCTTTTCTAATTTGTCTTTGCTCAAATATGCGACCACAGGATCGGCAGCCATGAAGCCCTCACCAGGCATGGGTTCTGCATAGATCTTAGGGTTTTTCTTAGAATCCGCCACTTTGGTTTGACCCATAATTTTGTCGCGGGACTTTGTTATAGTAGTAGGGGTGATACCGTGTTCTGTATTATATTCCAGCTGGATTGCTCTTCTTCGCTTCGTTTCATCCATCGCAGATTCCATGGAATGGGTGATTTTATCAGCATACATGATTACCCTTCCATTCTGATTTCGGGCAGCTCGACCAATGGTCTGGACAAGACTTCTTTCATTTCGCAGAAAGCCTTCCTTATCTGCATCCAAAATCGCAACCAAGGAAACCTCTGGCAAATCGAGTCCTTCTCTTAACAAATTCACCCCAACCAAAACGTCAAAAATCCCAAGTCGTAGTTCCCTCAGAATCTCAACCCGGTCAAGCGTTTTCACTTCCGAGTGAATGTAGCGTGACTTCACTCCCGCACGCTCCAAAAATTTCTGAAGTTCCTCAGCCATCCTTTTCGTCAAGGTCGTTACCAAGACCCGCGCGTCAGTTTTGATCGTCTGATCAATCTCCTCGAGCAAATCATCAATCTGATTTTGGCTGGGTCTCACTTCGATGGTAGGATCAAGGAGTCCTGTTGGGCGGATAATTTGCTCCACCACAACACCTTCAGTCAATGCAAGTTCATAATCAGCAGGAGTTGCTGAAACGTAAATGACCTGATTGACCATGTTTTCAAACTCATCAAATTTCAGCGGTCTGTTGTCCAAAGCAGAAGGGAGCCTAAATCCAAAATCAACCAAATTGACTTTTCTGGATCGGTCTCCTCCCCACATGGCCCGAACTTGTGGCACCGTCACGTGACTTTCGTCAATAACCAATAAGTAATCCTCGGGAAAATAATCCATCAGACAGAATGGCCTCATCCCCGGTTGTCGCCGGTCGAAGTATCTTGAATAATTCTCCACACCAGAGCAATACCCCAGTTCTTTGATCATTTCCAGATCAAACTCCGTACGTTCCTGAATACGTTTTGCTTCCAGGTATTTTCCTTCTTTTTCGAAGAAACCAACCTGGGCCACCATGTCGTCCTGAATCTCCCTCATTGCAGTTTCGATGAGGTCTCTTCCGGTTACAAACAGGTTTGCAGGGAAAATCGAGATGATTTTCTCGTCAGAAAGCTTCTTTCCGGTTGTCGGATCGATTCGATGGATGGCTTCGATTTCATCACCCCAAAAGAAAATCCGATACCCAAAATCTGCGTATGCCAGAAAAACATCAACTGTATCGCCCTTCACCCGAAAAGTACCATGTGTCAAATCAAGCTGCGTTCGACTGTAGAGGATGTCTACCAGCTTGAAAAGCAATTGATTCCGTGCAATCCGGTCTCCTTCCTGAAGTTTGATGACGTTTTTCGCAAACTCTTCCGGGTTTCCGATCCCATAAATACACGAAACCGATGCCACCACGATTACATCTCTTCTGCCTGTGAGCAAAGAGGATGAAGCGCTAAGACGGAGTTTTTCGATCTCTTCGTTGATCGAAAGATCCTTTTCTATGTAGGTCCCGGAGCTTGGGATAAATGCCTCCGGCTGATAATAATCGTAATAGGAGATGAAATATTCGACCGCGTTTTCCGGGAAAAATTGCTTGAACTCACCGTAAAGCTGAGCGGCAAGCGTCTTATTGTGACTCAGAACCAGTGTGGGTTTCTGAGTTTGCTGAATGAGATTAGCAATGGTAAACGTCTTGCCCGATCCAGTCACTCCAAGTAGAACTTGGGCCGGATCACCGTTATTCACACCTTCGACTAGCTTCGCTATAGCCTTTGGCTGATCGCCGGTAGGTTGATATTCGGAGGTAAGTTTAAATTCCATGGGACTTGTCTAAAGGTACCCAACACGCATACCCCATATAAAAGTTTTAAAGTCTAAAACTTACCCGGCAATCGGTTTGTATTTGGCCACATTATAATAGAGGTAATTTGTCCGGAGAATCAAAACCAACAGGATCGGAATCAGGCTTGGATGGAATGATTCCCAACCCATGATCCAGAAGACCACCGCAGCATCGGCCATGATCAGGGCAAAAAGAAGGTATTGCCTGACCCATGGTTTGATATTTTTGGACAAAAGCGCTACCGCCAAAACCAAATGCCCGGGAAATGCCCAAAGGATATTCCAGTTCCACTTGGTCGAAACATGCTCTGTCGCAAACCAAAGCAAGAAAATCACGATGCCCATGATACCAAGAATTGCGAAAAAAGCCACATCAAACCCGATCAACAGCTTTTTCTTCTTGAATCCAATGAAGGTAACCGCGGTAAAAAGAATCGCCACCACCCAAAAAATCCAATAGGGATTGATCGAGCTCATGGTGAATTCATTATTGGGATATTCTAAAATCACGCTTGACTCTTTCACAAATGGCCGCGTGGGACCATCGCCCTGAATCTCTGCTCGCGCAAAAGCTGCCTCCATGTAATCCGGCAAAAACTGCTCTTCTCGTGGGGTGGCATCCCGATCGATCACAGATCCAAGTGCCAGGTCAATCCCCAAATCAGCCCAGGGTAATCTCAACACATACTCATCTATCAGGTTTCTAAAGGTCTTCTCATCCGCCTCCTTTAGC
>JBKJKX010000128.1:0-15696 GCA_046597285.1 Algoriphagus sp. | reverse complement strand
CAAAGGTACTTGATTTTTGATAGTTTGTCCTTACATTTGCATCACAATATCGCGGGATGGAGCAGTTGGTAGCTCGTCGGGCTCATAACCCGAAGGTCACAGGTTCGAGTCCTGTTCCCGCTACTTCTAAGGGTACTATTTGGTACCCTTTTTTTGTTTCAGCTCAATGGGCTCATAACGCGGAGCTAACATTTTGGAGCCGGGATGGCTATCGGGGCTGTTCCCGCTACTCCGAAGCCGATCACTTCTACCGGCTTTTTTATGTTAAATCGCTACCATCGCAATCTAACCCCTACTTCCCCTTCTTAAACTTCTTCGCCCAGACTAAAGCTCCTTTGGTCTTTAGCCAGAGTTCTTGGGCGAAAAATGCATAGACGGTTGCCTCATCCTTGCTTCCTAAAATGTAAGATGGTGGAGGATCATTGACCGGTTTTTTGGCGTTGAGTTTGGCTACCACAAAGCCATTGGCTTTAACGGCTATTTGCATAAGCTTATCCGTTTCTGGCGTTGCGCCTTCCAATTTATATCCTGCTAGGGCTCGATTGAAGCTAGTTTGTGTTCCGCCATCATCCTCAAAAAGCTTATCGTATTGTTCAAATTTTTTAAAATCATCAACCTCTAAAAGTGCTAATATCAGTTGGTATCGTATGCCCTGATTATCGCCTGGATTGAGATCAATCATTTTTTCATAGATCGCTATGCTTTCCATCGATTTCCCCATAAAGCCCAGTATTTCTCCGGTCATTCTCAAGCATCTCATAAAGGGACGTGTTTCGTGAATCCCCCAAAAGTGACCTCTTTGTTGCTCTAAATACTCTCCCCCAAATTGCTTGTCTCCCAGCGCCACACCTTTCTCATAGAAAGCAAGACTGATGGCCATACTTTCTCCCGTATTTCCCAAAAACTCATACCCTTCGATACAGTCTGGATCAAGCTCTAGTGCTTCGATCACATTATCCATCGCATCGTCTGGATCCATTTCGTAGGCCTCAAATATCAACCCCTTCGCCCACTCAGCAGGAGTCATATTCTTTTTGGAAGGCGAGGGTATTTTCTTTCCGATCAACTGATCCATAAACGCATTCAGTTCATCCTCATTCTTAAAGTCCTGCTTAGCGAGTAAGCGCTGGATATCGTGCATCATCTTTTCGTGTTTCATCTCGTAGCTTTTTTTGATAGTGTAGAAAGGGAATTGATAGAGTTGTAGTAGCTCACAATTTCCGATTTTTGGGCGAAAAGCCCGAAAAATCTGATGCTTTATTGTTTTTGATCAAACGTAATCCCATCTTTTCCCATCGTCCAAGGACCTAAATCAATAATAAAATTTTGATTGCCCTAGAGCTAATTTCCATCATTTCTTTTTAACTCTCCCATTCATTATTTTTCTAACTTATAGGCTTAAACGCTGTCAAACATGTCAATTCTAAAGCCGATGACCATCTCCACCTTAGTCAATCTTCCTATTAAATCGTCTGGAAAGCATGGATTAGACCTGTTCATATTAAAAAATGGAATAACGCAAGTTCGGATTGGTTGACTCCTTTTGTGAAAAATAGCTTTAAAGTGGGAGGGAAGTTCAACTATCGTATGGAGGCTCGTGATGGTAGTTTTGGTTTTGAGTTTGAGGGCACCTATATAAAAATAGAAACCAAAAAACTAATCGAATTTGTCCTCGCTGATGAAAGAAATGTTACTTTAAATTTCGAAAAAGGGGGGATAGTGTATTGGTGACAGAAACTTTCGAACCAGAACAGGAAAACTCCATTGAACTCCAAACACAAGGCTAGCAGGCCATTGGATAACTTTAAAAGTTATGCTGAAGGACTTTGATCAATTGAAGGATTGCTGATAATATTTTTTCAAAAAATCGGATCTTTTTAAACTTGGCGAAACCTCCGAGTTCTTCGCGGTTAGAAAAGACTTTCAAAAAAACGATCCTTTGGAAAGCAATTCAGAACCTTTCGATCTGTGAAGACACAGAACGAGGCATCAGAACCCAAGTCCAGATTCTGGAGAAAGCATCCCAATTGTAACCTCCGCGAAACCTTCGAGTTCTTCACGGTTATAAAAGACTTTCACAAAAAAAAGCGCCAAACTTTCGTCCGGCGCCTATTTCCACAAAGAAATTATTCTCCTTATTTATTACTTACCTTTTCCGTTTAGGACGGTCATGACTGTTTCTCCAATGATTTTTAGATCGGTCAGCAAGTTTACTTGCGATAGATATTTGAGATCTAGCACCATGCGTTGACACATTTCCTCTACAGTCTCTGCATAGCCAAAGTCAATTTGACCGATAGATGTGATGCCTGGACGAATAGTTAAAAGCTGAGCATAGACAGGTTGACGGGATACAATCTGTCTGATAAAAAAGGCTCTTTCAGGCCTTGGTCCTACCACCGACATATCTCCAACCAATACATTAAAGAACTGTGGCAATTCGTCTAAATGAGTTTTTCTCATAAAATTTCCCCATTTGGTAATTCTCGGATCATTGTCTTTCGTGAGTTGGGGACCGTTAAGTTCTGACGCCACGATCATACTTCGAAATTTGAGGATATTGAATGGCTCACTGTTTCTTCCTATTCGTTCCTGCTTGTAAAATACCGGACCTTTAGAAGTTAACTTGGTAATCAGAATCAAAGTCAGAAATATCGGTAATCCCGCTAAAATCGCTACTGAGGAAAATAAAATATCGAATGATCGCTTTACGAATCGTGTAGTGACCTCTATGCTCTCATTCACACTTTGTGTGATGGAACTTCTAGAAATGTTAGTCAAAGTAAAGAGGTCGGGTATTACCCCGCCTGACTGGTAGCCTTTAAAAACAATTTCTTGTTGATGTGTGGAATTGCTTAACATTGGTTTAGTATCTAGTCAAATAAATAGTGTGGTGGAAATACTTATTCAACTCCAATGCCAAGCAAAAACCTTCCTAATTTGCAAATTAGAGGGGTATGCGCTAGTTGATTAACATTAATTATGTGGAAGCTATCCACAGGTTGTGAGTTAGTTTACCAGTTGGAACTAGACTGTTTTTCCCAATATGCTTTCGTCATCGATAGTCTCCTTCTCATCGAAAAAGGGACTTGATGGTAATGTAGGCCAAGTTTGTAACCTATAAATTTTGAAAAAGTCGCAATGATTGACTTTGGGAATAATAGTAGATTATTATTCAGAACGTGAGTCAACTCTGATTTGAGAAATTTGAATCCTTCCCCCTCGGCCCTTCCAAAGTGCTCGAAAATCCAATAGTTATTTGCATGAAAGACCCCAATATCGAAATACCGTTTGAACTCTTCTAAAGCTGAATAATCATGTGAGTGATACACTTTCGCATCTCCGAGATATGCCATTTCCCATCCTTTTAAAAGCATTTTTCCAGCAATAAGGACATCCTCGCCGAGGATCGAACCTATAGGAAAACCATTTACTTCAAAAAAGGCGGTTTTCCTATAAGCGGCAAAAGAATTGGAGCAGGAAATCGTCTTTATCCCGTAGCGATCAGCATCTTTCAAACTTTTGACTTTTGACTCGGGAGGATAATTGAAAAGTCGTGCATGAGCTTCAAGTACTTTTGCATCCTTATGCGGAAGTTGACGCCCATAGACCATTCCTAGTTTAGGGTTTTTCTCTAGCGCCTCAACCATGATTTTTATAGCATCAGGATTGGCTAGAATGGCATCCTGGGTCAAAAAAACAAATATATCTGCATCTGAGAATTTTTCTACCGCCAGTTGTCTAGTTCCTCCGTGATCAAAATTTTGTTTGTCAACCTGAATTAAATCTGGATTTAAATCCTTGGATGACTCCAACGTTCCGTCTGTCGAGCCAGAATCTATAATTATGATCCTGGATAAAGGAAATTCCTGCACTTTGATAGCCGCAAGCACCTCCTTCCAAATTTTTCCGGCATCCAGTGTAGGGATGAAAAGATTTACTTTCATAATCTAAAAGTTAATTGCTATCAATTCTTACCTCTCCGTAATCTAAAGTTCCAGAAACTAGCTTCTCATTTGATATATTTGCTTCCCCGTTTCCTACCAAGAGTACTGTTACTTGGTCGCTTAAGCCGTGATATTCGTTACCGATCAAGGTTAGATTTCTAGGGTAATGACTTCTCAAAGCTTGGTTTTTTTGTCCTCCGGCTATTGACGTAATTTTATTGTTTTGAACCAAGAGAGAGCGTGAGTTCTCGTCAAATATCCCAGTGTCTATCGATTCAATTTGATTGTTGATCAACTTTACATTTTTGGCGGTAGACCGCAGAACAATCGCTGAGGCATTTAGACTTAAAATCTGATTGTGATCGATCACTGCATCGTCGGCTTTCACAAGTAAGATTGCCGGATTTTGGCTTTTATTTTTAATGCTGTTGTTGATTATCCTGACTTGACCCTCCATATTAAGATTCAGGGAGGCATTCGAGAGGAGATTTTTTTCAATCAGAAGATCATTTACCTGAATATCATTGGGCATTGAAATAGAGCCAAGTTCGTTGTCGATGATATGAATTGAATTAGCATCCGTATTAGCGATCAGGTTCACGCTTCCAAAATTGTTTTTTTCCATCAGGAATTCATCCAGTCTCAAGGTCACTTCCACCTGATTATCAGCTTTGTTTTCCTTTGCAAGTATGAGTCCGCAATCTTCAAGGTAGATCGCAGGTCGGTTGTTACGATAAGCCTCATTTTTATAGATGATGACATTGGACACATTGATCAGAGTTGCGATGCCTGAGCCATCAAGAGTAGATTCATTTTTTACATATCCGTTGTCACAAGTAATATTTCTACTGATGAGACATTCGATATCCTTTGGGTTTGCTTCTGAACGATTGTTGATATCGATTGCGTCCGCGGCATTGCTATCTAGGATATTATCAGAGAAAATGTAATCACGCTCCTTGCCAGAAGGGCCAAATGCCACCTGAATTCCAGACATTCCGTTGTGTCTGATGACATTGTATATCACCTCGACTTTGCGGCTTCCATAGATGAAGACTCCATTCTCCCCATTTTGATAAATTTCAGAATTCCGGATAGAAATGGTATTGCTTGATAGAATCCTGATTCCGCTTCCCGGATGGTAGCGATTTGTATTTTCCCGCGGAATTCCAAAATTCCGGATTTCCACATGGTCAATTTCAACACCGCTAGACTCGAATGTCATGATTCCCGGATAGGAAGATGATTTGGTCGAATCTCCGATTATTTCGGAATCGTAGATGCGGATTTGATGGCTTTTCCAAAGATAAATCCCCTCATTTTTCGACTGACCGCGCAGGGATAAACTTAGGTTTTTGACACCCCGGCCAAGAATCAGGGGATTAGGAGAGTTTTGCTTTTCAATCGAAAATTGGCCTGACTTAGCACTTGGATGATGCTTTAAAGTTCCTTCGGAAAGGATATGAACTCCGGATTTGAGTTGTAAAGTTCGGATAAAAAATTCCCCTTCTGGGAAGTACAAAGTATCCCCAGCCGACGCGCTTTCGATTATTTTCTGAATTGCGTCAGTTTGATCCGCTTCGGAGTTGGCTATGATTCCTACACTGGTTACGTCAATCTTTTTGCCCGAAGTTGGGGGATTCGCTTGGCTAATTCCGAATATGGGAAGAGCCAATAAGTATAAGATAATGCCAGTGAACTTTTTCATGAGTTGAGCTTAAGAAAGAATAGTCTCCCAAGTATCCAAAGCAGTGTCTTCCCAACGAAATTGCCTTGACCTTTCCAAGCCTTTGACCACGCATTCCAAATAGGTTTCCTGCTCATCGACTAGCTGTTCGATTCCTGCCTGTATTGCCGAAATTTCTAAAGGATCCACACAAAGTGCGGCGCCACCAGCGATTTCTTCTAGCGCACCACCGGAGGAGGTCAGCACTGGAATCCCAGATGCCATCGACTCGATAACCGGAAGCCCAAAACCTTCCATAAGGGAGACAAACAAGGTGGCATGAGCACCTTTATAAAGTTTTGGTAAATTTTCCTCTTCAATAAAACCCAAAAACCGGACCCTTTTTCCGATCCCAAGTAGTTGGATTTGTACTTCAATTTCTTTGTCAGAGTCACCTGAAAGAAACAGCATGAAGTCATTGGGAATCCTCGCCAAAGCAAAAGCTTTCAGCATTGCTGGAATATTTTTGTTTTTTCTCCGATTGCCTACATATAAAAAGTAAGGCCTTTCCCACTGATGCTTTTGTTCATTTAGGAGGAATTGATCATCAACTCCGTTGTAAATTACTCGAATCAACTCTTCTGGGATTCCTAATAACTCTATTAATTGAGCTTTGCTAAATTCAGAAACAGTAATAATTTTCCTTGCCTTGCGTGCAAGCCTACCTATTATTTGCTGGTAATAGATTTTATGCAATTGAGAGTAATAAAATAGATGCATTAAATCATGGATCGTAAACACGAAAGGGACTTTGGAGAATGCTGGGGGCATAAAAGAAGGACTGTAGAAAACTTCCCCAGTTGATTTTTTGATTTCCGCACCCAACATCAGCGGGGAGAGCACATTACCCAAACTCATTTTATTGGGCACATATTCACAAGAGACTTCTTCTGGGGCACGAAGTATCACTTCATGATAAAGCTTTCCAATGCCTGTGTTCCCGGCCCAGCGACCATCTATCAAGATCTTTCTTTCAGCTTTCAAAGGGTAAGTTTTAAAGAGTGAAAATCCACTATACTTACCGAACCGATCAGGAATATCAGACAGAAATACATTACCACATCGTTGTCATATCCGGAATAAAGAATCATCATAATCGAAAGTAGAGGCAGAAATAGTGCCGTCCAGAATTTTGAGTTCTCACATTTCTGCAGGCAGGCTTGTATATAGAAGCTCAAAAAGGCCAAAAATGAAAAGAAACCAACAATGCCCAACTCGAGGTAATTAGATAGAAAAGTATTGTGAATGTGCGGCTCTCCACGGTAAAAATCCGCATAGTTTTTCAAAAATTCCGGAGTACTTCCGAACCCATTTCCCAAGGGAGAGATTTCTCTGAAATGCTGAAAGAACGCTTTCCAGTACGTGATTCGAATACCCATCCCATCATTCGACGAAGTCAGCGAATCAATCCTGATCAACTTCTGCAATACCAAAGGAAGAGAAAGTACGACTAAAACTATTGCGACAATCTTCCATTTTCTGGATACCGAAATCCAAATCAGAAAGAATACCCCGATGAATAAAGCCACAAGTGGTGTGCGGGAAAGACTTAAAAATGCGATCACAAACACAAACACAATTCTCCAAACCGAAAGCTGATTTTTGGTGATCGGAATGCAGATGTATGCAAAGCCGAGAAGCGCTATCCTTGCCCCAAACATATTTTTGTCATCCAGTCCCCAGTAATAAAACGAATCGCGATAGAGGGAACTTGCTTGACCGGATGAAGTGGTTCCCGCCAAAAGCTTGAAATCGTAGGCCTGATGATAAACCAAGATTTGCAAAAGGGAAAGTGCTAGGACAACTAATAAAACCCTGTCCAGTTTGAGTATCAAGAATTTGTTGTCTCTACCTGCCAACCAGTTGACAGCGAAAAACAAAAAGGAAAAATTGATCAGTAACTTAAAAATGTTGATCGGTCCCGCTGATATTCCCCTAAAATGAAAAACATAGCTTGCGCTAGCGTAAGCGCTGTAAATGATCAAGGCGAAAGCCCATTTTGGAAATCTGATTACAGAGGTATCCCGGTAAAAAAAAAAGCAACTGACAAAAAAAACTACCGGATAGATTTTTATCGGCAAAAATATAGAAATCAACGAGAGCAAAAACAGTATTTCAGCCAAATAGCCAGCGCTAGATCGGTTTCCTATTAACCCTGATTTTTGGTCATTCAAAGCCGTTTCGGAGGGATTCATATTTTTGTTTTTGAAACTCGACCAATCAACGTGTTCTTTATAACCAGCTCGTATTCTCCAATCATACGATTTGAGTCCAAGATAGGACCAACTGACTGTCGGGCTGCTTGGCTAAAACTATAGTGAAGCTTTGGGTGATCGTAGAACTTTTGCATCACATCGCCCAAAGAATTTGGATCTTGGTCGTAGCAGTACATTCCATTCACACCATCTTTTACAGTTTCTTGAAGACCCCCGCGTTTGTTGGCAATGACTGGAAGGTGGTGCGCCAGTGCTTCAATTGCAACCATGCCCAATGGCTCCTCCCAGAGGGAAGGGACTATCAATACATCAATAGTCTTGAAAAAATCATTGGGATCCACGTAACCGACAAATTGGATTTGAGCGTTATCCGCAAGTTCTTTGAGATGCTTTTCATAGGTTTTTTCTCCTTTACCGGCGATGTGGAGGCTGGCATCGAAATTCAATAAGTTGAATTGCTCAATCAACCATTCCAAGCCTTTTACTTTTGATAAAGTGCCCAAATAGCCGAATCGAATAGGTTGATTTTTTTGTCTTTTTTCCGGAAAAGGAGAAAGTGGGATTTCCCTTGTATTGTAGATTACGTGCGTTGTTGCTTTTGAGAAATAGCCGAAGGATAGAAATCGCTGTAGAATATTGTTGCTGATTCCCACCACAACGGCAACTTGGGAGGATAGTTCTGCATGTCGGATCCGCAGTACTTTACAGCTCAGACATTGTACTTCACAACTTTGCTCGTTTTTAAACATGTTGCTATTTGGACAGAGCAAGTATAAATCGTGCAAGACTTGTACGATTGGAACGCCGCGTTGAGCGATGGGCTTCCATACGGCTGCGGACCAGCCAGCAAGATTGTGGCAGGAAACAATATCCGGGTCTTCCCGATCCAAAATCTCTGATACGAGATCAGCCATTTGTGCATTTGACTGATCCTTGAAATGCCAAGCCAATTTTGAAAGGGTATTTTTCTTCGTTTTCGAATAGGGCCAATAGCTATTTTTCAACTCTGCCCGGTAGACTGTGACTTCATCGATTTGTTCTGATTTCAATCCCTGAGTTAGGCTCAAGGCCAACACTACTACTTGATGTCCCCGCGCTTTCATTCCTTCGACGATGAGTTTCAAAGAGATTTCTGCGCCTCCCTCGATGTCTGGACTATAAAGTGAATTGATGTAGAGGATTTTCATTTTCAGCTAAAAAGTATTTTTAATTTAACAGGTTTTGATAGAGTTTATCAAAGGCATTTATTACCATTTTTTTTTGATTCTTTTGGGAGACCAATTTTTTCATTTTGTACCCTTTTTGGATTAGTGAATCTGGATTTTCAGAATAAATTTTCAATGCTTTTTCAATTTGTGCTTTTAGGATTTCTAAGTGCTCGATTTCGTTCGAATAGGTATAAGCAAAGGCATCTTCTTCATTTTCAAGATCATCAATAGTGCCAATTCGGGGGCAGATTACAGTTCTTCCGTAGGAAAAAGCCAAAAGGACTGTTCCAGAATTCAGGCTACTCTCCAAGGAATATGGGAGTACCACGAGGTCTACTTTGTGGAGGTATTTGGGCAGGTTATCGTTTGGGATGAAACCCAAGTCAAGCGTAATATTCGTAGAATCAGCAGCAAGGCGCATCAATTCGTTTTTGTAGGTTCTCGAGTTTGGATTACCTGCGATCGTCAAGTGGACGGTATCCGAAAAAGGTTTCATTGCTTCAATCAGCAATTCGATGTTTTTGTAGGGTTTGATCGCTCCTAAGAAAAGCAGGTTCAGCCGGTTTTCTCTTGTTTTTGGTTCGTCTGAAATCTCCGGTCCATATACATCCACAAAATCAGGATGCGGAATATGGACGATTTTACCACCGAGGGTTGGGAATTGGCTGAGGAGGATCTCTCTGGAATAATTGGAGTGAATCACAATTGCATCAGCTTGTTCGATTATGTTTTGAGTTAATTTTCTACTCAGCTTCCCAGACTTTTTTTCATGGGAAAGTCTGTTGTGCATCGTCCAAACCAATTTTTTGCCTGTCAATCTAATTAAAGTCAATAGAGTGATTTTTCTGAAATAGCTTATCCACATACTTTTCAAGCTCTGATCATCCAAATTTTCGAACCAATTGAGATGAACTAGTTTGATCGAGTTAAAATGCGAAATGGAGGTTAAAAAGTTATCCAATCCACTTATTTCATAGCCACGTTTCGCTAGTCCGCCGACCAATATTGAGACGTATTTATTTTCTCGATTTTCGCAGGGATTAAAAATGATTTTTAGTGTTTGGACCGAAGCGCTCATCTCAGTTTTTCTTCAAAGACTTCGTGAAAGAAATGGCAATGTCTTGGATCGATAGCCCAAACTTCTCCTTGTGTTTAATCCACATTTTGACTTTTTTAAGCGGATTCCCCCTCATCGAAAGGAGCATCGTGTACTGCTTCTTTTTCTGAATGTAGTCTGCTTGAGCTTTTAGCAGATCCTGATAAATGACATCTTCCGAAGGATCCGGCGCATGATTCCGAAGGAAATTTTTAAGCCAATCACCGTATTCCAAGTCTGAGGTCATTTTCTCAAGGTCATTTCCTGTGGAGGTTATGGAAAGTCGATTACTCCGATATTCAAAGACAGGTCGATTGCTATGCGCAATACCTTTTTCGGCTGAAGCAATAAAGGCTGTAATGTCATCAGACCCCCAGGCAAGGGGAAGTTTGTAAAATCCACCCTGTGTAACCAATGCGGAGGTTCGATAGACGTAATCGGAAATATAATTGGCGCGCAATTGACGGAGTCGATGCCAGATGGAATCATAAACATGCTCAAAAGCAGGGAGGGCGGGAGTCAAGGTCACATCACGACCATTATCATCGATGATTTTACTCCGGCAATGATAAACTGCCAAGTCTGGGTAGTTTTTGATCAAATTCGAAAACTCAGCAAGGTAATCTGGGGCAAATCGGTCATCATCCCCCATAATGACGATAAATTCCCCAGTGGCGAGTTCCAGACATTTATTCCAGTTGTCTGTCAAATCGAAAGCTCCAACGTTCTTTTCATTCTTGAAATATCGGATTCTCGAATCCGTTCTTTTCAACACAATTTCTTCAATTGGTTCAGGCGAGCAATCATTCAAAATGATCAATTCGTAATCATCTTCAGTTTGTGAAAAGATACTGTCCAAGCATTCATCTAAGTATTTGCTCTTGAATGCCGGAATACAAATTGAAAATTTTACATTACTCATGAGGTCTTTATTAATCGTACTTCCTTAAAATTATCTTTCGAATAAGGTCGAAATCTTGGGATTTGATAATGAAAAGTAAATGAAAGGATACAAAAACTAGGATGAAAATTGCAGTATTGATGAGAATCCCAATTATTCCTTCCGGAAAATTCGCCCAAAAATCTATCCCTTTTGCAGTAAAAAACGCAAGGATGGCTCCTATCACAGAGGGAAAAAAAGCGCCAAAGAAGATTTTTCTACTATCTAGTCTGAGCACTTTAGGGATGTAATACACATAAAAGAACCCAATCTGAATCAGCATATAAACTAAGTAGCCAATGACTGCCGCGCCTACTGCCAAGGTATGGGCAAAAATCACGGTAATAGGCAGTGATACGATACATGCTGTAGCTGAAGAATAGATCAAAAACCGTGTTTTTCCAGAAGAAAGTACCAGGCTTGCAACCGGAGTATTATGCATATTGAGTAATACAGTGAGTAGCCAAAGATTCAGCCAAATGCTCAGATGGAGGTAATCCTTTCCCATGTAGAGCAACAGAATGGATTCTGAATTTAGAATCAACAGAAATACTATGAAGCTCAAGAAAATAGTAATGTACTGAGTGGCCTGTAAAACCATGCGCTCCATTTTCGGATAGTTTTGCTCTTGGTAAACTTTTGAGGCTGCGGGCAATAGCACCTGAAGGAAAATTGTTCCAAAGGAAATAATCAGCATCGCAATCGTCTGGATCACTCGATAGTCTGTCAGGACATCAATTCCGGAGGCATACCTCGCCAGCAAGATGGGTCTGAGTTCATTTGCGGTAAGTTGGAAAAGTCCCATAAGGAATATGGCTGAACTATACCCAATGATTTCCCTAAAAATCTTTGCATCCCATTTGGGTAAAAGCAATTTCGCTAAAGACAACGGAAAAACTTTTAATCGGAGAATATTAAGCGGAATGGAGATAAGTGTGGAAATAGTATAAAAAAGAAAATAAAAGGGGAGAGACCAGCCAAAATTGATGGCGGCGAGTGCTACCGCAAAATTCAAAATACTACTAACGATCGTAACTCGATTCACATAGCCTAGCTCATCCCGTGCACTGAGCAGCTGAATAATTATGTTAGAAAGCCAATTCAGCACAGTACTTGCCGAAAGTATGTACATCATGATCTTATAAGTAGGAATCTGATCCGCATTCAAATTAAAGATTGCCTGACCGAAGTTGGCCATGAAGATGAAAATTATAGCATTGATGAGACCGATCGCACCATAAAAAATCATACTGGATCTTGATGCTCTTCCGATACTTTCCCAGTCAGCCTTTGCCTCCCACATCGAAAAAAACCGGACCGAACCCACATTCATCCCCAAATCCATCAAGCGTAGATAGGCATTTAGCGAAAACACAAGAGCTATCAAGCCGTAGTCGGCTTTGCCATAATATCCCACTAACATTGGTATGGTGACGAATTTGGCCGCAGCATCTAGGGTTTTGGCTAAAATACCCCAGATCGAACCCGAAAAAATTCGATGTGCAGCTACTGGCTTGGTATTCAAAATAGTCTTTGGAATATTTTCTTGTGAATTTTCTTTCTCCTGATCAAAAATAGTTCCTTAGCCGTATTTATACCCATTTTTAAATCAAGTATCCTTTTTGCAAGGTATCGCAAAACAGAATTGCCGATTCCAGTTTTCTTTGAAAAGATACATTCAGAATCAAAGCTAGACCTTCGTAGAAGCGTTTTTTGGAAAATTAGGAGGAACAGAAAAAATTTATATTATGACCACCATTTTAATTATAGGGGCTTTTGACCGATACAATTATGGAGACTTACTTTTTCCATTGGTAATTGAAAAGCAATTGAGCTCATACGGAGCGGGTTTTGAATTTGAATATTTTGGGCTGGTGGAAAGTGATCTTTCAGCCGTAGGAGGGCTTCCCACCAAAGGACTTCAAGATTTCTATGCCCGATGTAGCGATCCAAATTGGCCTGTGCACGTCATCATAGCTGGAGGTGAAGCCTTAGGAGTTACGTGGAACTCACTTTATGCGGCACTGAATCCGCTTTTTCAAAAAATAAATAAGCGTCATGTGAGGATCAATAAAATTATTGACCTGAATGCATTGACTCGGAAAATATTAAGGGGGAAAACCGCTTTACCATTTGTATTCGATAAGACTGACTTTGCAGGCGTAAAATCTGTGATCTTAAATTCCCTTGGCGGAAGTGGACTTAGTCCTGCAGTTTTTGAGAAATACGATTTCTTGAAGGGAAAGCTTCAGAATGCAGATTATTTTGCGGTTCGAGACCATCTAACGATCGATAATCTGAAGAAAAGCCATGTAAAATCTGATCTTTTTCCTGACTCTGCGATATTGATGTCAGCGTTTTATCCCTTGGATTTTTTAAGAGAAAGAGTCACATCGGAGGTGGCAGATTATGTCGATAGAAATAGAGGGAATTACGTTTTCGCCCAGATAAACAAAAAAACCACACGCAGGCACACGAAATCCATTGCTGGAGGTTTGGATGAAATTAATCAAAAAGGAAATACGAAAATCTGTCTTTGTCCCATTGGGAAGGCATTGGATCATGACGATCATGAGGCTTTGCAGGAGATAGGATCATTGATGGAAAGTCCATTCACCTATTTCGACGCAGACAATATCTGGGATATTATGTATTTGATTGCAAATTCAAAATGCTACATCGGGACAAGCTTGCATGGCGCGATTACTGCCTCAAGCTATTGCGTACCGCATATCGGTCTTAAGGTGGAAAAGCTCGGTGCTTATTTGGCGACTTGGGGAGTTGATGGAAATCAACGATCAGTCGAATTCACAGAGATTTTCAAGCAATATAAGATAGCGATATCAATTTCAAAAGAGTCGTGGGAAGCTTCCAAAGACCGACAGTTTGCGGAAATCAAAAAGGGATTTGATAAAATGGCCAAAATACTTAACGCTTGAAATCAAGTTGGTATCCTCTTAAATTTTCTGAGTTAAAACCATCAAAAGTGTTTTTGCATCAAATTTTTTAGGCAAACCTTCCCACTTCAAAACCGTGAATTTCCATCGCTGTAGCCTTTTGCTGATGCAATTCTGCCAGAATTTTTCCAGTACCTGGAGCAAGACTGATTCCCATCATTGAATGTCCACTTCCCACTAAAACGTTTGTGAACCCTGGAGCAAAACCGATATAAGGAAGTCCGTCTGGTGAGCAGGGACGTAAGCCCTTCCAGATTTGATTTTCTTGAGGAAATTTGGCTTCGAAATCTGGATAAAATCGATTGATCGATTCAAAAATTCCCTTTACACGATTTAGATTGATGGATTGGTTGGTGCCGGCGATTTCCATCGTTCCGCCAAAGCGGACGGTTTCGGCATAGGGGCTTACAGCAACTTTCATCTCGGTAAGAATCGTTGCCTGCTTGATTTCTGGGGTATTTTCCTGAATAAAAGAGTAACCTTTTCCTCCCATCATCGGAAGTGAAAAGTTGAGCATTTTCGCGAGCTCGGCGGACCAAGAACCTCCACAAAGCAGTATTTTTTCAGCCTCGATTTTACCTTTGTCAGTCACTACTCCAGTGACCTTTCCACCAGACTTTTCAAAATCTAAAACCTGTGTATTGACCAGAAATTTTACCCCTTTTTCTTCTAAATATTTTTTCAAAAAGGTATATAATGCTCCGGGATCCAAGTGGGCATCACCCGGAAATAGTACTGCTCCTCTGGCTTTGACTTCCAGATTGGGTTCTACTTTTCGGATATCAGCAGGAGTTAAGATTTCAGCTTCTAAACCATGTTTTCGAGCCAAGTGCGCGAATTCTATCTCCTCTTTCTCCAATGATTCGGTCTGATAGGCCATCATCAAGCCTTTTTCAACTAAGGCGATGGCCGATTCTGGATGCTCAACTTTAAATTCTTGGTATAAGGCTTTGCTGAGGAGACTGAGATTTTTGAGAAAAGGGATCGCTTTTTTGACTTGGGTTTCATTTGCAGCTTTGAAAAATAGGAGACACCACTGCGCAAGTTTATAGTCCAATCTTGGATGAATATAAAAAGGGCTTTTGGAAGAAAACATCCAACCAATCCCCTTACTGATCATCCCGGGAGCTGCCAGAGGAATAATATGACTAGGCACAATCATTCCTGCATTGCCCGTGGAGCAATTTTCCTTAAGGTCTGTGCGATCGATTACCGTGACCTCAATTTCTTCTTTTTGAAGGAAATAAGCCGAGAAAAGTCCGACGATTCCGCCGCCGATTATGAGGGTTGGTTTCATTATATATTGTATCAAGTACCACGTACAAAGTACCAAATAAGTGTATTGCCAAGGGGACTTGGTACTTGATACATTGTACTTTGTACATTTATATCACTTGAAATCCATGTACATACGGATCATCATCGTCCAGGATAATCGTATTGTAGCCATACACTTTTGCCCAACCTTCGATGCTTGGAATGATCGCATGTTTGCCGGCGATCTCAGTGACTTCTTCAATTCTTCCGGTAAATTTTGATCCAATAAAGCTCTCATGGATGAATTCATCGCCTGGTTTTAGCCAGCCTTTTGCATGCCACTGAGCCA
>JBKJKX010000012.1:0-8526 GCA_046597285.1 Algoriphagus sp. | reverse complement strand
TTCACTCACCCGAAGCTTTTCATTTCAGAATGTCATTCGCAAACCAATTCTCAACGCTCATTCCTTAATTTATCTTCCCGAAATGCTGTTTTTTTGAACAATTTTAAATTCTTCATTCTCCATTTTAAATTCCTCTTTTCACTCCCTACATTAACTTTCTGGCTTTTTCCAAATCCTCGGCTGTATCGATGGCAACTGCCTGATGTACTGTTTCAACCATCCTGATTTTGATGCCTTTTTCAAGCAATCTAAGCTGCTCCAACATCTCGGTCTGCTCTAAATAGGACTTGGGCCAAGAAGTGAATTCCAGCAAAATTTCCCGACGGTAGGCATACACTCCAATATGCTTCCAATAGATTACTCCGTTGGTTTTTTCCCGATTATATGGAATCGGAGACCTGGAAAAGTAAAGCGCATTTCTCTGATTATCCGTAACCACTTTTACAACATTTGGATTTTGAGCTTCTTCTTCGGAGATCATTGTACGAAGGGAAGCTACTTTGATTTCGGGATCCCGAAATACTTCCGCCAAATCAATCAGCGACTTTTGATCCTGGAAAGGTTCATCACCCTGAACATTCACGATCAACTCAGCCTCCACCTCAATGAGTGCTTCCGCAATTCTGTCAGAACCGCTTTCATGTGGTTTTTTACTAAAAAAAACTTTCCCTCCTACTTGCTCTATTTGTAATGCGATTTCTGAATGATCTGTAACCACCCATACCTCTTCAAAAACTCCTGAGGCAACTGTACTCAAATAAGTCCTCTGAATCACTGATTTTCCTCCGAGATCCTGTACCAGCTTAGCGGGCAAGCGTGTAGATGCATAACGTGCAGGAATTAAGGCGACGATTTTCATTTTCAGTTGTCAGTTCTGAGTTGTCTGTTTGTGTTGTATTCAGGGGAATTGGTAGTGTACAGTGATCAGTGTCGTGCCAGTCTCAGTGGTCAGTCACAGTGATCAGTTGTGAGATTCACAGTTTTAAAACCTAAAAATTCAGAATTCTTCAATCCGAAATCTTAAATCATATATCCGAAATCTTAAATCTTCTTATTTTGTTTTGAAAGCCTTTTTGATCCTCTTAATCAGGTCAAAAGATTCCTTCTTTTTTACCTTCTTTTTCTTGGATTCCAGATCGTCTCCGTAATAATTGTACATGTACTTATTATTCTGAGAATAGAGGTATGTATTACCATATCCGTAATTGTAACCTTCATAATGGTAACCGGAATTGATAATACCATTAAATACTCCATAGACATTTTTCACCTGCTTGTTATTAAACAAGTCATTGATCATAACCAAGTGATCCTTTACCGTATAATTCTGTCTGACCACATATAGATTGATATCAAATAGCCGCATCAAATCGATCGTCTCCGATACAAGACCCATTGGTGGCGTATCAAAAACAATCACATCAAACCGTGACTCGAGATAAGCCAAAAACTCTATCAACTTGGGGGTTTGAAGTAATTCAGCAGGGTTTGGAGGAATCACACCGGAAGGAACATACCACAGGTTCTCATGTTCCGATTGGATCACAATCTCCTCCGCAGATACTTTTCCAATCAGATAAGTGGAAAGTCCGATTTTATCAGAAGCACCGAAGTAGGTAGCTAGTTTAGGTCTTCTTAAGTCACCTCCTACCACGACCGTTTTTTTGGCTCCCAACGCCATGGCCGAAGCAAGATTGAGCGATGTAAATGTTTTTCCCTCACCTGAAACGGAAGAGGTGACCAGAATTTTTTTGGTTCCTTTCCCACTTGCCAAATAAGTGATTGCAGAGCGAAGTGAACGGAATGATTCAGCGACCGCAGATTTTGGATGGTCTAAAACAACTTTATTCGTATCTTTTTCACTGTATCCAACAATTCCCAACTGGGGAATCATGAAATGCTTTTTCAAGTCTCGCTGATCTTTGATACTGTCATCAAACATATCTCTGACCACCACAAATCCGAAAGGAATCAAAAAGCCGAGTACGATCGCCAATCCATAATTTTGCTGCTTTTTCGGAAAAACCAGTGTCCCTTTTTTGGCATAATCCAGAACGGCATTATCTGACACGTTTGCGGCACGTGCAATACCTGCTTCAGCTCGCTTTTCCAATAAATAGGTATAAAGTGATTCCCTCAACTTAAACTCGCGGAAGATCCCTGTATACTGCGACTCAAATTCTGGAAGGGTGGAAAATTCCATGTCATAAAGCGCAATATCCTTTAGGATACTTTGCTTTTTCTTCTTGGTATTATTTATAAGGTTGACAACGTTTTCAAACAAAGCATCCTGGACTTTCTCCATTTGAACGTCTATTTTTATTACATCGGGATGGTTTTCATTGACCGTTGCCAAGAGTTTTCTCCGATCCTGAGAAAGTGTCACCAGCGTCTGAATCAAGCCGTTTAGCAATGGATCAGGCACCCCAATAACTGAAGGAGCTATTACGTCGGAAAAGTCTTTGCTTTTCTGCTCCATGTAAGATCTTATCTGCTCAAAATAATCTAGCTGATAATCGATTTCAGCATTCATAGCATCCAAAGAATTGATTTTCCCCAGAACGTTAGAAAACTGAGCGGAAACATCCAGCATCTTGTTTTCCACTTTGAAATTCTGAAGTTCCATTTCCTTTTCCTTCAGGGAATCTTCCAAAAACCCGAGTTGCTCTTCAATGAACCTGATTGTATTCTCTTGAATCTTGTTCTTTTCAGTCAAATCATACGTGATGTAAGACTCCATCAGCGCATTGATGTAGTCTCTCCCTTTTTCAACGACCTTGGTGGTGGTAGTAAGTCGAAGGACGGAACTATATTCATTTTGAAGGCCTACCTGAACGGACCCGGCAAATCTCTCCTCAAGCGATGCCGGATTTTTTAGCTGGAAAAGTATCGATTCTCCCACACGGGAAGGATTCACCAGATGGACTACAAACTTAGACCTTGCTGATTCTATCGATTGACCGAAGGTATAGGTCTTTTGAAAAATGGACTCGTCCCCTGCTGCAATGGCAGAATTGAAATCAATAAAGTCTGAAGCGGGAGGCAGAAGTCTGAAATTTTCTTCAGAAAGTATTTCAATTTCAACTGGCACATCCGTTACCTGAAGATGATTCCAATCTACATCAATCCTAATTGGAGATCGATCATAGAGCTCAATAGCTTTCAAATTTGTTTTTGCAAAATACTCCACATCAAAATGAAGTTTGGATAGTGCTTCTTGGGCCAAATTCTTTGATCTGAGACGGAGAATATCATTTTCAAGGTTAAGACCAGAAGAAAAAATGTTGGATCTATCCATGATCCTGGCCTCGGGGGATGTATTCGTTTTAATCACAATCGAACCACTCACCTCATATTCATCCACTGTATATCGATGATAAAGGAAGGTGCCAGTTAAAAAAACTATAATAAACAAGGCATACCAAGGCCAATAACGAATATACTTGGCGACCACATAGCGGATCTCCAGTGCCTTTTCCTCGTTATCGAGTTGACTAAGGTCTAATTTCTCCATCGTTTAAAATCCCCCCGAAACTAAGTTAAATACCAAAAGCACGGAAGCAAATAGTCCAGCAAATAACGCAAGAGATGATGTTAAATTATCTGCTGTACCGATTTGCCTGATTTTCATCGGCTCCATATACAGGATATCATTTGGTTGGATAAAATAAAAAGGGCTTGCCAATAATGCCCGATCATTCAAGTTAATCTGATGGATTTTGGTACCTCCATCGTATTGCCTGATGATGAAAAGTTGATTTTTCTTTCCTAAAAGCGAGGTCTCCCCGCTGCTTGCAAGTGCATCAAAAATCGTCGCCCGATTTTTATAAATAATCTTCACACCAACGCTGTTAAATTCTCCAAGGGTGGTGTATCGAATTCCTGCAATTCTAAGTTTGACAAAGACTTGCTCTTTGAAAAACTTATTAATTTCAATCTGAACGAGGTTTTTGGCCTCTTCTTCCGTTAAACCCGCAATTTTAATCTTACCCAATTTCGGAACTTCCACGCTCCCTTCCTGATCTATAGAATAGCCATTGAAATACAGTGGATCACTTCCTGCACCTCCTCCTCCACCAATTCCGCCTGCATTTCTTGAGTTTTGAAAAGAAAACGCCTCCGTCAATTCCGCATCCGATGATGCGAAGTCAATCTCCACCATATCAAAGGGTTGAAGAATATATTTGAAATCTACCTCTGCGAAAGGAATAAACTGATCCAGTTCAATCGGCGTATTCCCCGGTAAATTTTGCAAATAAGTGATTCGTTTGTTGCTGATGCAACTCGCCATCAGGAACGAACTAACCACGAAAAGAAGAATCTTTCTCATTTTTATTATAATAAACAAGGGTGACCAAATATAGATAAATTGTTGGGATGAAAGGAAGATGTCTGTTGTCTGTTGTCTGTTTTCTGTTGTCGGTGTGATCACTGCCTTCTGATCCCAATAGCTATAGGGACTGTCCCCGCCAACTGATTAACATTTCCCTTATATTCAAACCATGATTTTCAGAAAAGGAACCCAAGATGATATACCTCAAATCATCGACTTACTGAAGTCTTCTTTGGGGGAATCCATGATCCCAAAATCAGAGGCACTTTGGAATTGGAAACATCAGGATAACCCTTTCGGAAAGTCACCGGTACTTTTGGCGGAGGAAGATGATAAAATCATCGGAGTTCGTGCTTTTTTGAGATGGGAGTTTTTGCAGGAGGGAAAATTACTGAAAGCCTGTCGGGCTGTGGATACTGCAATTCATCCTGATTTTCAGGGCAAGGGTATTTTCACCAAACTATCTTTAGACCTGATTGATCAACTAAAAGAGGAAGGCATTCAACTCATTTACAATACGCCCAACACGCAGAGTTTGCCAGGTTATTTGAAAATGGGCTGGGAAAAATGGGGGAAGTTGCCTTTGAAAATGCAGTTTCACATGGGAAGTTCCGCACCAACTATAAAATTTACCTCCGATTGGAGTTCAATTACAAATCTCATTCAGGAGATTGAAAAAAAAGAAGATTTCTCTCCAAGCATTCAAACCCATCTGGCACCCGGCTTTCTCAACTGGCGGTACGCCAATTGCCCGCTTTTCCCCTATCAGTTTATCACAGACGCAGAATCTTACTTATTGATATTTCGAATCAAGGATGGAAAAATGGGAAGAGAGCTCCGGATTACAGATTTTTTTACTCTTGATTCCTTTAGAAAAATTCAAAAAAAAGAGCTCAACAAAGAACTTAAAAGCATACAAAAGCAATCCGCTGCAAGATTTACTAGTTTCTCGGGACTTGCACTCCAAAAAAAACATTCTATAGACCTCGGAATTCTACCTGTCCTCGCAATAGGCCCCACCATCACCTTAAGAAAAGTACCAGAATCTGTTGATCCTTTGAGGTTGGATTGGAACTGGAGTTTGGGGGATTTGGAGGTGTTTTGATCAGTTGTCAGTTGTAGGTTGTCTGTTGTCTGTTGTCTGTTTTCGGTTGTAAGTTGTCTGTTGGCAGTTGTCGGTTTTTCGTTTTTTCGGTCATTTCGAACGTAGAGAGAAATCTCATCCGGGTATCCAGCAGGCAGTTTACCACTTATGTCAAGTGAGAGAGACAAATCATTCTTATTTGAAAATCCTACTAACCATCGGTCACCCAGCATCAAGCATCGGTCATCAAGCATCCGACATCGGTCATCTAGCATCGGTCACCCAGCATCGGTCACCCAGCATTTACCATTTCAGCTTGGACTTTTTCACCCAAACCCTTCATGTGTAGGGATTCCATTCCGAATTTTTCATTTAAAACCAAAAAGTGCTGAATCACCTGATCAAGTTCATTTAGTGATTTTTCGGGATCATTGCCAAAATTATGGGGGTGCCACCAGAGATGATAAACCTCATCCATTTGGGCAGCAAATTTCATTTCACTTTTTATTCTCATTAGGCGGAGTTTGTTCATTAACCGTGTATCACGGTTCAATGGCCGCAAAATTCTCGATGCCGGGATGACAAGCGGTTCGCCAGGATAGGCTTGAATTTCTGTTTGGGTGAAGGATGTTCTTTCCCCCATCTTGAAAAAACAGTCCGCCGATCGAAAGAGCTTTTTATTCAAATCTTCATGTTGAGTCTCTTGCCAAAACCAGTTTTTTGGATTTCCGCGTACATAGCGATACCCTTCCTCCAGGCAGATTCCGTGGTAAAGTTCATTGATTTGATTTCTTGGAAAAACAAGTGACTCAAGTGAAACGCCAAACTTATCCTGAGCAATTTTCTGTGTGGCCTGAAGATCTTGACGGAACTGTTCCGGGCTTTGTCCACGCATGAGAGTATAGTAATGGGCAAACGTATGGGAGCCCAAATCCTGACCGGGAGTGTCTAATATCTGCCGGATCAATTCAGGTGCAAAATGTACTTCCGGCCTGATGCCATTTTCCTTAGCCCATTCATAGGCTGAAAATTTCTTGTTCCGATACGATGGCAAATATTCCGGGGAATAGTACCTCAACTCTTCCTCATTTTCGGCAAAAAGCATTCCCACTGTCGCCCAGGTAACTTGAATATCATGCCGCGCAAATAGCTCCAGCATTTGTGGAATGACTTTACGGGTATTGGCAAAATACTCGGGACGATAGCGATTGCCGACTTTATCAAAAATCCCCCAAAGGAGTTCGAAGTCGAGACTGATAACTAGGGCGCTTTTTTTCACTTTCCAGCGATAGATAGGAAATTAAAAGTAATTGGATTTTCTGTAAATGGCGTAAGTTTTCAGTTGTTGGTTGGTCGGTTGTCAGTTGTCGGTTATCGGGTCGGTTTTTCTGTCATTTCGAACGCTTCTCCTTCATCCGTCATCTAGCAACGGTCATCCAACATTCTGCAGCCAACATCCGTCTTCCACCATCCCACAGTGGTCACCCAAGGAAATGACTTTTAATTGGATGGATTTTCTATTTTTACATCTACAAAAATGAACGTGATCTTGTCTGAAAAACGAATCAAAGTATTACATCTGATTAAAAGTCTTGGGCGTGGAGGGGCGGAAAAATTGATTCCTCAAACCTCCCTTGTACATGACCAAACCCGTTTTGAGTTTCATTGCCTCTATTTTTACCATCAGGATCAAAACATCGTGGAGGAACTAGTTCAAGCCGGAATTAAAGTTCACTTGATTCCATCCAGTAATTTGGGCTTGTTTTTTCAGGTCTCCAAAGTCCGGGAATTTGTGAAGCAACACCAGTTTGACCTCATCCATGCCCATCTTCCTTGGGCAGGAATTTTGGCCCGCTTTGTTAGCAAAAAACTACCAATTCCAATAGTTTATACCGAACATAATACCTGGGATCGCTATAACAAGGTTTCCTATTGGGGCAACCGACTCAGCTTTAAGAAACAGGATGTCGCGATCGCTGTTTCCAACGAAGTAGCCCTCTCGATGCAGCTCAATTCGTTTTGGAACCCATACCGGAGAGGAGGAAGATTAAAAATAAAAGTGGTTCAGAATGGGGTGAATACGGAGGCTTTTAGCAGGGAAGTGGGAAGTGTGAAGTGGGAGGTGGGAGGTTTGGGAGACGGAAGACCGGAGACGGAATACGGAGGCTGGAAGGATGAAGGCAGAAGTCTGAAGTTTGAAAAGGGGAATTTGGGAAGACCGGAGACGGAAGACGGAAGTGGGAGGTGGGAAGTGGGAGGTAGGAAGTGGGAGGTTGGGAGTAGTGAAGTTTTTGAATTACACTCCAGCCTCAAAACAGAATTGGGGATTCCAGAGGGTGCATCTGTGATTGGCAAGGTGGCAGTGTTTCGCTCCCAAAAGCGATTATGGCTTTGGGTGGAGTTAGCGTTGAGGATTTTGGAGAAAAGACCGGATGTACATTTCCTATTGGTAGGAGATGGGGAATGGAGGGAAAGAATCGAAAAGCAAATCCAAGAGTCCGGAAAATCTTCGCAGTTTCATCTAGTGGGAGTTCAGAAAGCTGTGGTTCCATATTTGAGTTTAATGGATATTTACCTCAGTACTTCTGAGTTTGAAGGCTTACCCATTGCTATGTTGGAGGCGATGTCCTGCGAAGTTCCGGTAATAGCCACCCGCGCGGGAGGAATTGGCGAGGTAATTCAACATGGAATTCAGGGATTTCTAACTGAGATCGAGAATTGGGAGGAATTGGAGGGTCATTGTTTGAGGCTTTTGGAGGAGGGTGATTTGCAGAAAAAAATGGCAAAGGCTGCCAGGCAGCGGGTCATTGAAAAATTTTCTATGTTTCGGATGGTGCGGGAATTGGAAGCGATTTATGAGGAGGTTTGTAAATGTTGAAATGGTCGAAAGGAATTTTCAATGATTAATGATTAATTATTAAATTCTTCATTCTCAATTTTACATTTCATCCTGCTGACCTCACCCCCTGCCCCCTCTCCTAAAGAGAGAGGGGAAGTGCTCCGAAAAACCCCTTAGGGGTGAGATATTGATAGACAGGTATGGAGCATTTTCCTGATTATCAGCCAAAGGTTATTCAGAATTTTTAAATGAGAATGTTCAATTAAGTGT
>JBKJKX010000093.1:0-3241 GCA_046597285.1 Algoriphagus sp. | reverse complement strand
GAAACGGTAGAAATGATTGCTGAAACCCCATCCAGCGCATTTTGCAATGAACCCTTATCTTTCAAATCGCCCACAATTGTTTCAACACCAGCTGCTTTCAACTGAGCAACTTTATTTGCATCTGATGTGGCACGCACTAAACCTTTTACCTTTTTATTTTTTGCTAGTAATTGACGACATATTTCACCGCCTAGAAATCCTGTAGCACCTGCTACAAGTACCGTTGAAGAATTTTTTGAGTTGTCCATGTTGTGTGGTTATTGTTATCAAGAGTTCACTTTTTGTTTTTTTTAGACTGCCGCTTGCAGGTATTGAAAAGATTAGGATTTGCGGTATTCCGGTTTTCCTTCTGACCAGTCTCGCCACTTTAGCTGTAAAAAAGCTCATTGTTCATTCTGTGGCTTATTGGTTTTTAACTGGCAACCAAAGTTTTGTACTGACAAAAAGTTGAGAATTTTTTTTGATCTCGCCAAATTTCTAATGAAATGCTTCAATTTCAGAGAATTATAAATTCGTTCCGATAGAAGAGCGTAGGTACAAAATAGGCTCAGGCCAACGCTCATACAACATTCAGAAGGGGGAAGTTCGGTTGGACGCTGGGTGTAGTTTACCTGCCCTGCTCCCGTACAACTGTCGGGACCGGCCCAACTATCAATACCAATTTAAAATTGGCAAAATATCTGATTGTTGTTCATTTCGAGCGAATTGCAAATTCGTTTTAATAGAAGAGCGTAGTTACTCTCAGGCGGGACTTCGCTCAGGGGCGAAAGTCTATTCTCCTTTCAGAATTGATTTTTTATCGCTACGATGGTTTTCAAACATTTCAACAGCGGATTTCAAAAGCCCTACCACACCAATTCCCAAGACTATTGTTCCAAAAGCAAGTTGTTCGAGGATCTCACTGCTCGACAGGTATACTCCATAGAAGCCTATGAAAATAAGAAAGGCTGCCAAAAACGTAATAACAACAATCGCAATTTTCCCCTTCTTGGGATCTTCCCACACTTTCCTGGACACTTCATTTTGAGTTTTAGTCGTGTCTTGCAAAGTCGAGAGACTAATCCCCAGCCCCATGAAGATTAGCGTATAATTATAATTCTCCCAAATCGTATCGAAACCCACGAAATACGGTTTAAACGTGTAGTAGAGCGCAATAAGCATGAAGGGATATTGCAGGTAACTTATCTTCTGAAAAATATTCCTAGGTTCAAACATGCGGGATGGATATGAAGTGATATTTACGCTAAGATACATCCGAGTGCAGAATGGATTACACGTAGATTAACATTCTACACATGGCCGGAGATTTCTTGCCTTCAGTTGTTTCTGGCTTGGAAAAGTATTTTCACCACATCGAGATCATGAGTGAAAAAAGAGCCTCCGAATACGAAAAACTGATCCGCCACCTTGACATCCTTCCCTCTGAATTTCTGATGGATTACAAATAACTATAGCGCAGTTACAAGACTCTGAAAGTATCAATCCATAAAAAGACGGCTTTTTGTGGATCGTATTCCATAAAAAGACGGCTTTTTGTGGATTGCGTCTCATAAAAGTTTATATTTGAACATGAAATTTAACAGAATTCATTTTCAAAATCTCACTGATAAGCTAATAGACAAAAAGGTAATCTTACTAATCGGCCCGAGGCAAGTAGGAAAAACTACCCTTATCTATGATTTGCTGGCAGAAAAGGATTTTCTATTTCTCGATGGAGACGACCCTACCACTCGACGCTTGCTAGATTCTCCAAATACGATGCAGCTCAAATCAATTCTTGCAGACTATAAATACGTATTTATTGACGAAGCACAACGGATCGAAAATATAGGAATCACTGCAAAAATAATTCACGATCAAATGCCAGAGGTTCGGCTAATTCTTAGTGGTTCATCATCATTCGAGCTATCGGGTTTAACTCAGGAACCTTTGACAGGAAGAAAAGCCACTTTTCACCTTTATCCCATTAGCTGGAAGGAATTCGAACAAACCGTTGGTTATGTTGCCGCAGAGCAAGATCTACCCAATCGGCTGGTTTATGGTTTTTATCCGGAAATCATCACTCGTGTATCTGATCAAGAATCTCTTTTATATGAGCTCACAGAAAGTTACCTGTATAAAGATGTCTTGGCTTTGGGAATCATCAAAAAGCAAGATGTGATCTTCCGCCTTTTACAGCTTCTGGCCTTTCAGATGGGTAGTGAAGTGTCTTACAATGAACTTTCGAGAGCACTGCAAGTAGATGTCAAAACTGTAATCAGCTACATTGATTTGCTAGAGCAGGCCTATGTAATCTATAGACTTGGGACATTTAGCAGAAACCTGCGAAAAGAAATCAAGATGAATAAGAAGATCTATTTCTATGACAATGGTGTACGCAATGCTCTGATCAAAAATCTGCAACCACTTCCCCTAAGAAATGACATCGGAGCACTTTGGGAAAACTTTTTGATGTCAGAAAGATTGAAGTATTTGGAATATCAGGGCATCCGAGTCAACAATTATTTTTGGCGCACCAAAAACCAACAGGAACTGGACTATCTCGAAGAAAGAGATGGGAAATTGAAAGCCTTCGAGTTCAAATGGAATCCAGATGCAAAATTCTCATTCCCTTCAGCGTTCAAAGAAGCCTACAACGCAGAATACAAGTTAGTCCATCGAGAAAATTTCCGGGAATTCATCTTGTAACACTTTGGTCAAAAAATTCTCAGAACCCCACCAAGTCTTTCAACTCAAGTTTTGAGTAGCCCATCACATATGGACCTTATGTATATGGTATGTAGTTGAGAACGAACTTGTCTTACTCATATCCAATTGCATTTGGATGATGTCAGTTCGAGATTATAAATTCTATACAGCTAGCATGCTGTTTAACTTTTCTAACAAGTCAGCGCTTGTTGGGTGAAACTCGAACAGCGGCAGTAGTTACATGCGACTGCTGTACGGATCGCGCTAAGGCTAACTTTCTACAAATTGAAGAGATTGGAAATTGTCCTCAAACAATAATAGTAGCTTTTTGAAGTTCTAAAGCCAATTGATGCAAGGTGTGCTCAATTTTTTTGGCTTGATCCAGAGACGGATTTTTGGCTCCGGAAACATACTGTCTCAGTAACCCTGGATTCATTCCTGCATGTTCAGCCACAGTGGAGATTTTCAGAAAGTCAAATCGCTGGAATAGTGCCGCTATATCAAACTGATGTTCAAATTGCACAGATTCTGGATTTACTTCTTCAAATTCCCA
>JBKJKX010000179.1:0-30873 GCA_046597285.1 Algoriphagus sp. | reverse complement strand
TTGACTGGTCAGATGAAGAACTCGCAGAATTGGGTCTATGAGGTATTTGTTAGACACCCATGTCATCTTGTGGTTGGCTTATGAGGACACCAAAATCAGCAAAGTTGCGAAGGAAATTTTACTCCGAGAAGAAAGCGAGATTTACTTGAGTGCGATCAGTTTTTGGGAAATCAGCTTAAAATTCCAATCCGGAAAATTAGACTTAAAAGGTCACAACCCCGAAAGCTTGAAAGCAGGTTTTGATCAAAACTTTGAATTCCAAGAATTGAGTTTGAATCTGGAAAGTGCACTTTCTTTTTACAAGTTGGAATCAACGTTCCACAAGGATGCATTTGATCGAATTCTCATCTGGCAAGCCCTTCAAAATAAGCTTTGCTTTATCACAGAGGATGAAAATATTAAGCGCTATCAGGAAATAGGGCACAAGGTCATCTGGTGATTTCCCCTTTGGTGCATTTGATCTTCAGACCGCGAATCTACTTTAAAGCAGATCATTTTATATTGAGCAGCTAGCCCCTCTAGGCGGCGCATGTTAACCTAAGCATGATCCGTATATCAGGTGGATGCGCAACTCTGGATTACTTCCTTTTAAGATCCCAAAGTCCTAGTCTGCTAAACTAATTGAGGGAAAACTATCGGGATTCCACTCAGTTCAAAATAATTTTGGTTGCTGTCAACGGGAGAAATAGCGTGAGAATATTTTTTATAGATGATTAAATATTGTGATTTGATAAAGTCATATATTGAAGTAAGAATTTACTTTTTTTAAAACTTTTAAATAATCCATCTCTTACTAAAATATTTTATGCAACTATTTGTTTCGAATCTTCCGCTTGACGTTGACGAGGATACTTTACGCGATATGTTTTCAGAATATGGGACTGTAGATTCTGTAAAGGTTATTTTGGACAAGGATACTGGCAAAAGCCGTGGTTTTGGCTTTATAGAAATGCCAGTTGAAGAAGAAGCAAGGGATGCAATTGAAGCTATAAACGATTCTTCTTATCATGATGGGGGGAATATTATTAGGGTTAGAAAAGCAGAGGATCGGTAGAGTAAAATATAGCCTGGAATTAAACTGAACGTATCTTTTGTGCTACCTCCGCCAAGTTGTAAGAACCTTAAGCTTTTATATACAACAGTCGCTTGCAACTTGGCTTTAATATCTAATGAATCCCAAAGCGCAGCTAAATAGTCACCGAGATCAACTACACTCGACTTTCGTTTCGAAATTGTAAATCGCTGTTCTATATGCAATTTAATCACCCATTTAAAAATTCGTAGGCTTACGAGAGCTGTAGGGATTTCACTCAGCCCCTTATTGATCTTCAAACTTGCCAAGAGATAACTGATTTTTTGATATGTCCCCAAAACTACTTTTCAGCCTTCATCTTTGGTAGTTTTGACTAGGCCTATGCCAGCTATAAAAAATAAAAGGCCCAATGATCCAAATACAATCATTTGTTTGACGTCTGCTGATTCATTTGCAAATGTGACAGCGGTATAAATAAGTCCTGCTATACCCAATATTGTAAGTATGGCTCCGAAAATTCTTTTTATGTTCATAAGTAAGATATTTTATGGTTCGACGACATCCACAATCATGCCAGTAGGGATAAATTGAACAGGCTCGCTTTCTACAGTTGTAAGCACAAGTATCGGTAGGCTATTCAATACCTTTCTCCCGTCTAGGTGTAGACTGCTAGCCTAAGCGAAGTCCACGAAAGCTTTCGGGAAAAACTGCGCTTGACTTTCTGATAGAATTTACCATTCATTTTCTTACTTTCCTCAAAGAAACCGATTGATAATTTTCATATTTCACCTGAAATTTTGAGTACAATTGGATTAGTTTAGCCTCAGATCGGATTGGAAAGAAGGAAAAACTACACCCAACCCCAAACCAAAAATTACACCCTCATTAACAAACATAACCTAATGACTAAAAAACGAATATTTTTTACCGGAGGATCGGGAAAAGCAGGAAAGCATGTGATCCCCTACCTTCTCGACCAAGGACATCGTGTGATGAATGTGGACTTGACACCTTTGAAATACCCGGGGGTGGATAATTTAACCGCTGATATTACGGATTCCGGACAAATGTTCAATGCTATGAGTTCGTATGCCGGGTTTGATGAAATGGAATCAGGTAATGGAATGCCAAAATTTGATGCGGTAGTACATTTTGCTGCCGTGCCCAGGATCTTGATCAATCCTGATAATGAAACGTTTCGGGTCAACACCATCGGTACTTATAATGTGATTGAAGCGGCTGTTAAACTTGGAATCAAAAAGATCATCATTGCTTCCTCAGAGACCACTTATGGAGTCTGTTTTTCAGACGGCAAAACCGATCCTCATTCGCTGCCTTTGGAGGAAGATTATGATGTGGATCCCATGGATAGCTATGGATTATCGAAGGTGGTAAATGAGAAAACAGCACGCAGTTTCCAGCGAAGGTCAGGGGTTGACATTTATGCGCTTCGTATCGGAAATGTGATTGAGCCTCACGAATACGCTGAACTTTTTCCGAATTATTTCAAAAACCCTGAAGTGCGTCGTAGAAATGCATTCTGTTACATTGATGCTCGTGATTTGGGACAGATTGTGGATTTATGTCTGCAAAAAGATGACCTGGGTTTCCAGATTTTCAATGCCGGAAACGATCATAACGGGGCTATTATCCCAAGCAAAGAATTAGCAGAAAGATTTTTCTCAGGTGTGCCCATTTCCCGTGAATTGGAGGAACATGAAGCTTTGTTCTCAAACCTTAAGATCCGCGAGGTTTTGGGATTTAAGGAACAGCATAACTGGCGGAAGTATGTGAAAGGGGAGTAATCTCCTTTTGGAATTCTTATGAGAGTGGTGTGGAGGTCGATTATCTTTTTCCCAAAAGCTATTTTATTGCTCCTTCACAATTAAGGATAATCAACATCAACTTCCCTTCAATTTTTCCCCCCTTGGTCGATAAACTGGCGAGTTGTTGAATTCTGGAAACTCTGGTTTTTTCGGTTTTAGCCAGTTTAATCCATCGCAGCACAAACCTCTTACTGGAATCATTGATGGCGTGAAAAAAGTCGGACGCACCTTCGAATTTCAGCAGTTCATCATTCAAATCTTTCGGGACTATTAATTTGTCCACCTCATCCATAAAGTCCCAAAGGCCATGGGCTTTGGATAGTTCGAAAGCCTTGTAACCCGCCTCTTGCATTCTTCCGGCTTGGATCAATTTTGATGCGCGATCTTTGTACGTTTTGGCCCAGTGTTCTATTTTTCTTGGAGAAATTAGCTGCATGGTTTGGTTTTCGTCCAGCTTTCTTCGGATTCCATCTATCCAACCAAAACATAGTAATTCATCCAGCACCTCTGAGATAGAAACGTATTTATATGGTACACTTTTCTTGTACGTTACCAGCCAAACACTTTCAACTTTGCCGTGATTCGCATCCAACCATGATCTTAATTCCTGACTGGATGAGACTTCAACTTTTGTGAAGTTTTCGGTTTGAATCATTGATGTTTGATTATGATTTACAAAAATTATCCTGCCCATAAACCGCATAAAGAACCAGATGTTTGTTTTGCGCTATAAATCCCCTTAGGTAGTTAGACTCTTAATCGTGGCAGGACCTGCAAATCCCTCCAACGATGCTGTCCGCTACAGCATCCCCAGCTGGTATTTGTATCATGGGGATACCGATCATGCAAAGAAACTAATGGAACAATTGGTTACCGGTAAGACCTATTCATCCTTTGGGCATAGTGTTGCAGAAAGTAATTTGATTTATCACTTCGGGCATAATGCCGTTCAAAAAAATCAGTGAAGTAGATCACTTCTGGAAAAAAGTGATGTCGGGAATCAATAAACTGAAGAAAGGTCCTGGAATTAGGGTTCAGTTTCTGATTTAATAAAAATTGACATAAAAAAAGCCTGTCTGAATAGCCCCAAACAGGCTTTTAAAGTAAAAGTGCATCGGTAAAATCCAAATTTAATTCCGTTTTTCACTTTTTTTATTACCTTTGAATATCCCATCTTATATCCATTTGGTTTTTTCAACTTCCAGTTTTCATCGAATGGGAAAAATCTGATTTGAAAAACCTATTTCACCCATGAAGAAACACTTCAGTTTGCTTGGACTCGTTAAACCATTAGATTTTAAAACAAAATCACAAAACGTAGCCATAAAGTGGGTAAAAAGCCTCATCTTAAGCAACTTAGCGCAAGAAGGAAAGTTTCAGTTAAAATGCTGACTCCTTTCTCAGTGAAACGGAAATGGAGAATCAGCCTGAATCTTGGTTGAAAATTAATCTCCATGAGCAATAACTAAGCTCACCAATGCCTAGTCCGCCCTTTTGAAAATATTCCCTGCAAAAAGGCATGCATACACGAAAAAAAGTTGGGAAGATTTGAAGACGAAAAATATACAACTCTAACTTAACCTTGATATCCAAATGGATACTGACAACCAAACGACCACGATTGAGGTCGAAGAAATTGAGACTATCAAAAACCTTAAAATTCTGATTGCATGTTCCTCTTCAGAGGAACATGCAATCAACAAGATTTTGAGTTTGGGTATTGAAGCAGAAAGATTCAAACTTTCGGATTCCTTGCAAAACCCACAAGATGCGTTTTCCAAGAAGCACCTAAAATCTGCAATAGATTTTGCTCAGGAAGGTGGTTTTGACTCTGTCCTTGCGATAGATTCCAAGCTGAATAAAATGGCTTTAGCAATTAGAAAATCTCCGAAAGATGGATTTATATTGCTTTCATTCCATCAGTTAAGTACGCTTCTATCAGTTTTGCTTTTGGAAGATCGCCAGAATATCTCTTGTGTAAAATCAATTTTCATCACTGAGACGATCAACAAAATCTTCGAAAGAGCTGAAAAATCGGTTATAACTCTTGCAGAGCTAGTTTCTCCACTGAGTGAAAATTCAAATCAGAATTCAGAGGAAGATGAAGAAGTTCTTTTTCTTTCTGAAAATCAAGAGATCCTATTGAGCGGTCAGGAAAATAGCCTTGGCTACTTGATTGGTCTACTCTTTTCAAAAGAGATTGAACTCCATGCTGCTAAAAAAAATCTATTTGATAAACTGATGGAGATTTACCAGTCGTACGGTTTCAGAAAAGAGAAATTGATGACTGGAGATATGTCTTCCCCTTCGCAGAAGAAATTTTTTGCGAAAATCATGGACACACTTAAAAAGAAAACACCTGAAATGATCGGAGGTTCTGCGATTTTAAGCGTGACAGATTTAGCTAAAGGCACATCGAAAAGCAAGATCAGCGGTCGGGTTACTCCTTCCGAATATCCTGAAATGAATGCCGTGAAAGTTTTCCTAAGCAATGGTGTCAGCTTCCTCATCACACCTATTGGTGAAAAGATCACCTACTTATTAGTGATTGAAGGACCCCTATCCAAAAAAGATGAATATGCTAAAGTAAATAGCGCATATGATGTCAGGATGGTCAAGTTCATTACTGAATTAAACAGAGTCTAATCCTTCAGAAATCAATCAGCAAGTCTAATTTAAATAAGAAAGCCCGGGAAATTGACAGTTGAGTCAAGTTTCCGGGCTTTTCTGATTTCGCCTTCCTTTGAAAATCCTGAATGAAAATTTTACTAGGCTACCGTAATCACCTTCGATAAAGTAAATCCATCACTTAGATTTCCGGTTACTGAGTCGGCCATATTTCCGGCCAAACTATTTCGGAAAACACCATCTTTTTCATTGGAAGTATCCTCCTTACCTTGATATCCCCGACTGGAATAGACTTCTGCCGTACTTTCTTCCGGAAACGCTACTTGTGTGCTCAGGAGGATTTTCCCGTCTTGAAGTACATCAACATGGATATGAGGTGCGCGGCCGGGATACCATCCCGGGAAAATACTTATAAAGGATACATCCCCATTTGCATCCGTGGTCTGACGACCCCGAAGAAAAGAGACATTGGTGTAATTTATTTCCTGAAGGCGTATTCCGCCATATTCAGAGTAATGTCCCTCGGCATCACAATGCCATATATCCACCAAAACTTTGGTAAGAGGCTTACAGGATTCACTTTCCTGAATCTTTAGATTGATCAGCAAAGCAATTCCCTGTCGGTCTGCGACAATATTCGCGCGCATCAGTTCTGCCGGAGATTTGATCGGAAAGGGGCCACGGGTTTCCTTTGGTGAAACTTCACATGCCGGATTGTTTTTATCAGCACCTGTACCTGGAGTTTCACATCCCATCACAGGCAATGCTACAATTGACCCAAAACTTGCAAGGGTCTTTTTAAGAAATTCTCGCTTTTTCATGGACCTATTCGTTGTTGGAAAATAAATACAGAACTGAATTAGGGACGAACTCTGATAAGTTGCTAGAATTTAATGATTTGAGTTTTTTATCGGCAGAGTTCGCCCCTTTTTATTTTTAATATTACTTTTTTTAGATGCCTTAAAAGTTTCCAACTCAATTCATTGTTTCAAGCCTATTGAACAGAAGTAAAAACCATCTGACGGAATTTCCATCCGGTTTCGTCCCCTGTCCCGCCTTGAGTTTGCTTCATCAAGATCCCGATAGTGTTGGTCACAGGATCTGCGAAATATTGGGTATTGAAATATCCTCCCCAATCAAAAGTACCTAGACTTCCGGTTCCTCCTTGGCCTACTCCATTTTGGTCAACCAATCCAAAGGCCAAACCATAATCCTTTCCCCCATTGCCAAGCAACTCACCAACCTGATTGGTCATCATGGTTTCGATGGTAGTTGAACTTAGGAATTGAGTTCCGTTGTAGGTTCCTCCATTGAGGTACATCTGAAGAAATTTCGCGTAGTCTTCCGCAGTAGAGGAAAGTCCTGCTCCTCCGGAGAAAAATGTTTTGGCACCAGTCTTTGGGTAATCAGGGTCGTAAAAAGTAACAGGGAAGGCCTCCCATTGATTGTTGACTTTTCGGTGGATGGTGACTAGTTTTTTGCCCTGAGTTTCATTCAGGTAGAAACCTGTGTTAGTCATTCCCATGGGTGCAAAAAGTCTGGTTTGCAAAAACTGGTCAAACGGCATTCCTGATACGATCTCGATCAAGTAGCCCAAGACATCCAATCCTTCACTGTAGGTGAATTTAACTCCTGGTTCGTGGTGAAGCGGAAGTTTGGCAAGCTTCTTAATGTTATCAGCAATTTTGACATCGCTTGTGGTATAGAGGTCCACGATTCCGGCTTTACCGTAGATCATCTTCATTCGTTCATCGCCATCGATCACGCCATATCCAATACCTGAAGTATGAGTGAGCAAATGTCGAATCGTGATTTCTTTGGAAGAAGCCTTGGTCGTGAAGGTGGTGTCTGAATATTTGAAACCTGCCAAAACCTGCGGGTCTGCAAACTCAGGAATGTATTTCGAAATCGGGTCGTCCAATCTGAACTTACCTTCTTCCCAAAGCATCATCACCGCTGTGGAAGTGATCGCTTTGGTTTGAGAAGCAATTCTAAATATCTGATCCTTAGCCATCGCCTGACCGGAAGCGACATCCGCCATACCTTTGGCTTCATGATAGACTATTTTCCCGTCCTTCACCACCATGGCAACCAAACCGGGAATCTGATCGGAACTGACCGCCTGGTCAAGCATTTGATCAAGCTTTGACAATCGATCAGCCAAAATACCTTGCAGCGGTTGCTTGCCTTGAGGAATCAAAACTGATGAACTTTGAGCATGGATAAAAAGAGGTGAAAGGGCTAAAAGTAGAATTACTACGTATTTTTTCATAGGGTTTTGGGTTTTGAAACTTCAAAGTACGAAAATGATTCAAGTTTTGAATTCGGCAATTTTGAATGAATTTGGAGAACTTTTCCAACAAAAAAAGGCCGGGAATCCCGGCCTCTTCTTTTCTTCAAATTAAGGTTTTTCTACTCTAGATTTACTTCAAAGTAATACTCCGTTCCGTCCTGGAACATTCCAAGCACAACCACTTCTTCTCCTTTTTTATCTTCAAGTACTTCAATCAGATTGTCAGCACTTGTGATCCTGATTCTGCCATCATTGCTGATAATAGAAGTAATGATAAACCCCTCTTTGGCACCGGCCTCTCTCCAATTGGTGCTTCCAATAGAAGTGATCAATGCTCCACCGGAAAGTTCGAGTTGCTCTTTGATAGTAGACTTTACATCCTCAAAGACCAATCCTCCAAATTCAAATTTCTTTGTTATCTCTTTCTTAACGATGTTGGTATCTCCTGCGAAATTCTTGAGGGTCGCAGTTGTTTTATATTTTTTGCCCTCTCGGATGTATTCAACCTCCACCTTATCACCAGGTCGTTTTCTGGCCACCATTTCCTGAAGATTTGAGACATTATTCGTTACTTTTCCGTCCACTCCGATGATGATATCGCCTTCCAGAAGTCCGGCCGCTTTTCCTCCGCTATTATCATTCACACCGCCAACATAAACTCCTTGCTCAACGGGGAATTCTTTTTTCAAATAATCAGCTAGCTCTGGACTTACATTTTGAATTTTTACTCCAAGCAAACCTCTTTGAACTGTTCCAAACTTCATCAGATCATCCATCACTTTCTTAACTAGCGTGCTTGGCACAGCAAAAGAGTAACCTGCAAATGATCCTGTATTGGAAGCAATAGCAGTATTGATCCCAATAAGTTCACCAGCAAGATTTACCAAAGCACCTCCGGAATTTCCGGGATTGACAACAGCGTCTGTCTGAAGAAAAGACTCCACCTGCATGTTGTTTTCGACATCTCTCAGGATGTTAATATTTCTTGCTTTAGCAGAAATAATCCCGGCAGTGACTGTAGAATTTAATTCAAATGGATTACCGACGGCAAGAACCCATTCCCCAATTTGGGTTTGATCGGAATCCCCGAATTTCACGAATGGCAAATCATTCGCTTCAATTTTTAAAAGTGCAAGGTCAGTCGAAGGATCTGTCCCAACCACAGTAGCTGTAAATCGCTTATTATTTTCAAGTGAAATTTCAACCTTATTGGCACCTTCCACTACGTGATTATTGGTGACAATATATCCGTCAGAGGAAATAATCACTCCTGAACCTGAGCTTATTCCCTGAGGAGGAGGTCCTTGTTCCTGTCCATCTCTTGGAGGGAAGCCAAAAAACTCGTGCATAGGGTCTTTTGGACCACCTTGGTTGGTGTAGGAAATCTGGCTTTTCACATGAACCACAGCCGGTGTTACCAATTGAGCTGACGCGACAAAGTTAATCCCGTCAGGGATTTTGAAATCCTTTCCGGTTAACAAGTTTACGAAACTTGATTGTTGCTTTTCATCAAAGCTGCCTGAGTTTTGGGTCGGAACCAGAAAACTAACCCCAGCTAATGCAACAATGGCCCCAATCATTGAGGCTAATAGCATTCCGAAGAAGAATTGTCTTTTGCTCATATTTTTATCTTAGTTATTTTAATCTTCAACCAAATCTAAAAGAAAAAGGGTTCGTGAGTCGAGCCCATGTTCCATGTTAATACCTCAATTTAACAAGTATTAACCGCTTTTTCGACTTATTATAGATGTAACAAAAATAATGAGAGTGAGTTTTCCAACTCCCGAATATTTTACTTCAATAGAGGCCTTTAATCCTTTCTCTTCCTTTTTTGGAAGGATGAATTTTAACAAGTCATCCTTAAACGTGACTTGACTTGCTCCTCCTTCACATCTTCAGTGATGAAGAATAAACGGCTAAAAGAACCATCCTGAATTCCTAAGATTAGAGTTCATCCTTTACTTTTCGGTCAATAGAAATCTATATCCCCCGTAAAACCAAGTTAGGTTGACTGTTTCATATCGAAACACTTAATAGACAAAAGTTTCCTAGACAGACCGCAGGATCTTTTTTTTTAATTTTTGATCTCCAATTCACTCTTTCCTAAAATGGAAGCTCAGAAATGCAAATGAGAAAATAGTGTAATATTACCCGGGAAATACTTCCATGCAGTATGAAAATCAAAAGTCTATTATTCATTCTTCTTTCCACATTTTTGCCTTTTGCAGGTATTGCTCAAGATAATACTCCAAGTAAATCAAGTATTGTGGAAGGGCTGTTTATTGAGGATGCATCGTTCGATTCACTTGTCGAAGCAAAAATTGCAGCTTCTCAGAATCCAACTCTCGAGGATTTGATTAGTAAAGGCAGATTGTATTCAATTTTGGCAAATCAGATCAAACTGGATCTTCTTAAGCCGATGGATACATTGGATTACTCCGAAAATATTTTGGTTTTTCACAATACTATTGACCGGATCACTCAAAACATTCAGACCACCGGCAAAAACTTTAATCTGCGGTACATCAATGGTTTAAAATGGGTAACAAATAACATCGGTGAGCAAAATCAGGATTTTGAAAAGAAGATTGATAAAAGAATGTCCGAGCTCACGAAGCTGGACAGCCTCCTCAAAACAATTAAAAATGACAAACTACTTACCTACAACTTAAAAGACTCCTCTATCATCCCCGCCTACTCCGAGGCAATTTTAAACCTCAAAGAGGATATAAAAATGCTGGATAGCGCCTTGTATAGTCAGCAGTTAATCACAGCTCGATTTCAATCTGAGATAAGTAAGATCAGCATCAGTTTGATGACACTGGATCAATTTATAGAAACAAGCAAAAAAGAACTGGAGCGATCCTTACTGACCAAAGAAATTAATTACCTCTGGGAAACCAACTCAATCCCTTCGCCTAAAACCATTCTGGAGATCTCCAAAGAGTCAATTGATCTTAATTATGGATTCCTCAGAACTTACTTAGGAATGAACAAGGCAAGTTTGGTTTTGAGTTTTCTTTTGATTGGGTTCGTTTATTTTTTGATGAAAAGTGTCATCAGAAAGATCGAATCTCAAAAAGACTTCGGAAAGCTGATATTAGAGCGGGTTAGTTTTTTTAATAAAAACCCATTTTCGTCAACAATGACTTCCCTTTTACCACTTTTGGTGTTTTTATTCGAGAGACCTTCACTCGTGTTTATCACATTTTTGATCATCCTTCAAGTAGGTTTTACAACCGTCCTCATTTATCAGGAATATAGGAAAAGAGAAATCCAGAGGTGGATACTTATGGTCTTTTTTTTACTGTTTTTTTCACTCAGCAATTTGTTCAGAGAAGTCGTTTATCAGGAAAGAATCTACCTTCTATTGGGCATCCTATTTCCGCTATATGTTTCAGGGATAAATAGTAGGAGATTTAAGAAAACAGCTGAAAAAGAGGCCACTTTTCTAACCAGAATCTCTTTGTTCATGTTTATTTTTTTGATAATAGGATTATTGGCAAATGTTTTTGGACGTTTTAGTCTTGCAAAGATCGTCAGTGTAGCAGGTGTGACTGGCTTTATGCAAGCAATCTCACTATATTTTTTCGTGAACGTAATCATGGAAGGGATTTATCTTTTGTTAGAATATAGCAAAAAGGAAAAGGATACAGTTACCTCCTATTTCGATTATCAGGCAATTCAGAAACGACTTCGCGGGATTTTCCTTTTTGCAGCAGTTCTTCTCTGGACTTTTAGCTTTTTACAAAACACTTCCCTCCTGACAACTGTAATTGATTACTCAAGATTGTTTTTGGAAAAAGAGCGGTTTATTGGCAATAATTCCTTCACCTATGGAAGCATCATCCTATTTGGGTTACTGATCTACGCAAGTTTGAAGATCGCAAATACGATCGCTTATTTCGCATCCGTCAAAGACCAGAGAAAAGCTGAAGGCCGCGATAAAAAATTTGGAAGTTCGGTTCTATTAATCCGGTTGACAATCATTACAATTGGATTTTTCATTGCAGCCGCTGCGGCAAGCATTCCGTTGAATAATTTAACAATCGTCCTTGGAGCACTTTCAGTGGGCATTGGTTTTGGCCTTCAGACGATCATCAACAACCTTGTTTCCGGGATTATTTTAGCCTTCGAAAGGCCCATTCAAATCGGAGATGAAATCGAAGTTGGCACCATGAGTGGCACGGTCAAAGAAGTTGGTATTCGCGCCAGCAAAATCCTGGCATATGATGGATCAGAGATTGTTGTCCCTAATGGGGACCTATTGTCTCAACAGTTGATAAACTGGACTCTTTCTGATAAACTACGTAGAATAGAAATCAAAGTAGGTGTGAGCTATGGCTCAGATATGGAGAAAGTAAAATCCGTTATTGAGGGTGTATTGGACCACGAAAAAATCTTGAAAATCCATGGCCCCAGAGTTCTAATGGATAATTTTGGAGATAGCTCAGTAGATTTCAGAGTATTGTTTTGGGTCGAGACGATCGACATCTGGATTGATATGCGGGCAGAGATCATGGCTGCAATTTACAAGGCCTTTCAGGAAAATGAGATCGAAATTCCATACCCAAAAAGAGATTTATATTTAAAGGGCTTGCCTGAGGACTTTAAAGAAAGTCTGGCAAAAGTGTTTCCTAATAAAGAGTCAGGAGAAGCTGAAAATAAAAAATCCCCTGAAATTTAATTCAAAGGGTTCTTTTTAAACGAGAACTTCAAAAATGCTGGTCAAGCTCTTTTGACGTTAATGGCATTTGGTCCCTTTTTTCCATCCTTGATGTCGTAAGAAACTTTCTCATTTTGGGCAACTTTGTCGATTAGCCCTGTTGAATGAACGAATACTTCGCTTTGAGAATCGTCGTCAACAATAAATCCGAAACCCTTCGCTTCGTTGTAGAATTTTACTGTACCAGTAAACATAATGAATTGTGATAAAATGTATTTGAACTGCGATAAAAGTAAATATTAGATCAAAAAAAACAAAATAATCATCCTTAAATTAGGATTATGAAGAAATTGATTCTAATCCGTCATTCCAAATCCTCATGGGATAAACCCTGGCAAAATGATCATGATCGACCTCTTGCAGAAAGAGGTTTCCGGGATGCACCAGAAATGGCACAAAGGCTCAAGAAAAGAGGGATTGAACCAGATTGCATTCTCTCTTCCTCTGCACTACGCGCAGTCCAAACTGCTAAAATTACTGCTCAGGAGTGGGGGTTTCCTGAAGAAAAAATTAAAGTGGAAAAAACCTTATTCCATGCTTCATCCAATATGATATTGAAATGCATCCACATGCAAAAGGATTCTCACGAGAACCTTTTTATGATTGGACATAATCCCGGAATGAATGAACTGATCAATGAGTTGGGTATTAAACTTGATAATCTGCCAACTTCCGGTCAATTGGGATTGAAAATGGATGGTAACAGTTGGTCTGAATTGAACCGTGAAAACGTTCAATTCTGGTTTATTGATTATCCGAAGAAGGAAGACTAAACCATTTCGATGTTTCTTACATCCTGAACTACTTCCGAAAATAAATCGGGATTTGCCAGTAAATAGGCAGTTTTCTCAGCTACCGATTCGGGTGAGGAGAGTTGACCTTCTTCTTGATATTTTTTGAATTTCTCAAGATCAGGAAAATCAGCTTCTGAAACTTCTCTGATTTCCTGTTGCATTTCAGTATCTACAACGCCTGGCGCAAGACTGAAAAATATAAATTCTTTGCCTTTATTTTCCTTTGCAGCCACCAGCGTAAACATCGCCAATGCAGCTTTTGTACTACAATATCCACCCCAACCAGCTATCGGCTTGCTCGCAGCTCCTGAACTGATATTACAAATAATTTTTTGGGCAGCGGAAGATTTATAAGCCTTAATAAATGCATTTGTCAAATACATCGGTGCCAGCAGATTCACATTAATCTGTTTTCTCAATTCCGCAGGATGCAATTTCCCAATAGGTTTTATTTCACCAATCCAACCTGCGTTATTAATCAGGACGATCTTTTCGAAGTTATCCTGTGGAAAAAGCTCAACGAGCTTATTTTCCAAAACGGTTAAATCCCCTAAATCAATACTGATTTGAGTAAGATTTGGAAACTCGATATCCAACCTGCTTCTTGAAATTGCTAGTATTTGGATTTTCTCTTTTTTGAGGTAATGGTCGAGAATTGCTTTGCCAATTCCCTGGGTGTGACCGGTGAGGATCAGGAGTGTTTTTTGCATTAGGCCAATTACACCAACAATGATGCCTTTTTTTATAAAATGTATTGAGACAAATCCCGGTTCTTCACAAGGGTACTGAGCCTGTCCTCAACCATCTGTTTCGTTACCAAAATCTTCGAATTTGCCTGGATTACATCTGGCACCTCAAACAAGAAGTCATTCAATAAATGGCTCATCACCGTGTGAAGACGACGAGCACCGATATTTTCCACTTCCTGATTGATCAGAAAAGCAAGGCGTGCAATCTCTTCAATTGCATCATCGGTAAAATCTAAATAAACCTCTTCTGCTTCAAATAGTGCCTGATATTGTTTGGTCAATGCATTTTTGGGCTCTCTCAAAATTCTTGAAAAATCCTCCTGAGTCAAACTTTGCAACTCGACACGAATTGGAAACCTTCCCTGAAGTTCCGGGATCAAATCAGAAGGTTTAGCCACGTGAAATGCCCCGGCTGCAATGAATAAAATATGGTCAGTATTGACAACACCGTATTTCGTATTGACTGCCGATCCTTCCACGATTGGAAGTAAATCCCGCTGAACACCTTCCCGACTGACATCTGGGCCTCCTCCACCTTTTCCGGATTTGGATGCAATTTTATCAATTTCATCGATGAAAATAATTCCGTTGTTTTCAGCGAGTTTGATTGCTTCTTCTTTTACTTCATCAAAATCAATCATCTTGGACATCTCCTCTTCGAGTAATACCTTTCTGGCATCAGCGATACTCAACTTTCTCTTTTTTACTTTCTTCGGCATCATACCTGAAATCATGTCCTGAAGTCCAGCCATACTGGCATCATCCATCATCCCGTTTCCGATCATTCCGATTCCCATTGATGATGAAGCCTTGACATTGATCTCGATTTTTCGATCATCCAATTCTCCGTTCCGAAGTTTATCTCTGAATCGCTCTCTGGTCCTTTCGTTTAGTTCAGAATCATTTCCCGGCTCGGAATCATTCTCTGTATTCACAGAAATGGATCTTGTAAAACCGGCACTTTTCACCGGTGGAATCAAAATATCCAGGATAATTTCCTCCACCGATTCAGCAGCTTTGACTTTTACAGTTTCATTTTTCAGTTCTCTCACCAAAGAAATAGACTGCTCAACCAAGTCACGAACCATGCTTTCTACATCACGGCCGACATAACCGACTTCGGTAAATTTGGATGCTTCTACTTTGGTAAAAGGCGCCTGAGCAACTTTTGCAAGTCTCCGGGCAATTTCGGTTTTCCCCACTCCGGTAGAGCCGATCATTAAAATATTATTAGGCACTATGTCCTTTTGAATATCGGATTTCACCATCAATCGGCGAATCCTGTTTCTGAGGGCAATAGCCACGTTTCTTTTCGCATCGTTTTGGCCAATGATGTATTTATCCAACTCAGCGACGATTTGACGGGGAGTCAATGCAAGAATTTGATCCATTTTTTATAGTTGTTAATGATCTTCTGTTAGTCGAACCTACCGTAAGTCGGAATGAGATGGTTGAGGCCAGATTTATTTAATTAAAGAAACCTTTCATCTCTTCTAGGTAGAATACCGGTAGAATTGAATTGGATAGTTGCTTTTAGCTTACGCGCCAGATTTTTTCTCAGGTTCGAATGTAAACTTCAAGGGGCGATCGACTTTGTTTTTCATTAAAGCGATGTCCAAAACTTCGTCTACACGGTCAACAAAATGGAAATCTATTCCTTTCACATATCGCTGATCGATCTCCTCGATATCCCGCTTGTTCTTTTTACATAGAATAATTTCCTTGATTCCGGCACGTTTAGCAGCAAGGATTTTCTCTTTGATTCCACCCACAGGCATTACCTTTCCGATCAAGCTGATCTCTCCGGTCATAGCCAATTTCGCTTTGATCTTGCGCTGCGTGTAAACTGAAGCCATTGCGGTAAGCATTGTGATACCCGCGGAAGGCCCGTCTTTTGGAACGGCGCCGGCAGGCACGTGAATATGAAGATCGTATTGGTCAAAAATACGATGGTCTACATCCAAACTTTCTGCTCTCGATTTCAGGTAAGACAATGCGGTCATCGCAGATTCCTTCATTACTTCTCCCAATTGGCCAGAAAGAGTCAACTTCCCCTTTCCTCGACTCAAACTTGATTCGATGAAAAGAATCTCCCCACCTACACTGGTCCAGGCTAGTCCTGTCACAACCCCGGCAATGCTGTTATCTTCGTAGATTTCTTTATCAAAAATCTCCGAGCCCAAAACCTTTCTTACTGTTACAGGGGTGATCTTTGGATCATATTCTTCCTCCATCGCAATAGATTTTGCGATGTTACGGACTACTTTTCCAATGACCCTTTCCAAACTTCTTACTCCTGATTCTCGAGTGTAATCTTCAATGATTTTGACTAATGCTGCTTTTTCAAATGTTATTTGATTGGCTTTCAACCCATGCTCTTTTCGCTGTTTTGGCACCAAATGGCGCTTGGCGATTTCTACTTTTTCCTCCTGGGTATAGCCGGTCACCTCGATGATTTCCATTCTGTCTCTCAAGGCAGGCTGGATGGTATCGAGCGAGTTGGCTGTGGCAATGAATAGCACCTTGCTCAGGTCATATTCCACTTCCAGGTAGTTGTCCATGAATGTACTGTTTTGCTCAGGATCCAATACCTCCAAAAATGCAGAAGAAGGGTCGCCTCTGAAGTCTGATGAAAGCTTGTCAATTTCATCCAATACAAAGACCGGATTAGAGATTTTAACCTTTTTCATATTTATAATGATCTTGCCGGGCATTGCCCCCACATACGTCTTGCGATGACCGCGGATTTCGGCTTCATCATGCAACCCACCCAAAGACATGCGGATATATTTTCTGCCCAAAGCTTTGGCAACTGACTTCCCGAGAGAAGTTTTCCCAACACCCGGAGGGCCATAAAGACAAAGAATCGGACCTTTCAGGTCATTTTTCAACTTCAAAACCGCAAGGTATTCAATGATTCGACCTTTGACTTTCTCCAATCCAAAATGGTCCCCATCAAGGATTTTTCTTGCGTGCTTCAGATCGAAATTATCTTGGGTAAATTCATTCCAAGGCAAATCAACCAACGTTTCTGCATAATTGAGAGCAATAGGATACTCTGCTGCGGAAGGATTGATCCGGAGTATTTTATCGAGTTCTTTATCAAAATGCTTGGCAACTTCTTTACTCCAAAGTTTCAAATCTCCCCGCTCACGCAGATCATCTACCTCCTTTTCGGGACCTTCCTCTCCAAGCTCGGTCTGAAGAACTTTCATTTGCTGACGCAAGAAATAATCACGCTGCTGCTGATCGATATCGGTGTGAACTTTCTTTTGTATCTCACTTTTCAGCTCCAGCATCTGGATGTCTTTCATCATAAACTCGAGTAAGAGGGTCGCTCTGTCCACTCCGTCGTTGATTTCAAGCAATCTCTGCTTAGACTCCACCTGAGCGTTGATGTTGGATGATAAAAAGTGAGTCAGGAAAGCGGTGTTGTCAATATTATCCAATGCCACCTGAGCCTCGCGTGGAATCTCAGGATTCAAATAAAGAATTCTTGTTGCTGCCTCCTTAAGCGACTCTTCTAGTGCTTTGATTTTTCTAGAGCTTTTCGGAAAATTCTCATCCAGATAATCCACTTTCGCGATGAAATAAGGGTCATCAGTAACCTGTTCTTTGATTTTGAAACGCTTTTTTCCCTGAATGATGATTGTCGTATTTCCGTCAGGAAGGACAATCATCTTGATGATTTTTGCCAGAGTACCGACTTGATAGATGTCATCCCAGGCAGGATCATCATTGTTGTGATTGATTTGAGCGCAAACTCCGATAAGCTTATTGCCCTTTTGGGCTTTCTTCACCAAGCGAATAGACCGCTGCCTTCCCACAGTAATCGGGATCACGACTCCAGGAAAAAGTACAGTATTGCGCACAGAAAGGATGGGAATCTCTTCATCAAAGGATTCTTTGCCAGGCCCCTCTTCTTCGTCAGTTATCAACTGAATGAGGTCACCTTCTCCGGAATAATCACCTTCGATCAAGTTTTCGAACATCAAATTTGGGAATTGGCTCATATAGACAGAATGACAGCCGGGCTGCCTGATTTATGCTAAAATAAAAGAAGAACCTTCATAAAACGAAGGTTCTCCAATAAAGGTCAAGGGATATGCCAAAAGAAGATCGGGTCAGAATGGCAGGCTACCTAAAAAACCGGAGTCCTCACCCATTATTCAAATTTGGTCAAGGTCTAAAATCACCCTCCGGTGAACAATTTTAAAATATCATTTCCAATAGCAAAAACCATCAGCGCAAGGAGAATGACCATGCCTACTTTCTGGGCATTCTCAAGGAATCTGTCCGAAGGAGTTCTTCCGGAAATCATCTCGTATAGTAAGAACACGACGTGACCACCATCCAAAGCTGGAATCGGAAGCAAGTTCATAAATGCCAGAATCATCGAAATCAACCCTGTGATACTCCAGAATTTGACCCAATCCCAAGTATCTCCGTAGATTTTGGCCATACCGATCGGTCCGCTCACATTCTTGGCCGAAACCTCTCCTGTAAACATCTTGCCCAACGCTTTGGCGTTTACGATGACGACGCTGAATGCGCGGGTTGTTCCTTTGGTCACAGCTTCACCAAATTCGTATTTTCTTTTGACTGGCTCAATCAGCGGATTTGCAGCGATTCCAATAGTTCCTTCATCGCTCACCGCAACATTTAGGATTTTGGTTTCACCGCCTGAAAGAAGAGTGATTTCAGCTTCCTCATTTTTGGCGTCCGCCAAAGCCACTTGCATCTCATCGAAAAAGGTGATTTGCTCACCGTTTACCGAAACGATTCGATCTCCAGCTTCTATTCCAGCGGCTTTCGCAGCCCCATCCGGAGCGACGTCCAAAATATCAAATGGGAAACGAATGCTGACAAATTTGCTAAGCGCCTCCTCGTTGTTGAAGGAATTGATAAATCCACGAGGGATTTCTATTTTGATCGTTTCACCATCTCTGTCCACGGTATAATATCCGTTTTCACTTAACAAAGCTGCCCCGCTACTCAGATCATTCAGACCTTGATAGGTTTGACCGTTGATATCAATGACTTTATCGCCAGTTTTGAAACCAATTGATTCTCCGATTTCATAGGCTACGATTCCGTTTTCTAGGACTTGATCTCTTGAGAAGAAGGTTTCCCCATTGTTGTAAACCAACACCACGAAGATGATAATACCCGTGATGACATTTACAATGATTCCACCCAACATAACAATCAATCGTTGCCAGGCTGGTTTTGAGCGGAATTCCCACGGTTGTGGTTCGGAAGCCATCTGTGCTGAATCCATGGATTCATCCACCATTCCAGAGATTTTCACAAAACCTCCCAGTGGAATTGCTCCAATCGAATATTCAGTTTCTCCCCACTGAAAACCAGCGATTTTCGGAGGGAAACCGATTGAAAATTTTTCTACCCGCATGCCAAACATCTTGGCAGTAAGTAAGTGGCCCAACTCATGCAGACCCACAAGGATTGACAATCCCAGGATCAACTGACCGACCATTATTAATGTATCCATTATCCTTTACGCTTAATTAGTTGTAATGTAATTTCTCTTGCACGCCTATCGGTTTCAATATAATCTTCCAGACTTGGATGTGAAACAAACTCAGCTTTAGCCAAGGTCTCTTCAATCAAATCCGACATTTCCAAGAATCCTACTTCTTTACTCAGAAAAGCCGCAACGGCAATTTCGTTTGCTGCATTCAGCACACATGGGGAGTTACCTCCTTTTGCTAAAGCATCAAAAGCCAACTGAAGGTTCCTGAATGTATTTTTATCTGGTTGCTCGAAAGTAAGTTGAGGATGTTTTGTGAAATCAAATCGCTCAAAATCACTTTTCAATCGATCGGGGAAGCTGAGGGCAAATTGAATAGGAATACGCATATCCGGAAGTCCGAGTTGTGCTTTGAGCGATCCATCCTCAAACTGTACTAAGGAATGGATGATGCTTTGAGGGTGCACAACCACTTCGATTTGCTCGGTTTTTAATCCAAAAAGCCATTTTGCCTCGATGACTTCCAGACCTTTGTTCATTAAAGATGCCGAATCGATCGTGATTTTGGCACCCATATCCCAATTGGGATGCTTGAGTGCTTGCTCTCTCGTGACGGTCTCCAAATATTTTTTGTCTTTCCCGCGGAAAGGTCCTCCGGAAGCTGTCAGGATGATTTTTTCAATAGGATTATGAAACTCACCCACCAGACACTGGAAAATCGCCGAGTGTTCCGAATCAACCGGATAAATATTTACCCTGTTTTCCTTAGCCAACGCTGTGATGATTTCGCCCGCTACGACCAGGGTTTCTTTGTTTGCCAGGGCAATTTGCTTTCCGGCTTTAATTGCATTTACAGTGGGGATCAGTCCCGAGTAGCCTACCAAAGCAGTAAGTACTAAGTCAATCGTTTCCATTTCCACGATTTGGGCAATGGCTTTTTGTCCGGCAAAAACTTTGATGTCGTGTGGCTGCAAGGCTTCTTTCACCTTAGAATAAGCAGCCTCATTCCCTATCACCACCGCATTTGGCTTAAACTCCAACGCTTGTGCAATCAATAAATCGCACTTGTTCTGGGCTGTGAGAACCTCTACAATAAAGTCATTGGGATGCTGACGAATCACATCGAGGGTCTGTGTACCAATACTTCCGGTGCTGCCCAAGATGGCAATGCGCTTTGATTCTGTCATGCAGTGTTGAATTGAGAAAAGGAAAACCTGCTGAGGTTCAAAATGGTTTTCTTCACAAGCTGACAAAATTACAAGATGCTCAGACTTTTCCTTGTAGAACTCAACAGTTTTTACTTCGAAAGTAAAATTTCCCCATTTTTATCGAAATTGAATATGTGTATCCTCATTGCTGCACGTAGCCAAATAATGACAGGTTGTGACATTAAGTTGGCGGGTCAGATTAGTTCATGTTACTTGGTTAAAAATAGCCAAAGCTATGAATTTGATCAACTTTATGCAGCATTTTCCTGATGAGGAGAGCTGTGAAATATATCTTAAGTCTTTTCGTGAGAAGACCGGTGTGCGGTGCAAAAGCGGTCAATCGGTCACCAAACATTATTGGTTTAGCGGAGGGAAGTTCTTCGAATGCAGTACGTGCAGACCTAGAAGCTCACTCAAGAGTGGCACTGTAATGGAGAATAGTAAATTACCCCTCCAACTCTGGCTGTTGGCTCTTTTGCTTGTTTCGGCTACCAAAAAGGGCTTTTCTTGTCTGGAGTTTCAGCGTCAGCTGGGTTTGAGTAGGTATGCTACCGCTTTTAGATTGATGCATAAGATTAGAGTCTATATGGGTAAGCGTGAGGCACTATACACCCTTTCAGATATGATTGAATAGGATGATTGCTTTATTACCGTGGCTACCAAAAAGTCAGAGATCGGTAAGTGGAAGAGAGGCAAAGGAAGCCAGCGCAAGGCATCAGTGGCGGTAGCTGCTGAATCCGTTCCGGTTGAAAACCCAGAGACGGGAAAATCCGGGAAAGTTTGCGGATACTTCAAAATGGAAGTACTTGGAAAGGTGGACAGAGATCATGTCAAGGGTTTTATCAAGAAAAATACCCGAGGGGATATTGCGCTTTTTACAGATAAAAATACAGCCTACGTTGATCTAAAGGATATTGTGGACACCCATTTCACAGTAGTATCGGGGAAAGACGCAACCAACGACACCTTGAGGTGGGTACACAAAGCTATCAGCAATCTGAAAAGAAAACTGTTGGGAATTAACCATATGATCACTTACAAGTATCTCCAGAACTACCTCAATGAATTCGTCTACAAGCTCAACAGAAGATATTTTGGGGAAAGACTCTTTGACAGATTAGTTCTTGCCTCAATTTACCCTTACGTGCAATCATGAGGATACACATAAAATTGAATAACCTCCCAGTTAAAAGTTGTGAACCGGAAAACTAAATTGAACTCCGTTCGTCATTTTGTTAAATTCCTAATCTATGAAAACTCTTTTGAAAACAACCGGAGCTGCTTTCGTGGCAGGATTGGCCGGCGCCGCAGTTTGGACTAATCTGATTTTGGACTCACCCGATTTTAAAAATCAGTTTTCGGGAGATCAGGTTTACCCTTCTACAACCTATGCGTCAGATTTTCAGCCGGCAAATACCGGAATTAGTGTTGATTTACCTGTTTCTTTTGTTGAGGCTTCACAAGCCAGTACAGGGTCGGTCGTCTTTATCAAAAATTTCTCGGGCACTGATCCCCGTCGATATAGCATGTTCGACTATTTTTTTGGCACCGGACCAGACCAACGGGTAAGTACAGGATCCGGTGTGATTTTATCTCAGGATGGCTATATCATTACTAATAACCACGTGATTGACGGTGCCGAAATCATTGAGGTAATCCATAAGAAAAGGACCTATCAAGCCAAACTCATCGGCACCGATAAAAACACAGATATTGCTGTGCTGAAAATAGAAGCTGTAAATCTCCCTGCCATCACGCGGGGAAGCAGCAAGGATTTGAAAATAGGTGAGTGGGTGTTGGCGGTTGGTAATCCGTTCAATCTCACCTCTACAGTGACTGCCGGGATTGTGTCAGCCAAAGAGCGTCAGATCAATATTTTGGGAGGAGATTTTCCCTTGGAAAGCTTTATCCAGACAGACGCCCCAATCAATCCGGGCAATTCAGGAGGTGCATTAGTCAATATTAAAGGAGAATTGGTTGGCATAAATACCGCGATTCTTTCCCGTACAGGTTCCTATACGGGATATGGATTTGCCGTGCCGGTGGATATTGTGTCCAAAGTTTCAAGTGACTTGATCAAATATGGTGAGGTGCAAAAAGCGATTCCGGGAATCGATGCGGTAGAGATCACGCCCGAGCTCGCCGAAGAGATGAAAATCAAATCGCTTGATGGGGTAATTGTCACCCATGTCATAGGTGAAGGAGCTGCGGAACAAGCCGGGATGCTCCGGAATGACGTGATCATTAAAGTCGGGAACCAAGAAATAACCGGAATGGGAAGTTTTGATGAGGCACTTTCCTATTATTACCCAGGAGACCAGTTGCCCATAACGTACATGAGAAACGGAGAAACAAAAACTTCTCAACTAACTCTTCAAAATCTTGAAGGCGGAAAAGGAGTCATTAAGAGGGAATATTTCACTTCGGGTACGCTCGGAGCAAAACTTGAAGCAGTCAATACAATTGAAAAAGATCGACTTGGGATTCAATTTGGGGTAAAAATAACTGGCCTTACACGAGGTTATTTACGAGATTTAGGTTTACGAGACGGTTTTGTCATCACCCAAATCAACAACCAACCAGCAAAGGATCCAAAAGCCGTAGGAAAACTCCTGGAAGAATACAGCGGGCGACTATTGCTAGAAGGAGTTGCCGCCAACGGACAACCATTTATGCAAAGCTATAATGTGAAGTAAATTAATTTAAACCTGGGGTTTTGCCGAAAAGGAATTACGCTCCTGAGTAAGTCCTTTTCGGCAAAAGATTTATACCTTAATAAAAACTAAAACCCATGAAAACCTTGCCTCAAAACTGCGAACAATGCCTGCATGATTTCAGCATTGCTCTTGAAGACTTGAGTGTGTACGTTCAGCGAGCCAGAAAGAATGGTGTCACCGAATCTCAGGTCCATGAGCTGATTATCAACTTTGAAGTAGCTCACGAATTGGCGTTGAAGTTAATCAACAAATATTTTCACAAACAGGGAAAAGGACCATTTTCAGGTTCCCGAGATGCAACTATAGAGGCTTTTCATGCCGAATTGATTGACGATGGCAAAGTTTGGTTGGATATGATAATCGATAGAATTCAATATAATCCTGTATATGCATTGGACACCCAAGCTAAATTCCTGGACAATATCCAGCACAGCTACATCAATTCACTAGAAAAATTCGAAGATAAGATGACCGAAAAGTTGGAAGAATAATCGATTTTGAATTTAAGATTTTTGAAGTAAGATTTTAAGAATATTGTTGAGAACTTCAGTTTCGCAACTTCTGTCTTCCGTCACCTGTCTTCGGTCTCAATAAGAACGCATCTTAAACTTCTTTTTCAACTCATTCACAGCATTGCGGAAAGCGGTATCCGTTTCCATAATATCATTCACGGTTTGTATAGCGTGAATTACCGTACTGTGATCGCGTCCACCAAAATGATATCCGATCGATTTTAAGGAGTGATTGGTAAATTCTTTTGAAAAATACATCGCCACCTGTCGAGCCACTACAATCTCTTTTTTACGGGTTTTAGCTTTCAAATCCTCCAAAGGAATTCCATAATATCCAGATACTGTCTTCTGGATGAAGTCAATTCCCACTTCAGTCTCGATGTCTTTGATAATGTTTTTCATCACCATTTTCGCAAGCTCAAGACTGATTTCTACTCTGTTCAGTGAAGCATGTGCAATCAATGAAATTAGGATCCCTTCCAATTCTCGCACGTTCGTATCCACCGTGTAGGCCAAATATTCGACTACGTCATCGGGAATAATAATCCCTTCAGATTCCATTTTACGACGAATAATCGCAACTCTTGTTTCAAAATCAGGCATGAGCAAATCTGCGGTCAAGCCCCATTTGAATCGGGAAAGAAGTCGCTCTTCAAGGCCTTTCAAATCCCTCGGCGGACAATCAGAGGTCATTATGATCTGCTTCTTATTTTGATGCAGGTGATTGAAAATATGAAAAAACATCTCCTGTGTACGGTCTTTTCCGGCCAGGAACTGAATATCATCAATGATCAAAACGTCCACTTGCATATAAAAATTGGTAAAGCTTTTCACATTGCCATCTTTGATGGAATCCATGAACTGATTCACAAACTTTTCGGAAGAAACGTAAAGCACAAACTTGTTATCTGGTCCATTTTTGATTTCGTTTCCTATAGCCTGCACCAGGTGCGTTTTGCCTAAGCCAACTCCACCATAAACCATGAGCGGGTTGAAAGAAGTAATTCCCGGCTTGGTAGCCACTGCAAAACCTGCAGACCTTGCAAGACGATTACAGTCACCCTCGATATATGAATTAAAGGAATAATTAGGGTTCAGATTGCTTTGAGTGAGCGTCTCTGCATTGAGGGACTGCATCTCAAAGGGCGTCCTTTGGTCCACAGTGATACTTCCATTCTGAGAATTTTTGGAATAGTTATTTCCTTGTGGGTATGAAACTACATAGGGTTGGTTGGACGAGTTTCCCCGGTCCACGACCACTGCATATTCCAATCTTCCGCTTTGTCCTAAGGTAGTTTTAATCGCGAGTTTCAAAATCTGGACATAATTATCTTCCAGCCACTCGTAAAAAAATTGACTTGGAACTTGAATCGTAAGGATGGTACCTTCTAGTTTCACCGGATTAATCGGCTTGAACCAAGTAGAAAAGCTCTGCTCGTTGACGTGTGGTTCTATCACACGCAAACACTCATTCCAAACTGCATTAGCTTCTGAACTCATTAGAGAAGGTTTCTGAAAATAAGACCTCGGAGAATTCTGAGGGGATCAAATTTGTAGAAAATTAACTTAAATAAAAAATGGATTTAAGCTTGAAAAAATGATTTATTGGACAGGAAGCCAAACTTTCTCAAAGAAAAAAATCTGGCTAAAATCATTCCAAAAGGAAGTATTCGCACCTTTATTTTTGATGAAATTTCAAATTTAATGCTTGAGGCATTTTGAATGGTTTAACTCGCTCAAAGAATCCGCCTCTAAAAAAACTCTCCTTCATTCATCCATTTTTACCACCTGAGTTATCCCTATTTTCCTAATTTTGAATTAAAGCTAATTTATTTCTGCTTCTGCTACCCAAAATATGACGAAAGAAGAATTTTATAATTTCCCTCAAGTCTCCAAAGCTGACTGGCTCAATCAGGTCAAAAAAGATTTAAGAGGAAAAGATTTTGAAAGCACACTTATTTCGGATCTGTGGAACGAACTTAAAATTCAGCCTTTTTATACTGCTGAGGACAGGCCAAAACCAACCCTTCAAAACTCCTTTCATCCGGGTTCCAAAATCCCCGGCATGCCACCCAGAATCTGGAATAACGTTGTTTCAGTTTATGTCGAAAATGAAATAACCGCAAATCAGGAAATTCATCTCGCCCTTCAAAACGGTGCCGAGGGATTGGTTTTATTCCTAAACGGAATGGAAGATCTAGAAAAAATTCTAAAAGGTGTCCTTCCTCAGTTCATTCAGCTCTACTTTTTACCGGAAGGAAAATCAGATCAGGTTTTCAAAGCAATTTCCAATTGGGTCCGAGCACATGAAATCCAATCAGATCATTTAAACGGAGCGATTCTTTGGTCTCCGACAGATGCTTTATTCAGAGGAGAAAAGGATATAGAATCTCAATTTTCAATGGCCTTTGAGCTCGTTGAAAGATGGAAAAGCTTCCATAATTTCTTCCCGATCTGTTTAAATTTTGGAAGATATTCTGAATCTGGTGGCACGGGAATCCAGGAGTTGACCTTGGGAATTGGAGAATTGATCGAACTAATGGATCAACTGACTCAAAAAGGAATCTCAGCAGAGACCATCTTTGAAAATATCTCTTTCCAAAGCGCCGTGGGGGATCTTCATTTCCCGGAAATTGCCAAACTGAAGGCTGTTCGATCTTTAATCGCAGATTTGGCCATCAATTACGAGGTAACGCTTGCACCGGAATCTATCCATTTAATAGCCGGCCCTAGCACTTGGACTTGTTCACTTTTAGATAAAAACACCAATCTCATTCGGCAAACCTTCCAAGCATTGGCAGGAATTCTAGGCGGTTGCAATTCTCTTTGGGTGAAGACTTTGGAAGGTTCAGCAGCCTCCACACGTGAAAAAAGAATTGCTCGAAATATTTCCTCCATTCTTCGGGAAGAGGCTTATTTAGATAAAGTCATTGATCCCGCGGCGGGTTCGTTCTATCTGGAATCTTTGCAGAAAGAAATTACCAATTTGGTTCAAGAAAAAGTGACTCAACTTGAAAGTGAAGGAGGTTGGCTCGAATCCTTTTCCGAAGGGAAAATCCAACAAGAAATCCTTAAGAATAGATTAACAGTTCAAAAAGCGGTTTTAGAAAACACCATTTCCAAAGTCGGGGCGAACAGATACACGACAAATACGATTCAGCAAGACAATCCTCCTTTCGAAGAAATTATTGAAAAAGAGCTTGAATTGAAACCCACAAGAGCGAGCTATTTGGTCGAATTACAAACCCTGAAATCCCTATGAGACCGAATCTGAACCAGTGGAAGTTTGCAAAATCAGACCTGAAAAAATCTGTCGAACCCGAAAAATGGGAAGCCCCCGAACAAATTCCCGTTCCCTCAGAATTCAACGAATCTGGAATCAACAAACTCCCCCACCTTCGTTTTGGAGCTGGAATTGCACCATTTCTTAGGGGCCCATACAGCACTATGTACCAGATTCGTCCTTGGACAATCAGACAATATGCTGGATTCTCGACCGCTGAAGAATCCAATGCGTTCTATCGGAAAAACCTTGAAGGAGGACAAAAGGGACTTTCCGTAGCATTTGATCTCGCGACACACCGAGGCTATGATTCCGATCATCCAAGAGTGGTCGGTGATGTGGGAAAAGCGGGTGTCGCGATCGACACAGTTGAGGATATGAAGATCCTTTTCGATCAGATTCCGCTCGAAGAAATGTCTGTATCCATGACAATGAACGGGGCTGTGATTCCGGTATTGGCATTTTACATCGTCGCGGCAGAGGAGCAAGGTGTGAAGCCGGAGCAACTGAGCGGCACGATTCAAAATGATATTTTAAAGGAGTTTATGGTGCGAAATACCTACATCTATCCTCCTCAGCCATCCATGCGGATCATTGCGGATATCTTCGAATTCACTTCTCAGAACATGCCAAAATTCAACTCAATTTCTATTTCTGGCTATCATATGCAGGAAGCAGGAGCTACCGCGGATTTGGAATTGGCCTATACGATTGCGGATGGACTTGAATATTTGAGAACCGGGATGAAAGCTGGCTTGGACATCGATGACTTCGCCCCAAGGCTTTCTTTCTTCTGGGGAATTGGAATGAATTACTTCATGGAGATCGCAAAAATGCGCGCAGGACGTCTGCTTTGGGCAAAAATCGTTCAGCAATTCAATCCAAAAGATCCAAAATCCCTTGCCTTAAGAACTCACTGTCAAACTTCCGGATGGTCGCTTACTGAGCAGGATCCGTTCAATAACGTAACCCGAACAGCTGTCGAAGCACTCGGCGCAGTGATGGGTCACACCCAATCATTGCATACTAATTCCCTCGATGAGGCGGTTGCTTTACCCACTGATTTCTCTGCAAGGATTGCCCGGAATACACAGCTAGTACTTCAGGAAGAAACAGGGATTTGCAGCGTGGTCGATCCTTGGGGTGGCTCATATTATGTGGAATATTTAACCGACCAACTGGTTCAAAGAGCCTGGACTTTGATCGAGGAAGTTGAGGAGCTGGGTGGTATGGCAAAAGCTATTGAAACGGGTTTGCCCAAACTTCGAATCGAAGAAGCAGCTGCAAAAAAACAAGCCAGAATCGATAGCGGTCGCGATGTAATCGTCGGGGTAAACCGTTATCAAGTCGACGAAAAATCTGAAATAGAATTTCGTGAAGTGGACAATCAATCCGTCCGAAAGTCCCAAATACAGCGGCTAAATCAAGTCAAAGCAAAACGAAATCAATTGGAAGTAGACCAAAGTCTAAAAGCAATTACAAAAACTTCAAAAACGGGAAATGGCAACTTACTGGATTTGGCGATAGATGCAGCAAGAAAAAGGGCTACTTTAGGAGAAATCTCCGACGCGATGGAAGCGGCATTTGGCAGACATAAAGCTCAGACCAGATCCATCACAGGTGTATATGCAGCAGAAGTGAAAAATCAGGAATCCTTTCAAAAAGCTATAGCCCTATCAGATCGCTTTGCCGAACTCGAAGGTCGTCGTCCCCGAATACTTGTCGCCAAAATGGGCCAAGACGGACATGATCGGGGTGCAAAAGTAATTGCTACAGGTTTTGCGGATTTGGGTTTTGACGTGGATATCGGGCCACTTTTTCAAACTCCTCAGGAAGTTGCAGAGCAGGCAATTGAAAATGACGTGCATATCGTAGGCGCTTCCTCTTTGGCCGCAGGTCATAAAACACTGGTCCCACAATTAATTCAGGCATTGAATGAGTTGGGTAGACCGGATATTATGGTTGTAGCGGGAGGAGTGATTCCACCAAAGGATTATGAATTTCTGTTTGATAGAGGTGTTGCAGCGGTCTTTGGTCCTGGTACAATACTTTCAGAAGCTGCAATTAAAATTTTGGATAAGTTGATGGAAGGATGATCCAAAGCCAAGGATCTAACATTTATCCTTATTCAAATCTCTAACTATAGATAAACTTCGGCTTTCCACCTTCGCAGGTTATGCTCGTCGGTCTGATTGCAAGTGCGCAGTCTGAAACGGCTCCGGTTTTTTGGTTGTATTCAGTCTGAAGTTTGGTGAATCTATCAACCAAACCCAGAAAATAATTCTGATCGATTTTTTTGGAATATGCGATATAGCCAATTGGCCCTCCACATGCCTTGGAACCATAGGCTGTAAATAGCCATTCAGCGGAATCAGAGCAGTTTTGAGATTCTGAAAGAGCAACAATTTCTTCAAAAACCTTTTGCATATCGGTGGGATAAACAACAGGCTTTTCGGAATCAACTGATTCACATCCTAAGAACAAAACCATAAAAAGGAATACCCCAAAATATTTCATGCTAGTTATTTTAGAATTCAGTATTCTTTACACGAAAGTAACATGAGAATGGTTTATTCAAAAATAAATTTCCCGCTCGACTGTCGTCAATTACCAAGAGTCAGATTGATTCTTTAAATTCAACCGGTTAATCTATCAGTGAAATTAGCCCTTTCACTCCCCCTAATACTTTTCTTAAAATACTGAAATTCATGAAATCAATACTCCCCGTTCTAATAATTTCATGTATGTGCTTGTTGAATTGTAAATCTAAAGAATCCAATGAGAGAGAAGAATTAGCTAATAAAATGGAGATTCATCTTCGTACCGATGTACTCGATAAATGGTATCCTCAAGCGGTGGACACCGTAGATGGTGGTTTCCTGAGTTCGTTTACTTTCGATTTCAAACCTACTGGTGATCAGGAAAAAATGATCGTAACACAATCCCGTCATGTCTGGACCAATGCCAAAGCAGCACTAAAATACCCTGATGTCGATTATTATAAAACCGGCGCCGCTCATGGTTTCAAATTCCTTCGGGATAAAATGTGGGATCGTGAAAAAGGCGGATTCTATTGGCTGGTGGACAAGCAAGGAAACTTGATAGGGGACTCGACCAAAACTGCCTATGGAAATGCTTTCGCGATTTTTGCATTGGCTGCCTATTATGGACAATCAGGTGATACTGCTGCTTTAAATTTGGCGAAAAAGACTTTCTACTGGCTGGAAAATGGAGCACACGACCCAATTCATCAAGGATATTTCCAGCATCTTGACCGAGGAGGAAAACCAATAATTCGACCTTCAAATACTTCATCCACTTCGGATTGGGGATTCAAAGATCAGAACAGTTCCATTCATTTGCTGGAAGCGTTGACTGAATTATATCAAGTTTGGCCCGACCCGCTTGTGAAAGAAAGACTCGAAGAAATGCTTTTGCTTATCCGGGATAAACTCGTGACACCAAGGGGATATCTCATACTTTTTCTACAACCTGACTGGACTCCTGTTTCCTTTTTGGACTCTTCCGAAACTGTGATTTTAGCACACCACCAGCTAGATCACGTCTCTTTTGGACATGATGTGGAAACAGGTTTTTTGATGTTGGAGGCTTC
>JBKJKX010000165.1:0-15040 GCA_046597285.1 Algoriphagus sp. | reverse complement strand
CTTTTGCAGGTAAACACTCTTTTTGGGCAGGAAAATATGCTTTTCCAAGGTGCCTACTGGACCGAAGACGAGGCAAACATCAGGATGAAAAAGTGGGCTGACGAGAGGACTACGTGCTCTGACTGGGAAAATCGGTCTGAGATAATAAGAGCGGGAATGATGGGTGGTATGAAACTCGACCAAATGCCCAGTCGAGACACACCCTTTAATGCGATCATCCACTCCACCCGCGAAATGGACGGGTACGTTGTGGAAAACATTGCCATCGAAAGTTTCCCCGGCTTTTTTATTACCGGTAATCTGTATCGTCCTTCATCTCTCACTCCTTTTCAAAAAAATCCTGCAATTCTCAGTGTTCATGGACATGGCCCAGACTTACGTTTCGGCGAGAGCGTCCAAAAGCGCAGTGCTGCCTTTGCCCGGATGGGAGCGGTTGTTTTTGCGTATGACATGATTGGGTATGGAGATTCCAAACAGGTAAATCATCAGATTCCGATCGCACTTTCCATTCAAACTTACAATTCGCAACGGGTGATTGATTACCTGATTTCCAGACCTGACGTGGATTCAGATCGGATCGGTGTGACAGGAGAATCCGGTGGTGGCACCCAAACTATCATGATCACAGCAATCGATCCACGGATCAAAGTTTCTGTTCCGGTGGTCATGGTTTCGGCTTATTTTTTTGGAGGATGTGTGTGTGAAAGCGGATTGCCCATCCACAAAAGTGAAAATCACCAGACCAACAATGTGGAAATCGCAGCACTTTGTGCTCCAAGGCCTATGTTACTCGTGTCTGACGGTGGGGACTGGACCAAAAACACACCGCGAATCGAGTTTCCATACATTCAAAAAGTATATGCGTTGTATAATGCCGAAAGCAAGATTGACAATGTGCACCTGCCTGCTGAGCGCCATGATTATGGGCCAAACAAACGCTTTCCTGTGTACAATTTTTTCGACCATTATTTGGGTCTGAATGCCGGAAAAATCCTCGTCAACAATCAATTCGATGAAAGCTTCGTCACAGTTTTGCCAATGGAGGATCTTCGGGTTTTCAACGATAAAAATCCAATGCCTTCCAACGCTTTGAAAGGAGATGAAGCGGTGCTGAACTATTTGGATTTGAAATGAGAAGTTGTGAAGATTTGGCAGGAATTCAGGGAATCAGAAGCTGATTCAAATTTCCCAATCCACCTCTCAGCACATTCAAATCCACTTTTCCTTTGATACCGGGGATTTCACCTTTCTCCGAAAACTGCCAAATCACCCACTGTTTAGTTTTGGGTTTTCTGACCAAGTTATAATTCGCAATCCAAAGCGGGTAATCCTGAAAATCATTCCCGTCTAAGTTATCTTGAAAATAGCTGTCTCCAGTGTAGATAATAGGCTTTACTCCATAATGGGCTTCCACGATAGTTAGCCAATTCCGGATTCCTTTTCGCAGATTCTCATTGGTCTGGATGGTGGATTGGCGCTCAATATCCAGGATAGGAGCAAAATCTCCCGTCGAAAGTTTGACGGTATTTATGAAATTTTCAGCCTGTAATGTGCTGTTTTCGTTCGGGCGATAATAGTGATAAGCTCCTTTTTTAATAGGAAGATCGGCTATGTTTTTCCAATTTCGCTCAAATTGAATATCCTTTTGATCCTTCCCAAAAGTTGCCCGTACCACGATGAAATCAATTAATTCATTTTGGTGGTTTAGCTGGAAATTTTCCCACTGTATCTTATCCTGATATTGGGAAATATCCAATCCCAAAACTCCATCCGGAATGTTATAGAAGACATGCCTGAATTTTAGACTTTCCCGCTCCGAGGCATCCGCATGCTCAAACTCGTATCGATATTGGAAAGCAGTCCAATATCGATAAACTGCCCAAAAACCTCCGGCCAAAATCACCATGGCAAGTGCAATCAACCATTTAGGGTTTTGGGTTTTCTTTCGGGGCATAGGTGAATTCAAATTGGACTGCAAATTGGTGAAACCAAATCAAATCCTAAAACGCTTATTTCAACTCAAAAACTCAGAATTTTGAGGTTAGACCGATTTCTCACATTAAAATTGAGGTCGGATTTAATAGCTTACCATAAAAAAGAGAAAAATTGATGTCAAGATGCTTTTCAGGCATTGCTTTTCAGGTCAGATTTTATACCTTACATTAAATAACAGGAATTTTAATGTCAGATCAGCTCTATCGAATTAATCCCGACCGCTCTATTCCTTGGAATGGTTTGCCAAAACTTCCGATAGATCCCACTTTCTATCGGGATTTGGATGTATATGAAATGCTCGGAAAAGCAAAAGCGGCTTTAGGCAAGCTACAGGGAAGAAGTATCGCGATTCCCAATCAGGGGATTTTGGTCAATACCATAAGTTTGCAGGAAGCCAAAGCATCCAGTGAAATCGAGCATATTTTTACGACTGACGATGAGCTCTACAAAGCATTCAGTGATGAAAGCAATCTTATCCATGGTCCCGCAAAAGAGGTCTTGAGATACCGGGAATCCATCTGGTCTGGTCACGAGTATTTGCTGGAGAAAGGGAAATTTGACTTAAACTATTTTGAGTTGGTCTATCGGACGACCACCCAAATGACAGATGGAATCCGAAAGCCTTTTGCCCAAACATACATCAAACAGGGAGGATCGGGACCCAATGCCGGGAAACCAATTTATACTCCTCCGAGAGGCGAAGGTATTTTGGAAGGATTGATCGATAACCTGATCCAATTTGTCAACCAAATCGAAGATCAGCCAATTGATCCCCTGATAAAAGTGGCCATCGCTCACCTACAGTTCGAAGCGATTCACCCATTTCGGGATGGAAACGGAAGGACGGGCAGAATCTTTAATATCCATTACCTGGTCAGGAGCGGACTTTTGGATTTTCCGATTTTATACCTCAGTAAGTATATTCTCAACCATAAAGAAGAGTATTATTCCAACCTGGCAGGAGTGACTCAGCGTGCGGCGTGGAAAGAATGGCTCTTATTTATCCTCAAAGGTATTGAGGAGACCTCTTTGGACACCTTTCAAAAAATAACCGATATACTCAGTGCTAAAGAGGCGATACTTCTGGTTTTGGAAAAAGAGACTAGCATTTCCAGACCGGAATCTTTGGTGGAGGCGATCTTTACCCAACCATTTACCAAGGTCAAACACCTAGTAGATAAAAAACTCTATGCCGAAAACACAGCGAGGCAATATCTGAATCAGTTGGTCGATTTGGGGATTTGTGAAAAAAGAGAAATTAGTGGCGGGCATTACTACCTCAATCTGGAGCTGTACAGGATTTTGGGGAGTTGACAATTTTACTCCTTCCCTAAGTAGCTAGAACAGGCTTCGAGATTTCATCACGCGAAGTTTTGCTGGGTGCAAATTCTGAAGAGCACCTACTTCACCTCTAAAATCCAGGACTCAAGGGGCGCAAGATCCAATTCCAGTTCAGCTGAGTTTTTTCCGACTTTCAGCGTGGTGGATTTCTTTTTCAAAAGAATTTCCTGAAGTTCCTGTTCACCCGTTTCAAGATTCCAGATTTTTAGAAGATCAGGGGAAATTTGCAAAGTTGTTTTCAGATAATTTGAAGCGTCAAAATTGGTCACTACGATCAGCTTCTGAGTATCCGACCAGCGTGCAAAAGCAAACGCCTTATTGCCATAGGCGGAGGTCGAATCCATTCGATTGTAAGAATGAAGCTCTTGATAATTGCCCATCAGCGCTTCGTTTTCCCTAGTCAAATTAAGCAGTTGGGCATAGTATTCACGGAGTTGTTTTTCCCTTGCAGAAAGCTGTCCGCCGTCAAATTTTCCTCCATTTACCCAACGTTGATGATGAGGCACTCCGATGTAATCGAAGATGGAGGTTCGGGAAGCAGATCCAAATCCTGCATTTTCCGCTCCGGGTTCGCCCACTTCCTGTCCAAAATAAATCATAGTCGGCGAAGTGCTGATTGTGGCTGAGACAACCATTGCCGGCAAAGCTTTCCAAGGGTCTCCGGCAAAGTTTGGACTTGCAATCCGCTGCTCATCGTGGTTCTCCAAGAAATGCAACATATGATGCTCAATGTCCAACATCCCTTGTTGAATTGAAGCTAGATCATCAGTAGATCCATGACCTTGAATGATATGCTTCAGCGTGTCGTAGAGTTCCACTTTGTCGTAGAGATAATCCATTTTGCCGAGATGAATGTAGTCCCGATACATTTTTGGGTTATAGACCTCGGCCAGAAGGAATGCTTCCGAATTAGTTTTTTTGATATGGGAATTGAGGTAAGACCAGAATTCCACAGGAACCATTTCCGCCATATCGAAGCGGAAACCGTCAACTCCTTTTGCCAACCAAAACTGGGTGATGTCTTTGAATTTCTCCCAAGAATCCGGAACATCTTTGTCTTGCCAAAAAGCGTGGTGACTAGTGTAATCCAGCGTATCAAAACCTGAAGGAAGTGAATCAAAATCTTTGCGTCCATCGGGATTTATTCCGTAATTGATCTTTACTGTTTCGTACCAATCATTGAAGTCAGGCTGCGGTTTCCTTGAACCGTTTCCGGTCCATTTCGCAGGATTTTCATCAAATGTACCATCAGCCATCGGATGTATTTCTCCGCCCAATGGGTGGTATCCTTTCATTGATTTCTGAACACGAAATGGCTGTCCGGGCACGTAATAAAAATTATTGTTGCGCGCGTATTCCTTCGAAGTATCGTCTTTGGCACCAAAGTCAGAAACCCCTGCCGGATTGTTTTTTCCTTCATATTTCCGGGCAACATGATTGGGTACTATGTCTATTATAACTTTCAATCCGTGGGCGTGAGTTCTTGCAATCAACGCTTCAAATTCTTCCATCCGCTTTGCGGGATCGACCGCCAAATCCGGATTGACCTGATAATAATCTTTTACCGCATAGGGTGATCCCGCTCTTCCTTTGACTACATCCGGATCATCGTCGCTGATTCCAATGGCCGAATAATCCCGGATCACGGCATGGTGAGGAACGCCTGTGTACCAGACATGACTCACTCCTAGTTTCTTCAGTTCTTCGAGAGCAGTATCCGTAATATCGTTGAACTTCCCGACACCATTTTCTTCCAAAGTTCCCCAAGGTTTGTTGGTGGTATTCTTGTTTCCGAAAAGTCTGGGGAAAACCTGGTAGACGACTGCTTTCTGAGGCTTCATAGTCTCTGATTGATTTGGTTCAGTTGACTTTTTCTGGCAGGAAGCCAGTAAGAGAACAACCAACGAGGAAATAATAATTCGGGGTTTCATGTTTAGAACCTATCTGGTCAGGCGATAGATAAACAGGGTGCTCCTTTTGATGAGAGCAGGGTATTCTTTCAAATTGATCGTCTCACCCGGTGCATGCGCTCCACGGCCGGAAGCTCCCAATCCATCCAAGCAATCCATAAAATCCGCAACGTAAGAAATATCACCCGCTCCTCGGCTTCCGGGATCACCCGGCTTCACTTCGCCATAGCCCATGTCAAGGCTGAGATCATTCAGCTGTTTGGCTAAAGCCAGATTGCCTTCCGTCGGAGACATGGAAGGGATTCCATCCTTGAAGGTGATTTCCGCATCTGTCTGATTCAGGTTGTTGTCTACGATTTCTCTCATTTTTGCGCGCGCAGATTCTTTTTGAGCTTCCCCAAGGAATCTCAAATCACCGGTCACCAAGGCCTCCCGAGCGATGATATTGGTTTTGCCAAGCGCTTCACCTTTTCCAGTGATTTGATCAAAATTCACATCTGATCCTCCTATAAATTGTCCGGGATTGAATGTGAGATATTGCTCACCTGCAAGTTGCTCACGGAACTCCGTCAGTATTCTGGATGCTTCGTAAATCGCTCCAAAGCCTGATCCCTCTCGGAAAACTCCCGCGGAGTGAGCTTGTCTTCCGATGGTTTTGAGTGTCCAGCCACTTGAGCCTCTTCTGGCAACCGTAACCGTACCGAATCCTGCGGCGGTTTCATAAGCTAAAGCAATGTCATGAAGTTTTGCCCGCTCAATAAAATCCTGACGGGAAATAACTGGATCGCCGGCGCTCTCCTCGTCTCCGGTGAAATAAACGGTGATCGTTCTGTCGTCGAGAAGTCCGAGTTCATCCATGGCTTTCAAACCTGCGAAAATCAAGACATCTCCGCCTTTCATATCGTTCAAACCTTGACCGGTCGCGGTGGTGTCATTCAAGATTGTGTAGGGAGAAAAGGGCATATCCTTCTCGAAAACTGTGTCCAGATGACCGATCAGGAAAAGCTTTTTTCCTTTGGTTCCTTTTCGGGTGGCTACGAAATGACCGGCACGATTGAGTTCTGAAGGAAGTTCGATCCACTCGGTTTCAAAGCCGATTTTCTGGAATTCCCGTTCGAAAACCAGCCCAACTTCCCGTACCCCTTCTTTATTGAGAGAGCCGGAATTGATGTTGACGACTTCCTTTAGCAGGTCAATGGTGGATGCGTAGTGCTTATCGATCAGTTCGGTGAGTTGTTTTTCTTCCTTGTTGAGGTGCTGAGCAAAAGTTAAAAGAGGCAAGAAGCCTATAACCAATATCAGGGTGATTTTTTTCATGATGGGAAAATAGCAGGAAATAGAAGGGGAGGCAAGTTCCATCAAAAACTTGCCATTGAAATGGGGGTTCTAATCAATGATTTCCTCTAGTTTTACTTTCTTCACTGTTCACAAACCTTTTTCTTTCTCTCAATGAAATACTCAGAGCGAGGTATTTTTCAACATTTTTCCTCAAAAGCCTGACTTCAAATTGCTCTGGCTCTCGATAAATTCCTATATTTTCCCTTTCAAAACAACCTATTGCAATGACCAATTTTAATATCGACGCAAAACAGGAGATGACCTACGATGCGATTGTCATCGGTTCGGGAATCAGCGGTGGCTGGGCAGCCAAGGAACTCTGCGAAAAAGGGTTGAAAACCCTGGTCCTAGAGCGGGGCAGGATCGTCGAGCACGTGGTGGATTATCCCACCATGACCTACGATCCCTGGGAGCAGGAGCTTCGGGGTTCGCTCACCCCGGAAGACAAAAAGATTCATACCTCTGGTCTGAGAGCTGGTTTTGTCGGGGAAAACAACAAGCATTTTTATGCCAATGACGAGGAAAATCCTTACACTGAAGTCAAGCCTTTTCTTTGGATTCGTGCCCATCAGATGGGTGGTCGATCCCTTCTTTGGGGGAAGCAATGCTATCGATGGTCGGATTTGGATTTTGCTGCCAATGCCAAAGACGGGCATGGTGTAGATTGGCCAATCCGATACAAGGATATAGAATCCTGGTATACGTATGTAGAAAAATATGCCGGAATCAGCGGCGAAGCGTTGGGTCTGCCTCATTTGCCGGACAGTCATTTCCTTCCTCCGATGGAGTTGAACTGTGTGGAAAAACATGTGAAGAGCCGGATTGAAAAAGAATTCTCCGGAAGAAATATGATCATCGGGCGGGTAGCTCACCTGACCGAGCCGCTAAATGGTCGTGGCAAATGCCAGTTCCGAAATCGCTGTGACCGAGGCTGTCCTTATGGAGCCTATTTCAGCAGCAATGCAGTGACTTTGCCTGCAGCAAATGCAACAGGAAACTTGACGATCCGGCCTTTTTCCATTGTTCAGTCTTTGATTTATGATGAATCAAAGGGGAAAGCAACAGGTGTCAGAATTATCGATGCGGAGACCAACGAGGTGATTGAATATCATGCGAAAATCATTTTCTGCAATGCTTCGACATTAAGTTCTACGCAGATTCTAATGAATTCCACTTCCAATCGATTCCCAAATGGTCTTGGAAATGACAGCGGTGAACTCGGCCATAACCTGATGGATCATACCTATCGCGTCGGCGCCATGGGAGTGGTAGATGGTTTTGATGATCAATATTATAAAGGACGACGACCGAATGGAATCTACATTCCCCGCTATGTCAACCTGGATGAAAATACAAAATCCGACAAATTCGTGCGAGGCTACGGCTTCCAGGGTGGTGGTGGAAGAGGAAATTGGGGAGCAGGTGCCAATGAGGAAGATTTTGGAGGAGACTTCAAAGACCGAATGATGAAGCCGGGAGCTTGGGAGTTCTTTATTACTGGTTTCGCGGAGTGTCTTCCAAACCATGAAAATAAGGTTTCCCTGAACAAAGACAAACTGGATAAATGGGGTCAGCCAACGCTTGCAATTGATGCTGAGTGGGGAGCAAACGAGCTGGCGATCAATCAACAGATTCGGATCGATGCCAAAGAAATGCTTGAGCGTGCCGGATTGAAAAATGTCGTGGACTTTGACAACAAACATGAAATGGGCTTTGGGATCCACGAAATGGGAACAGCTCGAATGGGGCGCGATCCAAAAACTTCCGTCCTGAACGGAAACAATCAGGTTCATGCCTGCAAGAATGTCTTCGTCACCGACGGGGCCTGCATGACTTCATCCTCTTGTGTGAATCCATCTTTGACCTACATGGCACTTACCGCCAGGGCAGCTGATTTCGCAGTATCCGAACTCAAGAAAAATAATATCTAAGCCATGAACAGACGAGAAGCACTTAGAAAAACAACCCTTTTGGCTGGTTCGGCAGCAGCAGTACCGACTTTGCTTTCCCTGCTACAGTCCTGCACCAAGCAAGATCGACTGACATGGACTCCTCTATTTTTCAATGAGGATCAGGCGAGGTTCATTTCATCTTTTGTAGATACGATTTTGCCTAAGACTGCCACCCCGGGAGCTTTGGATGTGAAGACTGACATCTTTATTGATTTGGTCTATGCAAAAGCATACGACAAGCAAGGACAGGAAACCGTGGTACTGGAAATCGAGAAGTTCAATGCCGACTGCAAATCGAAGTATGGAGATGTATTTGCCGACTTGAGTAAGGAAGGCAGAACTGCCTGCTTGAAAGAACACGAGACCAAATCCCCAAAATTCAACGGAAAAGTCTGGGGTACAGCCGTAGGAAATCAGGAGCCTGTTGGTTTTTACAGATCACTCAAATCTATGGCTCTGTCGGCATACTTTTCCTCCGAGGAAGTCGGAAAAAACATCCTCAGCTACGATCCGATTCCGGGAGAATATCTAGGTTGCATTCCACTTTCGGACGTGGGAAATTCCTGGAGTCTGTAAATTTCAGAGAAAAATTGAAGTAAATAATTTTGCAGGATGAAGACAAAGGGAGACGTTCTGCATTTTTTCTTGGAGCGTTTTGAATTTTGTCTATGTGTGAAATACCCGAAACTAATAGGGAGAAATTTTCCCATTTTGTAAGGAGGATCCACACAATAAAGTTGGCAAAATCCTTTCTAAATCGCCTGAATCGGCAAATTTGATGACATGGCACCGGGTTTGAATGAAGAGAGGGAGTTCATTAATTCACTTTAGACCATTTAAATATGAAAACTGACACAAAGCTTCAAATGAAAGGAACCTGGAATGAGATCAAAGGAAAGCTAAAGCAGAAGTATGCTGATCTTACAGATGACGATTTGCTTTTTGAAGAAGGCAAAGAGGACGAGCTCTTAGGAAGATTACAAAGCAAGCTTGGAAAAAGTATGGATGATGTTAAATCAGAAATCAACAAGCTTTAAGTAGCTCTGACCAGTCTAATTTACTTGCAACTCCCACAAATGATAATGAAAACGAATACACAAGCATTTGTGGGAGTTATAGCAATTTCATTTAATGATAGCAGTCGATTACTCGGCTAGCCTTTCTTATTTTGTTCTAAAGGATTATTTGAAAGAGGACAAAAAGTACCAAAGGGTAGTTTAAAGCACTACCAACTAGATCAGAAATGTTAAAGAAAAACGATAAAATCAGATAGGGCGACAAATGATAATCGTTGCAATAGTTCATTAAAATCTGCTTTCTGTATTTTTAATATGAGTAGTGAGGCAGCTCTTTTTTGATATTTAATACCCAGCAGCTTGGCCGTCTTTTCGGGATTCTGATGCACCGATGTAGACTTTACTCACTCGATCAAAGTAGATGGCTTGATATCCTCCATAGGGCCCAATGCTGAATTCTACCCGGTGACCCATTTCCTCCAATTTCCGGATGACTTCGTAGTCAAATCCGCTTTCCAGATTTAAAGATCCTCCATTTGTCATTCTGGACCCGGTGGGTTCTGATGATCCATTGTGGCGCATCCTTGGTGCATCGCCCGCTTCCTGAAAATTCATGTCAAAATCAATCAGATTTACCACAATCTGGGTGTGCCCTTGTGGCTGAACTGATCCACCCATCAAGCCAAAGCTTAAATAAGGTTCGCCATCTTTGGTGATAAATGCCGGGATGATCGTGTGAAACGGACGTTTTCCTTTTGCCAAAGAATTCCAATGATTTTCATCTTGGACATTAAACATCTGTCCACGATTTTGAAGGACAAATCCTAATCCATCAGGTACCATTCCTGAGCCAAACTCATCATATATGCTCTGAATAAACGAAACCATATTACCGTTTTTATCAGCCACAGTCAGGTAAGTTGTGTTGCCCACTTCAAGATCTCCTGCCGGATATTCAGAAGCAGCACGGTTGAGGTCGATGAGCTTTCTTCTTTCTGTGGCGTATTCTTTGGAAATGAGTTTTTCTACCGGAATTTGATTGAAAGCCGGGTCTGCATAAAATTTAGCGCGATCCTCAAAGGCTAACTTTTTAGCCTCTGTGAGAATGTGAAGGTATTCTGCACTCCCAAATCCCATAGACTTAAGATCATATCCTTCTAAGATATTAAGCATTTGAAGTACAGCGATCCCTTGTCCATTGGGAGGAAGTTCCCAAACATCATAACCTCGGTAATTGGTGCTAACCGGATCCACCCATTCAGAAGTATGGTTTTTCAGATCTTCATAACTTAGATAACCCCCATTTTCCTTCATGAAACGGTCTATCGTTCGGGCAATTTACCCTTCATAAAAAGCCGATCTTCCTTCGGTTGCGATCAAATTGTAGGTATTGGCGAGATCTGGATTTTTGAAGATTTCTCCCTTTTTTGGAGTATTCTTGCCATTGGGCATGTAGGTTTTTCGGAAGCCGGGAAGGTCCTGCATGCTAGGCCACATGCCGTTCATTTGCCAGGCAATTACCTCAGAGACGGGAAAGCCATTTTTCCCATAATCAATAGAAGGTTGAAGGATTTCCTGCATGGATAGTTTTCCAAACCGCTTATGCATCTTGAACCAGCCGTCTACACAACCTGGAACAGAAACGGGTAGAGGACCAAGAAGCGGAACATAATTCAAACCCTTTTCCTTAAAAACTTCCATCGTTAAGCTTTCCGGAGCACGACCACTTCCATTGAATCCGTAGAGCTTTTTTGTTTTGGCATCCCAAATGATCGCAAAAACATCACCGCCGATCCCGCAGGCCTGAGGCTCTACCAATCCCAGCATTGCATTGGCAGCGATGGCAGCATCCATGGCCGAACCGCCTTTTTTCAAAATATCCAATGCTACCTGCGTGGCAAGGGGTTGGCTGGTGGCGGCCATTCCATTTTGAGCTAAAATCTCGGATCGAGTCGCAAAACTTCTGCCTGACACTCTGTCTTGAGAAAAGGAGAAAATAGGCATCAGTATTCCAAAAATTAAAATGGTGAGGCTTTTGATCTTATTCATAAGGTTTGGGGTAATGAGAGCATGAAAATAAGGCTACTATCAAACTTTTTGAATACCTACGATGTAAAAAATTTGAGGTGAAAGTCGTTTTTAAAGCGAAGAGTGAGAAGAGTCAATTGAATAGTGGTGATGAGATTAGGGCCTTTTTTTGTCTCAGAACACCTGCAATGAATTTCCTGATGGAACGTGGGTTACGGGGATTTCGGGAGTATATTTTCTAAGCCAGCTAGTCAAAAATTCAGATCCTCCTTCTTCGCTTGCAGAATGCCCGATTTCAATCATGGCGATTTTTTGACCCATTTGGAAGGCATCTCGGACATACTCCGGAGTTTCCCATTCGTTGGATTCACCACAAATCAAGACATCCGGTTTTTCCTTCATGAGTGATTCAATCTGTCGTTTTCCTCCCACCGCGCCGGGAAGCAGCAGGACTTTGCTACATGTTTGATTCAAATCCCCTACATAGCGCATCGCTGGGACTTCCAGCATAGTTTTAACGTGATTGATCAATTCGCGAAGCGTAGTTTGGGGAATATTCAAAACAGGGTTTTGTTTATAATAGTCATTCCAGCCAAGTTGATCCACAACACCTGCCTGCACGCCATCTACTTTCATTCGATGGACATAGTCGTGGTTTCTCCAAATAGCGATTCCATTATCAGCTAACAAATCAACCTTGTATTTATAGACTGCATCATCTTTCAGCCATTCAGTTTCGTCACTTCCTGAATAAAATGTCGGTTCGTGAGGGATGATCAAGTTGGCCTTCAATTCGATCGCTTTTCTGATGACTGTCAAAGTAGGGAACATGGTGGTAACTATTCCGGTTACAACTTGATCACGCGTTCCGGCTTTTAAAGTGTCCACGGTTGTTTGAAAAGGCGCATTCGGGACTTGGCTGATAAATAAATCCATGATTTCACCGACTTTCCAAACTTTAGGGCCTGAGCCTGCGAAAGCAGAAATCGGATCGATAAGTAAGCCTGCGGCAGTTAAAATCGAAGTGTTTTTTAGGAAAGACCGGCGAGGAAGATGATTCAGTTTCATATCTAGAGATGGGGTTTCAGGATCAATTTAGGAAATAGGATTGATTTATTTGGGGTTCTAAAATGATGGATTAAACACTCAATTTTATCAAGGCGAGCATGATTGAACGGATACATAAATAAAAAACCGCTTGGATCTACTCAAGCGGTTTGATGCTAATGAGCGGTCTTAAACTCAGTTTACCGAAATATTGGTAAACCAGATAAATTTTTCGCCAAGGTCGTTTGAGTGGGTGGTCGCTAATTTAATAGGGCCGAACTGCTGTACATCTTCCCAAGTAGTAGGTCTGCCTTCTGTGCCATTTCCTCTTCGGAACACCCACTCCAAAATCAAATTATTTTCATCCAGATACAAGTCATAAGCATCACCTGGAGTGTATCCAGTTACTGGCATGTCAGGTTCTCCAGATTTATAAACGATTGTCAATAAAGTCGAATTGGTTCCAGCAATCGGAGAAGGCACATTTTCTGTTGTTTCATAGGTATATCCAGTATCCCAACCCAGTTGAAATGGGAACATCATCCAATACTTATCATTGACAAAGCCTTTGTCTGCAACTGGTAATGAATCCGCTGGTAAATCAAGGCTGTACGTATAGCTCGTATCCGGAGTCGCATAGTAAACTGTGCGATCTTTGACGTTCCACTTCCAATCTCTTGTGATCACTGTGACTGAGTCACGTCTCACATTCCAGGTGTAGGCGATTGAATTTACGTCTTCAAATTGGTCGAATCCGTATGCCAAAGCCACTTTCATGGGAAGCGTATCAGGATAGGTAGCTTTCGGTTCACAGGCACTCAATGCCCAGATAAATAGAACGATAAAGAAAATATTTTTCATGGAATTAAGGGGTTTTTGGTAAAGTTAACAGACTCTGGTTTCCGATTGGTTTTTAAGCCAATTTTTATACTTGATGTATTCAATAGACTGATAAATGGGAAGGATGAAAGGAAGAATCTTATTGAGTCGAAGCATCAAATAAAATAGCGGAGATGGAAAAATTTTGGTTTTTCCTTTTAATACTCCAGAAAAAATACTTTTTGGCGACAGATTTGGCATCCTGCTGAGGAAAAGGAGTCGGAATTTCTTTACCTGCAGTTTCGAAAAATCTGGTACGGGTGGCGATCGGAAATACCAATGTCAGCCAGTTTCCGGATTTTTCTGACCAAACCGTTTTTGCCCATTGAAGCAATGCAGACTTCGTTGCTGCAGAGACTATATCCGGGAACTGTCCAAAAGGACATAGCTGAGGCCGTGATGATTAATCGAAATTTGGATTCGGCATAAAGGGCCTTCAATGTCAATCCAATCTGAATTGGGCTATGGAAATTGAGATGGAATAGTTGTTCTGCATTTCCCCAATCTTGGTCATGTGCGGCGCCATATTCAGCTTTTCCGGCATTTGCAAAGCAATAGTCCACTCGTGACCAATGGGATTTCACCCAATCTAAAACCAATTGATTTCCTTCCTTCTGACTGAGATCAGCTTTCACCGTATGGATCAATGGAAAATCAGCTTTCAATTTTTCGAGAAATTCCTGATTGAAATCTACCGTTAGGATATTTTGCGTAGATGAATAAAGTAAACCTAACAGTTCTCTTCCGATTCCCGAACCTGCACCGGTGATGATGATGAAAGCGTCTTTATAATTTTTTATCCCCATACAAGGGTTCAGGGAAAGTAATGCGAAAAGGCTTGATCTTTACGGCCAAGAGTGGCTTCAACATGCTGATATCGGGAAAGTAGGCAGGATCAACGATCAGGTTTTTAATTCTTGCAAGTTTGGCTCTTCCGCTGCCTGTGGGTTTGGTGAGAAAATGAACCTTATTCAAGGTTTGCTCCAAGTCAATCGGGAGAAAGGAAGTTGAGGTTGGAAATGGAATTCCCCAAGTTTTGACGTCACATGAGAAAACCGTTTTATTCCCGTCTTTAATGCGAATCAAATCTTCTGAGCCATTTTTATCCCAAATAAAAGGAAGAGTTTGCTTAGGTATTCCCCAATTGGCACGGCCATTTTGAGTACTGGCTTCTGAGTCCACGTAAATTTTGGTGATCACTTGTTTGTTTGATTTTCTGAATTTTCCTGGAATAATGAGGAGCTCGTGATATGGTCCAACTGGCGATTTTTCATAATTCACTAGCATTACATAACCCAGCCCTCCTCTGAATTTTCCTGTGAGATTGGCTGGAAGTAGACCGTGTTCTTCGACCCATTCCTTGGGAAATTTATAAACCAGAATGATTCCTTCACCATGAAGCTCCCATGGAGCAGGAGCTTGACGGTAAAATTTCACGTTTGAAAAGAGGATTTCACGATTTTCAAGCATAGGGAGATGGGCTTATGCTGGTCCAACCTCCGTCAACAATAAGTGTTTGACCGGTAATATGGCT
>JBKJKX010000100.1:0-21297 GCA_046597285.1 Algoriphagus sp. | reverse complement strand
AGATCATCTGCCCCTCCATTCAGGTATTCAATGGCATCGTCTCCCATTACCTTTCTGGATAATTGCTCCAGCTCAAAAACATTTTTAAAGTCCAAACTAGCAACTGACTCTACTGATTTGGTATTGCCTTCCGCGAGCGAAATCATAGGAAAGGCAACCGCTAAACTTGATAATCCAATCCACTCAAGAAACTTGCGTCTTTGAATGTCAGCGTGTAGGGGAGAGTTTAGATTGTTCATATTATTTCAATGCTTCCCATTCCTCTTGTGAAGCTTTAGATTTCTGATATTCCATCAAAGAATACCAGCCATCTTTTCCCCTTACTAGCAACATTTCAAAATGTACCAGTTCTTTTATCTCTTCTTTACCATTTTCAAATGAGGTGAAGTAGAAAATTCCTGATTCATGCGCTGTTGTTTCACTGCCTATTCTTTGTGAAAAGCGAAATTCAACATTATCCCGTTTTTTGCCCGCCTTAGTATCAATAAATCCTTGCTTCCAGTTTGCTAGAGCCACTTCTATACTATTAGAAATTTTATTTTCTCTTGTAGCAAAAATGACCACAGCATCTTTATGATAGAGTGCCGAATAGCCGTCAAAATCACCCTCTTTAACCGTTTGAGATACTTTGGACCAGTAGCGATCGAGCTCAGCCAATCGAATAGAATCCCCTGCTAACTCTTGGTTATTATGCGCGGTGGGCTTTTTATCCTCCGCATTTGCTGTTGCTATACTTAAAAAAAGTAGTGCAGATAGTAGAAGTAGTGTTTTTTTCATGTAGTTATATTTTGAATTTTAATGGTCATCGCTCCTCTAGCTCTTGAGACGAATCTCGGACGTAAATCGTCATGACCTGTCGTCCTCAGCAAGCTCGGTTTTATAAGTTCAACTATTCCTTTTCTTCCAATTCATTTTCTATCAGTAGGATCGTGGAATCGGTTTCAATTAATGATTCAGATTTTAATCGGTGTGCCAACCCTCTGAAGTGTTTTCTGTGAATAAGCATATTTTTAAATTTTTCACTTTTTAAAAGACTTTCATAATCCATCGGCTTGGCTCCTGCATCAGTATATCTAAAATATTCATGTATTAGCGGTAGCACTGATGATGCCCAGAATTGGTCTTCCAATCTTACAGTTTCGCTCAGCAGGTTGGCGTAGGTAACATCAAATAAATCTATAATAGACTTTCTGAGGGTCTCATTTTCCACAATTTCAAATCCTTTGGTTTTTATGGATTCAAATCCCGATGCGGACAAAACTATATCCGGAGAGAAAAAGGCACTAGCAAAATATACGTCCAAAGAATCATGATAAGGACGTCTGTTGTCCAGGTGTCCGACTACAAAATTGATTGCTGCTATTGCTTTGAGCTCTTTAAGAATGTCATTTTGTAGTCTGGTGGCGTTGATTTCCAGATTTTCATTTAACTCAACCAGTAGTTTCCTTTCCGTTACCCTGTCTTTATTATACTCGTTCCAATTATTGATTTGCAAGGCAATCAGAATTCCAATGACCACAAGCAGGATTTCTCCAATTGCATAAAGCACGTATCTCTTCAGATTTCCTTCTGCTATCAATTTTTGCCGTATTCTTCGAAAGAATTTTAACACCGATTATTAGTTTTATTTATTGTTGCTTCCATAAAGGACAGGGCTTCCTGTTTTTTTATTTTGGGATCCATTTTAACCTTGAATTCATTTTAAGCTAGTTGAGACTTATGAATCAAAATCATTTTAGCTTATATCTATAGAGTGCACTCGAACCTTTGGTAAACGGTAATTTTCCCGCCGTCCAATAGAGATATTCTTCTGTATCATCTACAGCGGTATTGGATGTAAAATCAGGTGTTTGGATATGTCCTAAAAGAACTCCTTTGGGAGAAATAAACCAGACTCCTCCAAAACCAGCTGCCAGTATTACTCCGTTTTTTGAAACCGCCATCCCATCCCAGCCAAGTGAAGTTGAAGAAACGGTATGATCTACTATTTCCTGAATATTTAAAAAGTCTACAGCTTTCACAATATCCCCATCTGCGTTTAATTCATAACATAAAAATCTTCCCGTTTCTGAATCTGAAACATATAGAAACTTATTGTTGGGAGATAACCCGATTCCGTTGGGACTTTTTAAGGAATCAATTAATACCGTTACCTTATTATTTTCAAACTTGAAAACCCCGTTAAAAGGAAGTTCTTTCTCTTGATCCGCATCCCCATTTATTAATCCATAAACCGGATCCGTAAAATATAGAATGTTATTGGGTCCTAAGGCAATATCGTTTGGACTGTTGAATTTCATTCCTTCGTAATTTGTCACAAAGTCGGTGACTGATTTATTTGATTTTGGATTTACTATTTTACCGACCTGCCTCTTAGTTTCACTGGTTGAAAGATGGTTTCCCTGCATTAAAAGCAAATCACCATTTGCATCAAGCGCCAATCCATTTGCGAAACCTGAAGGTTCCAGCCAAACCAAAAGCCCTTTCTCGTTACTCCAGAAATAAATCTTGTTATCAGGAATATCAGTAAATAAAAGGCCATTTAAAGCTTCTACCCATACAGGCCCTTCCAAGAAATATTTACCAGAAACGATTTTTTCGATTTTGCTTTTGCTTGAAAAGAACTGTTCAAATTCATCTGAAAAAACCATGAGTTCAGGGAATTCAATGTTCTCTTTTTGCTTTATGGTATGATTGTCTTGAGCTACAGCACTGTTACTTATCACAAAGAATACGAGGAGCGGAAAGAATTTTTTCATCGTGGGTGAGGCTAAAAGGAGGTTTATTAGGACCAATGTTCTTTCTGTATAAAGGTTTTTTTATTCTTCTCTTACCAAAACTCTTTTTCCAACTTCAAATGTGGGGTCACCAATTAGCAAAGTGTCTCCTTTAAGGATGAATTGGCGATGTTGGTCAGTCCCAATATAATTTATCACTGAACCACCTTTGACATGATGGGTTACAACTGAGACCGAATTCAAGGAATCAATTGAATAGGTTCCAAAATAACCCCAAGCATTATCCAATAATGCTCCTAATGTTAAAGGTTGAGTATATTCTGATTCCACAGGAATAACCAATGGCGTTTCTGCTGATCCGTTTATATTAACTACACCACTGGGGGTATAAGTAAAATAGCCTTTTGGATTTTCACCATAAGGAGTTGTCCATTTATTGGTTACTGTGTCGTAGTCGGAATATTCTATTAGTCTCCAAGTGCCTACTAACTTATTTTCATTTCTTACATAGTTATTTTCTTTATCAGCATTACATGAGGTGACTGCAATTAAAGTCAGGAAAATAATTACTAGTCTGATTTTCATTTTCGTAATGTTTTTTTAGCCTTGCCTACAACACCTTTGTTATATTCCTTTTGTCCATATTGGTGCGCCATCTTCCCATTTATTATGAGTCAGTCTGATTTTTTTACCTGAACCAATGTGGATGGCAAAGATTTCACCATATATCTGAGGCCCAAAGATCACAGGCTGAACCATTGGTTCTTCATCATTAATACCACCTTCTTCAGAAGTGTAAATGATCCATTCACCATCAGGAGAAAAGTGAGGATGGGCATCCTGACCAATATCATCGGTCATTCTCTTTGTTTCGCTCCAAGTTCCATCCTCATTCAGGAAAGAAATGAATATATCCATTGTCTTTACTTTACCCTCTATATCAGTACCTAAGCGATCTGAGCAGAAAGCAATCTTATCTCCTTGCGGAGAGATGATCGGAAAATTATCTCTGTGTTCATCAGAGGTAAGGTTTTGAACGTTATCACCTTGCTGCAAGTAAATATCGAAAGCACCTGATCTACCACTTCTAAAAACAATTTTTGATCTATCAGAGGTAATGTCACCAAAGCCGTCATTGAATTCGGACAACGTAAGTCGGGTAGTCTTCATTGAGCTTAGATTAAGAGAGAAGACATCTCCTTGATTCAATGGCCCTCCTCTGAAATTACCTACAGAATATAGAAGTTCATCTCCAGACGGATTAAACTTGGTATCAATAACCATCCCATTCAACGGATTATAATTAGGTGGCTTGTTAAAAGAATAAATTGGGGTTACTTCATTTGTGCTATAATCGACCTCATAAAAATGAATCGGAATTTGGATCAACAATGGGAGAACTATGATTAGAAAAATTGTGCTGGCAAAATTAAAGAGGAAAGCATTTCTTAATTGAGAGTATAAAACCCGTATTCTATTTTTATGGGCAAAGCCACTGCATATAGCTAAGAATAAGGCTACTGCACCAAGATAACCCCGCACCGTATTGATTGGAGCAAGTTGATCGAAAAAGAAATAGTAAAGCAGGAAGGCCTGCAAAATAAGAATTGCAACAGCAATGACATTGAAAAAAAGGACTGCGCTTCTTTTTTCTTTAGCGGTGTTAAGATTTCGATTGGCCAACCCCATGAAAAGAATATAAGCAAGTAAAATGGCTGGTATAATGTAAGCCCAAGGAGTAATTGCATCTGAGATTTCTCTTACTTCGGTGTTATCAAAAATCAGCGTGCTGTTATTGGGGTTTGGAGGAGCGGCAAATGCTCTCCGAACAGCGTACATATCGATTAGCTTTGTATTGAGTTCTTTTGAGTACGGAGATCCCTTCACCAACAGGTCACCTTCAAATCCCCCTAAATTATAAGCCATTTCGGGAGGGGCCTGACCTCCATAAAAAGTCATCATACCATTTTTATGAACTTTGGCCCCTAAGAAATTTGAAGTGGTATTGAAAATTGAATCCACTTGATTCGTCTTTAGGTTCAAATTCATGAGCCGAAACTCATTATTGTGGAATGTGGTAAAGATTAAGATGGAATCACTTAATGGTGAAGGTGAAATGGCATTTATGTCCTCAGGAGAAATGGCTTCCTGATTCCCGCCCTCGAGATCCATCGCGTATATCCTATATGAATTTCGAGGACCGCTGTAATAAAATATCTTCTTACCATCATTTGAATAGCAAGGACTGCCATCCCAATAATCATTATTTGTTAATCTTTTTAAATTCTCCCCATCGATGTCCATACTATAGATATCGCCCGTTCGGCTCATAGCAAAAACAAAAATTGGATGTGCTTTGATAGGGTGATTTCGATCGCTTGAAAACACGATTTGCGATCCATCAGGTGAAAATGAAGGCCTGAAATCACCTCCTTTGTGATGGGTAAGATTTAAAGCACTGTCAACATTTAAGGTGTCATTGGGCTGAAAAGGAAGTTTGTAAATATCAGATTGGCCTTCGTGGGTAGAAGTGAATACAATCCAATTGCCGTCTGGAGAAATTACCGCCTGATCTTGCATGGACGATTCATGATCTAAAAATAGACGGGCTTCACTATTTTCATCAAGAGACTTAATGAATATTTTTGGATTACCCAATCGTTCAGTGGTATAGACAATCCATTTTCCATCCGGGGAAATAACTGGATTATATTCTAAAGCATCATTGGTAGTAACCTGATCAATTTTCTTTGTTTTGCTGTCAGCAATCCAAATATCCCAACCCTGGGGTCTATATGAAGAATAGAATACGCGTTCATTTCCAGTTTGACTAAAAGCCAATGGAGTTGTAAGTATAATTAACAGTAAATAAATACACAGTCTCTTCATAATAGGTATTGGAAATTAAGTCTTCAGATGAACTGGAGCAGACTTCATAAAATCTCTGAATGTGGTGGGGTTATTATCTTTCATTTTTTATTAGTTTCAGTTGTTATTTTAACATTCTGAGACTTACTTTTTTTTGCATTATTGCTCATGTTTGTCGGTATGACAAGTAAGGTTTTGCTGGTCATTTCCTAGCAAGGGTCGATGAAAGTTGGAGCCTACTCCATACCTTTTAATTCACTGAAACCCTTTTTGGCTATAATTTTTCTTTGCCCTCAACTCGTTTGCAGAATGCAATATGAAATTCTTGATTTCATTCATCTCTTTCGGGTTGAGACGATCAGAAAAATTGGGCATCCCTTTATTGATAAACATTCCCTTCAATACAATATCCTCCATAATCCCAAAGATGCCTTCACTTGAATAGGTCAAATTGGGTATCGAGCCACCGTTATCACCCATCCAACCATGGCAAGAGCGGCAATTGGAATTATACAAAACTTGTCCATTGCTGATCTCTTCAGGGGTTGAGGACACGGGAAGTTGAATAAGTTCTTTAGGTTTAGACTTATAAAATCCATCATACTTTTCGTTTGCATCAAGGGCGAAGGTGAAAATGGTACCGGGATAATTTTCCTCTGTAAACCTGACCCGATTACCCGGGTTTCCGCCCCAGCCTACCACAATGGTAACATATTGTTTTCCATTGATCATATAAGTTACCGGTGATGCGATTACCCCGGAACCGACATTGGTTTCCCATAGTTTTTTCCCATCCGATGCTTTGTAAGCTATAAATTTACCCTCACCCGTTCCCTGGAACACAAGTTCACCGGCCGTGGCCATGACTCCCCCATTCCAATAGGTTGCAGGATAATCTACCCGCCACACTTCCTTTTGCGTTTGGGGATTCCAAGCCAGCAATTGTCCCTGATTCATGTTGGCTGGACTATTCGGATCTGTGATTGTTGGAAGATGGACAATAGGCCTAGAAACATTCATCCCCTTCTCCTTGAAGTTAAAAACTGAATCATTACCATAAGGAAAGGAATTAACGTGAGCGGGAAAATACACTAAACCTGTCTTTGGATTATAGGCCATAGGTTGCCAATTGTGTCCGCCGGCAGGCCCTGGAGAAATCACCCTGTTTTCATTTTTATACCTGCTGGAATCTGTCTCAATCGGTCGCCCGGAAACTTTGTCAACACCAGTTGCCCAGTTCATATAAGTGTAAGGCTCGGCTGAAATAAACTTTCCGGTCTGCCGATCAAGCACATAGAAGAACCCGTTCTTTGGAGCCTGCATAATGACCTTTCTTTCTTGACCATCAATTTCCATGTCGGAAAGAATGAGATGTTGGGTTGCCGTATAATCCCAATCATCTCCCGGTGTCGTTTGATAATGCCATACATACTCCCCGGTGTCAGGATTGAGCGCTACAATGGAGGAAAGAAAAAGATTGTCCCCTTTTCCGTCACTTCTGTGAAACCAGTCCCAAGGTGCGCCATTGCCGGTGCCTACATAAAACAAATTGAGTTCTGGATCATAAGCCATCGCATCCCATGCAGTGCCACCTCCACCATATTTCCACCACTCACCGCTCCAGGTTTTGGCTGCCATTTCCATTGCTTTGGATTCAAAAGGTTTTGAGGGATCACCGGGCACGGTATAAAATCTCCAACGCTGATCGCCGGTCATGGCATCGTAAGCAGTAATATAACCTCGCACGGCAAACTCTGCACCGCCATTTCCAATGATTACATTGCCTTTTACAATCCTTGGTGCTCCTGTGATGGAGTATGCTTTTGATTGATCTACCGTTATTACTTCCCAAACAGGTTTGCCGGTAGCTGCATCCAGTGAAATCAATCGGCCGTCCAACGTTCCGACGAAGACACGACCTTTATATAAGGCTATTCCCCTGTTGACCACATCACAGCAAAGCTTTTCACCGACTTGTTTGGGCACTTCTGGATCGTATGTCCAAATCATTTTTCCAGTTATCGCATTCACTGCAAAAACATTACTCCATGGGCCAGACAGGAACATAATCCCGTCGACAATAAGCGGAGTTGTTTCAATTCCCCGCGTGGTCTCCAGATTCAACGCCCAAGCCAAACCGAGTTTACCGACATTATCCTGATTGATTTTTGTGAGGGAACTGTAGCGATCTTCTGCATAGTTCTTGCCATAGGTCACCCAGTTTTCAGGAGTTTCGTCTGCATTGGCAAGATAGCTATCATCAATAATTGAGGTAGCCTGTCTTATGTGTTCCTCAGAACCATGGTCGGGCTTTGGAGTGCATCGAATCAAAGTAAAAGTCAGCCCCAGAATGAGGATGGAAGAAGGAATTCGTTTCATAATGTGAAATTTGTTTTGGTACCTATTTGGTTCGGGTTTCAGCTTTCCTGTTTTTTTGTTTTAGGGTTCATTTTTGTCCACCCGAGCCAAACTTTTGCTCCTTGTTATTTTGGGTTGCTCCCAAGGTTTATTTTAGTCTGGCAGATTAATTTTTCTCCTTGCTTGCTGCTGCGTGCTGCAAAAAATTCCTTCACTTTCCAACTATTTGGCTACTGGAAGCCTGCTTTTGATATATTTAAACTGTCCATTATGGTTGGATTCATGCTCACACACATGGAACCATTTACAGTAATTATTGGTCGGGCCCCAGGACCATTCCTCATCAACTGAAAACAGCCATTTGTCATCCCTCTTTTTGAATTCCTTGATGGTATTTTCCCTGACTTCTTCCAAAGCACTTAGATAGAAATCTAGGTTGTTCCCTTTGATTGTTTTTCGGGCTTCTTCCCCAAGATTCATTGCCACATCATACCTGCTTTTGTCTTGTTCACTCCAATCTCCCCAAGCTTTGCCTTCAAACGTATGCACTTGATAATACCGCTCCGTGGCAGCCAAATGAAGCAGCATCGACCCAATCGAGTTTGAGCTTTCATCCAGAATGTAATCCAACTGTTCAGCACTCATGTCTTTCACAGGATACAATATTACCGTTCGCATCCAAGTCATCATGGACAATAGTGTGCCCACATGCAGTGAGAATCCTTCTCTTGGCCCAATTACATTGATTCGATCTTCCACCGGAAATTCTGAGGCATAGATTGGGTTAGAAACCATGGATAGGCCAAATGTTCCTGAGGTAATGATCGCAGCTGATTTCATGAAATCTCTGCGAGCAATTGGATTATTGTCTTTCATGGTACTTAAGAAGAATAGTTATTCAAAGGAATGCTGACAGGCTTGAAGTTTATTCCTAAGTCTTTTTGTGCCAATTCAGAACTGTAAACTACCTCAGGCTTACCTACAGGAGGTTGATTGTTGAGCATCAATGTGATATCTGATACTCGGTAACTTTCGCTTGACAAGAGGTAGTTTTTCCCATTGATGTTCTTTGTTGTTGCCGCCTTGTAAATCGCTTCAGCCACATCTTCCACACCCACCAATGCCCACAAAACATCGACATCATAGATCATTTGGATAAATGGGTTGGGGGCAATTTTATTTTTAAACAAAAATTGGATACCCGTTGAAGTGGAATCTTCGCGATTTGACAATGATTTACCCATCACGCCGGTTGGAGAAACAGAAGTAATTTCAAAACTCAGATTAGGATGGTCGGCGATGAATGTATTGACGGTCTGATTAGCGATAAACTTTGCTTGGGCATAAGGAATACCTTCTTCACTCATAAACGGCGCGTCATTTTCTGTGATTTGGTCCTCCTCAGTTTTGCCTTTGGGTAAAAATGGGAAGTTGGTGTTATAAGCCGCTACAGAGGCTATGAAAATAACTTTCTTAATTTCGGGAGTTTTTAGAACTGCCTCAAGAAAGTTTTCAGTCCCCTTAATGGTCGGATCAAACAATTCTTTCTGAAGGTCTTTCACGTCCAATTGGAAGGGGGTTCCTCCGTGAATTACAATTTCACAGTCTTTCAAAAAATCACTCAGCTCTGATTTGTTTTCAACGTCCAATTGAACGATTTCCAGATGCTCAGCATTTTTGAGGCTGAGCAGATGTTGATACTTTTCTTTTTTGGAAAGGTCTGTGGTAGATACTTTTACCCGGTAACCTTCATTCAAAAATTTTTGGGTGTTGTAGCTTCCAATAAAGCCTGAACCTCCGATGATGCCTACTTTTTTCATATTTGTTTTGTTTGATGTTTAGCCTTTATTATTCGGTTTTCGGCTTTCCCGTATCTTATTTTAAACAATGCTTATTGATCACTTTTTAAACTTCCCATATACCCCTTGGCCAGAAAAAACATCGGAAACCGTTTCTCCATTTTTCAAAACAATTGTTCCGTTCACCAGCACGTATTCAATCCCGTCGGAAAACTCCAGACCGCCTTCGAAGGTCGCTTTGTCAACAATTGTATTGGGATCAAAAATGGTGATGTCGGCATCAGCTCCTACCTGTATCCTACCTTTAAACCGCATCATGGGTGCAATTCCCTCCAATCGCTTTGCCGGAAGAAGGGTCATTTTTTCGATAGCGGTATTTAAGTCAAGCACTTTATCCTCTCTGACGTATTTGCCCAATACTCTTGAAAAAGTACCGGCAGTACGAGGATGGGCCAGTTTACTATAGGGCATTCCGTCGGATCCAATTATTACCCCGGGTGCAGCGATACCTTTTTCTATCCACTCCGGTTTCATCATGTGCATGATTACAAATGGGTTGGTTTTTCGTTTTGCATCGAAGGTTTCTTGAGTAAGTCGCTCGCCTGTCTCCACCAATTGCAAATCCCCATAATCAATTCCCAATCTTTTCTGCCAGCCTAGCTCAAACATAGCCGTGCCCAATCCTGTGGATGCTGCGGTGTATGGATAGAGTTCAGTGGTGATGTCAAATCCTTTTTGGGCAGCGGTACTGACCATCTTCAGCGCAAAATCAATTTGCCCAAGTGACATGCTATTGATGTGAACAATGTGTAAAGGTGCCCCTGTTAAGGTGGCGTTGACGATTACTTCCTGGATTGATAAGATATTGGGTTCTCTGGTGTGGGTAAAAACTAATGCATCCAATTCACCGGCCATTTCAAAAACGCGAAACATCTCTGCAGGCTTTGTACTGGGTAGATATCCGATAGGAACGCCAATTCCTATACCTCCTTCTTCCAAAGCTGATTTGATGTTGGCGAGGGTTTGGCTTATTTCTTCTTGTGTAAGATCTTCAGTAAAGGATGGGGCTGCGATTTGCATTAAAGACGCTAGTTCTCTCTCCTTATTCCGAACTGAACTTAAAAGTTCCTCAACACCATCCCGATACCTTCCTGTTGCCTTCATGCGCTCATACGGCCAGCAAACACTAGCCCCGTAGTTGATCAGCGCGGTTCCCTGTCGCTCTTTGTACCAAGCGGCGGTATGTTCAATTCCCCATTCCAGTTCCAAAGCCGTAGTGACACCATCGTGCAATTGGTATTCTTGCTCCACATTGGTCATGCCATGCACATGAAGATCAATGAATCCAGGAGCTACTACCAATCCGTTCACATTGATGATTTCCTTTCCCTGCAAAGGTTCCGAACTGATCATCGCTATGCGGTTATTTAAGATTCCCACATTTCTGATTGCATCCAGTTTGGTTTCTGGATCGATGACGCGTCCGCCTTGCAAAACGATGTCATATTGAACTGTGGACTGGGCTAAAGATAAATTGCTGGCATATAATGCTAAAAAGAAGCAGAGTGAAATTGGGAGTGATTTAGATGTCATGGGCTATTTTTTAATAAAGATGCTTTGGAATAATTACCACCAACAGTTCAATTAAATTTGTATCTGAAGGTTTACAATAAAAGTTTAGCCATACCAAGAACAATCACCCATAAATTAAAAATCTCGAGGTTATTCTTGCCTCAACTTGGGACGAAATAGACCTTTAACTTCCCGAATGAATTGAAAAACTTTCCGGAGGAAGATTTTTGGTGTTCCGGATTCAGGGTCAGCTTCATTTGAAGGATATTTTCCCCCATGAAAACTCATTGAGTATAAAGTGAAAAAAAGGGATCAGCCTTATTGCTGATCCCGATAGTGATTAAACCAACTCAAAATCGATGCGGTCTTGCTCATCAACATACTTGGGCGACCGACTAATCCATGAGATGCATTGGGAATGCGTACCATGGCAGATTCTACCCCATTCAATTTTAATGCGGTATAATATTGCTCGGATTCAGATATCGGCGTCCGGAAATCCTGCTCTCCAGTCAAAAGCATGGTGGGGGTTTTCACATTGGCAACAAGCGATAGCGGAGATCTTCTCCAGTAGTTTTCCTGATCTTCCCACGGCATTTTTCCAAACCAATACTTAGCAAAGAAGGCTGGAGAATCCGCATGCAAGACAAATGAAGTCCAGTTGATTACCGGCTTGGCTACGACGGCAGCTTTGAATCGAGTGCTTTTGCCGACAATCCAAGCCGTCAACACGCCTCCGCCTGAACCTCCGGTTACGAATAAGTTGGTCGTATCGATGTAGCCTTTGGCATTCACCGCATCCACTCCGGACATCAAGTCTTCATAATCGTGATTGGGATAGTCATGGTGAATGGAATTGCCAAATTCCTGTCCATAGCCGGTACTTCCTCTTGGATTGGTATAGAGGACAACATAGCCTGCTGCGGCGTAAGCTTGGATTTCGTAAGCAAATGACGGTCCGTACATCGCAAATGGTCCACCGTGGATTTCCAGAATAAAGGGATATTTTTTGGCAGGGTCAAAATCCGGTGGAGTGACAATCCAGCCCTGCACGCGTTTTTGGTCAAAAGAAGATTCCCACCAGATTTCCTCGGTTTTACCGATCCTTCGAAAGGAAAAAAGATCCTCATTTAATGCAGTCAAGCGTTTGATTTCTCCTCCATTCCAAACTGCAAGATCTGCAGGATGCTCAGCTCCGCCTTGGGTAAATGCAAACCGATTGTTTGTCGAGACGGTGAATGTTCCGGCATTGTAAGGTCTTCCCAAGTCTAATCCGCCGAGTCCTTCGACCACCGTTCTGATTTTTCCCGTGAGGGCTACATGACCGATTTTTGTATCTCCAAACTCATCGTATTGGAAGTAAATTCCCTGACTATTTGCTTCCCATTGAAGATTCCCTGCGTCACGATCCAAGTCGGCAGATAAGTTCTTGATGCTAGTTCCATCCACATTCATCACATATAAATTGGTCACTTGGTAGCCTTGGAATGAATCGTCATTGCCGGTGAAGGCAATCTTTTTTCCATCCGGAGAAAGTGCAGGTTCAGAATCAGGACCATAGCGGGAAGTCAGGGCTTTGATTTCACCCGAACTTAAATTCATCCTGTAGATTTCTGAATTCGCTGGCTCAAGCTCATTGTTTTCATGCAGGTTGGCCGAGAACATCAGACTTTGCCCATCTATTGCCCAGATTGGACTTCCATGATTATTTGAAGTGAACGTTCGCTGTCTTGGCGTGCCGCCATCGGTTCCCATCGTAAAAATCTGTGTTTTTCCAGGCTTGATATAGCCGGCGCCATCTCCTCTGTAATTCATCTCATCAATGAAAATCGGCGGGGCATTCCATTCAGCACCTTCCGGTTTGGCTGGGATATTCAGCATCGACTTTTTGGATTCAGCCACAAACTGTGTAAAAGCCAATTGTGTATCATCTGGACTCCAAGCCACTGCACTCGGAGGAGTGGTGGAATTGGTCAAAGCCACAGTTTCGCGAGTATCCAAATACATGATGTAGAGTTTGACTTTCTCATCATCCTGATTGGAGTTGAAAGCCAACTTCTTTCCATCATTTGACCAGCGCGGCGCATAGTCACGTTGGTTGCCTTGAGTAAGTTGGCGAATACGGGTACCGTCGATGTTGCTGACCCAGAGATTGGAATAATCCCGGTCGGTCATGATGTCTTTGAAATTGCGGACAAATACAATCTGCGAACCATCTGGAGAAATCTGCGGATCGGTGACATACTCCATATTGAAGAGGTCAGTCAGTTCGAGGTTTGTTTTTTCCTGAGCCTGGATTCCCAAACTTGAGAGGGAAAGCAGAAAAATGAAAATCAGTGAGGTTTTAAATCGTCTCATATAAGGTGGGTTTAATTATATCGGGAATGATTGAAAAGATAGTGGGAAGTAACATGTTAATATTCGTTTTTGAAGGATCGAACAAGATTATCCGAATTACTTCAAGTAGTTAATTCGTAAACTTCGGTCTGACGTCTTCCGACCTTCTACCCAAAGAGAATTCGCCAACTTTTCAGAAAATGGTTTATTCTAAAATTGATTTCTCAATATCCTTTTGCTCCGCCATCGTCACTTGAGGAATCGGATGCGCCTATATAAACTTTATTTATTGCATCATACGTGATACCCATTAGTGCTCCGAGGTTGGAGACTGGCCTGAGCGTATGTCCCATCTGCTCCAACGCATACCGGGTATCAGGAGACATCAGATTTTTTTCATAGATGATCATGTCAGGGAGCCATTGATGATGAATTTTCATCGCTTCAATAGCCCGGTCAATTCTCATATCATAAGCCAACACATTTAACACCGTTTGGAAAACTGTATTGATGATGGTTCTTCCTCCGGGACTTCCGATGACCAGATAAGGTTTACCATCTTTGGCAACGATCGTGGGAGTCATACTCGAAAGCATTCTTTTCTCCGGAGCTATCAGATTCGGGTTAGACCCGATTTCCCCGGCACTGTTGGTGACGCCGCGGACAGGGTTAAAGTCTCCCATTTCATTGTTGAAAATGAAGCCAAGTTTCGAAGATCCCATTCCGGATCCGTAGGAATATTCCAGCGTGTAAGTCAGGGATACAGCGCTACCGTCTTTGTCCACCACCGAAAAATGGGTAGTATGATCTCCGCCATAAAGCTGTCCATATTTGGAAGAATCACTGATGGAAGCCTTTTTCAGGTCGAGATTTTCAAAGCGTTTCTGAGCAAAATCTTTTGAAATCAATTTTTCGACAGGCATCTCCGGATTGAAATCAGGATCACCCATAAATTCTGCTCTGTCAGCAAAAGCTCTTCGCATCGCCTCAGCGACCAGGTGAACATAAGCTGTGGAGTTGAATTCTACAGAACTGATATCTGCCTGTTCCATCAGATTCATCATTTCTATCAAGGCAATTCCACCCGAACTCGGTGGCGGCATAGAGTAGATTTGGTAGTCTTTGAAGGTAGTTGAAACTGGTTTTCTCTCCACAACGGTGTATTTCTCCAAATCAGCTTTGGTAATGATTCCTCCATTTGCTTTCATATAAGCTTCGATTTCTTCCGCTACCTCACCTTTGTAGAATCCATCTTTTCCTTTGTCTCGGATCAATTCAAGAGTGTGTGCCAAAGCCGGTTGCGTCCAGATTTCTCCGGGTTCGATTACTTTTCCAGCTTCATTTTTAAAATATTTCTGAAGGATATCAAAGGACTCATCCCACGCCGAAACTCTCACCGCAGCCTGATACAATCCCCAAGTCATGACAAAGCCATTTTTTGCCAAGTCGATAGAAGGCTGTACCAATTCTGCCCATTTCAGTTTTCCGTACTTTTGATGTGCCTGATACAATCCGGCAACGGTTCCAGGCACACCTACGGATTTCAAACCACGACTGCCTGCATCGGGGATGAGGTTCCCATTTTCATCCTGAAACATTTCCGGACTTGCTGCCAAAGGAGCCTTCTCACGAAAATCGAATGTGGTAACCTCACCGTCTGATTTCATCAAAACGATAAATCCACCACCTCCGATATTTCCAGCTTCAGGATGGGTGACTGCCAAAGCAAAAGCTGTTGCTATACTTGCATCAATGGCATTTCCTCCTTTTTTCAGAATTGCTACGCCAACTTCCGAAGCAAGGAAATTATCGGAGACGACCATTCCGTTTTTGCCGTAAGTTTGGGCAAATGAGAAGGAGGAATAAAAAAGTAGAAATGCTGTAAATAAGAAATTAAGGTGTCGATACATTGTCGGGTTTAATTTTTGGTCTGGAATAGCTATCCTTTTTTTAGGGTTTTAAAAATAGCTCTGAGCACAAGTAAAAGGTTTTTAATCTAATATTAATCAGACCTAGAGAAATGAAAAGGATAAAATAATGGAGATGCAATAAGTTACCATTAATTCCGAATTGAGCAAAAAAGATGAAATATAGACATGACTTGTTTAACATAGAAGAATCTTGCATCATACACTTTTGATGCTTCTTTTGCTTTTTGGATTGTATATTTAAAATGCTCTATTCCTTAGTCATGAGGACTACACTAAAACCTAAACCTATATTTTATGCTTCATCGCAGAGATTTTATTAAGCAAACCGGACTGGCTATTTCAGCAGCCAGTATTGGATTTTCCGGATTCAATTTTCCAAAAGCAAAACCCTTCAAGATGGGACTTCAGCTTTTCTCCATCCGGCAACCGATGGCAGAAGACCCGATACAGACTCTAAAAACTATTTCCATCTTTGGTTACCAAGACACAGAAATCTACGGATACGATGGCCCTGCGAATAAATATTATGGAATGCCAGCCGCAGATTTTAAAAAAGTCCTGGAGGATAATTCACTAGAAAGCACCAGCGGGCACTATGATTTTATCAAATATTTCAACGGATCAGATGACGATCTCATGCGCTATACTGACCAATGCATCATTGGAGCGCATGATTTGAAACAAAAATACATCACATGGCCCTGGCTAGATCCACAATCCAGATCGATTGAAAAATTTAAATTGTTGACAGAAAAACTGAACAGGATAGGCGAGCGCGTCAATAAAGCAAAGTTGGGTTTTGCCTATCACAACCATGATTTTGAATTTACAGATCACAACGGAGAAAATGGCTTTGACATTATTTTGAAAAATACCGATCCGAAGTTGGTCAAGCTCCAAATTGATCTCTATTGGGTTGCCCATAGCTCTCCGCTTTCGGCACACGAACTTTTCCTGAAAGCACCGGGTCGCTTTGTGATGTGGCATATCAAAGACATGGATAAAGTCAGCCGAGACTATACCGAAATGGGAAACGGATCGATCGATTACACGAAAATACTGCCTGATGCTTTGCTCGCCGGAATGGAATACTACTACATCGAGCAGGGCGGGAATTTTGCACAAAACCCCATTCAAAGCGTAAAGGACAGTGCTGAATATTTCAAAAAAAATCTGATTGATTTGTTTGCCTAGTGGCTCCAAAATTCAATCAGGTAAGCCAACTGGGTTAAATATTTATTTTGATCTGTTACCAATTTATGATATCTGGTTGCCGGTACTTGTTCTTTTCTCCGGTCGATTATCTTGCCAAAAATTTTATCAATCCTTCAACCCGAAATCAAGTGATCTATACACGTTTAGTCATCCTAGTCTGCTTCTTTGGCTTTGCTTTCCAAGCAGTTGCTCAAGAAGTAAAAGTCTATAAAGAGCCGAAGTTTGGAGTTGAATGGAGCAAGCCAACCGTCTATCCGGATAGGATTGTCATCAACTTTGGGGAGAATCCGGCTCGTCAGGTGAATGCCACCTGGCGAACAAACACCGAAATCAAAGTCGCTTATGCTGAGATTGCCGTTGCCACTGCCGCTCCCAAGTTTTGGAGAAATGGAAAAACGATCGAAGCTAAAACTGGGGTTTTGGATGCGGATTCACTGGAAGGAGCAAATGTGGTCGCCAATTACCATTCTGTGGAATTCAAAGATCTGGAGCCAAGCACAGTTTACGGGTACAGAGTTGGTGACGGAGAGCGATGGAGCGAATGGTTCCAATTCGAAACTGCTTCCGAAAATCAGGATGAGAAATTTTCATTCCTCTATGTGGGTGATGCTCAGAATTACGTCCTCGAACTCTGGTCCAGGGTAATCCGGGAAGGATTCAAGACCGCACCCGAAGCAAAGTTCTTTGTCCATGCGGGTGACTTGATCAATAGTGCGCATCGGGAGCAGGAATGGCATGAGTGGTTTACCGCAGGCGGATTTATTCATAGCATGATTCCATCAGTGCCGACTCCAGGCAATCATGAGTACAGAGCTAAAAATGAAGAGGAATCCAAGTTGGGTCAGAGAAGTCTTTCTGTGCAGTGGAAGCCACAATTTACACTTCCCGCAAATGGGCCTGAAGGACTCGAAGAGACTGCTTATTACATGGATTATCAGGATGTCCGGATTATCTCTTTGAACAGCAATGTGGAGGTGGAAAGGCAAACGATCTGGCTGGAAGAAATATTGAAAAACACTACCCAAAAATGGATTATCGCAGTGTATCATCACCCGCTTTTTTCAGCATCTGACGGCAGAGATAATGCAAAACTCAGAGAACTTTGGAAGCCTCTTTTTGACAAGTACAAAGTGGACTTGGCGCTTCAGGGTCATGACCATGCCTATGCCCGAGGGAGAGTTTCACCGGGAGAAAATGTAATGGATGGGATCAATATGCGCGACCAAACCGGAACGGTCTATGTTGTATCTGTAAGCGGAGGTAAGATGTATACCATCGGAGAAGACTGGACTGCAAAAGGAGGCGAAAGAGACCGAGTGGGAGAGAATACCCAGCTTTTCCAAGTGGTGACCGTGGAGGGAGACAAGCTTCTCTTCGAATCCTACACCGCAATTGGCGAACTGTATGATTCATTTCAGCTGACCAAAAATGGGGATGGACCTAATGTATTTCTGGAGTTAAGAGCTGAAGCAGTTCCAGAAAAATATCATTCCAATACCATCTCTTACGAGGATCAGCTTCCTTTGGCAATTGAGGCAAAACTCTTGAAAGGATACATCGGCTATGTCATCACTCGGATAAATATCGGTGAGAAAGAAGGAAAAATTATTTACAATGTCCGTCTTCAAAAAGCGGAAGAGCAAGTCAATTTAATCTTGGATGAAAAGGGAAATGTAGTGGTGCAATAAGATGCGTTAGCTATTTCAGTAGGCTTTCAATTGCTTCTAGTGAAGTAAAAATATAATCCCATCAAACAAACATCAAGTGCGAGGAAAAACGAATCTCGCATGGGATGTTTTTCTTTTTCGTAGAAAAGAGACTTTGGACCAAGTCCACCCCATTTCTTTTTTCCTCATCTCAAAGTACGATTTTGTACTTTCGTAACATCCTTAAAAAAATCGAATAGAATACCAGCAAAGAAGATAATCAACGCCTATTTCCTTTGTTGATTCCAGTCTGAGAGTTTTGAAATTCAAGTAGTCAATTACTATTGATTGTTCGGTTCAGTTAAAGTAAAAACCAGATGTCGATAAACTTGGCATATATTTTAGATAAGATGTTACTGGATCAGATTTATCTCAAAATGACTTTCATCAAGAGAAATGATTTTAAATTTTCACCAAAACACACCAGCTCATGAATAAACTAATTGTTAGTAGCCTTTTCCTCTATCTGTTTTCTACGGCGACTTTTGCCCAAAACGGAAATGAAAACCTCAGTGAAAATTGTGAAGTTACTCCTCAGCAGTCAGAAGCTGACAACAGTTCTTTGTACTGGAGAACCTTGAGTTTTTCGGAGAATCCCGAAAATTATACGAATTACCGATCGGTAATGGAAAGAAATGAGATGCCTTCTGGCCCATCTGGCTACACTACTGCAATCGGAGTCAGAGGCGGATATACCTCAGGGATTACGATAAAGCATTTTGTAAACAGTAAAGCTGCAATAGAAGTGATATTGGGTGCCAGCAGATGGAGAGGTACTTCTCTGACAGGTCTATACGAGTGGCATAAAAAAGGTGCACTTGAAGTACCGCAATTAAGCTGGGTATACGGATTAGGTGCCAGATTGGGGTTCTTTGATGGGCGGAATTATTATGACGGATACAAAGGCAAATGTAACGATCCCGGAGATCCAAGATGCCCAGGCTATTGGGGTGATCGAAACTTTGTAGCTGTAGGTATTGTCGGAATCGGGGGTTTGGAATATAAATTCAAAGATGCCCCATTGACACTTGGATTGGATTTGATCCCATATTTTTATTTCCAGCATTATCGAGGAAACTTTATTGACGGAAGCTTTTCGATCAGATATACCTTCAATTAAGCGATTCTTCTGAGTAAAATTTCCTCAGATTTTGATTTCCAACACCAAAAATATAGCCTGTCTCTCATGTGAGACAGGCTATATTTTTGGAATTATTTTTAGATATTCTTACTCCTTTAAAACAGGAGGTTTTCTGTGCATTGTCCCCTGCTCATAGGAATAGGTCAGTTTGATCAAGGTAGGTTCGGAATACATTCTTCCCAAAAACTGAACACCACCAGGAAGATTTCCTGAGCTGAAACCCATAGGAACCGTAAAGGCTGGCTGACCGGTAGCTGGCGCTATGAGCTGCGAATTATCACCTCTATACTCCTCTTCGAATCGCTCAATTACCGCCGGGCGATTATTCCAAGTTGGGTACACCAAAACATCCAACTTCAGCGAATCCATCGTTTTCTCTATCGCTTCGCGAAAAGCTACTCTGCGCTCATCCTCATAAGCATTGCCGCAGGGGATTTCAGGATTACCTCTTCGCAGGGTACTTCCACCTAAAGACGCTAGGCGTTGCCGCGTATATTCTGACTTGGTTCCTACTCGAAGGACATCTTCAAATGATTTCATCGTATCCCGCTTCACATAGGCCTGGAGGAAATCTTCTAAATCAGTTCGAAAAGTAGGACACCATTGATCTTGTCTCAATTCCTCAAAATTTGGTACTTCTACCGAATCAACAACTACGGCACCTAAGCTTTCCATATCTTTTAAAGCTTGATTAAAAAGTGCGGAAATCTCAGGATCAGGATCTTTCTCACTCAGTGTTCGGAAAACCCCAATTCGCGCACCCTTCAGACCCGCCTTGTCTAAATACTTCAAATAGTCTTTTTCAGCTTTTCCTTCGGAATAGGAAGTCAAGGCGTCTTTTGGATCTATTCCTACCATTGCCTGCAACACTCTCGTGGCATCCTCCACCGATTTACACATGGGACCGACTACGTCATTTCGGAGGTAAAGGGGGACGATTCCTTCACGACTCACCAATCCCAGTGTACTTCGGAAACCAACAAGCGCATTGTGAGAAGAAGGTCCACGGATCGAGTTTCCGGTGTCTGTTCCCAAGCCGATCGTTCCTAGATTAGCCGCGATCGCTGCTCCCGTTCCACCACTTGATCCTGCTGGGACATGATCGAGATTGTAGGGATTTCGAGTGATTCCAGCCGTAGAACTCTCCGAGTGCATGGGAGAAAAAGCCCATTCCGCCATATTGGATTTGGCCAAAATAATCGCTCCAGCTTCTTCCAGCTTGTGGATAATGAATGCATCAGTTTCTGGATAAAAATCAGCCAAAGCCAGCGAACCGGCAGTGGTCGGCATTCCGATGGTATTGATATTGTCTTTGACGATCATCGGAATTCCATGCAACGGACGAAGGATACCGGTTTTTTTATACTCTTCATCCAACGCTTTTGCAATTTCAATAGCCTTGGGATTGATGCTGGTTAATGCGTTGATCTTCGGATTAACCGAGTCAATCCTGTCCAGATAAGCCCGAACCAGTTGCTCGCTGGTGAACTCCCCTTTTGTATATGCTGCGTGGATCTGAGCGATGGTTAATTCTTCTAGTTGAATAGGTACCACTTCCTCGGGAGAATTGCAGGAATAATGGCATATGATTAGTAAGAGGCCTGCGAAAAAGGGTTTAAATTTTCTCATTTC
>JBKJKX010000080.1:0-14991 GCA_046597285.1 Algoriphagus sp. | reverse complement strand
GCACTTCTGAAACTATCCAGAATGATGCGGTATGTGCTTTATGAAAATCAAAAAGATCAAACGCTGCTCAGTAAAGAAGTAAACTTCATCAAGGATTACATCGAGCTGATGAAAATGCGTCTCTCAGAAAAAGTAAAACTCGATATTCAGATTGATGAACTCAAAGAGGATCTGGTTATCGCACCGATGTTGCTATTGCCTTTCCTTGAAAATTCATTCAAACACGGAATCAGTTCACAGCATGAAAGCATCATCAAGATCAAACTCGAAGTAATGGGCGATACGCTCTTTTTTGAGACCAAAAACCACATCTTCCCTATCAATCCGGATAGCCCCGAAGCTAAAGAAAACGGAATCGGCCTTGTTAATACTCAAAGGAGACTCATCTTACTTTATCCGGATAAATACCGGTTAAAATTTGGTAAAGACGAAACCAAACAGGACTATTGGGTAAATCTTACCATCAACCTAGCATGACGCTCAACTGTATAGCAATCGATGATGAACCTCTAGCTCTTGAACTCATCAGCAAGTTCATCAGTCAGACCTCCTTTCTGAAGCTTACAGGGCGGTTTTCCAACGCTATAGAAGCCCTTGGTTTTATCAATCAGAATGAGGTTCAGCTGGTATTCCTGGATATTCAGATGCCCGATCTTTCCGGAATGGAATTGGCCAGAGTTCTCGATGGAAAGAAAAATGCTGAGAATACCCGGATTATTTTTGCGACAGCTTACCATCAATTTGCAATTGAAGGCTATAAAGTAGAAGCGTTGGATTATCTGTTGAAGCCATATAGCTACGAAGAGTTTCTGAATGCCGCTACCAAAGCTTATCAGTATTTTGATCGGATATCGTCCGCTCCTGCTCCCATACTCGCGCCTGCCAGCACTATTTCTGAAACTTCGGCTGCTGATTATATTTTTCTGAAAGTTGAATACCAACTCGTTAAAGTCATACTAAAAGATATAGCATTTATCGAGGCCTATAAAGATTATGTCAAAGTGCATTTACTATCCAAACCACATCCTCTTTTGTCTTTGACAAGTTTGAAAAATATGGAAGAAATGCTTCCGAAAAATCAATTCATGCGAGTTCACAGATCGTTCATAATCTCCTTAAACCACATTGATTCTGTGTCAAAAAACGTGATTCAAATTGGTTCTCATAATATCGCAGTAGGAGAAAACTACAAGGATGTTTTTCAGGATTTTTTGGGTAAGTGGGTTAAATAGATATTGAAATATGCTTTTTTAGCATAAGACGAATTTTCCTGAGATATCAAGCTGGAAGTCCGAAGAAATCCAAAAACCGAATTTTCGACTGGATTTGCAATTGTTTAAATAAACGAGTAGCAAGATGCCAGTTTTCAAAAAACAGACTTAATTAGTAATCCTAGAGTGATGACGGCTCCAAAAGGAGCAGTCGATTGATATAAAGAAAAGGAAATTCTTACTCTACTTGATTCAAACAACTCCTTCCTATTTTCCGATGGTAGTTCACAAAAACTTCAATTGAATATGATCTTTTCCCTACCGACTGATAAATTTACCCTATGACCGACTCCCAAAAAAACTTCATGCTTCAGGCTATCAACTTAGCAAAAGAAGGAATGCTTTCTGGAAACGGCGGTCCATTTGGATGTGTGATTGTAAAAGAAGGAAAAATAATTGGCCAAGGCTCGAACATGGTCTTGAAAACGAATGATCCCACTGCCCATGCTGAAGTAGTTGCCATTCGAGAGGCCTGCAAGAATCTGAATAATTTTCAACTAGAAGGTTGCGAAGTGTACACTTCTTGCGAACCCTGCCCGATGTGTTTGGGAGCTATTTTTTGGGCGAGACCTGCACTAGTCTTTTATGCCTGTACGAAAGAAGATGCTGCCGAGGCAGGATTTGACGATCACTTTATCTATCAAGAGATTGAAGTTATTCCTGCCAAGCGGCAGATTCCGATGGTTTCTTTCCTCCGGGAAGAAAGCCTAAAAGCTTTTGAGCTCTGGAAGGAAAAGGGGGATAAGGAGTTGAATTGATATAAAATGAATCTAAAGTTTACATTTCTTAAAGGCGATTGCAATCATTTTAATCAATGTCTTTTATAATTTGAAAATGCACTATCATTCAAAAATACTCCCACTATGACCACAATCAAAACCTACCTCACCCTTGTATTTGTAATCCTTTACAGCAGCGTTTTTGCGCAGGCAGACTTAAAAGCATCCTATAACTATGGTAAGTCGGTGGCAGTTTTTGGAGGTTCGGTATCGGTGATCCCGCCAAGCGATATCGCCAAAAACATGTGGAAGGAGCAACTCGGCATGACAATTACCACCTATGGAGTGGGAGGTGCTGGTTTCTCCTCACTTCAGGGTAAGTCGCTTCAGCAGCAGGTGGACGGAGCAGGCGTTTTCGACATCTACATCCTTTGGGCTTCGACCAATGACTACACCAACAAGCGGGAAGTGGGCAGCTATACAGACTACACCGAGTTTGATGACTTTGACGAAAGCAAGCTGATCACCCAAGCAGGAGGAATCAACTACTGCATCAAGAAGATTTATCAACTCAATTCCGATGCGAAAATCTACTTTTTCACCTCCAGCAAAGCCTTCAATGACCAAGGTGCCTATGATCCTTCGGTTGCCGATGGAATGGTCCGCCATGTGGACATGCAGAAGCAAATCTGCGAACTTCATGGCATCCCTTACTTGGATCAGTTCACGCGAGGCAGCTACAATGTGTACAACAAATCCCTGTACTACCGCGATCCTATCCACATGAACGAAGCCGGATACAAAAAGCTGGGCGAGCTCCAGGTGGCTTTTTTGGCTTTTCCGGATTGAATGTCCTTCGCACTTTATTCACCTTGAATCTTTGTGCAGCCTAAGAGCAAAAAAGACCCAGCCATTTCTGACTGGGTCTTTTTAAATTTTAAAATCTGAATTCAAAAATCAAAACTCACTTTATCTTTTTCCTAATCCGGGAAGCATTTTGCCCATTGCTTGCTTGGGCCCGCCCATCTTATTCATCTGCCTCATCATCTTCCGCATATCGTCAAATTGCTTCATCAGGTTATTCACTTCCGTGATATTTCTGCCCGAACCTGAAGCCAATCTTTTTCTGCGGTTTCCGTCCAGAATGTCTGGATTCTGACGCTCTTTCGGAGTCATGCTCTTGATGATCGCTTCGATTGGTTTGAATGAATCATCGTCGATATCAAGTCCTTTCATTGCTTTGCCCATTCCCGGAATCATACCCATCAAGTCTTTGATATTTCCCATCTTCTTGACTTGCTCAAGCTGCGAAAGGAAATCGTCAAAGTTGAAATTGTTGGTTCTGATTTTGGCGTTGATTCGTTTGGCTTCGTCCTCATCAAAAGACTGCTGCGCTCGCTCGACTAGGGAAATCACGTCACCCATTCCGAGGATTCGCTGAGCCATACGATCCGGATGAAACACATCCAGATTCTCCATTTTCTCACCTGTGGAGATAAACTTGATCGGCTTATTGACCACGTGGCGAATCGAAATAGCTGCACCACCTCGGGTGTCACCATCCAATTTGGTCAAAACCACGCCGTTGAAATTCAAGCGCTCGTCAAAGGTTTTTGCAGTATTTACCGCATCCTGACCTGTCATCGAATCGACCACAAAAAGTGTTTCAGAAGGATTCAGGGCTTTTTTCAGCTCTTCGATTTCCTTCATCATCTGATCATCTACCGCAAGACGACCTGCAGTATCGACGATTACCGTCTTCTTGCCAGTCTTCTTTGCATAAGCAATCGCATTCTGAGCGATTTGCAATGCGTTTTTATTTTCAGGCTCTGCGTAAACCTCCACTCCTACTTGCTCACCCAGTACTTTCAACTGTTCAATCGCAGCCGGTCGGTAGATATCGCAAGCCACCAGCAAAACCTGACGTCCCTGACGCTTGAGCAAGCTGGCAAGCTTTCCTGAGAAAGTCGTTTTACCCGAACCCTGCAAACCTGCAATCAGGATTACTGCCGGATCTCCACTGAGTGTGATGTCAACTTTTTCACCGCCCATGAGCTTGGTAAGCTCTTCCTGGGTGATTTTTATAAGCAATTGACCCGGAGAAACTGAGATCAAAACGTCTCTTCCAAGCGCCTGCTCTCGGATCGTATCGGTTACTTCTTTGGCAACTTTATAGTTTACGTCGGCATCGATCAGGGCTCTTCTGATTTCCTTGACAGTCGATGCGACGTTGATTTCGGTGATTTTTCCGGTTCCTTTAAGGGTTTTAAAGGCCCGATCCAGTTTTAGACTTAGATTATCAAACATTCGTTTTTGTAACTATTTGGAGCAAAAGTAATAATTTTCATCAGGGATAGAAAGGTGTAATTAATCTATCTGACACTTCGCAATCATCCTGGTATTCAAGACTGATTCCATCTTTTAAATCAAACCACTGTTTCAAGTTGGTATCAAGAAATGTATGATTTAGCGCTTTAGCATGAGATGAGTTGAAATCATCTTGGGGATATAACGCCTTGGGGAATTTACGGTTTTGAACAGCAGATCAAACCGTGAATAAAATGGGCTACTTCTCGAAGTGGAACGAGAGAAATCCCTCCATATTTAGGATTGATCAAGGTTTAAAATCAACTAGCCGAAAATGTTTCTTTCAACACTCAGGGCTACCTATTTGAAGTAAATAACCAGGCATTAAGCTTTTGGGTTACTTTTTGGCTTCAAAAAGTAACACCAAAAAAAAACTGCGATGAAAGATTGAATCATAAAAAGAGTTCTTTTAATCCTAAACAATCCCAGAGTAATGACCCTTCCGGCGGCAAAAAAATCATTATTAAAATCTCTTCCCACTCACTCTGAACTCCCATCATTCACTACGTTTGGGTTAAAATCCCTAATTTGCACCCGCATATTATATCCCAAAGAAAATCCCACTTTATGCAGTTGAATTTCCAAAAAGACCTGCTCCCTCATTTGTTGGGAATTGCCATTTTCTACGCAATCGTCGTTTTTTACTTTTCCCCGCTGGTTTTTGACAATCAGGTCATCATGCAAGGCGATATTCTGAAATGGGAAGGTCAGGCAAAAGAGGCGCTTGATTATCGAAAAGCAACGGGAGAAGAAGCGCTTTGGACCAACAGCTCATTTGGTGGAATGCCCGCATACTTCATCAGTCTGGAATTTACAGGTGACATCACCAACGCGGTCGTCTCTGTCTTGACTCTGGGACTTCCGCACCCGATCAACGGGCTTTTCTTTGGAATGCTGGCCATGTATGTCTTACTCCTGACGTATGGCGTTCGCCCTGTTTTTGCCATTTTGGGTGGAGTAGCTTATTCCTTCAGCACCTACAATCTGCTCAGTCTTGCCGCCGGACACAACGCCAAAATCTGGGCAATCTGCCTGATTCCAATCATTTTGACGGGGATTCATCTGGCCTTCGAACGGAAAAGGATCCTGGGAGCAGGCCTGCTCGCCCTCGGATTATTGCTCCAACTCAAGTTCAACCACCTTCAGATCACCTATTACACGCTGATCATTTCGGTGGTTTACGTAGGAGTGAGATTGATTTTTGACTGGAAAAAGGACGGAGTCGCCCAAATCAGCAAAACAATTGGATTCCTGGTTTTGGGAGCAATTTTGGCCGTGGGAGGAAATATTGGTAGACTGGCGACTTCGCTTGAATACAGTCCTTTCTCCACCCGTGGAAATGCAACGCTGGAATCAGCTGCATCCGGTTTGGATAAGGATTACGCCTTCAGTTGGTCCAATGGAAAATTAGAAACGCTCACGCTTCTCGTACCGGATTTCTACGGGGGAGGAAGCCAAACACCACTTTTTGAAAACTCAGCCTCTGAGCAAGCCCTTAGAAAAAACGGCCTCGATGCCAGCCAAATCACTGGTTTCATTCAGGGAGCGCCCACTTACTGGGGTGATCAGCCCTTTACTGGCGGACCGATTTATGGAGGCATCATCCTGGTTTTCCTGGCGATTTTAGGAATTTGGGCTGCGCCAAAAGAAAGCCTGATTACATTTGGAGCCATCATCATTCTCTCGATTTTACTTTCCTGGGGTAAAAACCTCTCTTGGTTCAATTACCTCCTCTTCGATATTTTGCCGGGTTATAATAAGTTTCGGGCAGTGTCCATGGCTTTGGGAATGACGCTTTTTGCGATTCCGGTGTTGGGAATTATCGCGTTGGAGCGATTGGTTCGGGCCAAAGAAATGAAGCCTCTGCTGATAGCCGGAGCGGTTACCGGAGGTCTATTGGTTGTCCTTGCACTTGGTGCGGGGATGTTTCGTTTCGATGGAGCAGGCGATGCCAGTTTCCCGGATTGGTTGGTCAATGCGCTGAAGCAAGACCGCAAATCCATGCTTCAGGCTTCTGCCTGGAGAAGCTTCGGTTTCGTCGCAGCAGCTTTCGTGCTGATCTATTTTGCGGTGAAGGAAAAAATCTCCGATCTGATTATGGGTCTGGGCCTTCTTGCTTTGGTCACCATCGATATCTGGATCGTCAACCGCGACTATCTGAACAAAAGCTCTTTTCAGTCTAATCCTTCGGGTGCCTATTTCGCAGAAACTCCGGCAGACAAAAAGATCGCTCAGGACAAAGGCTATTACCGAGTTCTTGACCTAACGGAATCCCTCACTGCGGCAGGAAAAGCCAATTACCGTTTCCATAGTCTCGGCGGCTATCATGGTGCCAAAATGAGGAGATATCAGGATTTGCTCGACAACCGGCTTTCGTTCGAGCTCAATGATTTTGTGACCAAAGCTCAGGAGGGAACCTTTAATTTCGAAGGTATTCAGACCATCAACATGATGAATGCTAAATACTTTTTGGCAGGAACTGCTGAAAACACTGTTTTTGAAAATCCTGCCGCAAACGGTGCGGCTTGGGTTCCTTCGGAAATAATTTCTGTCCAGACCAATCAGGAAGAAATGGACAAGCTGGGAACAATCAATACCAAAACTCAGGCAACCGTCAATACCGGTGAATTCGGTCAGGTTACAGCAGGTTCCGGAGAAATTCAACTGACTTCCTACGGACCAAACGAGATGATTTACAAAGCCAGAATGAGCAAAGAAGGCTTGGCGGTTTTCTCTGAAATCCACTATCCTAAAGGTTGGACTGCGACGGTAAACGGAACAGAAACTCCGATTCTTCGGGTCAATTACCTGCTTCGGGGATTGAATCTTCCGGCAGGAAATCACGAAATCAACTTTAAATTTTCACCATCAAGCTACACTGCTACCAAAATTCCGATGGTGATCTTCCAATACTTAATCGTTCTCTCCTTAATCGCCGGTGTGTACTTATCCGTAAAAGAAAAAAATGGAAAAGTCTAAAGATCGAGTCGTCAGCTTCTACGATAAGTTTGCTGACAAGCAAGCCAAAACCGGCATCAACTCCAGGCATTTGAGCATTTTGGACAAAGTGAAGGCAGCAGGATTGAATGCTAATCACAGTGTATTGGAAGTGGGTTGCGGAATCGGAACGGTCAGTCATTTGCTGGCAACTCAGTTACCGACCGGGGAAGTGTTGGCAGTAGATATCAGTCCGGAGAGCATCGCCAAAGCGCGGATTCTCTGGAAGTCGCAGAGCAATCTGAAGTTTGAAGTTTCGGATATGTCCGACTTTGATAAGAAGGGGCAGAAATTCGATTTCTTCGTTTTCCCGGATGTGTTGGAGCATATTCCTGTGGATCAGCATCAGCGGCTTTTCCGCAACATCGAAAAACATGCACACCGGGATTCGGTCATTTTCGTCCACATCCCTGCCCCAAGATACTTGAAGTGGATGATCGAAAATCAACCTGAAAAACTTCAGGTGATCGACCAACCGCTTGACACAGCAGACCTTGTCAAAAGAATCACCTCTAATGGTTTTTACTTAGAGAAAATGGAAACTTACGCCCTCTATTTCGAAGAGAAAGACTATCAATATTTCGTTTTCAGAGCCAATAAGCCCCTTTCCAAATCCACTCCATTAAGCAAATGGCAGGTCTTGAGAGAGCGGATCAGCATCCGAATCAGACACGGCATAAGCAAATAACCCCACCAATCACTCCTACTCTTTATGAAGATTTCAAAAAAAACAGTCGTTGGACTCACCTACGAACTCAAAGTAAGCAAAGACGAAGACGAGATTGAATCTGCGCCATTCAGCGTGGAAATTCGCGATGAAGAAGACCCGTTCTATTTTCTGTTTGGTGAAAGCGGGCTTCCTGATAAATTTGAAGGTTTACTCGCCGGAAAAGAAGAAGGCGAAGATTTTTCATTTACTCTGACAGTAGAAGAAGCCTATGGACCGGCGGATGATGAGTTGATCGTCAACCTTCCCAAGACACAGTTTTCCAATGAAAGAGGCTTCTCAGACGAAATGCTGGAAGAAGGTAGTTTCCTTCCTTTGATGGATGAGAACGGCTACCCGATGCAGGCAAAAATCCTGAAGGATCTTGGGGAAGAATTGCTTTTGGACTTCAATCACCCATTGGTTGGATTTGATCTGCATTTCGAAGGAAACATCCTGGAAGTAAGATCAGCGACCAAAGAAGAGATCAAGCATGGCCATGTGCACGGAGCGCATGGAGCGCATGAGTAATCTCAGTTGTCGGTTTTCGGTTTTCGGTTGTCGGTTGTCCGTCACCGGGTCTTATCAAATGCAGTGAGATATCTCCCTCGTTTTGGAAAGTGAGTTGGGAAAATTGATCTGTAGGCAGAAACGGTAAACAGTTAGAAGCCGGCGGTCTACTCCGAACTGAACAATTTGAAAGATCGCTCGGCTAAAAACAGACAACTGACAACTGATCACTGTTTTAGAACCAACACCTTTTCCTCCTCAAAACTTACATAAACCCGATCGCCTCTTTGGTATTTGCGTTGGGCATCATCCACTTCCCAAACCAGCCCGCTGTTTTTCAACCGGATCTGAAGTGCATTGTAATGCACCAGGAACCGGGAATCAACTACATGAGCCAAGAACTCTCCTTTGGTGCGGAGCTTCACATCTGCTGGACGGATATAGGCATGCTCTCGGTCGGGAATCGCATTGATCGGTGAAAAAAGACGCGCGATGTAGCGGGTCTTCGGATGCTGGCAAAGCTCCTGCGAATTTCCTTTCTGCACCACTTTCCCCTTTTGCAGGATCAGCAAGTTATCGGTCAGCCGCAGCGCATCGTCGAGATCATGCGTTACAAAGATCACCGTTGTGCCCATTTCCCGAAAAATCTCCTTCAACTCGGTGATCAACTTGTGCTTCTGAATCGTATCCAAACTGCTGAATGGCTCATCGAGCAACAGGATTTCCGGTTCCACGCTGAGTGCTTTTGCAATGGCTACTTTCTGCTGCTGCCCTCCGGAAAGCTGCCGAGGCAAGCGATCCCGAAATTCCTTTAAACCCAATAGCCAAAGCAAGTTCTCCACCCGGTTTTTGGCATACTCTTTCTCAAAATGCAGCAAGGTGCGGGAGATATTTTCCTCCACACTGATATTCGGATAGAGGTGAAAATCCTGGTGAATCAGCTTAATCTCATGGTATCCCGAAACCAGCTTTTTGGTGGGATTCAGGATCTCGTCATTCCCAAGGAACACCGTCCCTGAGTCCTGCACTTCCAGTCCGGCCATGATTCGCAGCAGCGTACTCTTGCCGGAACCGCTTTCTCCCACGATAGAAAGGAACTGTCCCTGCTCCAGATTCATTGAAAAATCATCCAGGGCTTTCTGATTCTCGTAGGTTTTGGAGACGTTGCGGAGGTAGAAGTAGCTCATGGTCGGATTTCGGATTGGCGTTTTTTGGGCAGGCTTGCAAAGATGAGTTCGTAGGAGTGATCTGCCAACTCCAGGATCAATCTATCGGGAACATTCCCACCTACACTGACCGAGTTCCAGAGCTTTTTATTCATGTGATAGCCGGGCGTGATGCCGTCAAACTGCTCCCGAAGCTCCATCGCCCGCTCCGGATCACATTTAAGATTGATGTATTCGAAGGTATCGATGTCCAGAAGGGAAAAAATCTTCCCTCCCACCCGAAAGCAAAGGGTATTGGCATCAAAGGGCGTATCCTCGGTCACACCGGGCTTGGAAAGGCAATGGTCACGGAAGAATTCTAAGGTCATTTAATTTAGGATCTATGATTTAGGATCTATGATTTGCCAACTGGAAATAGGGTAACGGAAACCTACTTGAAAATAGGAAAATCTTTGAGACAAAAGGTTACAACTATTTTATGAATAGTTTGGATTTTAACTATCCTAGTGTGTACCTTTTAATTAGAATTTTTAGGAAGAGCTACCAAACGGATATTTTTTGGTCTTAAGGAATTCCGAAAAATCAGCTTTAAAAAATCAGTTTTTAACCGTAGAATGCCTTGTCAACAGAAGGAACAAAAGAAAATCCGTGGAATTTAAAACTCCACCATTGACTTAGGACTACGAAATGTATAAAGATGTAAAAGATGGCAAAGACGTTATTGTGTGAATCGTTGGCAAGCTGACACTAATCTATGACGCTAAATGCTTGACCGACTTGTATACAATGCTTCAAAAGCACGGAGACTGGATGGAACTGGGCAGTGCAGACGAACAAAAACCTATAAAACTTATTAGTGGCATCCGAGTAAAATCCGAGACAAGTAATTCACGAATCTTAGAATAGTTAGAATTGGGAAAAGCGGAACCACCGATTTGGTAGTTCTCGCTTTTTATGGGAAGTTGTAGTTACCACACAACAACCAGCCCGATGCAACATACAAAATTATCCGGACAGCCGATTATCTGCCAATTGCTCTCTTTTATCCCCCGAGAGCTGGTCGACCAAGCTTCAGACACCTTTAAATCTGATCGCTACTATAAGACCATGAGTACCTGGAAACAGCTTGTTTTCATGCTTTATGGGGTGATATCCAAAACTAATTCGCTCAACAGCCTCTGCAAGTGCCTGTTATTTCTGGAGCAGAAGCTTACCTACTTGGGCATTTATAGACTTCCTGCCAGCAGCACGCTATCTGATGCCAACTGCCGCCGATCTAATGAAGTGTTTGGCTATATCTATTACTTGCTCTTAGCCCATTACCAAAAAGAGATTTTAGGCGGTTATCTGAGTTTACCTATTAATAAAGAGGCTAAAGTTGATCAGGTAAAGCTGGTGGACTCTACTACCTTAAGTCTATTCACAGATGTATTCAAAGGGGCAGGCCGTAATCCAATCTCTGGCAAGAAGAAAGGCGGACTAAAAACACATGCAGTGCTTTCCCTTGACAATATGGTCCCTGAACTAGTCTGGCTAACCGCAGCGAGTACCAATGACAAAGATTTCCTCGGACAGCTCAACCCCCAGAAAGGCAGCATCTATGTCTTCGACAAAGGCTATGTTAACTATACTGTTTATAAAAGGTGGACAGAAGAAGGATCAATTTATGTTACCCGACTCAACGAAAATGCGAATTATGAAGTGATCAGTGAGCTTCGTCAGAATGCCCATGACTTCCTCTACGCGGGCACCGTTTTAGACCAGCTTGTCACTTTAAAGGCTGACGGAAAGCCACTAAAGCCTCGGTTAATCACTTACAAAGATCCATTGACAGGTAAGCTATTCCGTTTTGTGAGCAATCTGTTTGAATTTCAATCCCGTACAATCGTACTGCTCTACAAAAACCGCTGGGAGATACAGCCCTTGTTCAAGAAAATCAAACAGAACTTCGAACTGGGCTACTTTTTCTCGGACAACCCAGAGGAGATTAAAACGCAGGATTGGATGGTGCTGATAGCCAATCTGATCTTTAGCGTCATTCACAAAAGAATAAAAGAGGCAGAACAGTTTACCACCTTAGTATCCATGGCAAAAGCCAACTTAATTTCTTATATCTGTTTTGAGACTATACTAAAAACGAGTTGCCTCACCTCGGAAGAACGAAATCTAGAAATAGTGCAATTGGATATTTTCAAAATCGAGCAGGGGGGGGTGTTTTGAGAAAAAAAGAAAAATCACCTTACCTGACCTTAAAATACACTATTTTAAGCAGGAAATAATTTACTCGGATGACAGTAATATTTTAATATAAATATTTAAATTGGAAATAACAACAAGGAAAAACAATGAGTTTATTCGAAAAGCCAAAATTAACACCTGAAATTTAAGTTATGCCAATATACATGGATCGCCACGATGTTTCGGAAGAAGTAACTGCTGAAATCGTGGCAGACTTACATCAAAAGGATTTAAAAATACAGCATAAATTTAACTGTAAAGGGTTAACCTATTGGTTTGATGATAAAAGGAAAACAGCTTTTTGCTTAGTTGAAGCTCCTGATAAGACTGCAATTAAAGAAATGCATGATCAGGCACACGGAGCGGTTCCTCACAGGATCATCGAAGTTGATGGAGCTGTAGTAGAATCATTTTTAGGTCGTATCGAGGATCCTGAAAAATCACAAAAAACAGCATTAAATATTATTAATGACCCCGCTTTTAGAACCATAATGGTAGCCGGAATAAAACGTTTATCTTTAAAAGATCCACCAGGTGAATCCATGAACCAAGATATCGATAACTGCAATAAGTCCATTATTGAATTTGTAACTAAATTTAAAGGAAGGATTGTAAAACAAAAAGTCGATTACGTTTTAGTTTCCTTTGATTCAGTTACCGATGCGGTATTATGTGCTTTAGAAATTCAGGCAGTATTTAAACAGGCTCTCAAAAGCAAATACGATCCTCCTATAAAATTGCGCATAGGTTTAAGTGCCGGTGTTCCTGTCAGCGAAAAAGAAGGAATTTTTGAAGATGCCATACAAATGGCTGAACGTTTATGTGATGTCGTTCAAGGCCAGGTCGTGGTAACTTCGGAGGTCAGGGATTTGTATGAAAGCGAGAACTTAAATATTTCTATTGATAAGGGATATATGAATGTACTTAATTCAAATGATGAAAAGTTCCTGCATCTATTAATGGATTATACCGAGAGAGAATGGAGAAATACCACTTTAAATATTGATGATTTTAGTAAATGTTTGGGGTATAGCAAATCGCAACTATATCGAAAGATGATTTCTATAACAGGCAAGTCTCCCAATAGTTTTATAAAAGAATACAGGTTAAGCAAAGCCCTTAAACTTTTAAATAAAAGAACTGAAAATATTTCTGAAATTGCATTCGAAACCGGTTTTAATACGCCTGCATATTTTTCAAAATGTTTTCAGAAAACATATGGAATCCTCCCTTCCCATTATATAAAATCCTGTCGCCCTTGATTTCCCTAAAGTTCAGATAGTAATTTTTCTTAAAAAATTCTTCCCAAAAGCATTCATTTGAAATAAGAATGTTTTCGTGCGTATAGCAATGGGCTAAAAATAGAATTTTTTGACCTAAATGTAGCCTTATATAATTTTTTGTCTGATTAATTTTGACCTATTAAGATTACATAAATACGCAACCAAAAACCCTAATGTCATGGAAACAACACTTTTTGAAAAATTGGGAGGAAAATCAGGCATTTCAATACTTGTTGATAATACTGTTGATGCGCACATGAAAAATCCGGCTATAAATGCCAGATTTCTGCCTTATATGGAAGAACCCGAACATTTAGCCAAAATCAAGCAAAATATCGTTGAATTTTTTACTGCCGGTAGTGGCGGCCCTGCAACATATTCTGAAAGGAATATGATAACCACTCATACGGGAATGAATATTAGCTCGGGAGAATATATGCATGCCATTGACGATATTTTTATTGCCTTGGATAAGCAATCTATTGATGGTGATACTAAAAAAGATGTGCTTGCAATTCTTTGGTCATTGAAAGATATGATCATTTCTAAATAGTTTAAATCTTTCAAAACAATTACATCCTATTGCTTTAAATGGATGCAGCAATAGCTCTAAAAAAATGCATCCTGTTATTCACAACAACTAAATCTGAACAAAATGAAAATCGCAAAAGAAAATATCGAAGTAAAAATGAAAATACCGGGAGCAGTTATTCGTCAGAAAACAGAATTTGGTGATGCAACCGGGTATGGGAAAATCAGCGGTGAGTTTTTCAGCCTGTCTGCCGGAGTAGATACAACTCCCCTTTTTATAGGTCTTGAAGGAAACTTGTGCCAGAGCCCGCACTGGGGATACGTATTGAGTGGTCAAATTACAACTACTGATTCAGAAGGCATCCAGGAAACCGTCAACACGAACGATTTATTTTTCTGGCCGGCAGGGCATAATGTCAAGGTCAATGAAGATGCGGAAATCATTATGTTCAGCCCTCAGCATGAACATAGTATAGTAATTAATCATATGATCGAGAAAACGAAGGATTAAGCGCCTAATTGATTACCCGCAATTCTTATTCTTTAGCCGATAAAAGACCAAAAAACATTTCTTTACACCCTAAAAATTACCAAAATGGCACAAATAACAACTTATTCTGTAAAGGATATCGATTCTTCTAAAATCGAAAAATTCGTCGCTCAACTAAGAGGAAAGATAGTCATGCCATCACATGATAATTATGATGAAACAAGAAAGGTCTTTAATGCAATGATTGACAAGCGGCCCGGAATGTTTGCTATGTGTACAGATGTAGCCGATGTTATTGCCTCTGTTAACTTTGCCCGGGAAAATGAGCTGACTGTAGCCATAAGAGGGGGTGGACATAACGGCGGAGGATTGGGGTTGTGTGATGATGGATTGGTAATTGATCTGTCAGGAATCAAATTTGTCAGGGTTGATCCTGCCGATAATACCGTGAAAGTTGGTGGCGGAAACATTTGGAACGAAGTGGATAAAGCCACACATGATTTTGGGCTTGCGGTACCTTCCGGGATTATTTCTACTACAGGGGTTGGCGGTTTAACCCTCGGTGGCGGTGTGGGTTATCTATCCCGGAAATACGGTCTTACAATTGATAACTTACTGGAAGCAGATATGGTTTTGGCAGATGGTTCTTTTGTAACTGTTAATGAAAAGCAAAACCAAGATTTATTTTGGGCTATTCGTGGTGGTGGTGGAAA
>JBKJKX010000089.1:0-49201 GCA_046597285.1 Algoriphagus sp. | reverse complement strand
ATCAGATTACTGATTCGAAATATGCGATCGTTTTTTGAAGACCTTCTCTCAGGTGAATTTTTGGTTCCCAACCTAGTTCTTTCTTTGCTAAGTCTATGATTGGTTTCCGCTGCAAAGGATCATCCTGTGGAAGTGGCATATAAACCAACTTGCTCTTGCTGTTAGTCAATTCAATGATCTGCTGAGCAAGTTCCAGCATGGTGAATTCTCCCGGGTTACCAATGTTAACTGGACCAGTGAAGCCATCACGGCTGTTCATCAGACGATACATTCCGTCGATGTTATCATCCACGTAGCAGAAAGAACGTGTCTGCTTTCCATCTCCATAAATGGTAATATCCTCGCCTTTTAAGGCTTGCACAATAAAATTACTTACCACACGACCGTCATTTGGGTGCATTCTCGGACCGTACGTATTGAAGATCCGCATCACTTTGATATCTAATCCGTGTTGACGGTGATAATCAAAGAATAAGGTTTCCGCACAACGTTTTCCCTCATCATAGCAAGCTCTCGGACCGATTGGGTTTACGCTTCCACGATAGCTTTCAGGCTGGGGATGAATCTCCGGATCACCGTAAACTTCAGATGTACTTGCCTGCAGGATTTTGATTTTCAATCGTTTTGCTAGACCCAACATATTCATCGCGCCGATTACAGAAGTTTTGGTCGTCTGTACCGGATCAAACTGATAATGAATAGGAGAGGCCGGGCAAGCAAGATTATAGATCTGATCTACTTCCACATAAAGCGGATGCGTAACATCATGTCTCAGCAACTCGAAGTTTTTATTATCAAGAAGGTGGTGGATATTTCTTCGGTTTCCTGTGAAAAAGTTATCAACGCAGAGAACTTCATTTCCTTCTTTGAGGAGGCGATCACAAAGGTGGCTGCCGAGGAATCCCCCTCCACCACTAACTAAAATTCGTTTCATTCAGATTAAACAAAAGGGTTAAAAACACTGAGCGCCAAAAATAAGAATTTGTTTTTCAATAAATAGGTAATTCTTAAAATCGACCTGACTATCAGAACCAATCTTTTTGCATATCGATGGTAGGATAGGAGTTGGATGAAAGGCGCTTTGCAAGTGAGTCGATTTTCACCAGTTCGTACTCAACGAAATACCGTGCAGTTTCAATTTTTCCCAAGTAAAAATTCCGGTCACCATGATCTGTTAAAAGCTTTTCTGAGCTTACTTTGGCTTGATTGATCCACATCCAGCCGATGGCTAAATAGCCGCACATTTCCAAAAACAAGGTGGCATCCGCCAGAAAAATCTCAGATCCAAGCGTCCTTTTTTCAATAAGAATTTTAGAAGTTATTTTTACTTTATCATATTGATTTTCAGATGTTAATCTAACATCATCTAAACCAGGATATTTGGTTGATTCCTGAATTGATTTGTCAATTTCCTGCATCCAAAGGGTCCAGCCCAAACCATTATTTATCAGGAGTTTTCTCCCCAGAATATCCAACCCATGTATGCCGGTGGTTCCTTCGTGAATCGGATGAATCCGCGCTTCCCTATAATACTGCTCGACCGGAAAATCTGTCGTATATCCGGCTCCTCCCAATACCTGAACTGCCGCAGAAGTACTTTGAACGCCCATTTCGGATGGGTAAGTTTTTGCAATCGGGGTTAATAAATCCAGCAAACTTTCAATTTCTTTTTTGCGAAGCTCATCTGCTTCATGCGCTGCCTGATCAGAAAGCATCGCACAATAAAGTACCAAGGCAAGTCCCCCTTCTGTGACACTTTTCTGAAAAAGTAACATCCGCTTCACATCTGCATGCTCAATGATGGGGATCTGAGGTTTGGTAATGTCTTTTTCGCTAATCTTTCTTCCTTGAGGACGTTCCCTCGCATAGGCAAGCGATGATTGGTATGCTGCAGTTGCGATCGCCACACCATTCATCCCAACCCCCAATCGGGCTTCGTTCATCATTTGGAACATATACTTCAACCCTTGATTGGCTTGTCCTACTAAATAGCCTTCACAACCATCTTCCGATCCGATCATCAAGTGCGCAATAGGAGCCCCTTTGTACCCCATTTTATGGTAAATCCCTTGCGTGAGTACATCATTTGGCTGAAGATCCGTGACCCGATTTTGCGGAACTATAAAGAGTGAGATGCCTTTGGTTCCTGCCGGTGCACCTTGAATCCGGGCAAGCATCAAGTGAATAATGTTTTCACAAGCATCGTGATCACCGCAGGAAATGTAGATTTTCTGCCCTTTAATTTTGAAAACTCCGGGATCATCCGTTCTAAAAGCGGTTGTACTCAAATCTGATAAAGAGCTTCCTGCATCTGGTTCGGTCAGAGCCATCGTCCCTTGCCAATCCCCTGAGTACATATTTGGGGTGAACCTATCAATCAACTCTTGGGAACCGAAAATACGGATCAAATTCGCTGCTCCTGTGGTCAAAAATGGGAATACGCTAGCGGAGTAATTTGAAGCCTGTAGGATGAAGCCAGCCGCAAGATGAATTGTCCAGGGTAATTGTTGGCCGCCATCTTTGTAGGGAAATGTGGCATTGATCCAACCATCTGTTCCGAATTTTTTAACGATTGGCCTCATTTTCGGATGGATGCGGATTTTTCCATCCACGAGCTGAGGTTCTTTCCGATCCATTTCTGTCAAAAGCGGATATAAGCTTTTCTCGGCAATCTGCTCGGCTGCGTCTAAAATAAGTTTGAAGGTTTCTTCAGTATGATCTGAAAAAAAAGCGATTTCAGTTAGCTGAAGGCAATTCAGATTTTCAAAAAGTTGAAAGTGCAGGTCTTTCTTTGAGTAAAACAGGGCCATAATTCATCGTTTTCGGAATTTAGTTGAAAGTTTGATCTGATGGTTTCAGTACTTGAAAAAATCTTATTCAAACGGACGATAACCCTAATTTCTACGAAAATTATGGCCCTTTATCCTGTGAGGATATATTCACCGGGAATTTAAAAGGATGGAAAATTACTTGTTTTTGCTGTATAGAAGTGCCTGTTCAACTCCCCGGATTTCTGCAAGACCTTTGAGTCTTCCAATGGCCGAATAACCCGGATTGGTCTTTTTATGCAAATCATCCAGCATCTGATGTCCATGGTCAGGTCTCATCGGGATACTTTTTCCACGCTTTTGCTGTACTTCAATAAGTTCATCAATGACGGCGACCATGGGTACATCGCCTTCCAGATGATTGTCTTCATAAAAATTGCCTTCAGCATCTCTCTTTGTGCTTCGCAAATGAATGAAATGGATATTATTTCCAAATTCCCTCACCATTGCCGGAAGATCATTATCTGCTCTGACTCCGTAAGAGCCGGTGCAAAAACATAATCCGTTATTAAGGCTTGGCTGATCAGTCAGAATTCTTCTGGCATCTGCCGCGGTGCTGACTACTCTCGGTAATCCGAACAAAGAAAAAGGCGGATCATCGGGGTGAATTGCCATAAACACGCCGTTTTCCTCTGCCACAGGAACAATCTCATCCAGGAAATACCGAAGGTGATCTGCAAGTTTTGCGGCGTCGATACCCGAATAAGTTTCAAGCATGGATCTAAACTCATCCATGGTATAGCCGATTTCTGATCCTGGAAGACCTTTCAGCATATTGTCGTTGATTAACTTTCGCTTTTCCATCGAAAGTCCATCGTAGTATTCTTTGATTTCAGCTTTTTCAGCATCAGAATATTCTTGCTGAGCTTTTTCCCTGTTTAAGACTAAGAGGTCAAATGCCTTAACAGCTTTACTTTCATAGAGTAAAGCCTTCACTCCATTTGGCAACTCATATTCAAGATCAGTTCGGGTCCAATCCAGAATCGGCATGAAATTGTAACATACCGTGAAAACGCCTTCAGCCGCCAGGTTTCGAATGGTTTGCTTGTAATTCTCAATCACCTCCAGGTAATTGCCGGATTGGGTTTTGATCACTTCGTGCACAGGAACTGACTCCACGACGGACCATGTCAAACCTGAGTCTTCGATGATTTTTTTACGAATCGCAATCTCCTCTCGTGTCCAAACTTCTCCATTGGGAATATGGTGCAATGCATTCACGATCCCGGTAGCTCCGGATTGTCTGATATCCCTGAGGCTTACCGGATCATTTGGACCATACCAGCGCATGGTTTGTTCCATTTTATAGGTCATGTGTGTTTGGTTAAATGGTTAATTGTTAAAAGAAAGGTTAATTGGTTAATGGATAAAAGGTTAATTGGTTAATGGTTAATTAGCTTAATCCATAGAGGCTTTTTATAAGTAGGTGAATCCTTTTTTGGTTATTTCGTTAAGCGAAGTTTATCTCACGAAGTAAATTTCGCAAAGCCTATCTCCCTTAAACTCCCGAATAAGCACTAAACCCTCCGTCTACACCGATAATTGTTCCCGTAACAAATGCTGAAGCATCACTGCAAAGCCAATGCAAAGCGCCAAGCAAATCCTCAGGTTTACCAAATCTTCTCATAGGCGTGTGGGTGATGATTTGATTGCCGCGACTTGTTAGTCCTCCGTCTGCCTCGGTCAATAAGGTACGATTTTGCTCTGTGAGAAAGAAGCCTGGGGCGATGGCATTTACGCGAAACTCGGGGCCGTGTTTGGTAGCAAGTTCGACAGAAAGCCACTTGGTCAGGTTATCGATTGCGGCTTTTGCCGAAGCATATCCCATCACTCTGGTCATGGGTCTATTGGCCGCCATCGAACTGATATTTAATATATTGCCTTTATTTTCTTTAAGCATCAAAGGAAGCAAAGCTTTGATCGGAAGTACCGTTCCGAGGTAGTTGAGATCCAAAACCTTTCGGAGTGAGTTGATATCCAAATCCAGAAAATTCTGTACAGGAGTGATCACTGCTCCGGGCATATTTCCCCCTGCACCGTTGATCAATATATCAATGGAACCATGAGCTGATTCGATCTGAGACGCAGCCTGATGGATGCTCACTTCATCGGTGACGTCGGTATAATAACCAAAAGCTTTTCCACCACTTTGATTAATTTGAGCGACCAACTCGTCAACTTTTGTTTGGGTCCTTCCCAGGATCAGAAGGATCGCACCTTCAGCTGCAAGATGCAGACTCATTGATTTTCCAAGTACACCAGTGGCACCCGAAAAGGCAATCTTTTTTCCCTCAAGGGAAAATATGGAAGAATTCATGATCAGATTTTAAAATTTTTTGGACTGAAGTCAAAATAGGATTTGGCGTTGTAGTAGCAGATGTCCTGTATGATTTTCCCAAGCCATTTTTCATCCCAAGGCAATTCACCATTTGCGACATCTTCTCCGAAAAGATTGCATAGAATCCTTCGAAAATATTCATGACGCGGAAATGAAAGGAAACTTCTGGAATCAGTCAGCATCCCGATAAAGCAACTGATCAGCCCGATGTTTGACAAGGTGTTGATTTGTTTTTCCATGCCGTCTTTTTGGTCCAAGTACCACCATCCTGATCCAAATTGGATTTTCCCTTTCACCGAACCATCGTTGAAGTTGCCGATCATACTTGCCAGGACTTCATTGTCGCGTGGATTGAGGTTATAAAGGACCGTTTTGGCAAGTTGATCTGAGGCATCCAATTCATTCAGGAAATTGGCCATTGGTCTTGCCTGTTCAAAATCTCCGATCGAATCAAACCCTGTATCCGGTCCAAGTTTGCTTAGCATTCGAGAGTTGGTGTTTCTTAAAGCTCCGAGGTGGAATTGTTGCACCCAACCTTTGGCATGGTACATTTTACAAAGTTCGCGTATCGTATAGAATTTGAAAAATCGAATTTCTGAAATGGAAAGACTTTGGCCTTCAAGAAGGTCGCTGAAGATGTTTTCGATATAAAACTCGTTGGTTTCCTTGAAATACAAATGCTCCAAACCATGATCCGAAAGCCTGCAACCCCGGTCGTGGAAATAGTCGATTCTGTTACTGAGAGCTTCCAGCAATTCATCATAGTTTTCGATGGCAATACCACTTGCTGCAGAAAGTTTTTTCAAATATTCAAGGTAGGTTACAGCATTTTCTACTGCGAAAGATTTATCAGGTCTGAATGCGGGGAACATCTGAAGTCTTACGTCTTGCTGATGGAATTCTATATGATGTTCCAACGTATCTGCCGGATCATCCGTGGTGCAAACAACTTCCACATTCATTTTCCGGAGAAGAGATGGAGCGCTAAATTCCGGCTCGGCCAATAACTCAGAAGTCTGAGCGTAAATTTTTGATCCATTCTCTGAGTTCAAAACTTCATCGATCCCGAAGTAGCGCTTCAGCTCCAAATGAGTCCAATGGTAAAGTGGATTTCTTAGGGTATAAGGAACAGTCGAGGACCATTTCATAAACTTATCCTTGTCTGATGCCTTTCCGGTGATGAATTCCTCCGAAATCCCCAAAGTTCGCATTGCTCTCCATTTATAATGATCTCCCGCCAGCCAGATTTGAGATATATTCTCGAAAATCCGATTTTTTGAAATTTCAGCAGGAGGAAGATGATTGTGGTAATCTAGGATGGGAAGGTCTTTGGCATACCCATGGTAGAGGATTCGGGCATATTGGGTTTTCAAAAGAAAATCTTCTGAAAGGAAGGCTGTTTGAATTTCAGTCGATATCATCTAGGTCGGGCTGGCAAATTATGAACTGTTGAATGCAGATTCAATTTACCGTGAAAACAATGCCTTTGGGTAAAAAAATGCGGAAACGATTGCGAAATAATGTGAGTGGCAAAGGGATAATATTTACAAACCTGTGTAATTTGAAACGGCCAAGACAAACCCAAAATAATCCAGGTGATATGAACTCAGGAGTTAATTTAAAAGAACTGGCTGCGGAGCTTAAACTTTCCCCCTCTACGGTCTCAAGGGCTCTCAATGACAGCTATGAAATCAGTGTGGAAACCAAGAAAAAGGTGATTAGCATGGCTGAAAAGATGAACTATCAGCCTAATCCATTTGCGAGAAGTCTACGGGAAAATAAAAGCAAAACCATAGCTGTGCTGATCCCGGAACGGATGAGTAATTTTTTCGCCAAGGTAGTCGATGGTATTGAAGAGATCACCCAACAGCATGGTTACCATTTGCTGGTTTACAATACACATGAGGATGTAGAAAAAGAAAAGAAGATCATATCCTTACTGATGAATGGAAGAGCAGATGCCATTGTAATGTCTGTTTCCAGTCAAACGAGTGACATTTCCCATTTGGTAAGATTGCATGACAGGGGAGTACCTCTTATTTTCTTTGATCGGATATGTGACAGCATCCCGACTACCAAATTTATCACCAACGATTATGAGAGTTCTTTTGAAGGAACGAAACACCTGATTCAGCAAGGATGTAAAAAAATAGCCTTCCTCATGCTCTCCAAAGAATTGTCTATTACCAAAGAAAGAAATAGAGGTTATCTGGATGCTATAAAAGAGGCGGGACTTTTACCTGAGCCATCTTTAACTATAATCTGTAGTCAGGACGAGGAACAAAATATTGAAGACATCCGTCAAGTGCTGCTTTCTCCAAATCCGCCGGATGGCATTTTGTCTTCTATGGAAAAACTGGCCTTAGCTACCTATCATGCTATCAAGCGTACTAACCTACGGATCCCGGAAGATGTGAAAGTGATTAGCTTTTTTTCCAATCTTGGGATTGCCGGCTTGCTGAATCCATCTTTGACCACCATCACTCAGCCAGCTTTTACAATCGGAGAGGAGTGTGCCAAATTGCTGATCAGAAAGCTTACCCGCCCCAATCAACCGGATTTGCTTAATCAAGTGATCTCAGTTCCATCCAAGATTACCATTCGGTCTTCCACGGTGGCAGGTTAATTTGCTTTCCTCAGGAGAAATAAAAAAAAAGCTGCTCCAATTGGAACAGCTTTTTTTATTGATCAAACCAAACTAATTAATAGCCGGTGTTTTGCGGGAAATTTGCAGCTCCACCTTCTGCTCGGTCGATCTGATTCTGAGGAATCGGACGAAGAACATGGAAAGCTTTGATGTTGGGAGAGGCTTGGGCATTGTGAAGTTTTACACGATCAACCAAAACACCCCAACGCTTCAAATCTAACCATCTGAATTGCTCACCTATTAATTCTCTGGCTCTTTCTTCCATAATGAAGTCCATGGTCAACTGAGCAGGCAAGATTGTCATTGCATCTGCTTTACCGCTGAAAGCTGCTCTTCTTCTTACCATGTTGATCGAAGCTGTTGCTTCCGTTATTTTTCCCTGACGGAATTGAGATTCAGCCAGCAGTAAATAAGTTTCTCCCAATCTCATGGCGATGAAGTCTCTTCCACCTTCAAACTGAGTCAAATCTATTCTTCCTGGATCCAAATGCTTTTTCAACCCGGGAAACAATCTTTCATCGTATCTGCTTGGAACCAACACCTGATATTTTTTCTTGGCTCTGTCAGCAAGAGACATTTCAAATCCGGGGATAAAGATTGTAGTATCTCCTTGAGCAAAAGTCACAGTAGGCTTGGACAGGTCAAAGTTGGTATTGAACGTTCCCGGTCTGTTTGAAAAAAAGACATCAATAAACGTTTTCTTGTACCGACTGTCATTGACCCTCTCTCCAAACACAGTATTGATTGCATAAGGTGTCATTCTGTATCTTTTGAACGGACGACCGTTTTGAGTATCTCTTCTCATTCCCGGCTGCACGTCATATTCCATCAAGAAGAATACGTGGGAATTATTTCCACCACCATTAGTCAAAGGGTCTCTTGTGTATTGGATTGCCCAGATTACTTCGTTGTTGATTTCATTTCCAAATTGATGGACGGAGGCAAAATCAGGCAGTAAAGTAAAACCATAATTCTTGATCACATTCTGCAACAATGGCTCAGCTGCAGCATAGTCAGCAGGGCTTCCGCCTTCAGCTGTTGCCCTTGTCATATATACTTTGGCCAGTAAATTCTCTGCAACAGCACGGGTTGCTCTGCCATAGTTTACAGATTTAGCAGTTGCTTCAAGATTGGGAATCGCTTCGGTGAGATCCTGAATTATAGCTGCATAAACTGCTGAAACAGGTGCACGGGTTACGGCCTTATTTGGAACTTTATTTTCCGCAAGCTGTAGATCAACCGCTCCGAAAAGCTGAACCATGAGAAAGTAGTTGTGTGCTCGTATAAACTTAACCTCCGCAATTCGTTGCTTTTTTGTGGCTTCATTTATACCTGTCACATTTTCTGCCCGCTCAATCACGGCATTACAGGTATTTATTCCTCTGTACAACTCATCCCAAAGTTCACGGACATGACCATTTTGAGAATCAAACTCATTGGTATATGTATTCATGAATTTCCAAGAACCATCAGCACCGTTGGTGTAGATGTCTGTACCAAACTCAGTCATATTATGACCACGCTCGGTGCCATACCATGACCGCAAAGAAGAATAAGCTGCATTTACGCCGTCTTCCAGTCCCTTTGCGGTATTTAGGTAGTCATTTCCAATTTGGGAGATTACATCTTCCTGAAGAGCATCCTGACAAGAAAACGCCAAAGAAAGCGACAATGCCAGAGCACCTGATTTAATCCAGGATTTCATAGAATAAGAATTAGATATTTTTTTCATCTTTTAGCTGCTTTGAGATTAAAACTTTACGTTGACACCGAAAGTGTACTGAACCACAGGTGGCGTCACGTTAGCGGTTACTGCACCGGATTCAACTCCCTGCTCACCATCAATGAACGTCTCAGGGTCAATTCCTTTGTGTTCTGAGCGATAATTGGAGAAAATAAATGGATTCTGAATGCTGGTATATAACCTGAGACTCGTAAATCCGATCTTTTTCAACGCCACATCACTGAAGGTATATCCGAAGTTGATGTTTCTGACTTTAATAAAGGTGCCATCGAAATAAGCCATGGAACTACTGTATTTAGGAAATTCCTGATTCTCATTAGGTCTCGGATATGCATTGGTCGGATTGTCTAAAGTCCAGTAATCTACATCCAGGTTATTGTATCGACCAAACAGGTTGTTATTGCTTGTGTGAAAGGTAGATCTGATCATTGATCCAAATCTTCCAAAAACAAAGAAAGAGAAGTCAAATCCTTTGTACGCAATTCTGTTGGTCATACCAATTGAAAAATCAGGAACAGCTGAGCCCAAGAATTGACGATCCAGGGAATTGATTTTTCCGTCTCCATTCAAGTCTTGGATTCTAATTTCTCCCGGTTTGTCTCCAAATGTTTTGGCAAGGTCAGTCTCTGAAGTTTGCCAAATTCCAACTTTATTCAAATCATAGAAAATGGTAAGTGGTTTGCCAATAAATCTTCCTGCGGAGATATCATCGCCATTTGGCAGAGAAATGATTTCTTCCCTGTTTCTGGTGAAAATGACATCTGTTGACCAAGTAAAATCTCCTCTTTCAATATTCAAGGTTGAGAGGGAAAGTTCCACTCCTTTGTTTTGGGTTTCGCCGATGTTAGTTATAAATCCTCCGAAACCTGTGGAGTTTGGAAGTGGCTGTGGAGCCAAAAGGTCTGAGGTATTCGTCACATAATATTCCAAACTACCCAAGACTCGACCTTTAAAGAACGAGAAATCAACTCCGGAATTGAAAGTCGTAGAAGTCTCCCATCTCAAATCGGGATTACCGATTGAGTTTGGTCGGTAGCCAAATGCTGCGGTATTGTCCCAAGCATAAGAAGTTCTTCCAAGCAAAGCCTGTGTTTGATATGGATTGATCGCCTGGTTACCGATGGAACCGTAACTCACTCTGAGTTTCAATAAATCAACTTTGGAGGAGTTTTTCAGGAAATCTTCCTGGTGCACATTCCAGCCCAAAGCAACCGATGGAAAATATCCAAACTTGTTGTTTTCACCGAATCGAGAACTTCCGTCTGCCCGGATTGTACCAGTAAGTAGGTATTTACCTTTGAAATCATAGTTAACACGAGCCATGTAAGAAAGCAGAGACGATTCTACCAGATTGGAGTTTGCGCCAGTGATTTGTGCCGCATCTCCCAGTCTATGATATAGTTGGGAAGGCGCTGGTATTCCAGTGACACTGATGGTGCTTTGCTCAAATTTATCTTGCTGGAAAGACTGTAATGCAGTAAGATTAAAGGTATGATTCGTGTTGAAAGTTTTAGTATAAGTAAGGATATTTTCGACAGTATAATTGAGGTTAAATCGATCATCCACGCTACCAGTAGGAGGTCCGCCTCTTCGAGAATTTGTCTGAGAACCTGTAAACCGACCATTTCTGCTGATGATTAAATCAGGTCCAAATACCAGTCGATAAGTTAGTCCTTTGGTGATTTCCCAACTTCCATACAAACTCGTAAAAACTCTATATCTTCTGGTTTCATCAACTTGGGCACCTGGTACGATCTCGGCAAATGGGTTCGTTCTTAATCCATCGGTTGTTGGAGTGAAGATAAGATTGCCATCCTCATCGTAAGGTTTTCCAAGTGGATTCTCTGCAAGTGCGCCACCCAGCGGATTGAAGTTTTCACCATTTCGATCACTCCGGGTGAAAAGGGTGGAAGTTCCGATCTTAATTTTTTTATTGATTTGATGATCCAAATTGACACGGAAAGTGAATCGGGTAAAATCCTGGTTGTAGATGACCCCTTCATCCTTAAAGTAGTTTCCTGAGATATAGAAGGTAGTTTTATCGCTTCCACCGCTTACTCCGATTTGGTGACTCTGTATACTGCCCTGTTTGATCAAGCCTGCTGGATAATCAGTACTTCTGCCCAAACCAATGCTTTCTAGTTCTACTGGCTCAAATATTTTTGCATCTGCTTCCGGAGTAGCGGGACCTGCGGGGTATCTACCGGTTGCTCTTCTCGATTCTCTTTTGTATTCGGCAAATTCAGGACCGTTGAATACATCAATTCTTCCCAACTCCTGACTTATACCATAATAAGAGTCTAATGAAACCACGGTTTTTCCAGCAGTGCCTCTTTTAGTAGTGATCAGAACTACCCCATTTGATCCTCTGGAACCATAAATAGCAGTAGCAGAAGCATCTTTTAGAACTTCCATGGAGGTGATGTCACTTGGGTTGATGTCTCCTAGACCACTTGCTGTAGGAATTCCGTCCACCACATAAAGTGGCTCGTTGGAAGCGTTGAAAGAACGACGACCACGGATACGAACTTGTGGTGAAGAGCCTGGCTTTGAACCAGCCTGAGTAACATCCACCCCGGCTGCTCTACCTTGAAGGGCTTGTCGGGCATCTGTGATTGGAAGTTCCTGGATTTCCTTGGCTCCAACTGATGAAATCGCACCGGTCAACTGACTTTTCTTCACTGTACCATAACCTACCACCACTACTTCTTCGAGATCGGATAAGTCAGGACTGAGAGAAACGTCAATTATAGACTGGTTGCCGACCAACATTTCAAATGGATCGTAACCAATAAATGAATAAACCAGGACTCCATCTGCAGGAGCGCTGATGGAATATTTACCATCGAGATCGGTGGTAGTGCCTTTGGTAGTCCCTTTTAAAAGGATTGTGACACCCGGGAGTGGGGAACCTGTCTCATCTGAGATTGTACCACGCACTTGTGCTTCCTGTGCAAATGCGAAACTCGCATTTAACATCAGGAATAACACCAGGGTTAGGTAAGTGTAAAATTTTTGACGCATAAATTTTGGGGGTTACTGTTGTTAGATAAATTGATGATTACTCGTAATAATTGGTTTTTTTCAATATTGGTATGAGTGGATATTTTTATAGAATATCCATGATTCAAGGTAGATGAATGGTAAGTATGTGTCAATACTTTAAAATCAGGAACTACGGAATCGATTGCGGAGATAACAACCAAAAAATCAATTAATTGTAAAACAAGTAGGGCTATTTATAAACCAAGTATTTTAATGAAAAATATATAATACAATGTCTTTTTTATTGAGGTTTCGATAAAAAATGTCTATTTAGAATACACATATAAAATAAAAACACCTGCCTCCAATAAGGAAACAGGTGTTTTTTTAATTCTGTTTTAATAAGATTACACCTTCGGTGGCTCCCAGCCTTTTTCATATTCTCTTGTCCAAAGAGCCATGGCTTTGGGAGAATTGGTGATGTGACCGTTTGAAGGATTACAAATCAATTTCTCACCTGTGCGTGAACTGATATTTGCCAAATGACAAAGCAACGTACTGACCGCTCCTTCTTCGATATTGGAGTTTTGCTTTTCTTTTCCCCGAATAGCATTGAAGAAATTCACGATGTGTGTTGTGCTCATGTCGCCACCACCGCCGAGTTGTGTTCCACCTTCTGAACCAGCTCCCATATTGGTTTTTACCAACTTTCCGGCTCGGTCAAATTGCTTATATCCATCGCGGTCTACGTACACCGAACCTTCAGTTCCATAAATAATGGTTCCTCTGTCTGTTCCGTAGGTACGGTAGTTGTTCCGACTTTTCCCGTCCCATTGGATAACTTTATTTTCTCCAAATTTGAAAGTTGCATCTATGGTATCGTACATCACCCATCCATCTTCCGGGTAATGAAATTTCCCGGAAACTACCTGAACTTCAGTTGGATAATCTACCTGAAGTGCCCATCTCGCCACATCCAATTCATGCGTTGCATTGTTTCCTGTCTCGGCTGTTCCGTAATCCCAACCGTACCAATGCCAATTGTAATCCCATGTATCGTGCATATAGGGCTTGCGGGGAGCCGGTCCTTGGAACATTTCCCAATCTAATCCTTCAGGAGCAGAGGCAGCTTTTGGATTTGGAACTACTCCGCGAGAATTGCTGTAAAAAGCTTTTGCCATAAATGCTTTTCCAATCGCGCCATTGTGGATAGCAGCGATGATTTCCCGGCTTTCAGGAGCGGATCGCTGCTGATTTCCCATTTGCACTACTTTATTATATTTCTTCTGAAGTGCAATCAGCAATTCGCCTTCGCGAGGATTATGGGAGCAGGGCTTTTCAACATACACGTGCTTTCCTCTTTCAAGCGCGAGCCAGGTTCCAGGCGCATGCCAGTGATCCGGAGTAGCGTTGATCAGAACGTCGACATCTTTATCATCGAGGACTTTCATGATATTCTGCTCTTGCTTGGGAGCATAACTGATGTATTTCTCAAAGTTTTTGGCAGCCTTTGGCATCTGAGATTTCATGGCATCACAGATATAAAGAAGGTTCACATTGCTGGTTGCCAAGCTGATTGGTTCATAGTAAGCACCTAATCTTCTGCCTAAGCCAGCAATTGCAATGTTCAATCGTTCATTGGCACCAATGATTCTGGCATAAGATTTTGGCGAAAATCCAATCGCTCCCAATGCTGAGATGCCAACTGTTGCCGCCGCTGATTTCTTTATAAATTCTCTTCGGTTATTCTTTTTCATGGGTCAATTGGGTGTTTAATTCAAGGTCTTGATTTTGATGTTTTTGAAGCTCACCTCATCGCCATGATCCTGAAGCAGGATATGACCTTCAGTAGCTTCACCAAAGTTTGGCCAGATTTTATACTTGCTTCCGGCTACCAAATCACGAAATTCCTGTGATCCTCTCTGATATTCCAACACCTTTACGCCGTTCAGGTATTGAGTCACTTTATTATCCGGGGTTACCACCACGCGACCTTTGTTCCATTCGCCGATAGGCTTCAGGAATCTTGGCTGCTTTTCAGCTTTGATCAAGTCGTAAAGTGAAGCCAGGGTGCGATTTCCTGCAATTCCCATTTTGGCATCCGGATGCTTCTCATCATCTAGGATTTGATATTCCAGACCGATTGCTGATCCTTTGTTTCCTTCGGAAAGTGTCACAAAGTATTTCAATCCGCTGTTTGCACCTTCCGTCAATTTGAAATCAAAAGCCAGATCAAAAGCTTTGAATTTCTCAATTGTAACAATATCACCCGCGTTGGTTGATTCTCCTCCGCCAGATTTGGCGATTCCTAGGATGCCATCGTTGACAGACCATCCCGTTGTAGGAAAAGTCTCCATTCGGGCACCTCGCCAGCCATCGCTATTTTGGCCATTGAAAAGCAATCTCCAGCCTTGAGTTTTTTCATAATCAGTCAAAGCATTCAGCCTGTTATTGACAACAAAAATATCTTTGCTGAATGGCTGAGGAGTCAGGCTCTCTGTTTGAATTTTTACATTCTTGAAATAAGTCTTTCTTCCTGCTTCTGTGGAGTCTCTTATACTGTGGACCTGAAGTGCTATAAAACCAATGCTGTCCATATCATCAATTACATAAGCAACTTCCTCGCCGTTTACCCAGGTTTTGATTTCGTCTCCGATTGCCTCAATTCTATAATGGTTGAATTCTCCCACTTTAAATGCAGATCCAGCGGCGGGATTCATGTCCAAGGGATATAACCAGCCTCTTCTTGCTTCATCATAAATTCCTCCTGACCAGGCTCTTTCTGTTGGGTCGGCTTCAACTTGATACCCAAAAACCAATCCTTTGCCTTCTCTTGCCGCGGGGTCAAACTGACCGCGAGCCATTACGCCGGAGTTGCTGGTGGTATGTTCTACTTTCAAATCCAGTTCGAGGATAAAATCTGTGTACAGCCCGTCTGCAACGAGAAATGTGTTTGGTGATCCAGCCACTGAGGTTCCAACGATCGTGCTGTCCACTACTTCAAAAGTTGCAGTTCCGGCAACAGGTTTCCAACCTGTCAGGTCATTGCCGTTAAATAGATTAACCCATCCGTCTCCTGCCTCTTCCGGGGCTTTAGAACAACTTATGAAAATGACGATTACAGAAAGGTAAAGGGTTGATTTCAGGAATGATTTCATTTATAGAGGGTTTTTGTAATTTTCTAAATTCAGTATTTAAGCCCATCAAGGCAAATAGGCCTTTGGCTAAGTTACGCAATCGTTTGCGAGTATTGCTCCGCAAATTGATGACCGGAGGAAGCTTTTATAAATCCGGGAAATATTCCTGCTGATCTTTCCTACTTTTGCGCATGCTTGATTTTAATCAAAAAGGAAAAGTTTTTATTACCTGTAAGGATCGTTCCATAACTTACTTAGAGAAGGAAGTTCGTGAGCTGGGTTTTGTTCCGGAATCTGTAACCAGAACAGGGCTTGAGCTCAAAGCCAGTCTTGAAGATTGCATGGATCTGAATCTTCATCTACGAACTGCCTCTCATGTGTTGTATGAAATCCGATCTTTTTACCTTCAAAACGCAGATGATATTTATAGACGGATCAAAGCAATTCCGTGGGAAGAATACCTGGATGTAGATGGATATTTTTCAGTGAATTCAGTTGCGGAAAATGAAAGCATCACCACTCCTCTGATCGTCAATCTGAAAATCAAAGACGCGATTGTGGATAGATTCAGAGATTTGAAAGGAAGAAGACCTGATTCCGGATCAGATTTCGATGGCTTGGTTTTTCAGATGTATTGGAAAGAAACTCAGGCGATCTTATACATCAATACCTCAGGCGAGACACTTGCCAAACACGGCTATCGCAAGATTCCGGGAAAAGCTCCGATGATGGAAGCTTTGGCGGCAGCGACTATCTATGCGACAGAGTGGAACACGCGCGTTCCGTTTGTCAATCCAATGTGTGGTTCCGGAACCCTTGCAATCGAAGCTGCGCTGATGGCGACCAATCGCTACCCGGGTTTGTATCGGGATCATTATTCCTTTCAGCATATTTTGGGATACACTGAGGAGGCATATCTGGCGAAAAAGAAGAAGCTGGAAGCCAAAATCGTCGAGACTCCTGAAGTCAAAATCATTGCCTCTGATATTTCCCTTCAGGCGATTTCCTTTGCACGAGAAAATGCAGTCTTTGCAGGAATAGATCACATGATCGATTTTCAGGTGTGTGATTTTGCTGAAACAGAGATTCCCGAAAAGCCAAGTGGAGTGATCATGTTCAATCCTGAATACGGAGAGCGGTTGGGTGAAAACGAAGAACTCGAAATCACTTACAAGCGAATGGGTGACTTTATGAAGCAGAAATGCGCAGGCTATCGCGGATATATTTTTACCGGAAATATGGAGCTAGCCAAAAAAGTAGGATTAAAAGCCAGTCGAAGGATCGAATTCTGGAATGGCACGATTGACTGCCGACTGCTGAGATATGATATGTACGAAGGAAAGAAAGATGTATGATATTAGATATGTGATTTCAGATTTATGATTTCAGATTTATGATTTTGAATTTAAAAGTAAACCCCGGTTAACTCTTCCAATGGAATAATAACCGGGGTTTCTTGGTTCTTGAATCTAAAGTCTTAAATCTTACATCTTACGTCTTAAATCTCATTGGTGTTCGTCTCTCAGCAAATCATTCACTGTTTTCACAGGATTGAAAGTGATCAGAGGAACTTCCACAAACATGGTATTCCAGTTTGACATTGAGCCGTTCCAAAGTCCCGGCAGCTCTAACGCTTTCAGATCTCTCCCTGATTTTGATTTTTCAGTGATGAATCCTGTCTGCATATCTCGGCATTTTAGCAAATCAAAAGGCCTTCCCCGATAATCTTTCGTACCGCAAACCAAATCAACAGGATTGAAGTGGGTCGCTGCATTAAAATGTTTCTTGGAATCGGGATCATCTAAATTGATTTGTGCTGTTTCCAGAATCTGAAGCGATTGAGAACCATCCTCTTCTTTGACCCAGAAAGGTCCTCCTCCGGGTTCTCCCGTATTTTTCACCATTCCGCAGACACGAATAGGCCTATCAAGTTTTGCTTTCAGGTAAGAGGCCTGGTTATCGATGGATTGGTCATCAAAGTTCTGGGGTAATTTTGATCCCAAATCATGGGTGAAAACATGTGTTGCACAGCGAACTGATTGCTGGTCGACCAGTCTGTCAAATCCTCTCAGGGCTTGGAAAATTTTCTCCTGAATCTCTAATAAAAGACCTCCAATAGCGATTTTGTACTCCTTGGTTGTTTCTTTTAATCGATCCGGAACTACGTTATCAATGTTTTTGATAAAGATCAGATCTGCCTGGATATCGTTAAGATTTTCAAGTAAAGCGCCGTGTCCTGCAGGTCGGAAAAGTAAACTTCCGTCTTCCTCCAGAAATGGGCTGTTGTCTGTATTTACTGCGATCGTATCGGTAGATTTTTTCTGTTGGGAATAGCTGATGTCAAAGTCCACTCCAAATTCATCCTTCAATCCTTGAAAAATAGTAGCGATTTCAGCTTTGAATTTCGACTCGTGTTCAGGCGAGACGGTGAAATGAATTTTAACAGTGTTTCCTTCTCCAATCGCATATTGCACACCTTCTATTAAATGCTCTTGGGCAGGAGTTCTGCGTTCATCCGGATAAGAATGGAATCGAAGCAAACCCTTTGGAAGATTTCCATAGCCAAGTCCATTGTCATCAAGCAACGCTTCCAAAATCCCTTTATAATCTTTGGAATCGAGGCTTTGTGCAATGCTAGTGCCTCTGTTTTTCAGTTCTCTATCAAGATCATCGTAGAATGCAAATTTCTCGATATTGTTCATGAATTTCTGGATAAAAGCATTTTTGCTGATATCCCCATTTCCTTCGAGGAAAGAGAAAAGATCTTTGAACATTCGGGAAGCGGCTCCGCTTGCCGGAACAAATTTCACCACGCTGATTTGAGCTGCTTTTTCCGGATAAGTAGTAAGAAAGTGTCTTAATTCCTTATCAAGAAGAACTTTGATTCCATCTCTGGGTGTGGCCGGAGCTGTGATGGTAAGGAAAGGAAAACCGTTTTTGAAATTATCGATTTGCTCGGCAACTGTCTCCGGAGACATGCCTTGGGCTAAAACTTTAGATTTTAAATCTGAATCCATGAGTTTTTGGGTTGTTAGTGAAAAAAAGTAAGATAGCAGACAAATTGACTTTGCTCAAGTTAAAATGCATTTTTTAAGGATTTTTTTTTCCAGATTTTCCTGATCCTGTGTATCCGCTTTTCTGCCAGTAAAAGCCAAAATCAAAACACTGATTTTAGTCTGACACTATACCGAATAGTGACAACCAAAATCAGGCATGGTCAGCGACACTTAGGTCTTCCGTCATCGGTCTTCCAGCCCAATAAGTAAAGAAAATAAGACTAGTGGCATCATTGCGGCTTATTCTATTTCGGCTTCCTTCGATTTTCATTTTAATTTCAAAAAAGACAATTTGAATTTTTGGTTTGTTCTTTTTTGTCCCAAGAGGGAAAGTGAATCTTCTGAAAGTTGCAGGATTCTCGGATAGCCGCCCGTCACCTGAGCATCTCGCATCAGGACAATCAGTTTTCCGCCCGATGTTAATTGGATGGTTCCAGGAAATACCGGGGCGGTAGCCATCTCAGGCAATGAATTTGGAATTAGTTCTTCCAGTTGAATCGCCATCCGATTCTTCAAATTGGAAATCGTGAATGAGCCTTCGGAGAGCAGTTGCTGAGATTTTTGATCAAGTAACTCCCATTCTGGTCCGGGATAAACCCCAATAGTTTCAGAGTCAAACCCGCTCGTATTCCATTTCGCTTTGGAATTGGTGAAAGCCGGAATCTCCTGAGTGGTGAAGTAAGGGATCAACGTATTTTTCCTGGCGGTCCAATCCGCAGTTATTCCTTTATACCAACTTCTGGATGCCAATATCTTTTCTGTTTGAAATCCTCCCTTTATTCCCAAATAAAGGATTGATCCTTGGTGAAAAGCCCGTGCTTCAATCGTGTCACCTTCCCGAATCCCTATCAAACCGAAGAATTGGACAAGTTCATCGTTCAAAAAACAATCAGCTTTTGCACCGGCAAGACAAATCAAGGTTGGCGCTTCGAACTCAGCTTTGAATCCCGGCTGGCTGATTTCCAAAACAGCGTCATCCTCCTTGTTTTGGAGCAAATGATTTACCCAAGAAAATGATTTATGATCCATTGCACCTGAATAAGGAGCTCCGAATTGGGAAAAACCAATCCTTCCCAAATCCTGCACGGAAGTACCGGGACCCGTTTTCAGGATTTTCAAATAGGCTGGATCTTTTATCATCTCAATTGCTGGAGTTTCGGATGTCTGATTAGTGAATCAAATTCTCTTTCGGAAACTGGCGAAAATTTCAATTTCTCTCCGGGCTTTGCCCAAACCGGCGGAATTGAGTTCGGGTCAAAAAAAGCAAGGGGGCATCTTCCTATTAAATGCCAACCGCCCGGACTTTCCGAAGGATAGATGCCTGTCTGACTTCCTCCTATCGCAACCGAACCTGCGGGCATAGCCAAATCGGGCACTTTTTTTCTAGATGTATGCAAGTCCTCCGCAAGGCCATTTAAATACATGAATCCCGGCAAAAACCCAAAAAAGTGAATGCGATATTCCACCGAAGCGTGCAGTGAAATCAAGTTGGCAACCGACATTTTCTTGCTTTCGGCAAGGGAAACCAAGTCTCTCCCAGTGGCGGGTGAATAGCAAACAGGAACATGCCAGCAGTTTTCGGAAAGAGGTTTTAAAAGAAGGTTAAAAGGAATTGCTTTCAGCCAGGAATTGAGTTCAGATGCAGGAATAGCGGTTTTCCAAATAATCGAAAGCGCACTAAAACCAAGCCTTGTTTCCAGAATGTGATTCCTAAAATCATCCAAAAGTTTATTTGTGATTGCCAACTGAAACTGAAGCAACTCATCCGAAATGGTTTCTTTCCAATAGAATTCTCCCAGAGCAGGAGTGATGAGTCTGTAATCAGGAATCATTTCCAAAACTTGTTTCGGATGATTGGAAAGAACTCCATAAGACCCGGATTATCTCCGTGAAAGCAAATCGTATCAGCCTTGACAGGAAGGGATTTTCCTGAAATTGAAATCAATTCCTCCCGATCAAAAACCGACTCTAAATGGCTGATAATAGGTTCAGAAGTGGTGAGCAAAGAGCCTATTTTGGCTCGGGAAACCAAGCTAAAATCATCCTCATAGCTTCGATCGCCAAATATTTCCAGCTTAAATTTTAAATTCTTCGCTTTTGCAAAATGCTCCATTTGAGAATGGGGGGGAACAAAAACCTGGATTTCGAAGAAATGGGTTACCAGAAAATCAGTTAGAGAGTCAGCCAATTCCGGTTTGGCTGCGGCATCGTTGTATAATGCCCCGTGGAATTTGATATGATCAATTGGGAAATTGAGTTCATCTGCAACTTTCAGGAAAAGCTGAATCTGATTCAAAAGAGAGGAAAGAAGTTCATCAAAAGGAATATCCAAGGTTTTTCGCCCAAAATCTTCTAAGTCAGGATAGGAGGGATGAGCGCCGGCTTTCTTTCCAAAAGATTTGCAAAACCTCAGCGTTTCCCTGATTGAGTCAGCATCTCCAAAATGTCCTCCGCATGCAATGCTCGCTGCATCTATAAAAGGAATTATCTGGGATTCACTGGAAATTCCTTCGCCAAGATCACAGTTGATTTCAGGGTATTTGTTCATGAATGTATTACAGATTATTATAATGCTTGATCCACTCATTCAACTGCTTAAAGTCAAGTTTGCCTTTTGCCAGTTTCAAATGATGAATGATCGCCAGAGATTTTCTCATTCGGCTCTCTGAGCTTTTGACCGTGGTTACGATGAATATCAGGCTTCGCTGTTTTCCGGGAGTTAATGCTCTGAAATAATCATTTCCTTCTTCATCCTGATCAAGCAGAACTTGAAACTCATCGGGAACTTCATGACCGAATTCGCTGTGATCGCGTTCGATTTTCACCGAAAAGGCTCTTTCCTCGTCTAAGTCAAGCTTTTTGCGAAGCTCTTGATTCACCAGAACATACCAGCATTCTTTTGCCTTCATCAATGCCATGTGATAGGGTCCTGAATCTTTGATCCAGATCAAAACGCGTCTGTGAGTTTCATCCATCATTTTCGCAGCAATCGAATCCTGAACGGGGATATGAAAGTGCCAATGGTTGAAGTCAAACTTGCCAAGTCTTTCTTCGAAGGAGATCATTTGGTAGCAAAAAGAGGTTTGACCCGCAAGGCAATTTCTCCACTTTCCAGTTTTACTGGAATCTTGAGTTCATTGTTTTTTGCTGATATATTGCCTAAAGACTTTACTTTACCAGTTAGTGGATCAAGAGATTCGATAGAATAAGTTGATTCGTCTTTGGCTTTCATAATTAATATGGACTCTCTTTCGCCGGCCTCAGATGCAAAAATCGCCCAACCTCCCATGCCATCAGAAAGTGCATGAGTAAGCAGACTCGGCGAGCCAAGGATTGCTTGTTGGTCCGGTTTTGCTTTTTCCAAATCCAATTCATTTATGAAACCTGAAAGAATACTCAGTTGCTTTCGCAAAGCAGTGCTTCCTCCGCCGGGAGCTTCATTCTGACCTGTACCATCTTCTTTTCCTGCGAAAAAAGAATAATCGAGGTTGTTAAAAAGTCCGCCTCCTGACAACATAAACGCCCAAGCCTGACGACGGTAAACCATGTCTTCCGAACCTGCAAATCCACTTTCGTCAAATCCAATCACCCGATTCCAATGATAGTTTTGCTCGGCGGATTCTGGCCAATTGTAATGGAAATTGAGAATAGAAATATGCTCAGAAATGTTGGATAAAGGCGCTCGAAAATTAGCGTAGTTCTGAGCAATCAAGTGTTTCTTGGGAAGATCAGCCTCTGTGCTTACAATTTCTTGGGCAATTTGCTCTTGCCAATCCAATGAAAGCTGATCCGCCAAATCGACTTTTTCCATCCAATCCGGTCCATCAATGCCATGCTTGTTGGCGATATTCAGAACCGGCCTTCCACGATCAGACCAGGGTTCATTTTGGATTTCAAAGAAAAAATTATCGAAGGCATTTAGCTCTTCAACCAACTTTCGGACATAGCTTTTTTGCAATCCCAAGAGTTGCCCGTTTTCTGTGGTGTGAGCCATTTTACGATCTAGAGATCCTTCAGCGCCTATTCTGTTTTTGGGATTTTGAGGATTTATTTCCCAGTGATCATCACTATAAATGGAAGAGAAGAGTGTGATTTCTACAATAATATCTAACTCATTTGCCTTTGCCATGAAGGCTTTCAATCGTTCAAAATAGGCCGGATTATAGGAGCTCCAATCATATTTGGTACTTCCATTTTCCACAACAGTTTTCCAGGGCACAATTATTTTCCCCGGGCTTGGGGCAAGGGTGTTGTTTTTGATTCCGAAGCTTTTGGAGGGGATTTCGAAGTAGCTTCCCATAAAAATCCGGGTGTAATTCATGCCTTCACTTTTGAGCGTCCGAAGGTATTTTTCAAAGTTAAAATCTGCGTTTAAAACAGCCCCGTAATGCTCCGCAGAAGTGATTAAAGCCAAAGTTTTTCCTTTGTAGTGGAAATAATGAGGATTATCAGAATTGAGTCTGATAGGTTCAGTTTGGCCAAAACTGATTCGAGTCAGAATAAAGAATGAAAAAGCCAAAACGATTGATTTCATCGGTTTTAAGGTTTGATGGATTTTTGAAATTACTCTAAAAATCACTTTTAGAAGTCCAAAACCAATGAATTTTTCAGATGGTCTTCGTTACTATTGACTAAGAGATTATGGATTGATTTTTTTAAGCTTAAGCAAGGTTAAATGTGATAATGAAATTTGTTCCTTTTCCGACTTCACTTTTCACCCGGATAGATCCACCATGGCTAAGGATAATACTTTGGGTGTTAGTTAATCCCAATCCACTTCCGGTAGGTTTGCTGGTGAAGAATGGCTCAAACAAGCGGTCCAGGTCATCTTTAGGAATTCCAATTCCATTGTCACTGATTTCAATGCGGCATTGTCTATGCCTGACGTAGGTTTTTAAAATTAATTTGCCTTTACCATGTTCATCCATAGCTTCAATGGCATTCACCAATAAATTAATCAAAGCAAACCTAACTTTTTCAGAGTCTATATTTACCTCGCAGATGTCTTCCTGATAGTGTTTGATTATTTCTATTTTTTTCAAATCGATGCGGTCCAAAACGTGCTCTAAGGCTTCGTCAATTAATGCATTGATGGAGTAATTTTGGATTTTAAGTTCAGAAAATCGCGTGCTTTCCAAGAGTTGGGTTACCAGATCATTGATCCTGTCACAATTTCGTCTTATAACTTCTATCAGGTCGCCGCTCTCTTTTTTTACTATTTCTGGGAGTTCGAGACTAAGTTGATCTGCAGAAAGCACAATGGTGGTAAGGGGATTTTTGACCTCATGAGCCAATAATCGGGCGATTCTGCCAGTAGATGAAAACTTCTTGAGGGATGATTCTTCTTCTAACTTAGCTTTCATTTCGCTCAGGTCTTTGATCATTACCTGAAATAGATCGACATCTTGCTTTACAATGCTAATAAGTGTGTTGACGTAGTTTCCTCCATCCGAAACCATTATTGCCTCCAATTCAAAAATGTCTGTTTTCTGTTCCAATACATCTTGCATTTGAGATCGGGCAGATTCTTCAACCAACAGATCTTTTAAGAAATATTTAGATTTATCCTTTTCCTGATGAGGATCAAAACCAAATTTGTTGACAAACATGGGATTTGCCTCCATTATTTTTCCATTTTCATCAATTAGCAAAAATGGGTCTCCTGCACGTTCAAATATCGAACGAAACTTCATGGCAGAATTTTCCAAGGATTCCAATAAATGCGAATCCCGCATAGCGAAACGCATAGTTCTTTCCAAAATTCGTTCATCAAACTGTCCTTTGACCAATAGATCTGAGGCTCTTGATTGCAGGTCTTCCAGATCAACAATAGTTGAATTGATTCCGGTAAGCATAATTACCGGTGCATGTTTTCGAAGTGCCTTGATTTCTTTTACAAGATCCACTTCACCACTTTTTCCAAACTTATAGTCTACTAGAAAAATAGAGAATTTCCCTTTAAGCTTCGCCAGTGCATCTTCCAAAGTTCGAGCATTTTCGAGTTCGTAGTTTTTCGCATGAGATTTTTCAAGAAGAGAAGTTACCAAGAGTAAATCATCCTGATCATCATCTACATAAAGTATTCTGATCTTTTCATTATTGGGCATACTGTTTTTTAGGAAAGGATTAGTTAATAATAAGGTTCACTCGGAACCTGGTTAGTTTGAAAAGATTAATTTAGTTGACCTTTCATGAATTTGATTATTTCTGAAAGATTTCTGAAATAATGGAGGATTGCTACTCCATTATTGAAACCTAAGAATACGATTATTAGAGGGATTTTGAAAATTTGTAAGGTTTGCCATAAATTGGGGAATATATTACTCATTTTTACCCGATTTGAACTTAATACTTTGGTTTGACTTTTTTAGAATCTCCCTTTTTTGAGGATTTGAAGGCATTTTTAGAAATATGTTGGTAAAAGGCATGAGCCTTGAACCCATATTTGGAAATCATTATACAACCTAAATACCAAAATCATGGGCTCATTATTGTACCTTATTGCCGTAATTCTTCTTATTGGCTGGCTGATTGGAGTTTTTGCCTACAGTGCCGGGGGGCTTATCCACATACTTCTTGTGGTAGCTATTATCGCAGTTTTATTTCGGGTAATCAGTGGTCGATCACTCTAACTGATAATCAAAATTTTTAATTTATTCTTTAACACTAAACCAACAAGTTATGAACAATTCAGAATTGAAAGGTAACTGGAACGTTATCAAAGGAAAATTAAAGCAAAAATTTGGTCAGCTTACTGATGACGATCTCACTTTTGCAGAAGGCAAGGAAGATGAACTTTGGGGCCGAATGCAAAAGAAAGTCGGAAAGACCAAAGAAGAAATCATGAAGGAAATAAGTGACCTTTAAACTACAAAATTATGACAAATAAAAATAGTTCTCTCTGGCTAAGTGGCCTGTTAACAGGTGCGTTTCTAGGTTATTATCTCTACACAAACAGAGCTAAATTTCCAGAACAAAAACAAAAGCTAAAAACTTTGTTAAGTGATCTTAAAGATGTAGCAGCGGATCTGAAAACTCGTATCATTACTACTGGTGAAGAAGCGGTAAATTCGACCAAATCGGCAATTGATTCTTCGAAAGAGTATTAATTTGATTTTTAGAGTTTGAATAAAAAAAAGGTGTAACAAAAAATTACACCTTTTTGTATACATATTTGTTTTGAATACATGTAGATGAGCCGAAGTGAGATGAAAGATCCATTTAGGCTTTTCTTATTTCCGGAAATCTGATAATGATGAAAAAACATGTGATTCTGGTGGTGGAAGATGAAGAAGAAATAAGAGCACTTTTTGTCCGATTTTTGGCTATGAAAGGGTTTGATGTGGAATCTGCTGGCACACTTGCTAAAGGAAGAAAAATATTAAAGGATGTAACGCCATCCCTGATTTTTCTCGACGTAAATCTTCCAGATGGGAATGGTCTTGAAGAATTACACCAATTAGAAAAGGCGCACTTATCAGATAAAGTCATTATGATGAGTGCTTTTGTTACTCAAAAAGATAGAGATACAGCACGTTCACTGGGTGCAATTGATTTTTTCAGTAAACCGTTCAGTCTTTATAAACTTGAACAAGCGGTTAATTCACAGATAATTAAAATTAAAAACCAAGAATCCCATGGCGAAAATTCTAGTAATAGACGACAATATTGACATCTGCCAACTTTTGGATCGTTTTCTGACAAAGAAAGGATATGAGGTTGAGACCACAATTTCCGGTAAAAACGGTCTTGATATGGTGAAAAATTCTCGCTACGACCTAATTTTCTGTGATTTCAAACTCCGTGATATGGATGGAAGAGATGTTCTTGAAAAAGTGAAACAGATTTCTCCAGGAACTCAGGTAGCAATTATTACCGGATATGCCGATGTTAAAATTGCTGTAGAAGTGATCCGGAAAGGAGCTTTTGATTATTTAACCAAGCCACTGATTCCTGATGAGATCATCAGTTTGATCGAGAGGGCTTTGTCTATGAACATAGATAATTCAACTTATTCCTTGACCTCGAATAGTGAAATTCATAGTTCTAAAAAGCATGCAAAATTAAATTCCACTGAAGGTTATCTCAGGGGGATTGGAAAGGAATCTAAAAAACTTTATAAAGAGATTCAACTTGTAGCCCCCACAAATCTCAGTGTGGTGATTTACGGGGAAAGTGGAGCGGGTAAGGAAAACATCGCCAAAATAATACACGATCAAAGCGAGCGGGCCGGTAAGCCTTTCATTGCCATCGATTGTGGTGCTTTGACCAAGGAATTGGCAGGAAGTGAACTTTGGGGACATGAAAAAGGAGCCTTCACAGGTGCTCATGCAGAGAAGCCTGGTCAGTTTGAAATGGCGGACGGTGGTACGATATTTTTGGATGAAATCTCTAATCTATCCTATGAAATTCAAGTAGGGCTTCTTCGCTTAGTTCAGGAGAGAAAGTTGAGAAGAATAGGAGGGGTAAAAGATAGATCAATCGATGTTAGGATACTGGTCGCCTCAAACGAGGACCTGCGAAAGTCTGTTCAGGAGGGTAAATTCCGTGAAGATCTATACTTTAGATTCAACGAATTTAGTATAAATGTTCCGCCACTGCGCGACAGGAAAGATGATATTGAGGCATTTGCCCTCCATTTTTTGGAGATTTCTAACGAAGAATTGAAAAAAGATGTCAAGGGATTTGACCCTGAGGTAATGGATGTCTTCAATGATTATTCCTGGCCAGGAAACTTGCGGGAAATGCGTAACGTAATCAGAAGAGCTATTCTACTTTCTAATGGAAAATCGGTTTCTGTATCTGGATTGCCTCCTGAAGTTGTCTATTCGAGAAAATTCAATTTCTCGGATTCTCCGGAAGAAATTGAAACTTCTGTTAGAAAGCAGAAACCCATTCGAAGTCTTAAAAATGCGGCGGCTGGCGCAGAAGCTGAAGTTCTCCGAAGAGTTCTCGAAGAAGTAAAGTATAATCGAACTAAAGCTGCCCAACAATTGGGAATTGATCGTAAGACTTTATTCAACAAAATGAGACAATATGACCTGTAGGGGTCATTTTTTTTGCTTGTTATACTAATGGATTGGAATTGCCCATTTCGGGATTTTTTGCCCCGATTCAGTTTCTGGTAATTAATAAAAATTAGACGAGAAATAAGAAGCAAGGATTCTAAAAAGGATTTTAGGCTGGTTTTCACGACTTTATTGCGACGGCACCAGATTTTATTTTTCGAATATGCAACTGGCACTTCAATTGAAAATGGAAAGATATAAATGAAAAACCTTATGAATTTCGAAAGCCAACTCACCATCAGTCCCTCTTCCAGTTTGACAAAAATTGGGAATCAAAAGGTAGCTGGTCAGATGAAAAGTTTGCTTTCTGATTACACTATTTTCACCCAAAGGGTAAAGGGTTATCATATGAATTTCAAAGGGCCGAATGTCTTTTTTCTTCATCAAAAATTGGAAGATCTGTCTGAAAAACTTTCTGAGGATATACAGAGCTTAGCTGTAAGAGTGATGACGGGAATAAAACCAATTCACTCCTCCTATGAATCCCTCCAGTACAGTAATCTGGAAGAAATCATTGCGGATAATTCCGATGAGGAAAATGTTATCCATGTTGTCAATGGATTACGAAAATTGATCGTAGCAAGTCGTTGGGCTGCAATAGAGGCAGAAGACGAAAATGATAATATTTCAGGAAAATTGTTAAGACGAATCGTCTTTGAATTGGAAAACGAATTGTGGGTCTTTACGATGCTTGCTAAGTATTAAGGCAGAATCAGTATTCCACATTAAAACCGCAGGGTGAGCTGCGGTTTTTTTTTGTTTTTATTCCATAATAAACTTCTATTATGGTTTTTTTCATTAAGCCTATTAAACCTATTAAAATGATAGGATTAATAATTTTTGTTTGTAATTTTGGTTCTCTTACCTCTCCCTATTGAAGCCTTTCATGGAAAAACTGATCCTCCGATTAAGAACAGAGCCATTTTGGTCCATGTTTTTTGCCTTTGCGGCAATGGTTTTTGTTTTGATGGTTACCCAAACCTTGACAGAATCGATCAAAAGCTGGGAATTGGATATGGAGATGTTTCTTTGGTTTTTACTAGTTGGTTTTGTCGCCCAAAGTATTGACGGAGCCTTGGGAATGGCCTATGGTGTGAGTTGTAACTCCATACTTTTGGGAATAGGAATTCCTCCGGCTGCTGCCTCGGCATGGGTCCATTTTGCGCAGGTTTTTACAAGTTTAGCTTCAGGGATCTCACATTGGAAAATGGGTAATGTAGACTGGAAGCTTGCCAAAAAACTTTTGATTCCGGGTGTGTTGGGATCAATAATAGGTGCATTTTTATTGTCCAATGTGGATGGAGAATTGGTGAAGCCAGTTATTGCGCTTTACCTTTTTGTGATGGGAATAGTCATCCTGAGAAAAGTCAAAAAGAAGCATGCATCAAAATTCAACCGGGAAAGCAGAAGTTTGCCAGTGTTGGCGACAACCGGCGGTTTTGCTGATGCAATTGGAGGAGGAGGATGGGGACCTATCGTTAATAGTACCCTGCTTAGTAAAGGAAAGATCGCGCGCTATGCCATCGGCACGGGTAACTTTGTTGAGTTTTTTGTGTCACTGGCAAGTGCTTCTACTTTTTTGTTTTTTGTCAAGGAATTAAGTCTTGCACCGGTATTGGGTTTGATTTTGGGTGGTATCATTGCAGCGCCGTTTGCTGCTTATATCTGTAAATTGATCAAGCCAAAATACCTGATGATTGCGGTGGGGATTTTGATCATTCTGCTAAGTATCAGGACTTTTTACTTGGCTGTAGCCTAAAATCTAAAATCCAGTTTTCACAGATCAATGCCTCCATTCAATAAGGAGTTCCATCTATAAAAAGACAATAATCCTTTTTTTGGTCAATTTCTCATTTACGACCTTTTCCTTTTGGGCATCATCACATAGTAGCAGTCCAATTCGGGGTTAATTTTGAAGAAATCAAAATCAACTTTAAAATGAATATTTGAAAGTGACTCCATACGTAGCGGGATCACCTAATACAGCCGCATATTGTCCTGCATTTCCCGATGCTGGCAAAAGCTGCTCGAAGTAGTTTTGATTCAAAAAATTTCTGGTCCAGATGAATGCTGAAAACCCTTCTTTCACTCTGAAACCTGTTCGGGCATTGACCAAAGCATAGCCATCGACATTCAAAAACTTAGAAGAAGAGGGGCTGGAAGAAAATTCAGATCGAAAGAATACATCAGATGTGAAAAAGAAACTTCCTGATTTGCTGAAAAATTTTGCTGTTTTGGAATATTCTCCACCAAAAGATCCCGCCCACTTGGAGACTCCTGGAAGCCTTCCTCCTGAGATATCTTTGAATGCGAACTCGCCCCCGGTTTCCTCTAATGGAACAGGTGCATTAGTGAAGGAAACATAAATCGCGTCAGTATATGCTATGGCTCCATTCATTGAGAATGCCGGACTGATTCGGATGTTTCCATCTAATTCAAGACCCAGCACTCTAACTTCTTCTGCGTTTGCAAGGTATCCACGGTTAACTCCAATTTCTGCAGTTTGTACAAGTGTCTGATAGTCTTCAATATTGGTGCTGTAAATTACGATGTTCAGGGTTGATCCTTTCGACGGAGAGGTCTTGATTCCGAGCTCAAAATGCTTCACATATTCTGGCTTGACTTCTGCCAATTCTAGTAAGGGTTGACCTGCAACTGTAGGAAGTCCTCCCAAGTTGATCCCTACTGGTTTATAGCTAGTTGAGAAGGTTCCGAATGCATTGATTTTGTCATTGAACTGGTATGCTAAAGTGGCTTGTCCAGACCAGTTTTGATCTTCCACTGTGGCAACGAAGCTTTGTGGGGAATAAACCGATCGCTTGATGGCTAGTAAAGCCGGATCAGTAGTTTCCAATCCACCATAAGTCACCCGATCGTAATCGACATCTTTTTTGTCGTAGTTGAATCGGATACCGGGCAGTAAATGAAGTTTTTCGGTAATAGCCCAATCGAGTTGGCCAAAAACAGCAGCCCCAATTGATTCTAAAGATGAAGTGGTTCTGCTGCCATAGCCGTCAAGTAATCCGGGTGTGGCCCAAAGAGGACTGGCTGTGCTTTGGGAAAATCTCCATTGAGCTGCCCCTGATTCTTCGGTATGATAGGGAGTTGTTTTCAGATTTTGACTTAGATAATACACCCCAAATACTCCACTTAGTTTTTTTGAAAAATCTCCGGCATAACGAATTTCCTGAGAAAACTGCTCATGTTTGGATGGTGCCTGAGAAAGTGAAAGTACCGGCAAACCTGTAAAATCCCTGTCATTAGACGGTCCCCAGTTCCAGTATCTCCAGGCAGTGGTGGAAGTCAAAGTCCCTTCACCAATATCAATATCAGCGTTTAATGAAATACCGCCCAAATCATTGTTTGATCTCCATGGTGTATCGTGATCCACTTTTCTGTCGAAAGCATTTCTCGAAGGTAAATCGTAATTCAAATCAGCAATGATTTGGTCGAATTGACGATAGGGGGCTCGTTGTGTCTCGACTACTCCTGCCACTACCTGGGCATAGCCATCCGGTCGCTGGGAGGTTACATCACCTGCCAAGATGATTTCTAATTTGCTGGATGGATTGTAAAGCAATTGTCCTCTGAAACCCAAATTATTCAGATCATTGATGTATTTCCCAGAAACTATGTTTTCAATAGTTCCATTTCGTTGGGTTCCTGAAAAAGATGCTCTTGCAGCCAAATTTTTGGATAAAGGTCCAGTTAAAGATGCTCTTGCTTGAACATATCCAAAGTTCCCATAGCTCAACTCAACTGTTCCTCCACTTTTGAAACTTGGTAGTTTAGTGGAAATATTGAATGCGCCAGCAGTGGTATTTTTTCCGAAAAGTGTCCCCTGAGGTCCTCTCAAAACTTCGATTTGCTCAATGTCCACAAAGTCTAAAGCGGTTGCAGCGGGTCTGGCGAAATATACCCCATCAACATAAAAACCTACCCCAGGATCAATCCCGTCGTTGGCAAGCCCAAATGTTGAACCAAGTCCTCTGATATTCAGCGTGGTGTTTCTCGGATTGGAAGAATAAAGTTGAACAGTAGGAACTAGCTCTTTCACTCGGTTAACATTGAATGAACCGGATTCTTCAATTTTTGGACCACCTATCACAGATATGGGAATGGGTACTTTTTGGACTTCTTCTGTTCTTCGGCGAGCAGTAATCAGGACTTCGGCAAGTTCAAGATCGTCCTCCAATATAACCATGATGACCTCTGATGGCGCGGAATCGAGGTCGACCACGTACGCTTTGAAACCAACAAAGTTAATCTGGATACTGATTGGGTAGGGGGAAGGAGATTTGAGAGAAAATTCTCCTTTTTCATCTGTCAAGGTAAAGGTGTTTGTTCCTTTGAGCAATACTGTAGATCCTATCAAAGGTTCACCTGATGAATCCTTCACTATTCCGTTGATTTCAACCTGAGCTTGCCCCACATTATGAAGAAATAAAAAGGCGAATACAGCTAATAGAGATTTTCTCATATGCTTATGAATAGGTTTGAATTTTTAAATTCTATAAAAAACATAATTCATATCTGGTAGATAGGAATTATAGGCAAAGATATATTTACTTCGCCAAATAAAAATGGGCCGGATTATTTTTTCTTTTTTCAGAAAAAAAAGTAGCTGATTTAATGGGGTACTTAATATTATTGTGGCGCTATAAAATTGAAGGAGATCGGATTATTGAAAAGGCAAAAAACTACAAACAATGAAAGAAGGCGGAATTAACCCTTTTTGATAGAAATAGAAAGGACTTTCCTTTTGTTAATTTAAATCGGAAGGCTTAGCTCAATACTTCATCAATTTTGGGTTGTTATTTTTTGAAAAGATGATTTCCAAACCCTAGAATTCAAAATTCTGTTTGGTTCTTTTTCAGTCCAAAAGTGTTGAAAAAGCACAAGTTGAAAGCTCCTGGCATTACGCTTCAATACCCAGTGAAAACATATGGGCAAGGAGCTGTTTATTTTGGACGATGGAAATGGACCGTCATCAATCGTGGTGACCAATTTGCTATGAGATTGAGGGATTTAGAACATGCTGGTTTGGCCGAATTTCAATCGGTTCCTTATTTTGAATACGATTCAGCATTTTCTGTCGAAGCTTTATTTATTCCCAAATTCAACGAAACCATTAACATACCAAATGTTCTCGGTCAGGTCATTGAATGGAAAGTGATGGGTTTATTGAAATTTGAGATTCAAGGCAATAAGTATGAATTGACTGCTGTGGATGAATTTGGGAAGCTTTTTATAATTTTTTCAGACTTGACAAATGAGACTAAAACCTATCCAACAGGCAGGTATATGTATGTCAATTATCCAGACAAAAATGGAATGACCCGTGTTGATTTCAATTATGCATACAATCCGCCCTGCGCTTTTACTTCCTTTGCCACCTGTCCCATTCCGCCAAAAGTGAATCGGTTGGAAATAGCGATAAAGGCAGGAGAGATGGAGCCCAAAGGGCATTAATTCCAAGGTTAATGTACTAATGAAATCGAATCAAGTTTATTCTTGACACTCTTAAAAAGAGTAAGAGGAAGGAGACCTTTTCTAATGAAATCTGAATTTTTGGAGAAAGTTTTTTTGTACTTTCGAAGTAATAATAAAGTAGCTATGTTATCCAAAAGAGCCAAATACGCGATTAAAACCATACTTTTCCTCCAAGATCATCCTGAGTTGATGCCTGTGTCGGCCAAGTTGATATCGGAAAGGGAACGCATTCCCTACAAGTTTCTGGAAAATATATTGAGAGATCTGAAATCCCACCATCTCGTCAAAAGTGTGAGGGGAGCAGAAGGTGGGTATACTTTGGGAAAAGATCCTTCGGAGATAAGTATAGCCCTAATCATGCGTGTGGTAGATGGACCAATTGCTCTAATTCCCTGTATTTCTGAGCGGTTTTATGAATCCTGCCCAGAATGCGAAGATGAAAAAACCTGCCGAATCCGAAAGTTATTCGCTGAAGTGAGATCTGAAATGGTTCCGATTTTGGAACGACCCATAACAACCCTTGCCGCAGAGATTAAAAAATAATAAAACAAAGAAACCGAGCCAGTGAGGACTCGGTTTCTTTGTTTTAAGCAAGTGCCTTTTGGCAATATTCCATGCATTTCTGAACTTCTTTTACGGCATCTGAGCCTTCAGGAACTTGATATTCCAGTTCGATGGTAGCAGGAAACTTATACTTGTTTTTGCTCATCATTTGAAGGATTTCGTTGATTGGAGTGTCACCGGTTCCCCATGGTAAATTTCCTTTTCCATTTGCAGGAGTTTGGCGATCCTTGGTATGCATGCTCAGTATTCTTGAATGTTGCTTTTGAATCAGCGGAATCAGATCTGTTTGACCTGCCGCGATGTAGTGACCGGAATCCAGGTTCAGCGCATTTTTCGGACTTTGCGCAAGCGCAGTATCCCAAAAAGAAAATGTCTCCTGCTCGTGGCCATGATATCCAACTGACATGCCGTATTGCTCACCCATTTTGCCAAGCTTCAGCGTATGTGCATCGTCCGATGGATGCTCTAATGTCACGTGCGTTGCACCAAGAGCTTTTGCAGCTTTCATTCCGTAGGCGATATCAGAATCTGTGTTGTTTTGTCCAAACGCATTTGGCTTGAAAGCATAGATACTTACCCCACCGTCTTTATACATTTTCCTCACTTCCTCAAATTTCTTCATATCCACTTTAGCTCTCCAATCTGAGACTACTTTGTTGTAGGCATCGGATTGTGCCCGGATATCTGCTAGTTCTTTGGTCTCATCTTCAGTCAGCGTTTCGCCTCTTCGTAGTTTACCGCCAAGCTGGAACGATCGGCTGCGGTTGAATGTCGGCGCAGGCATTCCAGCAAAGGTTTCTGCAGGATCCCCCATCAGTTCGATTGCGCTAAGACCACTGTCAACCACATATTTCAAGGTGGCCTCCGCACTTTGATCTGGAAGCGATCTGAATGAGTAGGTGATGCATCCGATTTGTACGCCATTTATCAATGAATCCGGTTTATTCCAGGATTTGATAAGGGATGGAGCACCCTGCAGCCATGAAGGAGCAATAACCAATCCCGTAGCACTGAGTGCTGATTTTATCAAAAATTCTCTTCTATTTTTCATAGTGTTTTGGGTTTGATAGAGTTGAAGATCAAAATATGATATTTAATTGAGAATCAAACTGATTTTGAATTGAGTCGTTTGCCTGATGTTTATTTGGTTGAAATATGTTTTAAATAAAACCTGAAAATTTTTGATTTATCTCGATCTTCATTTATCGACAAATTCATGCACTTATGGATTAGGTAGATCAACTTGAAGTTATTCGATTCTACTTTGGTCCATCATTTAAAAAACAACAACTATGTAACCGAACATTTTAAAAAAATTCACCTTATCCATTCTGATTTTGATAGGGATGGTGGGAAGCGCAAAAGGACAGGAGAGCTCTTTGCTTTGGAAAGTTAGCGGAAATGGGCTCGCCAAAGAATCTTACCTTTTTGGGACGATTCATATCATTTGCAAATCAGATTTTGTGATGGATAATCGAATTACTTCAGCGTTTGAAAGTGCAGAACAGCTCATCCTCGAACTCGATATGGGTGATCCCGAGCTCCAAACCAAGATGCAGCAGGTTTCTCTGAATCCTGAAATGAAAAACATCAAAAGTGAAATGGAAGAATCTGAAGCTGCCGCGCTTGTTGCCTTCCTTTTGAAAAATTATGGTGCCGGCCTAGCTCAATTGGGGGTTTTGAAGCCATTTGTGTTGAGTTCGATGGTTTTGCTTAAGACCCTTCCCTGCACCGAAATAGAAAGCCATGAGACTTTTTTTACCTCAAAAGCAGCTGAAACCGATATTCCTCTGGCTGGACTGGAAACTGTTGAATTCCAAGTGGGAATTTTTGATCAGATACCGCAGGATTTGCAACTAGAAGTGCTAGGAAAGCTTGTTACAACTAATGAATCTGACAACGAGCTGCAAAATATGATGTCTGCTTTCCAGTCAGAGGATATTGATGCGCTAGATAAGGTCATGAATGACAGTGAAATGATGTCTGACTATCGAAATATTTTGCTCGATGATCGGAATAAATCCTGGGTGCCCAAGATGGAGGAAGCCATGAAAAGAAATTCCGTTTTTGTGGCTGTAGGTGCAGGGCATTTGGGAGGAGAGTTTGGTCTGATTCCCCTCCTACGAAAGGCAGGCTATTCTGTGGAACCGATTAAACAAACGGAAAATATTCCTGCACTTCAAAATTAATGGAAAAGAACACCTCCATTTCGCTTACTAAAGCCAAAATTTATTGGTTGCTCCAGATTTTAGGCTGGAGCTCCATTATTTTCATTGAAACCATTAATTATACCTTTTTCATACTTGGCGAGTTCAAGTGGGAATATTTCCAGCAATTTGTCATTCTTTCTACCGTCGGGTTATTCGCTTCTCATATTTATAAAGTATTTTTTATCAAGTTTGAGGTTTTTCAACAATCCCTTTCCATGATTTGGTTTAAAGCTTTTTTTGATGTGATGATGCTATCGTTGATTATGGCGATTTTACTCTACTTACCTTATTTGATTGAGGATAATAATTCCCTCAGAAGTAGCGAATTCTGGATCGGTTTTTTTGGGCAAATCATGAATCTGGGCAGATATGTGATCGTCTGGATTATCATTTACTACCTGTATCATATTCTGAAAAAGAACTCTGAAATCACCGAGCAAAAGTTGCTTTTGGAGAACGTCGCTAAGTCCGCGGAATTGGAACTCCTAAAAAATCAGCTTAATCCGCATTTCCTTTTCAATGCCTTGAACAGCATCAAAGCCTTGGTTTTGATTGATCAGGAAAAGGCTCGGGATGCGATTATCAAGCTGTCAGAGTCGCTCCGCTTTACGCTTAATTATGAAAAATCACCTTTGATCGCGCTCAATGAGGAAATTAATGAAGTGGTCAAATATTTAGAACTCGAGCAAATCCGCTTTGGAAAGTGCTTGGATGTTCATATTTCTTCAACAAGAATCCTTGGATGTGAAAGTGCCTCCTGCAATGGTGTTGACTCTGGCCGAAAATGCCATCAAGCATGGAATCACGCAGCTTCCAGAAGGAGGCGGAATTTGGATCGAAAAGCAAAATCCGTGGAAAAAACATCTTGATTGAAGTGATCAATTCAGGAAAGCTCAAGGAAACATTCAATCAGGGAATAGGCCTGAATAATCTTCAAAAGCGACTACAAAGCCTTTTCTCTGACAGATCATCATTCGTCCTGCATTCAATATCAGATACAAAAGTTGTCGCTAGAATCACCTATCCAATTCTTTGAAATGAAAAACTTTGTCTACTTAGTCGATGATGAATTACTCGCATTGGAGGAATTGAAAGTCTTGCTTCAACCTTTTGAGGATTTGGAAATCGTAGGATTTTCAGATCGGGTAGAGGAGGCAATTGAGGAATGCAACAGGTTAAAGCCGGATTTGATTTTTTTGGACATCAATATGTCTGGCAAAGATGGTTTTGAGTTTCTCGAAAGCCACAAAGGTTTCGCAAAAGTCGCAGTTGTCCTGTTTCTCCAGAAGCTGGACTTGGGTTATTCTTTCATTTCCGTTTGTGAAGTCTTACTTCATGAATGTTTTTGTAAGGATGTCAGAAACTAATTTAGACTTGATTTTTTTATCCACCTTTCCGGAAAGGAGCAGGACTTTTAGCAATAATTTCAGAATGATTTAAAGCATTTAATCACTGAAAAGGATGATTAAAGACAGGTTTTTAATCCTGATTTTTTCGTATTTTAGGTATAGTTAATTTTAACAACCGTCCACATGGAAAAGCCAATAAATCTCCGAATCACAGAGGGAGACCTCTTACATGAGCTCCATTTCCGCACTTCCCTTAGTAGCGGACCAGGAGGCCAAACCACCAATAAAATTGAGTCAAAAGTTCAGTTGCTTTTTGATATCCAAAGCTCAATTTATCTGACAGATGATGAGAAAATAACGCTCTTTAGAAAGCTTCCGAAAAAAATCAACCAGGATGGGATGCTTTATTTATCAGCACAGGAAAGAAGGTCTCAGCTTGAAAATAAAGAAATCGTAATCAAGAAATTTAAGGATTTACTCCTAAAGACCTTTGAGCCAAAAAAACCAAGAAAAGCTACAGAGAGAACCAAAGATTCAATTGAAGAAAGATTAACAGATAAGCATTCTATTGGTGAGAAAAAAGCCAGCAGGCATTGGGAAACCAGTGTTGAGAATATTGAAGATTGATGACTAATTAGAACTTATCGGAAGTCTCAGTTTTTGAAACTTAGGCTTCCGGTTTTTTTAATTGGTGAATTCAGATGGATCAATTTTTTGAGTCTTTTAAACACTTATCCAATTGGTTTGAATCTGACAGGAAATCCAACCAAAAATTAGGAAAGCGGTAAAAAATTTCAGTTTTGAGTTAACTTGCAAGTCATTCGGTTAGCCGTTTTTCATATGATTTCTTGTTTTTAAAACGTAATGTCTGCTTTCAAATCCATCAATCAGCGCCTTTCTGAAGGTGTTTTTTTATCTGAACTCCAATTCCAAACTGCAAGAAGCGGCGGACCTGGTGGTCAAAATGTAAACAAAGTTGAAACGAAGGTTCAGCTAAGTTTTGATGTAAATAATTCCGCGTTTTTATCTGAGGAAGAAAAACTGATTTTAAATCAAAAACTTCCAAATAAGATTGACCAAGAGGGTTTCTTAAATCTTCAATCCCAAGAGAAACGGTCTCAGATTCAAAATAAGGAGTTGGTGATTAAGAAATTTGGAGATTTGCTTCGCAAAGCTTTTGAAAGGAAAAAGATCCGAAAAGCGACCAGACCAGGAAAGGGCGCAATCGAAAGACGTTTGAAGGAGAAGAAATCCAATGCTGATAAAAAGTTGAATCGGGGATGGAAGCCTTGATTTTAGATTTAAGATGTGAGATTTAAGACATAAGATTTATGATTTGGGTCAAAAATCCTACATCCTACATCCTACATCCTAAATCCTACATCATAAATCTAAGATTCGCACGAGGAGTTTCTCGCAGACTTTTTCACTTAGAGTTTCACCTGGATGATCGAGGTAGCTGACGACTATACTTTGGTCATAAGCCTCTTTGGAAAGGATATGCAATTCGGTACCCAAACTCAAATTTCTGCTGTTCAAAAACTCCAAAAACTCCGTTGAAGAATTAGCCAATGCAGCAAGAGATACTGTCTGTAAAGGCTTTATTTTTGAAAGAGATAAGTAATTGATTTCCTGAATTCTGCCTTGTTTGTCCGGGATCGGAGATCCATGTGGATCTATGGTCGGGAAACCCATCATTTCATCCATTCTTTCGAATAGTTTTGGACCGTGAATATGCTCAATCTGTTCAGCTATTTCATGAACTTCCTCCCATCCAAATCCCATCTTATTTACCAAAAACATTTCTGTAAGTCGATGCTTTCGAATGATTAATGCCGCTTCTTTTTGTCCTTTTGAAGTCAGTGTCACAGGCTTATATTTTTCATAAATTAGCCAACCGCTTTTCTGCAAAGTTTTCACCATGCTATTTACTGTCGGCATGCTCACTTGCATTTGAGTGGCTAGGTCTGAGATGTTGACCTCGCCTTCTGGATTGGCGAGGTTAAAAAGTGATTTCAGGTAGTTTTCTTCCGTTTGTGATGCCATCTTTTATTCCTTGAGGTACCAAATATTATAATAATTTATTGAAAACAATTTTGTTAGATGGGTCTAACATTATACTTTTGTCGTATCTAATAAACTTATGCGACGAATCCTCTTCTCAATCTTTCTCCTGGTCTTCACCGGATTTCAAGGATTTGCCCAATCCTTCAAAGTCTCGGGAAAGGTTTTAGCCGGTTCTGAGCCTTTAGAATTTGCCAATGTTTTGATCAAGGGAACCTCCAAAGGAGCTGTCACTGATATCAATGGAGCTTTTTCAATACCGGTTAATCAAAGCGGAACCTATACAATACAGGCTTCCATGATTGGTTTTCAAACTGATCAGAAAACGATTAAAATCCCTCTTGAATCTGAATCTGAACTGATTTTCAATTTAAGTGAAATGGACGGCGGGTTAGACGAAGTGGTAATAAGCGGCACCATGCAAGAAGTTTCGAAGCTAGATAGCCCCGTTCCGGTTGAAGTGTACAAATCAGATTTCTTCCGGGCGAATCCCACTCCTTCGATTTTCGAATCGCTTCAAAATGTGAATGGTGTTCGCCCACAAATCAACTGCAACGTTTGCAATACGGGTGATATCCATATCAACGGATTGGAAGGTCCCTATACGATGGTGCTGATCGACGGTATGCCGATTGTGTCGGGATTGTCAACTGTGTATGGATTGACGGGAATTCCGCAGGCACTGATTGATCGGATCGAGGTGGTCAAAGGTCCGGCATCCACACTTTATGGTTCCGAAGCTGTTGGCGGCTTGATCAACGTGATCACGAAAAGACCAGAATCAGCACCTAAACTGGCAATTGATGCATTTGGAACAGGTTGGGGGGAAGTAAATCTTGATCTGGGAATCCGATCGGATTGGGGGAAGAAGGTTCAGTCTCTAAGTGGAATCAACGGTTTTTACTATGATTATCCGATTGATAATAATGGAGATGGTTTTACTGATTTGACGCTGGCCAAAAGGATTTCAGTTTTTCAAAAGTTAAATTTCATCCGACGGGATAATAAAGTGTTTAATCTGGCAGGTCGCTATGTGTATGAGAATCGATGGGGTGGAGAAATGAACTGGGCACCGGAATTTCGTGGCGGAGATAAAGTTTACGGTGAGAGTATCTATACCAGTCGTTGGGAAACTTTTGGCACCTGGCAATTACCGGGTTCAGAAAATATCAATTTTCAGTTTTCGGCGAATGGACATAACCAGAACTCAGTCTATGGAACCACCATTTATCTAGCTGATCAATACGTGGGTTTTGGTCAATTTACGTGGGCTAAAACGGTACAAAAACATAACCTTTTGTTTGGATTGGCCTATAGATATACTTTTTACGATGACAACACCTCTGCCACTTCAAAGGAGTCAGTGGGACTAAATCAGCCTTCCGTTACTCATTTACCGGGTGTATTTCTTCAGGATGAAATCAAATTCACTGAATGGCAAAGCTTGCTTTTGGGAGCAAGAGTTGACTACAATTCACTACATGGGACGATCTTCTCGCCACGGGTAAATTACAAACTTTCATCAGCAGACAAATCCACGGTTTTCAGACTTTCCGGAGGAAATGGGTTTCGAGTTGCCAACGTTTTCACAGAAGATCACGCAGCATTGACAGGAGCGAGAGACGTTGTTTTCACCGAGGAATTGAAACCTGAGCAAAGCTGGAATATGAATGCTAACCTGGTGAAAAAGATCTATTCTACATCCGGTACTTTTATCGGTTTTGATGCAAGTGCGTTTTATACCTATTTCACCAACCGAATTATCCCGGATTACGAAACGAATCCCAATCTAATCATCTATTCAAATTTGGATGGATCGGCTGTTTCAAAAGGGGTTTCACTGAATATTGATGTCGCATGGGCAAATGGATTTACGACGAATGCGGGGGCCACGCTCATGGATGTGAGTATAGAAGAGGAGGGAATCAAAACGCGACAATTGCTCACTGAGAAATTTTCCGGTGTTTGGTCTATCGGATATGAATTTATCAGATTGGGTTTGTCGGTGGATTACACTGGAAATGTCTATAGTCCAATGAGGTTGCCACTTTTGGGAGACCTTGATGACCGTCCTGAATATTCACCTTGGTATAGCATTCAGAATATCCAGCTGACCAAAAAAATAGGAGAGAAGTGGGAGGTTTATGCAGGGGTAAAAAACCTGCTGAATTTCACGCCTCCGGCCAACAGCATTGCACGATCTTTTGATCCTTTTGACAAAAATGTTGTTTTCGCACCAGATGGTTCGGTGGTCCCAACTCCCGAAAATCCAAATGCGCTTACCTTTGATCCAAATTACGTGTTCGCACCAAATCAGGGAATAAGAGGGTTTTTGGGTCTGAGAGTTACGCTTTGAAGGTAAGATGGGAGATTTTAGATTTAAGATTTATGATATATGATGTATGATTTGGGTTTACAAATCATACATCATATATCAGCCATCATACATTCTTCATCATCCTCCAACCTCCAACTTCCCACTTCCAACATCCCACTTCCTTCAACTCACCTCTTTCTTCCTTTCAAAGTCATAAAGAAAAGCGTAAATCCGGAGGCAATCGTCACCAATCCAAACAGTGAAAAAGCTCTCAAGAGCAAATTGTTGAAATTGTCTCGGCCGGCATAGTCCATGGTGTGAAACATCCAAAGAAAATCAAACCAACGCCAACTGCTGTGTCTGACCCGCTCGAAATTGCCGCTTTTGGCATCGACGTAGGCGGTTAGGTTTTCCGGATGCTCAAAGTTTACAGCCCAAGCAGGAAGCGGTCGTCCTCGATATTCGTGATGCGAACCCGTTTCGGTCAGGTATTCAGCGGACTTGATTTTAAAATCTCCTTTGATGAAAATCTTTGCGATTTGTTTTGCTTCTTCTTCGGAGATTGCCCCTTTGGCTTCACCTGATTGAGCATTGAAAAGTTTGGATTCATTTACCCAATAATAAGGCTGATGATTGACGAACCTGAGTTCCATTTTTGAGATTTCCAGAGTGGAATCCAACCTACTCAAATCAACCAAATTACTTACCGATTGATGCATCATATGATCCTGATGGAAGTGGTCTCCGTGAATCTCATCAATATCTGACCAACTGAAATACAGTCCGCTGATCGTCCAAAAAAGAAACTGGATCCCTATAAAAACTCCCAGAAATCGATGGATTTTTCGGGCGAAGTATTGATTGTTTTTGCGCATTTTCTGGGGTATAAGCTTGTTGTTTCTAAGGTTGTAGGCTTTTGGGTTTCCCCGATCGTTATTCTCTTTTTTCCTCCGTTGCAAAATACAAATGATAATGCTTGCTGCAACCGGGGTTGAAAGCAGCCTGGCATTTTGGGCAAGTATTATCGCTGCTCATGTATTCATTGATGGTCAATTCTGTCCCGCAGACGCCGCAAAGAATTGCTTTTGAATCGAATTCAGCCAATGGCCAAACTTCAGGTTTGTGGTCAGTAGTTTCTTCATGACAGGTAAAGCAAGGATAATAGTTGTCACAGCATTTGAACTTGATCGCTATTACATCCAGCTGAGAATGCCAATGTACGCACCTAGTTTGCTGGTCAACAGGTTTCCCAAATATGTTGATTCCATTGATTTTCGAAGAAACTACAGGAAGCATCACAGGGATTTGCTGAGCTGACAAGGTGCTTGAAACTAGAATGAATCCTACTAGTAAAAGTAGAGTTTGGAGTGGTTTTATACGCATTGTTTAGACCTTTCAATTTCTCTTTCCGTGGGTAATCCAGAAGAGAAAAACCTGTGATTGGATTGGTTGAATCATCAAGAAAGAGCGAAAGATAAGATTCAGGAATTTCACTTTCTAAACCGTTCCTAACTTTTATGCAGAAACGATTGTCTGTAATGACGCTAGGATGTTTTTTCTGGAGGTCTTTTTTTAACCGCAAAGAACTCGAGGGTTTCGCAAAGACCGCAGTTGGGATACTTTCACAAGAAGCTGGACTTGGGCTTTTCTTTCAATTGTGTGTGAGAAATCCTACTTCATGAATATTTTTTCCGACTCCTCGGTCTGTGTCCTCACAGATCGAAAGGTTCTAACTTGCTTTCAAAATTGGCATTTTGGCTGAACTTCTTTTTTAACCGCAAAGAACTCGAGGGTTTCGCAAAGACCGCAGTTGGGATACTTTCACAAGAAGCTGGACTTGGGCTTTTCTTTCATTTGCGTATAAGAAGTGCTACTTCATGAATATTTTTTCGATAGGTAAAGCTTGAAACGCAATCGCTTGTCCCAATGAGTTTTTTACTCTTCAGGCGCCTGTTAAAACAAGATTATTTTGCTTAATAAGTGAACATTGCGCCGATTCCCAATCCCATATCGCTGTCATAATGCGAGGATGCTGAGATATATTTGGTGATGATGTAGCGGGCCCCAAATGCATATTCAAGATCAGAGTTGACCATTCCCCAGAGCCGGGTCCGCTTGGTGATTGGAATATCATTTCGGCTCAGCTGAAGTCTGACATATCCAGTATTGTCAACTTTGAAATCAGCCTCAATAAACCAGGGTGCGGTGTATTGAAAACCGAGATGGACCACATTTCTGTTATCCTTGGTATTGGTTTGTCCAAAAATACTTTCCTCTACCTCACCGCCTTCCCGGTATCTGTAATCCCAGCCGACGTAGGCAAAAGCAAACTGATTTCGACCTAAAAGCCTTCCAAAATGACTTTCTGTTTCATATCCTGCTTTGGCATTGAGTCCAACTCTCCACTCTGTTTGAAACATCCATCGGGTGTTCATCAAAGTGACTTCACCATCCGAACCATTACTTTCCAATCCTATTTCTGCTCCCAGATAGAAACGACGATCATCCGCATATACTTTCCTCAAAGCAAACCGAGGATCGGAGATCTGAGGATTTGGGGGAGTGTTTTCATAAGTAAAAATCCGACCCATTCCGGCCATCATATGATAGAGGATATGGCAGTGAAAAAACCAATTACCATATTCCTCAGAGGCATTGAATTCGATCGTGTCAGTCTCCATCGGCATGATATCGAGCACATTTTTCAATGGTGCATATTCATCCATTTCATTGATTACTCGGAAGAAATGCCCATGCAAGTGCATTGGATGGCGCATCATGGAGTTATTCTTCAGGATGATCCGAATGTTTTCCCCTTGTTTGATCAGGATTTTATCGCTCTCCGAAATAGTCTTATTGTCCAGCGTCCAGACATATCGGTTCATGTTCCCCGTTAACTCAAACTCCAGCGTACGAATCGGTCCTTCGGGAAGGGTGGTTTTAACGGGAGATTTCAGCATGTTATAATTCAGGGTGACCATTTCTGTCCCATTCGTTGGCATGTTTTGATCCATCATGCCATGATCCATTTTGGTGGAATCTAGGTTCTCCATTTCCATCTTCTCGTCCTTCATTTCACTTTGTCCCATTTTGGAATGATCCATCGTGCTATGATCCATTTTTTCTGATTCGGAAGCGGGAGCAGTTGCTGGCTCGGTAAACTCCCGATACATGACTGCATTCATGTCCATTTGCTGGAGACTCATGCTCATGCCCATATCGTTCATTTTGCCTCCGACGGTCATCATGTCATTCATCATCTGCATCCCCTCAAAATAATCGAGTCGGAGCAGGGGAGTTGCAGGAAGCTTTTCTCCCGATCCTAGCCAAACAGATGCGGAACCAATTCGATCCTCGGAAGTGGAAAGGAATTCAGCCATTTTTCCGGATTCAGGCACGGTGACTTCGACATCATAGATTTCCGAAACCCCGATGATCAATCGGTCAACTTCCACAGGCTCCACATCCATCCCGTCTGAGGCGATGACTGTGATTTTTCCTCCGGAATAAGTAAGCCAGAAATAGGTGGATGCACTTCCATTAATGACTCTCAGCCTGACTTTCTCACCGGGTTTGTATTGCTTGCGTTCGATGCTGTCTTTTCCATTAACCAAATATTTCTCGTAATACACATCGCTCACATCCATTGCATGCATGCGCTTGAATTCATTGTTGAATTTTGTCTTCAGCTTTCCTTCACCAATTGCTTCCGCATAACTCTGAACCGAATTTTTCTTGACCATGTACCAATCCGTCGCATAATGCAGGGATCGCTCGATTTGGTGAGGGTTTTCATCACTCCAATCGCTGAGTAGGACTACTTCTTCGTTTCCTGGTTTTTCATTTCGCTTATGAATCACTAGAGCACCGTACATGCCGACTTGTTCCTGAAGCATCGTATGTGAATGATACCAATACGTACCATTTTGCTTCAGGATAAAGCGAAACGTGTGGGTCCCGTGCGACTTAATAGGAGCTGTGGTGAGATAGGGAACACCGTCTTGTTCGTTGGGAACAATCAGTCCATGCCAGTGGATTGAAGTCTCGTGGTGCATTTTATTATGCACTCGGATAATAGCCGTGTCGCCTTCAGTGAAATGCAAAGTAGGCATGGGGATCTGACCGTTGACGGAGATGCCTGGCTTTACCTTGCCTGAGAAATTGACCAATGTGTCATTTACATAGAGATCGTATTCAACTGTTTTTTGGGCGAAAGCCTGGAAAACAAACGAGAATAGTCCGATCAAAAGGACACTGGCTTTTTGATTGAAGTTCATACAAAATTATTGAGTGATGGTGAAGACAAGGATGATATTCCTGTTTCAGAGATTTGGAAAATGTTGGTTTTCTTAAATCTGATTGAAAAGGAAACTTTCCTAATTTTTACCAGGAATAGTTTCTTTGACGCTTCCGCATGCGAGCATTTTGGAACCGTAGTACGGGTTTTTGATAGCAGATTCTGTACTCAACCAATAACTCTTTTTCATTGGGCAATACTGGTAGAAAAGTTCTTGATTGCTCCATTTCTGGCTTTTTGCCGCAGCGTAAATGGTGGTTGAAACTGTAGCAAAAGCCGCACGTTGCTTTTCCAGATCCGAAGTTTTGGCCATTACGGCAACTTGCTTTTTCAAATCGTTTTTCTGAGCAAATTCCGGGGAAGCATCAATGCTTTTTGAAAGTTCAGTTACAGCCTGAGTTGATTTGGTGACATCGCTGGCTACTAGAGCATCTTTCAGTTTAAGGTAATTTGCGAGAATAGGGCTGGTGGTTTGTGCATGAGCGATCAATGCCATGCCGAAGAATAAAGAGAATAAGAGGGTGCGTTTCATAGTTTTAGTTTTTGTGTTTTTTGAATATTGACTTAATATGCTGAAGGATTAGCCTTCAGTTTTTTCGATGGTATAGCCAGCTTTCCGGACTTTTTCGATGACTTCTTTTTCAGAAAGATTCTCGCCGTGGACGGACAAAATCTTGTTTGGATTTGCGAGGTCTACTTCCCATTTTTCCACCGTGTCGGCTGAATTGAGATGAGGAGTTACTGCAGCGATACAGCCGCCACACTTGATGTTTGTTTTAAATTTCAGAGTTTTCATATGGATAGATGTTAGATTTAAGATTTAAGATAGGAGATAGAAGATTTAGGATATGAGATATATGATTTAAGATAGAGGCCACCTTCTGACTTGCCCACTGCAAACTGCCAACTGCCCACTGCCAACTGAAAACTGCAAACTGCCTCGTTCCTCGGCTCGCAATGACGAATCAAATCTTCATTTTCTTCAGTCTCAAGCTATTCATGACTACTGAAACAGAACTAAGCGCCATAGCGCCTCCGGCAATCATCGGGTCAAGCAGGAAACCGTTGATCGGATAGAGGAGTCCGGCGGCAATCGGAATTCCAATCAAATTGTAAATGAACGCCCAAAACAGGTTTTGTTTGATTCCATTTACAGTCAGCGTAGAGAGGTTAAATGCCTGAGGGATTTTCTCCAGATCAGAAGTAATCAGTGTTATCTTGGCCACATCCATTGCAATATCCGAACCATGACCCATCGCAATGCTGACATCGGCTTGTGCCAACGCTTGTGAATCGTTGATGCCGTCACCCACCATTGCAACAACTTTCCCCTTTGTTTGAAGGTCTTTGATAAAATCCGCCTTGTCAGAAGGCATTACACCAGCTTTGAAATCTGTCACCCCAACCTGATTAGCCACGGCTGCGGCAGTTTGTTGATTATCTCCTGTGAGCATATACACTTCTATTCCATTGGATTTGAGCTTTTCAATCGCAGAATGAGAGGATTTTTTTACCCGATCTGAGATAGCTAGCAATGCCAAAACTCCAGATTCACCTGCGAAAAAGATCACTGTTTTAGCTTCTTTGCTCCAAGACTCGGCTGTCTGAAGAATGTTGGAATCAATCTTCACCTGATTTTCAACAAGGAATTTTTCATTGCCAACCAGAAACAAATCCGAATTTTTCCAGGCTTTCACGCCTCTTCCGGTCACACTCTCGAACTGGTCAATTTGAGTTGATTCGATGTTTTTTTCCTTCAGAAATTTTACCACTGCCTCAGCCAACGGATGCTCTGATTTGCTCTCAATAGAAAGGAGGAGAGATAAATACCTTTTTTCCTCAACTGAAAACCTCGAATTTTTACTGTCTTCTGCGACTGGAAACTGTGACTGATCACTGCGACTTATTTCCTTGCCTGCAAACTCGAAATTCACCACAGCCGGCTTGCCTTCCGTGATAGTACCTGTTTTATCCAGAATCACGACATTTACTTTATGCCCTAATTCAAGGCTTTCAGCGTCTTTGATTAGAATCTGGTTTTCGGCTCCTTTGCCCATTCCAACCATGATTGCGGTAGGAGTAGCCAAACCCAACGCACAGGGACAAGCGATCACGAGCACGGCGACTGAGGTCAGCAATGCGTGGGTGAATGCATCTTCACCACCCACCAGCATCCAAATGGCGAAAGTCAGAATTGAGATTGCGATGACAGTTGGGACAAAAATCCCGGCGACCTTATCGACCAGTTTCTGAACCGGAGCTTTACTTCCCTGGGCTTCCTGCACTTTCCGGATGATCTGCGAAAGCAAGGTTTCGCTTCCTACTTTTTCAGCGATGAACTGGAAACTGCCTCTCTGATTGACCGTGCCGGAAAAGACTTTTTCACCAGACTTTTTCAAGACAGGAAGTGGCTCACCGCTTATCATACTTTCATCGATGTAAGATTCTCCGCTGCTCACGGTTCCATCCACCGGGATTTTTTCTCCCGGTCGTACGATGATTTCGTTTCCCACTAGCACGGAAGCGATCGGGAGTTCTTTTTCCTGTCCGTCGATCAGGACTTTGAGTGTTTTTGGTTGAAGGCCCATTAGTTTTTTCAGTGCTTCGGATGTTCCTGATTTCGCGCGTTCCTCCAAAAGCTTTCCGAAGGAAATGAACGTAATGATCACGGTGGCCGCCTCGTAATACACATGTGGATGCTCGCCGCGACTATGCCAGAACTCCGGGAATATCGTGTTGAACAAACTGAAAATAAAGGCGATTCCGGTGCTGAGCGCAACCAGCGTGTCCATATTTGCTTTTCCAAACCGCGCTTGTTTCCATGCATTGACATAGAATCCTTTCCCGAAATAGAACAGGACAGGAATACTCAGTGCGAGTGAAATCCATCGTCCCGGAACCCATTCCATGAAAAACATGCCTAGAATGAAAATCGGAAGAGTCAAAATGGCGGCGCCGATGGTTTGTTTTTTAACTTTTTCGTAATGGTCCTGTCGGGCTTCTTCCTGTGCCGCGTCGGGATCCTCCGCATCCACGATCAAATCATAGCCGACAGATTGCAGGGCTTTTTGAAAAGTCTCCGGCGCAGTACCTTTTTGATATTC
>JBKJKX010000030.1:0-4594 GCA_046597285.1 Algoriphagus sp. | reverse complement strand
AAGCAATGCTTCTGAGCACGGCGCCCGAATGACTGCGATGGACAAGGCAACCGAAAATGCCGGAGAACTTCTGAAAGAACTTCGATTAATGTACAACAGAACCCGTCAGGCAGCTATTACCAATGAGATCCTTGAGATCGTATCAGGTGCCAATGCCCTGGGAGGAAGATAACAATCAATAGGTCCAAACTCAGAACCACAGCTCGCAAGGGTTGTGGTTTTTTTTGTTTAATGATTTTGATTAAGTTTAGTTATACTTTTTTCAAAAACATTAATGATTATTCCCCTTCCCCATTCAGACAATCTTCCAATAAATCTTCTATCTGCCTCGTTTGGAAATACAACTGCGACTTATAAGTATTATTGGTTTCTTTCTATTCTTCAGATTGTAGAACAAGGGCAAATAATAATCCCCAAAAAGGAGATTTTTTCCAGGATGATTTCGAACGCTTGGTATACGGTCAATTACTTTAAAATTTCTTTTGGCAAACATGATAAGGTTCAGGAGGCTGTTGAAATAATTAAAGAGTTTGAAAATATTTCTGTTGATGAAAAAAGAGAAACGGTATTTGTGAAAGTGCTTTCCTCTTTAAACAGGGAGTCAATAAATGCCATTAAGCATTTTGATAATCAAGTTCCCCATTGGTTTTTAAGTCCTTGGTTTCCAAAGTCCTCAAAAGCGGGAATATATACTGCATCACAAGATCTGCTAAATGATTGTCCCTATCGACTATTTCAGGATCGGATTGAAGTAAATACAAAATGGGCAAGTTATTTCACCAACAATGCTAAAATTCTTAAGGACTTTTGTTTCTGGAATTTATGCTTGTTCCTTCAATCAAGGAATCCAAATGTTCCTGATATTCCGAACAAGCTCATAAAGCCGGTTGTTAGAAACCCATTAAATAAACAAAAAGCCAACTATTGGAATTTGGTCTTTGATAATCTGGGAACGATTGAATGTATTTATTCAGGAGCTATCTTAACGAAGGAAAATTATGTACTTGATCATTTCGTGCCTTATAATTTCGTTTCCCATGATCTGATGTGGAATTTAATTCCTTCCCACCCAAGCACAAACTCATCAAAGAGTGATAAGCTTCCAAGGCTTGATAAGTTTTTTACGGATTTTTTTTTCCATCAAAAAAGGGCTTTTGAAATCGTTACGAAAGAAAAACCAAATACAAAATTCAGGGAAGATTTCTTGACAATTTTCCCCAACCTGGATGATTTTTTAGATAGTGATATTGAAAAGTGTAAAATGAAATATCGTGAATCCATTGAACCTCTAGTGACGATAGCATCAAATAACGGCTTCATTTTTTATGAACACTCAACAAAATAAATACTCCCATCTCACAGCCAAAGAGCGAGAATACCTTTCTTTTCCAGCTCGTCTACTTTTTGACAAAGGCCTATTTATCGGTTCTGTATTAGATTTTGGTTGTGGGTTTGGGAAAGATGTGGAAGTATTAAAATCCAGAGGAGTTGATATTATGGGTTATGATAAACACTACTTTCCGGAATTTCCAATCCAAAGATTTGATACGATTCTTTGCCTTTATGTTTTGAATGTCCTCTTACCAGAGGAACAAGCGCTGGTATTGATGGAGGTTTCAGCGTTGCTAAAACCTGGAGGGAAAGCGTATTTCGCGGTTCGAAGAGACTTAAAAGCCGAAGGATATCGAACTCATAAAATTCATCAGAAACCCACATTCCAAACCAATGTAATTCTCCCGTTTCTGTCAATATTCAGGAATGAAAGCTGTGAGATTTACGAATACACTCACTTTAATTTTGTCACATCCGGAAGTTTGAATTGTCCATTTTGCGCTCCTTCAAAAGAGACTGAATTAATTGTTGAATCGGCTCAAGCATTTTCGATTTTCGATAAATATCCGGTAAACGCTGGTCATGCCTTGATTATTCCAAAAAGACATGTTTCTGATTATTTTGAACTCAGTTTTAAGGAACAATCATCTTGCATTTTTATGCTAAACAAAGTGAAACAATTGATTCAAAAACGCTTCCATCCGGACGGTTTTAACATTGGATTAAATAATGGAGAAATTGCCGGGCAAACTGTTAATCATGTTCATATTCATTTAATCCCGCGATTTAAAGGTGATGTTGAGGATCCAAGAGGGGGAGTTAGAGGAGTGATTCCAGAAAAAAAGCATTATTAATTATCCGAGTATTTTTTAAATGAGGTTTTGATATCCTCAGTAAAAAAAGTTAATACGGCTGCATATAACAGTTGAGATTCAGAATACCCGCTGAATCCACCTTTCAAAAAACACATCATAAACCTCATAGTAAATGGCTCCTTTCCTGTCAAATTCTCTGTAGATCAACTCCTTTTCAAGCAGTGAATCGATGGATTTATAGACGGTAGCAGCGCTCCCCAATTGATTTTTAGCGATGAAATCTTTGGAAGTTGGGGCATAGACCGTTCCTGTTTTTGCTATGGCAACCAGCAGTTTCCATTGCTGCGTGCTGAGAAGCGTTCGGTAATAGATGAAAAATGATTCGTTCTCATTGAGGATGTTGTCGGCGCAGGAATGCCAGTCTTCTTGGGCGTAATTGGTTTTTTGAACTTGAAATAACCTGTTGCAGAGCAATTGGACATAGTAGGTATAGCTTCTTGTCCATTCGAGGATTTCGTCGGCCAGCTCCTCAGCTAGACTTTTTCCATGAGAAGCAAAAGTGTTCACCATGAATTCCCTGTATTTCGCCCTGTCAATTTTTTCAAGTTTGAGTGGACTGGCACTTTTGTAAAATGGCCTGGATGGGTCTGAAAACATTTCTGATAATACGGACTGCCTGCTTCCAGAAAAGAGGAAAGAGATGTTTGGCAATTGCTGAATGGCGGACCTCATCCAAGCATCGGTGTTTGTTTCAGGGTAGGCATGGATTTGCTGAAACTCATCGATCGCGATCACGGTTGGGTTTTCCAATTCTGCCAAAAAAGATAGGATGTCGCGGATAGGTTTTTCTGGTTGGCTGGTTTGGAAACTTACCTGTGGAATACCATTCAACTGATCAAAGGAGATGATAGGACGTAAACTTTTGACAAATTCCCAAACTTTATTGCCAACACTGGTTTTCTGGGGGAAATTTTGAAGAAGAGCAGCACCCATTGTATTCAGAAGCTGTTGCTCATTTTCTGTAGAAAGAATGTCCAAATATAAAAATCCCCAATCTTCTGGAAGTAGCCCTTGGATGTGGTGTATCAACGAGGTTTTCCCCAACCTTCTATTGCCCATTAGCAAGCAAGATTGTCCGTTTTTGAGAAGCTGAACAATTTTTTGACTTTCATCTTCCCGATCGCAGAAATATTTCGGGCCGTAATATCCGCTAACTGGAAATGGATTGGTAGGAATCTTGAATTTCATAGCTGAGGAAATTGCCTTGATCTTTTACCAAAAGTAATTTACAAAAGGTAATTTATCAAAAGTAAATTACTAAAAGTGAATTGATGTAAATTCTCTTTCAGACCAAAATTCAAACAAGAAAACGATGAAGGTTACATTTTACAAGCTGTCGTCTGTGGACTGTTGACAGCGAACATTTTCATCTACAACCTGATCGCTCTCGCAATATTCTTAGCCATAATTCCCAAGCCTTCTTTGTTGGGATGAACGCCATCCGCAAACAAGTCCGAGTGCTCCATCAGTGGCGTGTAAAGATCAATCAGTTCAGAGTTGGTTTCATCGGCGATATCCATCAGCATCAGTCGCATCTCATTGTCCATCACGGAAGTGGTGATTCCAAAATTATCCTTGGTCACAGGAACTGGAATTATCATGTACACCTTTCCGTCAACCGGCATTTGCTTCTTAAAATCTGCGATCATATCGATGTAATCCTGTCTAAATTCTGCTTTGTGGGCCCAATTCTGAGGCTTCGAATCGTTCGTTCCCAACATGATCACCACGACATCAGGGGCGAAATCTTTTACTTGCTGAAACTGAGGCTCATTCCAATACGGGAAATCACCTTTTCTGAGCAGCGTTCTACCGCTTACTCCGAAGTTGGTTACTTGATAGGCATCGCCAAGTATTGCCTGGAGTTGGCCGGGATAGCTATCCGGATTATCTCTGCCGGGACCTTGGGTGATGCTATTGCCGACGCAGGCAATTTTGACAGGATTTTGCGCAAAGGTGAATACGCTGATCAGCGTGAAAAGCAGGAGAAAGGTTAGTTTTTTCATGGGGTTTATTTTGGAATATTTTTGGTCAACGGACCATAGACGACTGTCGACAGTCGTTTGGTGTAACATGTAAGTAAACTAGTAAAAATTATCATAAGTTGACCAGAGATTTGCTGTGGGCGGTCGACTATGGACTGAGGATTTTCAATTTCCTTTACCCAATTCTAGTAACTCTATATCTTTAGCCATGAAAATCCTACTAAACACCTACCGCTGGTTCACCTGGCTTTCAGGAGACGTGGTAATTGGCGCAATAGCGGGGATGCTATTCTTTTCGAAAGTGCTTAGGACTGAAATTACATGGGAAGTTTATGGGCTTTTGGGAATGGCTGTCTGGTGTATTTATACGGCGGATCATTTATTGGACTCACGGAAGATTCC
>JBKJKX010000069.1:0-17130 GCA_046597285.1 Algoriphagus sp. | reverse complement strand
AATCCGACCTTGGAATTTATGGCATCTGTAAAAATAGGAAGTGGAAAACTCCAGGGAATGGTCTTGGAGATGGATGCTGATGGGTATAAATCCCGAAACAGATTTACAATTAACTATCAGGACTTGGAAATTGACCTTTCAAAAGTGACAGATGCCGGAATAGAACGTAAAAATGCCGTCTTGTCCAAACTTGCAAATCTTGCGATCAACAAAGACAATATGCCCGGGAATAAAAGTTACTTAATTCCTACTTATACGACTACCAGAAACCGGTACAGGTCGTTTATCAATTTAATTTGGCTTTCTGCAAAAGATGGTTTTTTTGAAGTTATTCCTTCGAAACTTGGGAAAAGAATCATGGATGCTAAGGAAAAGAAAGAAAACAAGTCTAAAAATAAATGATCGCTTACCTCTTGATTTTGAAACTATCCCATAATCGAAAACAGTAAAAAAAAAGGCCGAGCAATCGGCCTTTTTTCAGTTGATGTCAAAAAAGTTTGCCCAGCTTAGCAAAACCCTCTTTGAATGAATCCATTGAATCAGTGAGAACCTCTTTAATTTCATCCCACTTATCCTCTCCTTCATCCTCCAAAGAACTGATCTTTAATTTAAGCTCTTCACCTTTTACCTTCATCAGATTGATTTTATCATCAAATTCTGATTTAAGATCGCCTGTAATCTGATCTCTTTTTCCTTCCAACTCAGAGATTTTGGCATAAGCCTCATCAATGGTGTTTTTTGCCTTGTTTTTGATGTCTGCCTTATTCATAGTAAAAATGGATTTTGATTTAACCTAAGTTAATCACAATCAGGTAAAAGAACGGAGAACAGATCTGATATTGTGAATAAGATTTGTTAAAAGTATATCTGAAAAATAGTAGCCAAATTTTTTTATTAACCTCTTAAGATCAGCTAACTACTTTAAATTCTCCCATCTTATTTAAAATATATTTTAAATAAGATGGGAGAATTCATGTAATCTTCCGAAAAAGTTATATTTTTTATCCATTAAACCAACAATCAAAACCAAATAAAACTTATGAAAAGAATTAATTCACTTTTATCGCTTGCTGCCGTGATGGGCCTTGCGGTTTCCTGTACGGATGTAATAGAAGATAATGCGACGGTTCAGGATCCGATCGAGCGAGTTATGGGTGACAATTTTGTCGCTGGCGAACTCCTGATCAAATTCAAAACAGGCGGAGAAAAAGGGTCAAGATTATCTGCAGACATTTTGGCATCGATAAACGGTCAAGTGGTAGAGGAAATCAAAACTGAAGCGATGGTATTGGCGAATGCCAGGAAAGGAGTTGAAACCGGAAAGCTTGTATTGGTAAAATCAACTTTGGGGACTTTGGATGCCATGGAAAAATTACGAGCTAATCCGGAAGTGGAATATGCCGAGCCAAATTGGATTTATCAGCATTATGCCACTTCAAATGACCCTTATTTCACAAATGGTTCGCTTTGGGGAATGTCTAGTTCAACTTCTGTTCCTGCAAACGAATTTGGTTCTGGGGCTGCAAATGCCTGGGCTGCCAATAAACTCGGAAGCAGCAATGTATATATCGGAATCATTGATGAAGGATATATGTACACCCATGAGGATCTAGCGGCAAATGCCGGAACAAATCCCGGTGAAACTGCCGGAGACGGGATCGATAACGATGGCAATGGTCTAGTAGACGACGTGTACGGATGGGATTTCGATGGAAATAATAGCTCCGTATTTGATGGGACAGGTGATGACCATGGAACACACGTAGCCGGTACCATCGGTGGAGTAGGAGGAAATGGAATAGGTGTAGCTGGAGTAGTGTGGAATGTAAAATTATTGAATGCCAAGTTCTTGGGCAGAAGAGGTGGAACCACCGCAAATGCCATCAAAGCAGTTGATTATTTTACAGGTTTGAAAAGCAAAGGAGTGAATGTCGTAGCAACCAATAATTCATGGGGAGGAGGAGGATTTTCTCAAGGCTTGAAGGATGCAATCGATCGTGCGGGTGTGGCTGGAATTTTATTTATTGCAGCGGCGGGAAATAGTGGTAGCGACAACGATGTAACAGCCAGTTACCCATCCGGATACACTTCCGCTAATATTATTGCAGTAGCGTCCATTACTAGTACAGGTGCATTGTCTAGTTTCTCACAATATGGTGCCACTACAGTAGATATTGGAGCCCCGGGCTCAGCTATATGGTCTACAATTCCTGCAAGTTCGAAAGGATCAATTATTTCAAGCTATGCAAGCTACAGCGGAACTTCGATGGCAACTCCTCATGTCTCTGGGGCAGCAGCTCTTTATGCGTCTTTGAATCCAGGAGCGTCCGCAGCTACGATCAAAGCAGCGATCTTAGGGCAGGCAACTCCGACTGCTTCTCTTTCAGGAAAAGTTGTTTCAAACGGAAGATTAAACGTTGCAGGATTCTGATATTTCAGCATTTCTATCAAAAAAAGCCCCGAAAGAGGCTTTTTTTGTTTAATCATGCTTTCGGCCTTCTCTTTTTCATTTCGGACGCCACCTCTTTTTCAAGAGGAAGCTGACTTTCTTCCAGCTTTTCGACGATGTGATGATAGTTCAAATCGTCTCGATTTTGGGAGAGTTTGGCGCTGGCTTTTACTTCTTCGATTTTGATTTCAAATCCTATCAAGGCTCTTAGCTGACCAGCGAAATAACTTTCGGTCATTGTCTCTACTCTCACTCGGTTGGGACGACCTTCCTCATAGATGTCCGTCAGACTCTTGAGATGATCTATTAATTCCTGTCCTTCGATCATCCGAATCTTGCCATAGATATGAACTGCCAAATAATTCCAGGTGGGTACATTTTCATGATCGTACCAAGAAGAGGAAATGTAAGCATGCGGTCCCTGAAAGATTACCAATACCTCATCATTCGCTAAAATTGATTTTTCTTGTTGATTTGCCTTTGCCACGTGCCCACTTAGAATAGCTTCTCCTGAAGTAGTTTTCCCTAACACAAATGGTAAATGAGTCGCCCAAGGCTTCCCATCCATTTGGGAAACCAGTGTTGCAAAGGCATTTTTTTGAATAAAATCGACGATCTCCGGTTCGTCTTCCCAGTTATTAAGCGGATGGATATACATATTCGTATTTAAAGTTTCGTGAATCAAATTTGTTGTTTTTGACCGAGCATTCATACCCTTGGAAATAAATAGAGGATTCAGGCCAAAAATCTAAAATTGCCAGTTAATTTAGTTGTATGGACATTGAATCGACTGACAAGCTGGAGCTGGCAGCAAAATTTGTAAATAACACAGGCGCTCCGATTTTTTTGACAGGAAAAGCTGGTACTGGCAAAACAACTTTTCTCCGTAGTCTGGTCAATCAAACTCACAAGAGGCATGTGATATTGGCACCAACGGGAATAGCGGCTTTGCATGCAAAAGGAGTGACGATTCATTCCCAGTTTCTGCTTCCCATGGGAAGTTTTCTTCCAGTCCGAGAGCCTGAAGGTAATTTCACTGATCAATATGGGTTTTTTACCCAGCATACATTAGCTCGAAAACATCCACTAAATCACCTTCGGAAGAGCGTCCTTCGATCCATTGATTTACTCGTAATTGATGAAGTTAGTATGCTCCGAGCGGATATTCTGGATGCGATCGATTATCGAATGCGAAGTGTAAAAGGAAATTTTAACGAGCCTTTTGGGGGAGTCCAAGTCCTAATGATCGGAGATTTGTACCAGCTACCTCCCATCGTAAGGGAACATGAGTGGCAGATTCTAAATCGATTTTATCCAAGTATGCATTTCTTTGAAGCCAAAGCCTTGCAAAACTCCGGGATGGTTTACCTGGAGCTCGATAAGATTTTTCGTCAGCAAGACCAGGAGTTCATCGATGTCCTGAATCACCTTCGTGACAATCAGATTACTACGGAGGATATCCGACTGCTAAACAGACATTTCAAAACGGCTGAAGAAGTGAAAGCGCTTCCTCCCTGCATCACCATCACGACTCACAATAAAAAGGCAGATGAATTGAATCAGAAGGAACTTCAGGCATTGGAGGTGCCTTCATTTTACTACGATGCAGAGGTTGAGGATGATTTTCCAGAAACACTTTTCCCACTTGCAAGGACATTGGAATTACGGGAAGGAGCTCAGATCATGTTTGTTAAAAATGATAGTTCGGGTTATGCCCAATATTTCAATGGGAAACTCGCTACAGTAATTGCCTTGAAGAAAAATGAAATTACCGTGAAGCTGGAAGGCTCTGAGCAGGAATATAACCTTCGAAAGGAGCTTTGGGAAAACAAAAAATACATCATCAATTCTCAAACCAAGGAATTGGATGAAGAAGTGATCGGGACTTTTTCTCAATTCCCAGTCAAATTGGCTTGGGCAGTAACGGTGCATAAAAGCCAAGGATTGACCTTTGATCGGGCGGTGATCGATGTGGGACAGGCATTTGCTCCGGGACAAGTCTATGTTGCGCTTTCGAGATTAAGAAGTTTGGATGGATTGGTACTTAGAAGTAGAATCCAGTCGGACTTGATCTTTTCTGACAATCAGGTGGTAAATTTTTCGCAGGGAGTAAAAGGCCAATCGAGACTTGAGGACCTTCTTCATCAGCATCAGAACCAATATTTAGGTCAATTGGTCAATCGGTCTTTTGACTTCACCGGCATTTTGAGGGATCTGGAGTATTTTCAAAAAAATCAGGAAAGCAGTCTGGAATTTGAAGATCCTGAGATGATGGTTGCTATTCCGGAAGTTTTCCAGCTTTTGGAAGAAGAGAGAGTAAATACACAGCGGTTTGGCAGGCAGTTACTTCAGCTATTGCAGACCCAGCAAGTGGACAAACTTATGGAGCGATTGGAAAAAGGCGGTCAATATTACCGTGAACTTTTATCAAAAGTTCTGAAAAGAATCCTGGTTCATCGTGGCATGGTGGAGCAGTTTTCCCAATCAAAAAAATACCTGGAAGGACTTGACGGAATAGAGGAGGGGATTCTGAAGAAATATCTCGAAATCTCCAAAGTGGGCAGGTTGATTCAGGCGATTTTGAAAGGGGAGGTTCCGGGCAAAATGGACGATCTGGAGATGCAGCTGAAATCACTTCGGTTGCAGTTTTTGGAAATCGCCAGAGAAAAAGCATCTGAGAAAATCAAAGATATCAAAACCAAAACCGGACGGAAAAAAGCAAGTGCAGCAAAGCCAAAGCGGAAAAAAGGAGATACACATGAAGTGACTTTTGAACTGCATAAAGCCGGTAAAAACATAGTGGAAATTGCCAGGGAGAGACTTCTGGCTGAGTCCACGATCAAAAGTCATTTGGCCAAAGGGATTGAACTTGGACGGATTGAATTGGAGGATTGTTTGCCTCAGTCGGTGATAACTGAGATCAATTCACAGCTCGATAATTTCAAGGACCTGAGTTCTCTGAGAGAGCATTTTGAAGGGAAGTTCGATTATGGGACAGTCAAAATGGTAATCGCCGGGAGGAAGGTTTAAAGCTAATATTTTTTCAAAAACCATTTTAATTAAGAAAGGAAGCCTTTTAGCTTCCTTTCAATTGTTAAGTTAATCAGGCATTTTTACTTTCGATTTCCATAAGATTTGTCATGGAAAATATATCTGGCATCGTTTGCTGTCTCCGCTTTAGTTTCTAAATCAATGTTGATGAGCGAAGGATGGACATCATTCCCAGAGACCTTCTTCCATTCTGGGAGGCTATCTCCATTTGGATTACCAGTTTTGATGAAGTTTGCAAAATAATTCATCATCGTCTCAGAGACTTTGTAGTCTTCCGGAGTCCATGCAAATGCATTCACGAGGTGAAGATTTCCCATTGCATATTCTATCTCACAGGCATGTGGAGCACCGATAGGCGCAGGAGCTTTTTGCCCAGTGGCAGGCATCGTTCCCCCTGCAAGTCCTGTTGTCAGATTCTGGTCTCTTAGCGGTGGTCGGAGTTTGCTGTATATATATCTATAAACTGGCTGATCAGAGTTTTTAGCATGAAGATCCAGCCATTTCCAGGTACTATAGGCAATGAATCGATCAGAAGCCAAATCTGTCGCAGCCCGTTCAACTTGCTTTGCATCTACATGCGGATGAAGGCTTAATACTTCTTCGAAATCGTTTGGATACACTTCTTTCACCTTTGCGATAAAAGCTTCCGGAGAATAACCTTTTCCTTGCATGAATCCATTTCCTCCTGATTCAGCAGAATTCCAACCAGCCAATAGCGGAACCATCGCTTGTTCCTTTGCTTCGAAAATTTCAGGTAAAGTTTTTGGCAAGAAATGGTTATCCAGGGTTACTGGGAAACCGAATCTTTTGAATTCCAAAAAGATCTCATATACTTCCAGTGAAGAAAGCGCCCGCATTTCTTTGATAGTTTTGTAGCCTGCTTTGGTGACAAATTCAACTCCGACTTTTTCAGCTTCAGCTAATGTAGCTGGTGCCAAAGTTGGATTGATACCTCCGCCTGATTCACCGATTGCCCCGGCGATCAGTTTTCTGGATAAAGGCGATGCCATCTGATAGCTGACAGAAATCGAACCTGCAGATTCTCCGGCAATTGTTACTTTAGAAGGGTCACCACCGAAAGAAGCGATGTTATCTTTTACCCATTGTAATGAGGCGGCCTGATCCATTAAACCATAGTTTCCGGAACCTTTGTAAGCTGTCTCAGCAGTCAGATCGGGATGTGCCAAAAAGCCAAATAGTCCCAATCTGTAGTTCACAGTCACGACCACAATTCCTTTTTTGGACATAGCCTCTCCGTTATATCGTGGCTCTGAACCATCGCCTGCGGAAAATCCTCCACCATAAAAATAAACCAGAACGGGAAGGTCTTTAGTATCGCGTTTGGCCGGTGACCAGACATTTAGGTAAAGACAATCTTCACTGATTCCGTCTGATTTAAAATCCATATCTCCGAAAATCGGAGCTTGCATAGCCCGGGGACCAAATTTTTTGGTTTCTTTCACGCCTGTCCAATTCTCCGAAGGCATTGGAGCTTTCCACCTGAGATCTCCAACGGGAGGTTTTGCAAATGGAATCCCAAGGAAAGTCTGAATTCCTGTTTTAGTGTCGTAATTTCCTTCGATAAGGCCGTTTTTGATTCTTGTTTGAACGGCGATATTATTATTTGCCTGAGCTTTGATTTGCATTGGGAAAAGCACCGAAAAAACCAGGGCAAGCAAAAATAGTGAAAGTGTAAATTTCATAAGTAAGGGTCATTGTATCGTTGTGAAACAATGGTAATTGCTTATTCTATTAATTCCAACTTATTTGCCAATAAATAGACTCATCTCTCATGCCGAATCCGGAACCATCTGACTTTTTAAACCATATAGCGTATGATTCTGTAGTCTTTGGTTTTTCTGGTGAAAAGCTGAAAATCCTCTTGATGGAATACCACAAAACCGGGTGGTTTGCCCTTCCTGGTGGATTTGTCGGGACGAATGAATCGTTGGATAATGCAGTGCAGCGAGGATTAAGGGAAAGGACAGGGTTGGAGGAAGTCTATCTGGAGCAGTTTTATACGTTCGGTTCCATGGAGCGATTCAAGCCCGAAGTCATGTTGAAAATCATGGCGCCTCATGGGTATGAAGAGAAGGATCATTGGCTTTTCAAGCGGTTTATTTCCGTTGGATATTATGCCCTGATTAATTACAAGGAAGTAGAACCAAAGCCGGATAAACTTTCGGATTCCATTGGCTGGTATGAAGTAGATCAGCTTCCGGATTTGATGTTGGATCACAATTTCATTGTGCAAAAAGCCCTGAATCATCTTCGAACGCACTTGGATCAAAAACTTCTTAGCGTGAATTTACTGCCGGAGCTTTTCACCATGAAAGATTTGCAGCAAGTCTACGAAGCGATTCTTGGTGAGGAGCTCAACCGGGCTAATTTTCAAAGGAAAATACTCAGTCTGGATATTTTGGAGCGACACGAAAAGCTGTTTTCCGGAGGATCACATAAAGCACCGTTTTTATACAGCTTTAAGAAAAAGACATCAGACGCATTACCAGTTTGACAATCAAAATCAGGCACTGTCAAAACGACAATTGACAACCACCTAATGTCTGAAAACCGCCAACAAGCAACTCTTTTTGATGCAAGATTCTATTGATCCAAGGTTTGAAAATGAGTTTGAGTTTTAGTAAAATTTGGTTTTGGATCAACGCAGTCAAAGTCGTATTCGGAATTCTTTGATTCAATTCTTTTTATTACCTCTAAAGACCAAGGCAAGCCAAAGTCATTTCTATTTCGGGAGAGTGAATCATTGTCTAAAGTCATTCCTTCTGTAGGTGTTCCATAAAGTGTGATCTGGGGAACTGATTCTCCAACTCTACTAATCAGTTGTCCTAGATGATTGATGTCAGGGCAATTCGATTGCTTTTCAGGATTTTTGCAATTTGCTAAGCCTCTTTTGAAAAGATCCTCATACAAGCTGGTGTTTCGATGTGGAAATTGGTTCTTTGGAATTCTAGCCTGAATCAAATAATCGCATACGGTGGCAAAGCCGTTTTCCGATGATGAAATTCTAAACTTATGATCTTCAGTGTCTTCAATTTCCGGAGACCTTCCGAGGTGATATTTAAGGTAGCCCTGTTTAACCAGCGAATGGATTTTGCGCACCGAAATTTCCGGAGGTCCAAAACTGATTTGACTGAATCTTCCCAAGTAATATTTTTCGAATCGTTCCTTGGATTCTGTGGTAAAACCATCAAAATTATAGTAAGAGGTGACCTTGGGTAATACTCTTCTCCATACTGATGACACTTGTTGAATCAGGCTTTTACTGGCATCTTCTTCAAGTTCGTTTAAATAAAAATCATTGAGTTTTTCCATTTCTGATTGGTAAAAATGGCCGCAGGAAAAGCACTCTTCTGCCAAGGGATTAAATAATTTCTGGAAATTGAATAAGCTAAACCATTCCCCCGGCCTTGGTCCTCTTTCCACCAATGTTTGGTACCAAATGGCTTCCATTTCAGCTTTGATCAGGGGTAAAATATCCCGCTCAAAGTCAATCTGTCCATGGAGCCTCGCCAGCCGTTTTTCAGCTTTCAAATTGAAAAATTTCAATTCTGGTACTACCTGAGGACTTTTTCCACTTCTTGGGATCATCGGAATTCCTGATCTGGAGAAAGCAAAAATTTCTTTGGGTTCCAACCCACTTGCTAGATAGGTCATTTGCCCATTTTCTTCTTTGAATTCTCCCCCTTTTCCCTCTGTCAAAGCCAAGACTGCATCGACAAATGTCAATCCTAACCCGTTGATGGCAACTCGGTCATCATTCGTAATAGATTGAAGCCAAGATTTAGTAGGGTAGACTTCGTTAATAAAATAGGGATTGCGTTCTAGACCTTTTGGAGTGGGATTTGGAAATAAATGTCCGGTGGTAAGGATGATGCTTGAATACCTGATCTCAGGGTGAAAAGCAATGTGGTCAAGTTCTAAACCTACCATATTGCTAAGATCAACTTGGCATCCAGTTATCTCTCCCTGAAAGGCAAATACGCTGATATTTGCGGGTAGTTTTTCCAAGACTATTCTTAGAGCATCTTGGAGGTATACGCCGACTAAAGCCCTAGAGGTAAAATCACCAGCTTGAGGATGATTTTCGGAGCAAACATATTTTGTAATCCAGTCCAGAAAAGTCAATTTATCAGGATCATCTAATTCCGATTCAGTCCAAGCATTAATATGCTCGATTGAATAATTGATAAGAAGATATTCTGGCTGATCTGGACTGTAATTAGGCCCGGCCGCAAAAAATCGGTGCGAGTTAAAAAGATGTAGTTGAACCGGTTTAATCGATGTGGAAGCTTCTAAAGCCTTTTGAAGAGATGCGAAAGCGTAAAAACCTTTAGGACCAAAACCCACTATTCCAAAGTTTAGAGAATTAGAAGGGAGTTCATAATAGTCTGAACAGGTGAAAATTGGAACATTTAAATAGCTAGGGGCATTGATGTGGGTAGTTTTCCAAACATTCATAGCTGAAGGGTTTAAAGTGATTAGTTCCTGAAAATTTATGTTCTCCTGTACCCAAGACTAAGAATAAATACTATCAGGGTAAGGCTCTTCTCGATCAGCGATAAAGAAAGCTATAGTAGCGTCGCAAGGTGAAAGAGGTATTGATTTTGCGATGGTAGATCCTGTTGCTCCAGTCGAACTTTCAGCCAGAATAGCTTGCTGAAGAAAAGTCAAGGAAGTTCTGTCCTTCACGGTACCGCTAGGGTCGGGGTACTCGAGTCTTGCAAAAATAGGATTGTCAGATTCTTGATATAGACGTTCTATTCTAATAGTTGGCCTAGCGCCTACAGCAGATACTTTTCTTGTTGGGTTCATTTTTGGGGTGTAGCGTAAGGGATAAAGTAGCGTGGCTTATGACTCCTTTTGCTTTTCAGTAGAAGAGTAAAAACAAACTCTTAACCAGTTTATAATGGCTTAGGAAAAAGTCGGATTAGTCGAAGTAAAACGGACTACAAATACTCCAATAAAGCTTAAAATAGACTTTGCGAAAATTGAATTTTTTCACGTATCGTCACTTTATTGTAATCAATCGATTGAAAGGGGAAATTCTCAAACTTCAAATAAAAAATCCTAAGGTTTCTTTTAGAGAAAACCCAAAGATGATCGTGCAGCAAAACATGAGAACATATTACCCCGTTTTTTGGACAAATTCCCCGATAGCTGATTAGAAAATATTCGATTTTTGTGATTTTATAAAAAGGGATGGGCGTAAAACTTATTGGTCCAACTCTGATACCTACTTACCGTAGGCAGGCTTGAACCAATAGAATTGGAATAGCAAAAAAGGTTCAACTCAACTTCCAACCTCCAACTTCCTACTTCCCACTTCCTACCTCCAACCCCTCTATTTCAGCGGCTGCGTCAATACACTCATCACGGTCAGAATTCCCTCTTTGTAATTTCCCAATCGGAGATTTTCATTTGGACTATGCTGATTGTTGTCTGCATTGACCGTCGGAATCGTAACTGCCGGTATGCCTAAAGCATCCACAAAGGGTGAGATTGGAATGGAACCTCCGGAGATCCGAATCTGTACGGGGTCTTTCCCAAATGCTCTGTTCATCGCAGATCTCAGCCAAGCTCCTGCCTCAGAATTCATCGGAGTTCGGAAAGCCTGATAAGAAATTGACTTTTCGACTTTGACGATTTTTGGAAAGTTCATCCGCTCGGCATCCGTCGGATCTTTTTCCACAATATGAAAACCCTGTTTTTCAATATGGCTTTCGATCAATCCAAAAAGGCGATTAGGATCAGACTCCGGCACCAGTCTAATATCGAGTTCTGCGATCGCAATAGCCGGAATGATCGTCGTGGATTGACTTCCCACATATCCTGAGGACAATCCTCTGATATTCAGGGAAGGAAAATTGATACTTTCCTGATAGCTTGTTCCTACCTGGTCCGTTCTGGAGATTCCCAATCGCTTTTGAACGGATGGCTCATTATCCGGGACTTTTGCAAAAATGGCCTTTTCGGCATCTGTAAAATTGATTCCATCATAAAAACCAAGAATGGTAACTCTTCCATTTTCATCTTTCATGGAAGCCAAAAGCTGCGAAAGTAGCAAAGCAGGATTTGGCGCATAGTTGCCATAATGGCCGCTGTGTTGCGGAAGCTTCGGTCCAAAAGTGGTCAATATCAAATCAGAAATTCCTCTTGCACCGTAGCTTAGTGTCGGTTCGTTGCTGGTATGGCGAGGCCCATCCATGATCAGCATGAGGTCAGCTGTAAGTTTTGCTTTATGTCTGATTACTGCCTGAGGAAGTAGGGGCGAACCCATTTCCTCTTCAAAATCCAAGATCAGTTTCACGTTATAGTCTGGTGACAAACCTGCTTCAGCTAAAGCATCCCAAGCTGAAAGGAACATCGCAATCGGGCCTTTGTCGTCGGAACTTGAGCGGGCAAAAATTCGCCAATCCGGGCTGTATTCTGTTTGCAGTTTTTCCATCGCAATAGCCTCCCATTCTCCTGCAGAATTCTGAGCTTTAAGTACAGGAACATAGGCATCCGGCTGGTTCCACTTGCTGATATCGACAGCTTGTCCATCTACATGGAAATAGAAAAGCGCAGTTTTATTCGCTCCAGCTTGTTTTTTCTCCACAAGCATCAGGGGGATTCCTCCTGTCTCCAGCAACTCACGGTTCCATCCTCTTCCTGCAAATGCCTGCTCACACCAGTCCAGGTTTTTTTGGATTTGCTCAGGAAAGTGCGCGTCATTAGGGATGCTCACGATCTCATTTAACAGGCGAAGCGCAGGCTGCCATTGCTTCTCGGTGAGTTGCTCTAGTTTGGCCCGATCGGGAGTTTGCGAAAAAGCCTGAATACTTAGAATAAGGAAAGGCAAGAAGAAATATCTTTTCATAGGAAGTTGGTGATTGAGGGTAGAAATTAGGGAAAGGATCCCGGAAAAGAAACAGCGTTTTTTTGGATGGAAATATGGATCGGGAACTGCTTTTTAAAATTCTAAGGAAAAAACCTTATTCTGTCGATTCTTCACGGAAAGTCAATTCATTGAAAGTGAATCTGACTGTCATTTCACGAGAAAAATCCAGACAGAAGCAATCGGTTTTCGTGTTCGTCCTTACCCCAATTCTCCGGATAATTTCATCAGGAAAAACAATGAAAAGTAAAGTTGATAAAGTTTTTAATGATCTAATTTATAGTTGATTAAGATTGATTTAAAATTAATTTTTGCTTAAATTATATGTGATGGAATTTTTTATTGATTTCATTTTAATCAGTTATGTCTAACTAAAATTAATTCCAAATGAAAACAACAAACAGTAACTCTCGAAGGACCTTTTTAGGAGCTTTGGCACTAGGAACAGTTGCTAGTGGTTTGTCTGCTATATCCGCTAGTGGGCAAGACAGGCCAGAGGATTTAAAAGGTAGTTTTCCTCATGAAGCAGATGAGTGGTTTAAAGGTATTAAAGGTTCACATCGGATCGTGTACGATGGATCAACTCCTCATGACGGATTTCCGGTTATTTGGAACTGGGCTTTTTACCTAACAAATAATCAAACTGGAAGTCCTGACAGCGATATTACCGCCATGACGGTTCTGAGGCATTCAGCCATTCCTTTTGCTTTGGAAGATCGTATCTGGGAGGAATATCCAATTGGAGAAGTATTTGGAATCCAGGATAAATCTACCAAAATGGCTGGAAAAAGGAATCCCACATACGAACCACAACCTGGTGATTTTCCGATGCCGCAAATTGAAGGAATCAAAAGACTTCAGGAACGAGGCGCTATGTTTTGTGTCTGTGATTTGGCGCTTCATGTTTACAGTTCAGCAGTTGCTAACCAACTAAAAAAGGATCCAATGGAAGTGTATGAGGATTGGGTAAGCGGAGTTTTACCGGGAATCCAAGTTGTGCCGTCAGGTGTTTGGGCGTTAGGCAGAGCACAGGAAAACGGCTGTGCGTATGTATTTGCAGGAGGTTAATTCAATAGAAAAAAACTGAAATCATGAAAACATGTTTTTTATTATTCCTGACCCTTCTTCTTTCCCTTCATATTTTGGCACAATCAAAACCGATGAAGATCCTATTTGATGTAACCAGTGCTAATCCTGAAATTCACGATGTGACTCTCAGGCACGTGGAAATGATGTCCGAGAACTACCCAGAATCCGAATTTGAGGTAGTCTTGTATGGAGCATCTATTGATATGGTCCACTCAGAAAAATCAACAGTAGCTGACCGTGTTAAAATGCTGGCAGCTAAGGATAATGTATCCTTTGTCATTTGTGAATTTACCATGAAACGAAAAAATGTCCTCTTAACCCATTTGGTTCCAGGAGTAGGTACTGTTCCAGATGGAATAATGGAATTGGTCCAGAAACAGCAGGAAGGTTGGGGATATATCAAAGAAAGTAATTGAGGAAAGGTTGAATTCAAACGAGGATGAAGAAACAAGGTGCGGAATGAAAACCGCACCTTGTTTAGTTATGATCCGATGTTGGATCTTTAAATTTTCAAGTTACCAGTCCACTCGATTTTTATCCCTGCAGAGATTTCAAACCTCCGAACTTTCAATTCTTTCGAAGGTATCTCATCTTCAAACATGATTCATGTCAGGCCTTCTCCTTTTCTAACTGGTTAAATTGGGAGGATAAAACCAAAAACTCTATACCATGGAACTGAAAGATAAATTCGTAATTATTACAGGTGGAGCAGGCGGAATCGGACTTGCCACTGCCAAACTTTTTCTGAAAGAAGGAGCAAAGGGAATCGCAATAGTTGATTTCAGCCAGAAAAACCTGGATGATGCAAAAAAAGAATTGGAAGGAAAAAATGTCCTCTACATTCAGGCTGACGTATCCAAATCTGCAGACGTGAAGCGATACACAGATGAGGCCCTCAAAACCTTCGGAAAAATCGATGTGATTTTCCTCAACGCAGGGGTAGAGGGTGTAGTCAAACCGATGTCGGAATATCCTGAGGAGGTTTTTGATCAGGTAATCGGTGTCAATGTCAAAGGAGTTTGGCTGGGAATGAAATATGGTTTTGCGGCTCTCAAACAAGGAGGTGGAGGTTCAGTGATTATCACCTCTTCAGTAGCTGGACTTGGAGGTTTTGCCCAACTCAGTCCTTATGTAGCGAGCAAACATGCAACGGTCGGTTTGATGAGGACGGGAGCATTAGAGGGCGCACCTGATAATATTCGGGTGAATTCAATCCATCCTTCTCCCGTAGACAATCGGATGATGCGCTCCCTTGAAGAGCAGTTTGCACCAGGATCAGGTGGAGTAGTCAAAGAAGGATTTACGAAAATGATTCCTCTTGGTCGCTATGCAGTGAATGAAGACATCGCTGAAATGGCACTATTTCTGGCTTCCGATCGTAGTAAGTTCATCACAGGCACCACCAATGTGGTCGACGGAGGATTTACAGCTTAAATACAACCCAACCTTAATGCAAACGTCGGCGGAGAAATTGGCCGGCGTTTTTTATTTCCGGGCAAAGGATTAATTCTTATCTGAGTACCTAAACGAGGACCTTTATGTTGGATCTTAATTCGCATCATGAAATAAGGTCCATTTGTCAAATTGTTTTAGGCTTGCTTCTTGCCTTTATCTACCTTGATCTCTAAGCAAATTATAGAATGAGAAAAATATTAATTGTATTCCTGATTATAACCTCGACTGTTTCATCCTGGTCTCAGACCAAAGTCAGCACGATTTCCCAAGGAGAGCAGCCACAAGCGAGTTTGGATACCAAAGGGGTGATCCGGGTTGTATTCGGGCAAGTGGACAAAGTATTCTGCGCTACTTCCAAAGACGGAGGACTTACATTTTCAAATCCTGTGTTGGTAGCAGAAGTACCGGGAATGCATCTTGGAATGTCGAGAGGGCCACAAATTGCAAGCTCTGATACGCATTCGGTCATTACCGCTATGGACAAGACAGGAAACATCCATTGGTTTGAACTGAGCGGCGAATCAGCCGGCTGGAAACCTCAAGGAGTCGTAAATGACCAAAGCGGGTCGGCTCCGGAAGGATTGATGAGCATCGCTGCTGACAAAAAAGACAATTTCTATGCAGTATGGCTGGATACCAGAATAGGCAAAAGAAACCAGATCTATTTCTCTGCGCTTTCCAAAGGTGGATCAAAATGGTCCAAAAATCAATTGGCCTATCAATCTCCCGACGAACACGTCTGTGAATGCTGCAAGCCAAGTATCGCTGTAAATGGAACTGAGGTTGCGATCATGTTTAGAAACTGGCTGGAAGGTTCGAGGGATTTATATCTGACTAAGTCTTCTGACAGTGGAAAATCATTCGGAACTGCTCAAAAGCTAGGGTTGGGAACTTGGAAACTGGAAGGCTGTCCCATGGATGGCGGCGGAATTGTCATTGATGATGCCAAGGGAATTCACACCACTTGGAGGAGAGAAGGAATCGTGTACTACAGCAAGCCGGGAGCCGCAGAGGTTAAGATCGGTGAAGGCAGAAATTCGAGTATTTCAGGAAATTCAGGCACTATTATTATTTCTATGCAAAACGGTGATGTGGTGAAATCAGTATCCTTAAAAGACAAGTATGAAAACCCAATCGGAAAAGGAAGCTACCTGAAATCCATTATTTTCCCTGATAAGAAGGTATTGTATGTTTGGGAACAGGATCGTGAAATCAAATTTCATAAGGCAGAATAGTTCGGAGTTTCAGGTTCGCTGTGTGAGCAACTTTATCACGCGCCACAGGCTCTGATCGCCGACAGCGAAACCCTTCAAGTAAGACTAAAAAGAAAAACTTAAAATTGGATATTCTTTTTTTGTTATCTATTTAGGTAACTTTATTCCGTGCAAGAAAAATTCGTCAGAGAAATATTTTATTACAAAAACTACTATCTAGACTTCTTTGAAAAATTGAAGCCAGAAGTCAAGAAGAAAATGAACTGGACACTTCAGCTTATTTCAACAATAGATAGAATTCCAAAGAAATATTTTGACCACATGACAGGTTCCTCAGGGATTTTTGAAATTCGGGTAGAAGTTGGTTCCGACATTTTCAGGGTTTTCTCATTCTTCGACAAAGGTAAATTGATTATCCTGTTGAATGGTTTTCAAAAGAAAACTCAAAAAACTCCGAGTAACGAATTGGAACTTGCGGAAAAACTAAAAAAAAAATATTTCGATGAAGCCAAAAACTCATAATGCATTAATCTCAAATAAATAATGGATAATAAGACAAATAATAACCTCACTTCTTTTTCCGACCATTTGGATGCTCAATACGGAAAAACTGGAACCAGCACAAGAGATACTTATGAAGAAGGCTTTGAAGCTTTTAGACTAGGTGTAATGATTCAGGAGCTCCGCAAAGGGCAAGGCTTGACGCAAGAACAATTAGCTAAAAAATGCGGAACAACGAAGACCTACATTTCAAGGATTGAAAATAATGCAAGCGACATAAGACTTTCTACTTTAATGAGAATTATCCGCGAAGGTCTGGGCGGACAGCTTAGACTTAGCGTTGATGTATAAATTAGCGAACTGAACTATTCCGCGCACGCGTGTCGCGGATTCTCTCCCAGTTAGCGCGCGCGTGTCCCGCATGCTTCCACTCAACTAGCAAGTGTCGTGCGTTCTCCCCATTTAGCATTCCT
>JBKJKX010000056.1:0-3727 GCA_046597285.1 Algoriphagus sp. | reverse complement strand
TTGAATTATACCATTTTACAACCCACCTTTTTTATGGAGGTGTGGTTGAGTCCTGTATTAGGCTTCGATTATCCAAATGCTAAAGCCACCATTTATGGAGAAGGAAATAATAAAATTTCCTGGATCGCAATAAAAGACGTCGCATCCTTTGCAGTAGCTGCATTAGATAATCCAGCTGCTATAAATAAAATTATTGAGCTGGGTGGGCCAGAGGCCCTGAGCCCGCTTGAAGCAGTAACCATTTTTGAAAAAGCCAAAGGAGCAAATTTTGCGCTTCAATTTGTGCCCAAAGAGGCATTACAAGCTCAAAAAGACGCGGCCCCTGATCCTTTAAGTGAATCCTTCGCTGCGTTAATGCTGGGATTGGTAAATGGAAGCGAAATTGATATGAATAACACTTTAAGTGATTTTCCAATTCAACTCACTTCTGTTGTCGATTATGCCAACGCTTGATGAAGTCAATACCTCCGCATAGCAATTCAGGTTTTACCCAATATAAGGAAATTGGTTTAGGAGGATTTTAAATAACAAAACTGATACGTTCAAATTTATTTTATAATGAAAAAGCTACTATTTCTTTTAACGTTTGTGTTTTGTATTTCTGTTTGCTCTTCGGGGCAAGTTTTTGAGTCAAAACATTTTGAAATCCAAAAACTTGCAGATGGGGTATTTGCAGCAATTGCGAAAAGTGGTGGTTATGCAATTTGTAACGCTGGTATTGTTGACCTCGGTGACGCAACCTTAGTATTTGATCCTTTCATGACTCCTGAAGCTGCCGAAGACCTTAAAAAAGCCTCGCAACTTTTAACCGGTCATGAAGTAAAGTATGTGGTAAATAGCCATTATCATAACGACCACATCGGGGGTAATCAGGTTTTTGATAAGGCTAGTATCATCAGTACCGAAAGAATACGTGATCTCATTGCAAAATTTCAACCGGTGGAAATCGAAGATGATAAAAAAATAGCTCCTGTTCTACTTGAAAGAATAAAAAGTAAAGATACTTCTTCCATGAATCCTCATGAGTTGGAAGAACATGTCATGTGGACGGGTTACTATGAAGCCCTTGTAACAGCTAGTGATTCCTTAAAGGCAATTGTTCCCGATATGACATTTAATGAACAGCTGATTCTGCATGGAACAAAACGAAGTATTATGCTTTTGTCCTATGGTGAAGGGCACACTGAAAGTGATCTTTTCATCTATCTTCCCTCAGAACAAATTGCTTTTCTTGGTGATTTACTTTTTATTGAAAACCATCCATTTCTTGGTCATGGCGATCCTATTAAATGGAAAGCATATTTAGATCGTATCGCAAGTCTGAATGTAAATCAATTAGTCCCAGGACATGGTCCAGTTGGCCCAGTTTCGAGCATTGACAGCATGAAATTATATTTTGATCAGGTGAATAAAGCTGCAATCGATTACTACGAAAATGGAGTGCTTCCAGAAAATGATAAACTACTCAAATCACCTTCTCCATACGATAATTGGTTTCTATCAAATTTTTATAAGCCAAATGTAATTTCTGAATATAGACGTATGTACAAGAAATAAACTTAGAAGCAATAAAATTAAAAATTAGCTGTAGAGGCATTTATCAAAAGTGTATGTAAAACTAGGATGCACGAGCAATGCGATCCCTTTTCTCAGAAACGCCTCCCACAAGAGGCGTTTCTTGTATTTATGCAGTTGGCCAATTATATAACCACCAGCTTACCCCCGCCTGAGTGTAGTTTGAACGCTGGCCATTCCCGTCTGAGTGTAGTTTGACGTTTGTCTAGGAGTTTGCAACTAACCCTACCTATCTTAACGAATTTGCAATTCGCTAGAAATCTGAATTTCAATCAATCCAACACGCTATTCCCGAGCGGGGATGATTTTGCCTCTAGACGGGGAAAGGAAACTCACAGAAAAGAATTTTTCGCCACAGACTATACCAAAATAAAACCCAGGCAGCGGGTTCCATTCTCCTGTGCACTCACTTTCGGAAAGGTTGAATACGTAAATTCAAGACAGCACAGGACAATTCCTTGCTGTAGTCTTCATAAATACGACTATCCAATAATCTTGTCATGCTAAAAATAACTGGTTTTTTACTGCTCCTAATAACCCTATTCCTACTTGAATTACAGCCACTGCTTGCCCAAGCGGGAAGTCGGGCAGTCGATCCGAATTCACCGGTAGTAAGCTTTGGACCCACTCCCAAGGAGGCATTGCTCGTAGGTGAGAAGGATGCTGGCCGCCTGGTGATCATCGATCCCGAGACACTTGAAATTGTGGCGCGTATTCCGGCAGGAGGAAACCTTCATGAACTGGCAACCGATGGGCGGTATGTGTACATCGGATCCAATCTTCCCGGAATCACTGTGGTGGATGTGATGGCCCAAAAGCGCGTTGAGCCCATTGAAATCCCCGCATTTGGAGACCGTCATGCCATTACTTTTGCAGGAAATCATCTTTATTTCGGCCATGAGACCCATCGCCTGATCTCACGTTATGATCCGGCAACAAAGAAGTTTGACGAGGTCATCGGATTGCCTGGTGGATCGCATATGCTGCTGATAACTCCCGATGAACAGCGCATTTTCACAGCAAGCAGCAATGGCAGAGTGATTGCCATTATCGATCGGGTAACTAATGAAAGAGGCCAGAAAAATCTACTATTCACTACTTTTCCCGGCGACACCCGCATGGAAGGCATGGCACTTTCACCCGATGGAAATGAGTTTTGGGCCCTTCACATGAATGCGAAGAAAATATCGATCATCAACGTGCCTGAGAAAAAACTGGTCAGCACAATTTCGTTTGAAGGTGGATTGAACAACCGCATTAAGTTTACGAAGGACGGAAAATACGTATTGATGAATGAGCTTCAAGGCAGTGAGCTACGTGTCTGGGATGTTGCTACACGAAAGGAGGTCAAACGTATTGACGTGGGTGCCGGTGGTGAAGGCATCTTCATCGATCCAATACGTCCTTGGGCATACTATACTGTAAGCAAAGGAAACAAGCTTGTCGTGATTGACACCAATACAATGACCGTGATCAAAGAAATACACGATCTTCAGAACCCTGATGGTATGGATTGGTTTAGTGCGAAATAAATTTCAATATGCTGGCAGTAAACCGATTTCGAAATCAGCAGCCCCTTCTAGGTGTAGAATGTTAGCCTAAGTGTAATCCGTACGGCAGTCGGATGTAACTACGCTTTAATATCTCTTAGAATCCCCATCTGGGTGTAGTTTGATATCCGGCCTGAGAGTTGATTGACTTTCCAACTTTAGGACTTATCGCTAAAATCTACAGCGAAGCTATTAATACGCTCCATCCTACTGCCTGAAAAATCTTCCTTGACAAGTTGACAAGTTCGCCTTAAATTAAATCAATAAATTGACTGACATGACATTAACCATGCACATTGGCGAGTTTAAAGCCCGGTTTTCGGAAGTGGTTGAACTCATCAAAAATGGCGTAACCATCAAAGTCATCAAAGGTAAATCCGGCGAACTTATAGGATACTTCGGTAAGGAAGTGGCCCCCAAAAAACCATTGAACCGAAAACTGGGATTCTTTAGCAATCAAGGAGTAAGCATACAAAAAGAGGACTTTGACTGGTCAGATGAAGAACTCGCAGAATTGGGTCTATGAGGTATTTGTTAGACACCCATGTCATCTTGTGGTTGGCTTATGAGGACACCAAAATCAGCAAAGTTGCGAAGGAAAT
>JBKJKX010000079.1:0-5373 GCA_046597285.1 Algoriphagus sp. | reverse complement strand
GATATCTGAAGCAATGTAACCCAACGGATGGCCAACATGAAGTCCGGCACCTGAAGGATAAGGAAACATGTCCAGGGTGTAAAACTTAGGTTTTTCAAGATTTACCTCGGCTAGGAATGTGCCGTGATTTTCCCAGTAAGCCTGCCACTTTTTCTCGATTTCCCTGAAACTATACTCCGCCATGATTGAATTCTATTAGGTTTTTCTGCTAAACGCCTGCAAAAATAGAAAAATTGAGCGGGTTTGGAATTCAAATTCGTAATTCCTCCCGTCCTGAGTTTCTTCCCATTAATCATTTTTATTTCGTAGCCATTCTCTTTTTTGTGTATTTTCAAATCATTCTAACCACCAATCCTATGAAACAAACCAATACATTTTCGAAGATATTTCTGGCTTTGATCTTGTTTTCCGCTAGTCAACTTTCCTTTGCACAAAAGAAGTATTCGGCTGCTCAGATCGAATCGCTTAAAAAGGAAGTAACCGAAATCGTCCAGCAAAACCATAAAATGAGTCAAGTGATGGTGGACAAGATTTTCAGCTTTGCAGAGCTAGGTTTCCAAGAAGTTGAATCTTCTAAATACTTAACTGGTATTCTGGAACAAAATGGATTTAAGATTGAGCGCGGTTCTTCCGGAATTCCTACGGCTTGGTTTGCAACTTGGAGCAATGGCGAAGGTCCGACTATCGCACTTGGGAGTGACGTGGATAATATTCCTAAAGCTTCCCAGTATCCGGGAGTTGCTTATCATAAACCAATTGTGGAAGGCGCACCAGGACATGGAGAAGGCCATAATTCCGGAATTCCGCTTAATATAACGGCTGCACTTGCAGTGAAAAAGATCATGGAGCGTGAGAAAATTGGTGGTACTTTGGTTCTATGGCCGGGAATCGCTGAGGAATTGGTAGCTGCCAAAGCTTGGTTTGTCCGAGATGGATATTTCGATAATATTGACATTTGCATTTTTACCCACGTGGCAAATAATTTGGGAGTAAGCTATGGTCAGGCTACCGGCACAGGTTTGATTTCTGTCGAATATACATTCTCCGGAGATGCGGCTCATTCCGCAGGTGCGCCGTGGAGAGGGAAAAGTGCCGCTGATGCAACTGAGTTGATGAACATCGGTTGGAATTATAAGCGTGAGCATTTACATCCTTTGAAGCGATCTCACTCGGTGATTACTGACGGCGGAGATCAGCCAAATGTGGTGCCTTCGAAAGCTTCGATCTGGTATTATTTCCGCGATATTCATTACCCGGGAATTATGGAGATGTACGGTCAGGCAAATGATATTGCAAAAGGCGCCGCTTTGATGACAGGCACAACGATGACTTCCAAGATTTTGGGAACTGCTTGGCCACGACACTTTAACAAGGTGATTGCAGAAAAGATGTATTCAAATATCCTTCAAGTTGGTTTGCCGGAATGGTCAGAAGCAGATCAGACTTTGGCCAAAGCAATCCAAGGAGAGTTGGGTTCCAAAATCGAAGGAATGCCGACCAAATTGGATACCCTTGGAATTCCTTCGTCAATAGAAGTTTCCGGAGGATCCGATGATATTGGTGATGTATCTTGGAAAGTCCCTACTGTTACTCTCAGATATCCATCCAATATTCCTGGCTTACCCGGCCACCACTGGAGCAACGCAATCGCAATGGCAACTCCGATAGCCCATAAAGGGGTAACTGCCGGAGCAAAAGTGGAGGCGATGACGATTCTGGACTTCTTGCTTCAGCCAGACTTGGTGACTGAGGCTTGGGATTATTATAAAAATGTTCAGACCAAAGAGCAGAAATATGAGCCTATGATCGGTAAAGCGGATTCTCCACCGATCTATCTCAATACTGATATAATGAACCAATTCCGTCCTCAGCTGGAGAAGTTCTACTACGACGAAACAAAATTCGATACCTATCTGGAGCAGTTGGGAGTGACGTATCCGACTGTTAAAAAGTAGTTTAAAGTTTAATGGTTAATCGCTTAACCATTAAACTTTAAACATTAAGTCCTGTCTGATTACAGCTTATGGAAACTTCAATTAGTCTTCCTATTGTAATAAGAGAAGCCTCTCTGGATGAAATCCTGTGGATTCATGAGCGGATCCCGGAATTTCCCGGAAAGGCTTCTTTGGATTTTTATGAAAGTAGATTAAGACATAGGCTTCATTATGGACTTGTCGCTGAAGTAAATGGTGAATTAGCAGGTTTCAAGATTGGCTATCAAAGTGAATTTCCCGATACTTTTTATTCCTGGATGGGCGGAGTGAGGCTGGAGTTTCGAAAACAGGGAATAGCCAGGAGGTTGGCGGACTACTAGGAAAACTGGGCTGGTGAAAAAGGTTTCATCAAAGTCTTTTTCAAAACTAGAAACCGATTTCCGGATATGATCAGTTTTGGGTTGAAAAGAGGATTTAAAATTATAGATGTCCTTCCAAAGGGTGGAGTGGAGGATTATCGAATCGTGATGATGAAGAAGTTGTAAGGTTCATGGTTTAAAGGTTAATCGCTTAAACCTTAATCTTTAAACATTGAGTCCGCTCCGATATATCGGAATGGACTCAATCATGGAACTTTACAACATTCCTCCTACCTTCGCATCGGAAATTAGGTAGCGGTTCAATTACCCGCTTCATCAAAAATTGAAATGGAAAAATCAGAATTAGTAGCTCAGGGGCTTCAGCTTCCTTTGATGGAGGCATTTTACACTATACAGGGGGAAGGAGCATTTACAGGATATCCCGCTTATTTTATCCGGCTTGGCGGCTGTGATGTGGGTTGCGTCTGGTGCGATGTGAAGGAATCTTGGGAATCAGAAAAATGGCCAGTGCTTTCCATTGAAGAGATTGTGAAAGGAGCTTTGACATATCCCGGTAGATTGGTGGTGGTGACAGGAGGTGAACCTTTACTATATAACCTCGATCCATTGACCAAACTCTTGAAAGAAAATGGGTTCACCACCAATATCGAGACTTCAGGTGCTCATCCCTATTCCGGGGACTTTGATTGGGTTTGTTTTTCACCCAAGAAATTTAAAAAGCCACATTCTTCCATATACCTAGTAGCAGATGAGCTGAAAGTAGTTGTTTTCCATCCCAGTGATTTAGCCTTCGCTGAGGAACATGCTTCCTTGGTCAATTCAAGCTGTGAACTTCGCCTGCAACCTGAGTGGAGCAAGGCAGATAAATACACTTCATTAATAATAGATTACGTAAAAGATCATCCGATTTGGAAAGTTTCGCTCCAAACTCATAAATTTATGGACATCCCTTAAGTCAATGCGCCCTGTTTTCTTTGGAATATTGTTTTTTCTCACCCTGGTTTACGCGCAGGGTCAGACCTATTCGATAGTCGATGGTAGGGCAATTAAGTTGTATCAGGAAGGGGAGCAGTTAACTATCTCTAGGCAATACAATGAGGCAATCACTAAATATCGGGCTGCAATCGCCCGAGAAGGCTCCTTTCTGGAAGCATATGTGAAGATGTCCCAACTTTTCATAACGCAGGGGAAATACGAAGAAGCTGAAAAGGCAGCTATCGCAGGAAAGCAGCGACTTGCCGGCAAAAATGCAACTCCAAAAAATGTTGCAGACTTTGGATGGGTATTTTCCAACCTTTATCTAAAACTAGGAAGATTTCAGGAAGCCCTCGATCAGTTTCAGGCCATGGAGCATTTGCTGGATGAAAGTTTTAAAAAATCAATTTATTACGTTGAAATGAAGGGACAAATGGATTTCCTGGAAAGTCAACTTGAATTCGCTAAATCGATTGACAAACAACGATTAAATGAGCCCTTAAATAGATTTCAACTTCAATATTTTCCGGTCCTTACCGCAGATGGCGAGCAGATTTTATTTACAAAAAGGAACGGTACCGGAAACAATGATAAAGAGGATATTTATACAGCCTATTTAGAACCAAACGGAGATTGGACCAATCCGGTCAGTATAGCCCAGACGATTAATTCAATTTATAATGAGGGAACATGCTCCGTAACGGCCGACGGCAAAATCCTGATCTATACTTCGTGTGATGCGCCAGATTCTGAAGGAAGCTGTGATTTATACATTGCTTACAAAGTCAACGGCTCATGGCAGCGACCCGCCAACATGGGTAAAAAAGTTAATTCCAGTTCATGGGATTCACAACCTTCACTTTCTGCCGACGGTAGGATTCTGTTTTTCTCTTCCAATAGAAAAGGTGGTTTTGGAGGGAATGATATCTGGTACACCGTCATGCAAGCAAATAAGACATGGTCTGAAGCTAAGAATCTTGGACGTGTCGTCAATTCTTCAAAAGATGAGATTTCTCCTTTCATGTTTTTCAACAATGAGATTCTATTTTTTTCCTCCAATGGTCAACAGGGTTTTGGCGGAATGGATATTTTTCTTTCAAGAGTAGAAAACGGTGAGTTTCAAAAGCCGGAAAACCTTGGGCTTCCTATTAATGACCAACTTGATCAGGTTGCCCTCTTTATTACAGCGCAGAAAGACTACGCTTACTTTACAGAATTGACAACTGAATCAAATGCAAATGACCGCTCTTTGCTTTATCGCTTTAAGTTTCCGGAAGAAATTTATTTGGGAGAGAATCTAACCGTCACAGAGGGGAAGGTTTTGAATTCAAAAACAGGTGAACCTATAGACGCGACATTGTCTCTGGTTTCCCTTACCAACGACAGCACGCTATACCAATTTCAATCTGATGGAAAAACTGGAGAATTCATGATGCTTTATCCGGATAAAGCTATTTCGGGTTTGTACGTGGAGAAAAAGGGATACCTGCCTAAAATCTATAATGTCGAGCGAGACAAAATCAAAAATGTAAAGGACTTAAAAGTCGAGTTGACTCCAGTTGCCTCTGGTGAGGAATTCGTGTTCGAAAATATATTTTTCGAGTTTGATAAATACGCGCTGGAAAATGAGTCTTTAAGTTCTCTGAAGAGGTTACAAAAGTTCTTAATTGAGAATCCAAACGTAAATATTTTGATCATGGGACATACAGATAACATCGGGAGTTCCGGTTACAACAAGCTGCTGAGTTTACAGCGAGCCAAAAGCGTTCAGGATTATTTGGTAACTCAGGGATTGCATCCAGGAAGGGTCCTGACAGAGGGTAAAGGCGATACCCAGCCGATGGTACCGAATACATCGGCTCAAAATCAGGCCCTGAACAGAAGGATTACCATTAAAGTCCTTTGATTTGGTTTTGGATTCGAACCTAAACTTATTTTTACAAGCCAAGAATTGATCGAAGAATTTTTTGGTTCTACCCTTAAGTTAGTGGGGATATAAGTCTAATCCACCATGAAAGAATAATATAGCACTTCTAAAGTTTGTGAATGTTCTATATCCTCTTCCAACTGTTTTGAGTTCCTGG
>JBKJKX010000072.1:0-8221 GCA_046597285.1 Algoriphagus sp. | reverse complement strand
CCCAGAACCACAGGCTGGATCATGGATTATGCCATGGTTGGCTTGGATAAAGTTGATGATCAGGTTTACCAAAGAAGGAGGTGTAAAGAACTCACCACCTTCCTGCGCACCGGCTCCCTGCATGGAGAACTTCATCAAGAAGAACTCATAAATTCGCCCAAAAACATCGCCTTTGGCATGCTTGACAGCATCGGAGTTGAACACCCGAACCAAGTCTCGCAAAAGTTTTGAATCAAACTCCTGATAGCTTTTTGGAAGAATGCCTGCTAGATCTGGATATTCGGCTTCAATTAGCTTCATGGCAGTATTGATCGCCTCTGCAATGTCTTCGCTTTCAGGTAGTGCCACGAGGTATTCGTATTTGGCTTTCTCAGGTAGCATGATAGCCCCTGCTGCTGCATAATCATCTTTGGTCACTTCCCGTTTTTCTCCTGTTCTGGGGTTGATTGCTAGCTTCTTTTCGATTTCAATTTTTGCGTCTTCGTAGCGGTTTTGCGCAAAGCGTAGAAGCACCAACCCTAGTAAGGGATCCTTGTATTCTGCTGCGGTTAATTTGGAGTTTCCTCTGAGGTCGTCAGCGGCATCCCAGAGCTCTTTCTCTAGGTTTTTATAATCGGATTGAGTCATTAAATCGAAAAGGAATAAAAATAAAGATTGATAATTTAGTTTGATCAATCCAATAAACCAAAATAATATGAGAAGAGGCAAAAGTATTTTTACCTATTAATCCTTTGACCTGGTTATTGCTGATCTCCAGGTTTGTGCTTGAACCAGGCATTCACTTTATTTTCATTACTTAGTGCGCTTGCATACCTAAGTAAGGCTTGCATTGCACGGACATCTAGTTTGGTATGCTTTCCTGCATAGGTTGGCTTGTAGTGTTTTTCACGCTGTTTTTTTTCAAGCTCCAAATGCTTCTTATACTTCCGGATCCAATTAAAAGAGTTTCTTTCGGGCGTACTTTCAGTCTGCTGTTTGTAGAAATGGTTTTCAATGCAGGACTGATGGACAAATTTACCTTTCCAAAGCACCAACTTTCTACATTTTCTACCAGAAACAGGACATAGAAAGTACCAGACCTCACCAAAACCTAAATTGGAAGGTTCTATTTGAATTTCTATGAATTGGTCTAACCGTGATTCATTGTAAGTATACCCCAAAAACAAACCTTCCCTTGTCAGCTCATAGGTGACTCTTAAATGACAAAGTGAATTGTTTTTACCAGCAATCCATTGGTTTGAAATCGTATCCCAATGCTTTAAATCAGATGTTCTCAATGATGAAAAGGAATCAATTACAATAGTCGTTCTTTTGCTCATTTGCCTAAATAGTTAGAGAATGTTAGGTTTTTTTCTCGTCTAATTAAGTAACAACCTCCAGTAGAGAAATTTTTGGCTGCAAACATATATTTAGTTTATTTAAGGCGTATTAATTATGTTAGGATATGAGAACTGGATTAGGCCGCTTTTTCAAACCTGATTAACAATGTATGATGACATTGATTCTCCAGATCTATTTCTCCTTTATGTTAGTTTTGGAGTATAATCAGTGAGTTTTTGATGATCCAAAAGCCCTCTTTTTTCGAAAGTTTTTAAGTAAGTTATTTCTGTTTTCTTTGAGTTAAGCCACTTTCTGATTAAGATTCAAAGCTCTTTCTTACAAAATAAAAATACAATTTTATAGTTGAAATATGACGCTATCTTCTCTGGGTTGGCCAAAAATCGTTGATTTGATTGACCAAGCACAATCAGACTTAGTCCTTATCAGCCCAGCTATTCACTCAGAATGGGTTGATGCCATCCTTTCATTGTCTGCCTTTAGAGGTACAAAAATTTGGATTTGCACTGATAACAGTGAAAGCAATGTCCGAAATGGTTATGGAGATATTGATTCTATTGAAAGATTGAAGGAGGATGGTGCAGTAATAAGAGAGAATGAAGGGTTAAAAATCAATTATCTTGGAATAGATGGTCAAGGTTACTTGATGTTTTTAGAAAGTAGAATTCTCTCTTCAGGGCCAAGCGGTCTGAATGCAGTAAAGCTTTCCCTAAAGCAATCCAGAAAGATTGAACAAACATTTTTTGAAGACAGATATGTAGAACTATCACAGGAGGTAGAAACCATTTCAAGTAAGATTGACATGGAAAGGCTTGAAACTGTCACCAAGGCTTTAAAAGAAAAACCCTGTGTTCTTCCGGATCTACAAAGAGAGATAAGCGTCTATAATAATCATTTTCAATTTGTTGAATTATCCTTAGAAGGAGGGAACATCAACAATAAAGTTGTTACAATCCCTTCAAATGCGCTTCCCTTCAGAGATCAAAAAATTCGGGAGAAGATGAACACCAGGTATAAGCTTTTTGATAAAGACAATGAAAAGCTCTGGGCTGAACTTACTGAAATCAATAATTGGATTGCTGAAATAAGAGAAGGCTTTCTAATTCCTTGTTCTGTAAGAAAGGGGAAAAGTATTTTAAGAAAATCGCAGAAGGTGCAATTTGAAGAAACTCTAGTTGCATTAAAAGGAGAGATTCCTGGCTTTATAAAAAAAATGATTGAAAGTGTTCAAGATGCAATTGATGCTGCTTTTGTTGCTCTTCGAAAAGAATTAGAAATTTTTTTATTCCAATACAGGCATGAATTTTTTACTCCGACTTTAAGCGAGGAATTAGATAAGAACAAAATAGAAGTAGAAGTTTTTAGGATCCTTCGGGAAGTAAAACTACCAAAAGCTCATGAGTTAGTAGAAAAATTGAAGGTTTCCATTCACTATTACGATTTGACTTGGGAGGACCTCAATGCTGACGAAATGGTTGACTGGTTTAAGGATCATGACCTTTTAACTGATGATGTAAGTAGAGAACTCGCATCTGTGCGTAGCGCCTATGAAGAGCAGCTTTGAGTTTTTACGAACAATGAACTCGGACTTTAATTTGTAACTGATTTACAGTACATACTAGGTGTAAAACGGTTACAATTGCCTGAGTTTTTCTGAAATTGATTGATATACTTTTTCTTTGACATCTAGGCCGCTTTCGAGCCGAAATTTATCATACATCTCCCTCTGATAGCACCGGGACCTTTTGGAGAGGTTAAGCCAATAATTTGGATTGGACCAATTATGGATCAAGTCCTTTTCCCTTTTGTTTTGGGGCTTTACTTTTAAAATTCCCGGTTCAAGTAGAATCAGATCTTTCCAACCACCTTGAAGTAAAGCGTTTTGAAGATTTACTCTTGTTGCATAATTCTCCAAATCATTAAGGGTGTTTACTCCAAGCTTTTTGAAATAAGCTGCCCGTTCAGCAGCTATTTCTACCCGCAATAGATTCTCTTGAAGTCGATTTTGGGTTCCCTTATCATATATTTTGACACTGAATTGGAAATGGCAACAGGTGTAATGAGTACCAGGTGTAACATACATTCGTTCGAATCGAACTCCCTTGTGCATGACTAATCCTGAAATTATTTCCTTAGGATGTATATCAGTCTTGATATTAACTCCCCATTCAAGATTAACAAGAGGCAATTCTTGAATCGAGATTCCAAGTCTTTCAGAAAGATCATTTGTAGCTAGAAAAACCTCTTCCCACAAGAAATCATCATAATTATGAATGCCACCATTGTAATATTTGTGAAGGCTTCCTTTGATCCAGCCAAACCCTGAATTCTTGATGTGGATTTTCATCCCATTAAAGATGCAAATCTGGGATTCATCCCATGTTTTAGTCCTCCTGTTTCCCAGAGATTTGAATTCCAGTTTGGGATTTCTTAAAAGCTGGCTGATTGCATCATAATCAAGCCTTAATTTGATTCCACAAAGCATCATTTCTGTCGCTTTGGTTTTAGATAGGAAGTAGCCCCATCTTCCAAGTCCTGCACAGAACTTCTTTTGTTTTTCTTGAGGTACTCTAATAAGTCCGACTTATCGAAGTAAAGTTGATTAGAAGGCTTCATGGAAGGTATTTTTCCTTCATGCACCAGTCCGTAAATTGTGTTAGGCGATAAGCTCAGGAATTTGGCTGCCTCCTTTAAAGTAAGATGATCCTCAAATGGAGATTCGTTCGTCTCTTGTTTTGAAATAGCAAAAAGGATGTTTGCTGTTACTTGGTCTGAGATCCTTTTGATTAGGGTTTCAGGGTCGATTGGACTTAATACCAAATTGTGCATGATCAATTATTTTTGATGATGCGACAAAATTCTGGGGGCGTTTTTTGAGGCGGGGTGTAAAAGCGCTCTGATTTCGCCCTGATTTAAAGCCCTTTGCTTTGCAGGAATTTTTCTACCTCTTCAGGGTGATTAGAAAGGCTTAGAACAATTTCTCTCCAATTAATTCCACCCAAAGCTATTAGGGTAGATTCCTTGTTTAAATCCTCTTTGGTTATTTCGTTAAAGACTTTGTAAAAACGGTTTCCTTTTCCATTACCTATTCGTTCACTTCCAATTCGCTCTAACTCTGTCTTTTCACCCAATGGAAGTGATTTTCTAGTCACATGGCAATCAAAAATGAATGATAATACATAATGGTGTGCAAAAATTTTGGGCTGAAATTTATCAGCAATATTTCCTCTACTTGTTGATTTATTGATTTGATCAATATTCTTTTTTTCAGGTAACTTACTTCTGAGCAATCCTATTGCCTCATAAAAAAGTAAACCATGCAGAGGAAAAACTTTAGAACGCATCGTTTTGACATCCTCATGTTCTATTGTCCCAAATATTCCAGTTTTGGTATAGGTTGGAATCGTCCAGTTGTTTTTGTGATATTCCAGTCTTGCAAGATGATATAATTCCTCCTCTAAGGTCATATCCCGAAAGACATACATTTCTCTTAGTGTAATTCTGGTTTCTTCTTCACTAAAATCATTCGTCACCTTTTTGAAGTAGTTGAATACTTCGATGGAAGTAATCGGTGTAAAAATCTCTTCTTCAAGTTTGTCAATAAACTTTTCCAACGCTTTTAAATCACCCTTAAATTCTGCGCTTAATGCTTTAAAATCTGCCAAATTTCCCTTCAATTGGACATCATCATTGACAAAAACTATCCTTGGTTGAATTTCTGAATAACCACTGATTAGCTCCAGTACATCAATTAATGACTTCTTTTTTAATATACTCATGTCAGGAGTTAAGTTGAATTACTGATTTTAAGACTGTTTTGGCAACCATTTAAAACTCCAAATCATTACTTAATTCTTTGAATGCTTCTTTGGGGAAGCTGTTAATATAGTTCTCCTTCATTTTAAGATTTCCATCGTGGAGGATCTCCGATATTAATGCTATGGGAGCCCCTTTTTGTATGGATACTGTGGCGAAACTGATTCTGGTGTGATAGGTTCCTATCTGGTTGGCAAAGCTCGCTTTTATTTCAGCATACTTTGCAAAAGTTCTGAAATGGTGATTTAATATCACTTTGAGGTTTTTTTATTTTTCATGACTTTCTTCAAATCGTCTTTTCATTCAAGATCCCAAAAAGTTAAAAAAAATTGGGGCTTATTCTAACGTTTCTTATTTGTATCAAAGAATGGTTGAAAGGAATCTGCTTGATAGAGCTGTACTTCAATATGATTTCAGCATTCTGAGAGGTATAGAGATTCAAAAATTGAATTCGATGAGAATTGAACAGATTTTGATCCAACATAAATCCAATATGATTAAAGTATTGAACTTTGGTAATTCGCATTACTTCATTCGAACATTCAGCCAAGTTGGATTTAATAGAAAGGATTAAAATGATTATTTTCTTAATTTAAAAAACTCTTGCTTGTGGATTTTAACACAAAACCCAATCAAAAGGCTAGGTTTTTCTGTTTTTAACGCCGAAAAGTCCGAAATTTCGTCCGCAGAATCAAAAAAAAAGCCCTAGCGTAATGCTAAGGCACTTTTGGTGGGCCCACTTGGAATCGAACCAAGCACCTACTGATTATGAGTCAGTTGCTCTAACCGAATGAGCTATAGGCCCGTCCTGACTTCAATTTTCAGCTTTGATTAGCTTCAAACCTTGGTTTTGGGAGTGCAATGTTACATATTTGAAGGGATATTCACAACCAAACCACCGAATGAAAAATGCTCTTGATGCGGATTTTTTGATTTTTGACCTCGGCAATGTGATCATCGACATTGACTACCAGAATTCTCTCCAATTGATCAGAAACCAGGTTTCGGAACACCATAAAGAAAAGGTTGGCGGTTTTTATCTGACTGATTTTCACAAGGATTACGAGAAGGGTTTGATAGATTCTCCAACTTTTAGAAATGCTGTAAGAAGCTATTTTGACCAGGATTGGGAGGATCAAAAAGTGGATGAATTATGGAATAGTCTGATTGGAAAAATCCCGAAAGAGCGATTAGATTTGGTGGAAAAATTGAAAAAAAACTATCAGGTTGGAGTTTTGAGTAACACCAATCAAATCCACATCGAAGCAGTTTATGATATTTTGAATAGGGATCATGGGATGAATAAGTTAGATCAACTTTTTCACAGGGTCTTTCTAAGTCATGAAATGGGCCTGTCAAAACCATCAGCCGCAATCTATGAGAAAATGATTTCGGAATTAGGTACCACTCCTGATCGAGTTGTCTTTTTTGATGATTTGGAAGCCAACGTAATAGGTGCTGCAAAAGTGGGAATTCAGGCGGTTCATGTGACAGGACCTGAAGTGATTTTCGATTATTTGAAGCATGCATAGTAGGAAAGAATACCTCATTCATAGTCTTTTATTTGTTCTCACTCTTACTACAGCCACATTAGCTGGCGGAGAATGGGTTTTTAGTAAATCAATACTTGGAACCGGGGACAGTTTTTTAACCTGGGAGTATTTCTGGAAATCAACCGCCTTTTCGATCCCCTTTATCGGGATTTTGCTGATTCATGAATTGGGGCATTATTTCACCTCCTTGTATCATAAAGTGAAATGCTCCCTCCCTTTCTTTATTCCCGTTTGGTTGGGTTTTATCGGGGCGCCATCGATCGGAACTTTTGGGGCGATCATTCGGATGAAAGGAATTGTGAATTCCCGAATAAAGTTTTTTGACATCGGAGTGGCTGGTCCTTTGGCCGGTTTTGTGATTGCATTGGGAGTTTTGACATATGGTTTTACCAATCTTCCTCCCGCGGAATACATTTATGGAGTTCACCCAGAATATGCTGATCCTGATTTCAAAGGATACGGAGAGGATGTTTTGGATTTTGAATTAGGTAAAAACTTACTTTTTTCCGGTATGTCAGCTCTTTTGGCTGATCCGGAGCGAATGCCGGCAATGTCGGAGGTCATCCATTATCCGTTCCTTTTCGCAGGATATTTAGCCTTGTTCTTTACTGCGCTGAATCTTCTTCCCATCGGTCAATTGGATGGTGGACATGTGATTTTTGGCTTGTTTCCAAAATACCATAAACGAATATCATTGATTGCGTTTACCGGATTTTTAGGCTATGCCGGTGTGGGAATGATTTCCCCCCATCAACCCATGAATGAGCTGATAATAAGAATGCCACTTTATATTGGCTTTCTGTATATCTGCTTTTCAAAGGCTAGGCTTTCTTCAAAGAACAAGCTGGCTATTGTTCTTTCTCTTGCAGCTTCTCAATATGCGCTTGCGTTTTTCAAACCGGAATGGGAAGGCTATCAAGGCTGGTTATTCTTCGGGTTTTTATTGGGTCGGGTGATGGGAGTGAGGCATCCTGAGGTGTCAGGACATAAGGAATTGGATGGTAAAAGAAAATTGATTGGCTGGATTGCGATTTTGATTTTCGTGCTTTGTTTTTCTCCAAAGCCATTTATATTCGCATAAAAAAACTCCCAGTAGGGAGTAAGATTTAAAGGCTTCTGAAGGCTAGGATACCTCCAAGCACATTTCGGACCTTCGTATATCCTTTGGATTCAAGGAATTTTTTGGCGTTACCGCTTCTTGCTCCAGATCGACAATGGACAATGATTTCTTGATCTTTAAATTCATCCATTTCTTCCAAACGATTGGGCAAATCTCCAAGAGGGATATTTTTTGCTTCCAGGTTGTCGTCTTCGTATTCCCATTCTTCCCGAACATCGAGAAATACAAACTTGTCGTTTTTATCCAATCTGGATTTCAATTCTTCTACTGTAATGTCTTCCATGAGTTATTTGACTAATATTCTGAATGATTCCGGTCCGGCTTCTGTGACTAAATTCAGAAGGTAAATACCGGGTTTGTTGCTGATAAAATTAACAATTTCTCCTTGGGAAGT
>JBKJKX010000011.1:0-10529 GCA_046597285.1 Algoriphagus sp. | reverse complement strand
ATGGACGAAATCGGAAGAGGAACGTCCACCTATGATGGAATCTCAATAGCTTGGGCAATTGTGGAATATTTGCATAATCATCCTCAGAATAAAGCAAAGACGCTTTTTGCAACTCATTACCACGAACTCAACCAGCTGGCGGCAGACTTTCCAAAAATCAAGAATTTCAATGTTTCTGTGAAGGAAGTTGGGAACAAGGTGATTTTCATGCGCAAGCTCAAAGAAGGAGGAAGTGAACATAGCTTTGGTATTCATGTCGCACAGATGGCTGGAATGCCGAATCCGATAGTCCTTAGAGCTTCTGAGATTATGTCGCATTTGGAGAAAGACAAAGCGATGAAAAACCCTGGAAACAAGTTGAAATCTATTCCAAAAAATAATTTTCAGTTAAGCTTATTTGAGATGGATCCTAAGTTTCAAGAGGCAAAAGAGTTACTTGATCAAATTGACATCAACACAATATCTCCAATAGAAGCCTTACTTAAACTGCATGAGGTGAAGAAAAAATTAGATGCATAGTCCGATGGAATTTTTGGTATATTAGAAATTATCACAGAATAGCAAATCGCGGATTTTTATATGGATAAGGTTCTACTGAAAGACCTTAAGAAACAGAATAAATTCACTAAGTTTTTTCAGAAATGGGAAAAGCAGGAATTTAAAAACCAAACTGACAGCAAGAAATTGCTGGAAGACCTGGAGGTTCTCAGCAAAAATATTGGTATGAGTGAAGGCTTGATAATAGCATGTTTCGATTATCGAAACCTCAACCTTGCATTCTTTACTGGAAATGTTGAAAAACTGACTGGTTACCCTGAATCCATGTTTCGAAAGAAGGGAATGGAGACTTCGTTAACGATGATTCATCCTGATGACAGACCTGAGTTATTTCGGTTCCAAAAAATTGTTTTTGAAAATTTTCATCAGCTTAGCCTTTCCGAGAGGCATACCTTTGAGTTTTCCTATACTACACGGTGGGTTCATCGTGTTACGAGAGAAATAGTTTGGATGATGGCGAGAGCGAGGCCCTATTTGATAGATGAAGCTGGAAACTTTGAGATGGATTTGCATATTATACTGAAGCTTTTAATTCCTCCTAAAACCACGGGTTATGATTGGAACTTCTCCTTTACCAAAGACGACGGATCAAGGATTTTCGTAAGTAAGAATACCCCTGTCAAGAGGGAAGTATCGCTCACCAAAAAGGAAAAGGAAATAGTACAATTGTTATTAGAGGGAAAGGAATCGAAAGAGCTTAGTTTAATTTTGAATATTTCTATTAACACGGTTGGTACTCACAGGAAAAACATCCTGAGGAAACTTGGAGCTCGCAATGTGGGTGAAATGATTAATATTTTGGCCTCCTACGACTTTTGATAGTAGTCTGTAAATCAATCAAGTCTGGAAAAATCTATGATCTTTTCAAAAAAATCACCGGGTAAACCTTGTAATTTTATTTTCAGAGCTTACATTTGCAACCACAAAACGCTCAATTAACGTATTGAGCAAACAAATAAGCGAGAGTAGCTCAGCTGGTAGAGCACGACCTTGCCAAGGTCGGGGTCGCGAGTTCGAATCTCGTCTCCCGCTCAGAAAAGCCCTTGTTTCAAGGGCTTTCTTGTTTAGGGAATTAGTAGCTTGGAAATGCCCAAGTGAAGCCGGGATGGTGGAACAGGTAGACACGCAAGACTTAAAATCTTGTGAGAGCAATCTCGTGCGGGTTCGATTCCCGCTCCTGGTACTTAAGGCCTCGCAGCGATGCGGGGCTTTTTTGTTGTAAAAGTAAAACCACGTCGAGTTTAGCTCAAAGCGGGGTTTTCATTGAAATTTATATCCGATTATTTTTCCAAAATACCTTTCAAATCCGCTGGAGAATATCCAACTGACTTCAGCGTCTTCCTGTCTCCTTCTCGGAAAACGAGGTATACATTGCCTTCCTGCTCATAGAAACTGGGAGTTCCTTTTAATTCATAGTGTAAAACTGTTGCCTTTGCTTCTTCTAGACTTTTGCAAGCTTTGCTCATGTTTGAACGCTGTACCTCGTCAAAAAGGGACTTGAACTTTTCTCCCAACCCAAACTCGAGGATTGCACCGGAAAGCACATATTGAAGATCACAAAGCGCATCGGCAATTTCGACAATGTCTTTGTTTTCGACTCCTTCCTGCAATTCTCTCAACTCTTCAGCTAACAAGGCAATTCTTAGGTCACATCGAGTCTGTTCTGGGACAGCAGGAGCAGGAAGCACTGGATGTTTGAAAGTTTCGTGGAAAAGGGCAACTGATGTAAGCGACTTTGGATCTTGCATAGGGGAATTAATTAATTGAAAAGCTGAAATAAATAAAAAAAGACCGAAAATTCCGGCCTTTTAAGATTGAAATTCATTGATTTTAAATTGCGGCAGCAAATCGCTCAGATACTTTTGACCAATTGATGACATTCCAAAATGCAGACACATAATCAGGCCTCCTATTTTGATAATTCAAATAATAAGCGTGCTCCCATACGTCAATGCCAAGAATAGGAGTTCCCTTTACTTCTGCAATATCCATCAACGGATTGTCTTGATTTGGAGTAGAACTCACGACTAGTTTTTTATCAGCTGTCACAAGAAGCCAAGCCCAGCCCGACCCAAATCGGGTTTTCGCAGCATTTTCAAACTGAGTTATAAAAGTCTCAAAGCTTCCAAAGGATGAAGTGATCGCCTCAGCCATTTTTCCATCAGGTTTTCCACCAGTATTTGGGGACATTATATTCCAAAATAACTCGTGGTTGTAATGACCGCCTGCATTATTCCTCATTTTAGTACTGTATTTGGATATAGTAGCCAATACATTTTCTAAAGGCTTTAAAGTATCGACTTTTTCTTCCGAAGCCGCACTTGCCAGGTTTGATGCATAGGAGGCAGCATGTTTAGTATAATGGATCTCCATCGTCATGGCGTCAATTGTCGGCTGCAATGCAGCAAATTCATAAGCCAATGGGGTTTGGGCAAAACCTGTTAAAAATATTCTGGCTTGGGTTCCTTTTGCCACAGCGCAAGAGCTTGTTAATATTCCTGTTCCTGCCAATCCCATAACAAGTCCGGCTTTAGTGGTATTCGATAAAAATTCTCTTCTTGAATTCATGTTTTCTGGAGTTTTCATAATTAAATAACCTGATCTAGGCATGATGAGTTCTAAAAACCAAAAATGAAGCTAAGCATTAAATGACTTTTTTGAAATTCAGATTCAGACATTAAGTCAGATTTTGTGCCAAGATGATTAAGTTTACAAGCCAATAATCGCTTGGTTGAGTTTTTGACCACTTGCCGATGAATTCAATATTCCATGGAAATTACTTTCTACAAATATCAAGGAACGGGAAATGACTTTGTCATGATCGATGATCGGAAGGAAACTTTCGATTCGAAGGATTTAGTCTTGGTGTCTCGTCTTTGTGACCGGAAGTTTGGAATTGGTGCTGACGGACTGATTCTGATTAGGAATCATGCGGATTTTGACTTTGAAATGATCTATTTCAATGCAGACGGAAGCCAAAGCATGTGTGGTAACGGGGCCCGTTGTGCAGTTGCATTCTCTGCTTTTCTTGGAATAATCAAGCAAAAGACTCATTTTCTCGCGATTGATGGAGCCCATGATGCGGAGATTTCTAAAGATCAAGTGGAGCTCTTGATGGGGAATGTGGAAGAAATCCAATTGAAACAGAATGATTTCTATCTCAATACAGGATCACCTCATTATATCCGATTTGTGGAAAATGTAAATGAATATCCGGTTTTTGAACAGGGGAAAAGCATTCGAAACAACCCGGAATATTTTCCTGGGGGAACAAATGTAAATTTTGTGCAACAGATGGGTCAGAATGAGATTTTTGTCCGCACCTACGAGCGTGGTGTGGAGGATGAAACGCTCTCTTGTGGTACCGGCGTCACAGCAGCAGCTTTGGCATTTGCAAAAAATAAGGAGAAAGCAACCATCAAAATAAATACCCTTGGGGGCCAATTAGCCGTAAAATTTATCTCAAACCCTGATGGAAGCTTTCGGGATATTTGGTTGATAGGACCAGCAGAGCAAGTTTTTGCGGGAAAAATCAATATCTGAGATTGGCTTTATTAAGGAGGGAAACCTCAGTACTTATTCAATTGTAACAAAAAGGGCGTAATTTTAAAACCCGATTAGAGAACAACTTAAAGCTGACATGTTAGATTTTATTGCAAAAGGATTAGCCAAGGTATTTGGCACCAAGTCCGACAGAGATATAAAAGAATTACTTCCAAGAGTAAAAGAGACTAACGATGTCTTTGTAGGATTGAGAAACCTCAGCGATGATGAATTGAGGGCAAAAACTCAGGAGATAAAAGGAATCATCAATGGTCAACTGACAGCAATTGATCAGAAAATTATTGAAATCAAAGCCCAAGTCGAGACTCTTCCGGCTCAAGCGATTCAAGAAAAAGATCAACTTTTCAATCAGGTAGATCAGCTTGAGAAAGAGCGGGATCAATCTTTGGAAAAAGTTTTGGATGAAGTTATGCCTCAGGCTTTTGCAGTCGTAAAAGAAACGGCACGCCGGTTTAAAGAAAACGGGAAACTGGAGGTAGTCGCTTCGATGAAAGATCGCGAGTTGGCAGTGACCAAAAAGAATGTTGAAATCCAGGGAGAAAACGCCATTTGGCATAATCGCTGGTTAGCAGCTGGAGCAGAAGTCATCTGGGATATGGTACACTACGATGTGCAGCTGATCGGTGGTATGGTTCTCCACAGAGGAAAAATCGCTGAAATGGCAACTGGAGAAGGAAAGACATTGGTTTCTACTTTGCCAGCATACTTAAATGCTTTAGCAGGCCGGGGTGTCCATATCGTAACTGTCAATGATTACCTAGCCAAGCGTGATTCCGAATGGAATGCTCCAATTTTTGAATTCCACGGATTGAGCGTGGATTGCATCGATAAGTATCAGCCAAATTCTCCAGGAAGAAAGAAAGCCTATGCCAGTGATATCGTCTATGGAACTAACAACGAATTTGGGTTTGATTACCTGAGAGACAACATGGCTCGCGATGGCGGAGATTTGGTTCAGGGAAAGCATCATTTTGCGATGGTCGATGAAGTTGACTCCGTGTTAATTGATGACGCAAGAACACCTTTGATCATTTCCGGTCCGGTGCCAAGAGGCGATGTCCATGAGTTTGACCAAATGAAACCACGAGTTTCTGCTTTGGTCGATGAGCAGCGTAAGTTGGTTCAGGGATTCTTGTCCTCAGCCAAGAAATTGATTGCAGAAGGAAATGATAAGGATGGCGGTCTTGCACTGTTCCGGGCTTTCCGCGGGATACCCAAATATAAGCCTACAATCAAATTCCTTTCTGAGCCCGGAATCCGGGTAATTCTACAGAAAACCGAGAATTTCTACCTACAGGATAATAAGAAAAACATGCCTGAGGCGGATGAGCCGTTGCTTTTTACGATTGATGAGAAAACCAATGTAGTCGATTTGACCGATCGCGGTATTGAGACAATGACCACTAAAAATGAAGATCCCAGTTTCTTCATTTTGCCGGATATCGGAATTCTTATTGCGGATTTGGAGAAAGAAACAGGTGTCGACGATACGGAAAAGCTAATTCGAAAGGAAGAAGCGATCAAAGATTATGGCGTAAAAGCCCAACGAATCCACACCGTAAACCAGTTGCTCAAAGCATATTGTATGTTTGAGAAGGATACGGAATATATCCTGGTGGAAGGAAAAGTGAAAATCGTCGATGAGCAGACCGGTCGTGTGATGGAAGGAAGACGCTATTCAGACGGACTTCATCAAGCGATCGAGGCAAAGGAAAATGTGAAGGTTGAAGATGCGACACAGACTTATGCCACAATTACGCTTCAGAACTATTTCAGAATGTACCACAAGCTGGCTGGTATGACCGGAACAGCAGAAACTGAAGCGGGTGAATTCTGGGAAATCTATAAGTTGGATGTGGTCGTGATCCCCACCAACAGATCAATCATTCGACAGGATCGTGAAGATAAAGTTTACAAAACCGTTCGTGAGAAATTCAATGCCGTCACAGATGAAATAAATGAGTTGGTAGCCCAAGGCAGACCTGTTCTGGTAGGTACTACCTCAGTAGAAATATCCGAAATACTCAGCCGAATGTTGACGCTTAAGAAGATACCTCACCAGGTATTGAATGCAAAGCAACATGCTCGTGAAGCGGAAATTGTAGCGATAGCGGGACAAGCCGGAAATGTAACCATCGCGACCAACATGGCAGGTAGAGGTACGGATATCAAATTATCACCGGAATCGAAAGCCTCCGGTGGTTTGGCGATCATCGGTACCGAGCGTCACGAATCAAGACGTGTTGACAGACAGCTTCGTGGTCGATCAGGTCGGCAGGGCGATGTGGGTTCTTCCCAGTTCTTTGTGTCACTTGAGGACAGCTTGATGAGATTGTTTGGCTCTGAGCGGATTGCCAAACTAATGGACCGAATGGGTCTTGAAGAGGGTGAAGTAATTCAGCACAGCATGATCACCAAGTCTATCGAGCGTGCTCAGAAGAAAGTAGAAGAAAACAATTTTGGCACAAGAAAGAGACTCCTAGAATACGATGACGTAATGAACTCACAGCGTGAGGTTGTGTACAAGCGGCGTCGAAATGCACTCAAAGGTGAAAGACTGGAGCTTGATATTATGAATATTCTCTTCGATGTCTGCGAAAGTGTCATCGAAATGGGCAAATCAACCGGAGATACTGAGACTCTAAGGATGAATATCTTCACTTCGCTTGGAGTAGATTATAATATTTCCGAAGGTGATCTGAAGTCAAAAGATGCTGTAAAACTGACCCAGGAACTTTATTCTATCGCATTTGAAAACTATCAAAAGAAGAATGGAATGATGATCAGCACAGCACTTCCGATCTTTAAAAGAGTGCAGGAAGAAAGAGGTGCGACGGTGAAAGACATTATGGTTCCAATCTCCGATGGACTCAAAAAAATCGGTGTGACCGTGAATCTGGAGTCTATGATCAGGAACGAAGGCAGAGAATTGGTGAGAGCGATCGAGAAAAATGTGACTTTGGCGATCATCGATCAAAACTGGAAAGAACATCTTCGAGATATGGACGACCTGAAGCAGTCCGTTCAAAATGCGGTTTATGAGCAAAAAGATCCTCTATTGATTTACAAGTTTGAAGCTTATCAAATGTTTAAGCGCTTCATCGGAAAACTCAATGAAGATGTGGTATCATTCTTGACTCGTGCAGACTTACCAAAGCAAGATTCAAGTCAGGTGAGTGCGGCCCAAACTCAAAGACAAGCTGAACCAAAACTTCAAACATCTAAAGCAGAAGTTGGAAGTACATTGAATCCTGGGGCAAACAGGGCTGTTGCCGCAGCGGCAGTAAATGCAGGGAGAACTGCTCCACAGGTAGTTGCTCCACGTAAATCGGAAAAGGTTTATGGGCGAAACGATAAAGTCTCCGTTCAATATCCAAATGGATCCACGATGACGGATGTGAAATATAAAAGTGTGGAGAAGGATGTTGCTGATGGAAAGTGTGTGATTATCGAAAATTAAGCTATCATGAGATCATTTTGGGTTTTAGGTGTTTTTTTGATTCTCTTTGGGTGTAAAGCCTTGGGTATAAAAAGAGGTGACAACACCTCTTCCTACGACTCTTACCAGGAAGATATTAGTGCCTCGTTACCTCAGTATCCCGACTTCCGGCAATTGCAATCTCAACCATCGGAATTGTCAAGAGTCCAATCTGCAACTGCCGTAGATGATGAGCTGGAGATGATACAGATGAGTTTAATAGAAAAAAACAAGGCGGAGGCGTATTTTAGTGGCTACACAGTTTTGGTGTATTCGGGAATTGACAGAAATCAGGCTTTTAAAACGCGGGATAATTTATTTCAATATTTTCCTGAACTCGAAGCCGAAATGCAATATCAAGAACCGAGGTACTTTGTAAAAGTGGGTAGATATAATTATAAAATAGAAGCTCAAAAGCCTTATTCCATTATCAAAACTCAGTTTCCTTCGGCGAGAATTCTTCAGGACAGATTTCAGCGAAAGGAATATGTACTCCCTCAAGTGAACGACAATAATGCTGAAGGAAAAAATTAAAATTCTGGCGAAAGCTTATAAAGAAGAGGTAATCCTAAACAGACGTCATCTTCACGCAAATCCAGAACTTTCATTTCTAGAGTTTAAAACAGCGGCTTTTGTCAAAGAAAGATTACTTGAAATCGGAATCACCCAAATTGAAAGTAAAGCAGATACAGGTTGGGCTGCATTGATTGAAGGACGAAATCCTGGAAAAAATACGGTTGCCCTGCGTGCAGATATGGATGCTTTGCCGATCATCGAGGCAAATGAAGTTTCTTACAAATCTCAAATCCGTGGCGTCATGCACGCTTGTGGTCATGATGCGCATACGGCTTCTCTTTTAGGAGCAGCCAAAATTCTAAATGAAATTAAGGACCAGTTTGAAGGTACGATAAAGTTAATTTTTCAGCCGGGTGAGGAAGTTGCGCCAGGGGGGGCTTCTTTGATGATTCGAGATAAAGTATTGGAAAACCCCACTCCTTCTGGAATTATCGGTCAGCATGTGATGCCTTTTATTCCTGTAGGCAAAGTTGGTTTTCGCCCCGGGCTCTACATGGCGAGTGCGGATGAATTATACATTACGGTTAAAGGAAAAGGAGGCCACGGCGCAATGCCCGAAACTCTGATTGATCCGGTTTTGATCTCCGCCCATTTGATTGTGGCGATGCAGCAAGTGGTCAGCAGAGCAGCTAGTCCAAAGATCCCTTCGGTGCTTTCCTTCGGAAGAGTTGAAGCATTAGGTGCCACAAACGTGATCCCAAACGAAGTAAAAATTCAAGGAACTTTCAGAACCCTTGATGAGCCTTGGAGAGCAAAAGCTCACGAGAAAATGCTTCAAATCGCTCATGGAATTGTAGAAGGGATGGGCGGAGAACTTGATTTTGAAATTCGGAAAGGCTATCCGTTTTTGAAAAATAATCCGGAAATGACGGCTCGCGCCAAACAAGCCGCTCAAGATTACCTAGGAGAAGAGAATGTCCTCGATCTAGATATTTGGATGGCCGCTGAGGATTTTGCTTTTTATTCCCAAATCGTAGATGGCTGTTTTTATCGATTGGGAACCAGAAATGAAGCGAAGGGAATTATCTCAGGAGTTCATACGCCTACTTTTGACATTGACGAAGATGCGCTTGAAATCGGTGCAGGTTTGATGGCATGGCTAGCAGTTTCCGAATTACAAAAAGCTTAATTCTGGCTTAATACCTTTTCAATCCCTTTCCTTTATTTTCGTCTTTTAGATAAATTATGACTTCCAGAAAAACCTTTCTCATTACCCTTTTCCTTGCCATGTTCGTTTCGCAAGCATTTGCTTGGGGACAGTTGGGACATTTCCTGATTGGCTACATGGCCGAGCATCAAATGAAAAGATCTGTCAGAAAGAAAGTTGAGAGAATTCTTTATCCTGTTTCGATCGCTCGAAGCGGAACTTGGATGGATGATATCAAATCTGACCGGGCTTATGATTTTGCGAATTCCTGGCATTATCTCAACAGCAAAAACGGGGAGTATGATCCTGCCACTCAGGAAAAGACAGGAGATGCCTTCGAATCAATTCAGCGAATCAAAGCAGAACTGAAAGCAGGAAATCTAGATCCTAAGAAGGAAGCTGAATTATTGAAAATGCTGATCCACATGGTGGAGGATATTCATCAGCCACTTCATGTAGGAACCGGTGATGATCGAGGCGGTAACGATGTCAAAATAGAATTTTTCAATCAACCGACGAATTTACATGCGCTTTGGGACAGCGGAATGATTGACCGTCAGGGAATGAGTTATACCGAAATTGGCGACGAGCTATTCAGAAGATTGACTCCAGAATTGAAAGCAACTTATCGAAGTGCAACTATTCAAGACTGGTTGAAGGAAGCAGTTGATCTTAGACCAAGAGTGTATGACCTTCCAGAAAATAAGAAGCTAAGCTATGGTTACATGTATAACCATTACAGCGTGGCCGAAGAGAGATTGATAGCCGCAAGCGTCAGACTGGCTCAGATTCTTGAGGAGATTTACGGGTAATTAAAATATCTCGTTTAAAGAAAAATGGCTTTTGGGAAGTAATTCCTAAAAGCCATTTTTTTTGCGAGCCTAAGATTGGTGATTTACTAAATAAGTCAAAGGCAATTTTTCATTTTAAATTCCTCAATTTAAATTCTCCTTTCGCACCATCCAAAAACTCGATGAATTCTGAAATATCCGTATTGTAAGATCTGGGTTGTGTCAGTAATTTTTCTTCATGATCCAAAATCACATAATAAGGCTGAGCATTGTTTTTGAACTGGGTAATCTGGAAATCGGCATTTTGCTTTCCTAGTGTCTTTTTTACTTTTCCATCGTATTCAGAAGTGTACCATTCGCTTTCCGGTAGTTCAAGTCGCTCGTCAATATACAACGCTACCATTACGAAATCTTC
>JBKJKX010000132.1:0-5459 GCA_046597285.1 Algoriphagus sp. | reverse complement strand
AATATGACCGGGATTTACAAATTTCTCAGGTCGCACTGAAGCCATTTCCCAAGCTTCAGTAAGCGAGGCAAGCTTATTTTTCACCATAAAAGATACTCCGTTACGGATATTGGAAGCGGATCCGGCAAGGATTGACGGATTGGATTGGAGGTGCAATTTGCCTTCCGGTGTTAAGGTGACTTCTCCGCCAATGTGTAGGGTATAATCCCCTGCGGGCATACCTGACAGTGAAACTGAGTCGCTCACAAGCATGAGGTTTTCTTTTTTCACCTTCTGAAAAACCTGAATAACCTCAGCGGGAAGATGAAATCCATCAGCGATAATCGAGGCACCCAACTGATCTTGGGATAATTGCGACCAGAGGTAATTGGGATGCCGGGCAAGGATTGGATGCATGCCATTTCCAAGATGAGTTGACATACTTGCTCCGGCCTGAACTGCTTCTAGTATTTGCTGGTGTGTCGCATTTGTGTGACCTATAGAAACGACAATATCGTAGTCAATACATCTTTCGATGAATGAATTGGCATGTTCCCACTCTGGCGAAAGAGTGATCATTTTGATCAAACCCTTGGATTCATTTTGCCATTTCTGCACCAAACTCCAGTCCGGAGCTCGGACAAATTCTTTGGGATGTGCTCCTCTCGGTCCGTCAATGGGTGATATAAACGGACCTTCTATATGAAGTCCTTCAATGCTCATTCTGGACAACTCATCGCTTTTTCGAAGGGAGACAATCTGAAGAATCAACTGACTGATCTGGTCCGGATCGTTGGTGATGATCGTGGGGAAATGCGTCGTCACTCCCTCTTGATATAAAAGCCTTGAAATCCCGGCCAGATTCATCGGATCTGTTTGAATCTCATTGTAATCGATTCCTCCGTAACCATTAACCTGAATATCTGTAAACCCAGGCCCGAGAATCAGATCTTTGTCAATAGAATCCTGAGCCTCTGAGATGCTGTCAATGATTCCTTCGGAAAAAGAAATCTCGATTGGTATTCCGTTTTTATATGAGTTGCCTTGTAAGTTCATGCTGAAAAAGCCCATTTTCTGACTCTATGTCCATAAATAGCATAATAAACCAGGTAGAGATAACAAGGGAAAAGCACCCAATAAGCCAAGCGGACATTGTACAGATCCGCCAAATAACCATAGACAAGAGGCATGATGGCGTTTCCGCAAAGCCCCATAATCATAATCGAAGCACCGAGTTTGGTAAATCGGCCAAGTCCATCCAACGCCAACGGCCAGATTCCTGCCCAAACAAGAGAATTTGCAAGGCCAAGCAAGACTACAAACCAGATGGAAATATCCGCCGTGTGACCTAGAAACTGAACTGTGCCGCTCGCGAAAATGATAAGGAAAGTAAAAATCGTCCCCAACATCGTGCAGATTCTCAGGATATTTACTTGAGAGATGAATTTGGGAATCAGGGAAATCCCGATGATGTAGCCCAAAATCGTAAAGGCAAGTGTATAGGATGGGAAAACTTTTGCTTCAATCAGTCCTATATCCATCGAATTGGCATATCCGATAATCGTGTCTATGGCGATAATCTGAGTTCCTACGTGAAGAAAAATCGCAAATGCTCCCAAAATCAAATGGGGAAATTGGAAAATACTGGTCTTACCTGAATTGGCTTCTGCAAGCTCCACGCTCTCATGTTCGGTATCAATTTCCGGCAAAGGAGAAAAGCGAACCATCAGACCCAAAGCGAATAAAACCACCCCCACAACTGTGTAAGGCATGATCACCCGCCGAATCAATTCATCAAGAGCGGCATTTTTCTCGGCCTCTCCCATAGTAGCGAGTTGATTGAAAAGCTCAGTGTCCCCCACTCTCAGGATCACGGCCGCAAAAATCAGCGGGGCTAAAATCCCCGCACCCTTATTGGCAATACCCATGATGCTGATGCGTTGAGCGGCTCTTTCCTTTGGTCCCAAGACAGTGATATAGGGATTTGCCGCAGTTTGCAAAATGGCTAAACCTGTTCCCAGTGTAAATAATCCCAAGAGAAATACTTCATAGGTCCGTCCCATTGCCGCCGGCACGAAAATGAAAGCTCCAAGCGCCATCACCCAGAAACCGACCATCATTCCTCTCTTAAATCCGATAGATTTCAACAAATAGGAAGAAGGAACCGACATCACGAGATAAGAAATGTAGAATGCAAAGGCGACCAAATACGATTCAAAATTGGTGAGTTCGCACGCAATCTTGAAGTATGGAATCAGGATGGCGTTGATCCAGGATACAAAGCCGAAAATGAAAAACAGCATTCCAATGATCCCGATCGAGATCCATGTGTCGCGTTTGCTGAGTGAACTTGCCTGAACGGCCATCTGGGTTTTACTCATTTTTAGAGTCAACTATTATTGAACTGAAGTTAAGACTCCGTTGAAATATCCTACGCACTCCGCTACACCCATCGCAGGATCTTTATCCTGCTCATATTCCAGACTGCATATTCCGGAGTAGCCGGATTTTCTCAATGCTTTAACAAATCCCACCAGATCTATTTTTCCGCGGCCCATGATTTCCGTTTTGCCCGATTGGATTGGCTCGTTTACATCCTTGATATGCAAATCATAGATCCTTTCTTTATACTTCGAAAGCATAGCCGCAGGATCATTTCCGCATCGGAACGAATGTCCGATATCAAGGCAAATCCCAATAATAGGATCTAGATTTTTGATCTTTTCGTAGACGGTATCTATGTCTGGAAAGGTTTTGTCTTCTGGCCCATGATTGTGAATGGCAACCCGGATATTGAATGCTTTCGCTTGCTTTTCCAAGTAAGGTAGAATCTCCACGGCAGGTGCTGCAATAATCAATTTCACTCCTGCATTTTGAGCATAATTCATTGCATTGTCCACTTCCTTCTCAGTTTTGAGGTAAATAACACCCAACCCATACACATTAATTCCGGCAGATTTGAATTTCCCAATCACATCGTCTGCCTGAGATTTGGTGCTGTCATAAGGAAGCTGGAAATTTTTGAGCGAGATGTTTTTCACCCCAACTTGATTCATGACTTCACAGATCTTTTCAATGTTGTCTTTGTAATACAGAAAAGTATAACCTGCGATACCTAGGTTCAACTCTCCGACAGGTTTTGGTTCAGTCAGTGAGTTGGCCTCATACGCAGGCAATGTAGAAGACAATGCTCCTACTCCTGCCAGCTTAACAAAGTTTCTTCTTGTGATCATGGGTGATTTTGGGTTTGGGTGGTTTGTTAATTTTTATCTGAAGAAAGTAACGAGGCAGAATCGTCATCCAAAAAGATGGTGCAATCGGGATGATTTTGAAGGGCAGTGGCCGGAAACAAATTACTGACAGGATTCTCAAGAGTGTCTTTCACCGCCTGAGCTTTCCTCAAATCCGGAACCGAGCATATAATTGCTTTGGACTTCAAAATCTGCTTGACGGACATGCTGATTGCTTTGGCTGGTACTGCTTCCAAGCTTGGAAACCAGCCTTCACCGAGTTGCTGCTTTCGGCAGGCTTCATCTAGTTCTACCACGATGTAGGGTTTTTCTGTTTCAAAATCTGCAGGCGGATCATTGAAAGCGAGGTGACCATTTTCCCCGATTCCAACAAAAGCGACATCTATCGGATATTTGCTGATCAATTCCCCTAAGCGCGCACATTCGTTTGAAGGATCAACTTCCCCATCAATCAGATTCACAGCTTTCAAATTCGAAACTTTTGAAATAAATCGTTCTTTCAGATATTTTCTAAAACTGGCCGGATGGGTGATCGGCAGACTTATGTATTCATCCAAATGAAAAACTGATACGTTGCTCCAGTCGATACCGGGCTCAGCAATCAGCTGGTTCAGCGTTTCGAACTGACTGGTGCCTGTTGCAAGAATGATAGTAGCGTGGCCTTTCTGGGCGATGGCTTTTCGCACTAGTTCAGCGCCTGTTTTTCCTGCCGATTGGCCTAAATCCGTTGGATTAGTATTGACTTTGATTTCCATATTTCTTTATCATCTGACGAAAATGATTTTTCCTCAGTGCCTCGGTGAAGACTTCTCAATCTTTTCCATTCGGGTGATTTGGAAAAATTTCGAAAAGTTATTTAGCTGACTATTTACGCTTGCTTCAAATTAACAAAAAAAGCTTAGCTCGGAAATCTGTTTATCAAATACAGGTTCTAAGAGGGATTCACCGGTAGAAAATTTGGATAAAATACAGTTACCCAAGAAAAAATAAGTTTAGAAAAAGGCTATTCGAATTCCTTCATTTTCATCTCATAATCCCACTTCAAGTCTTCATGAAGTCCACCAATAAGCTTTTTGGCTTTACCTAGTTGAACCTGATACAAGTTGTCGACAATTGAGTTTCTGAATCTGAGGTAGCCATATTCATTCAGCTTTTCGCAAAAAAATAAAATCAAGTCAATCTGATCCGTTTTGTTTTTGTTGAGTTTGAGACTTTTGTTGAGTTTGCGGCGAATAGTCTGGGAAGATTTTTTGGCGTAGTGGCTAGTGCTCCGGTTGGCTTTTGCAAACTCCTCCTCCAAATCTTGCTGCACCATTTCAACGAATAGTCCGGGGTTGTCACGCCCGTAAAGCTTGAAATAGAGATAAGCTTTGTTTTCCCGACTGAATTTGACTAGATCCAAAAGCAACTCATTTATCTCTTTCTCATTGAGATAGCTTAGCTCTTTTTTGATTTCTGATAAACTCGGAATTTGCATTTTTTAAGATTCTATTGATCGTTTACTCCTCGAGGAAAAGCTAAATCAGAAACTTTAAGTTTATAAAATCTGATTCTGGAAAACCAAGTTCAAAACTATTTCTAAAAGTAATCGATTTTATTATGAGGGAGTAAGTTTATACATCCCAAAAAGAATTGAAATTATTTCTTAATTAGGTAATTTTAAAGCAAATATTGGACAGTCATGGAAGCGTACGGACAAATACTATTGATAGCGATGCCAGCCTTTTTTCTGCTTATTATGGTAGAAAAGTTTTATGGGGTATTCAAAGGAAATGACACTGTTCCGATGAATGACATGATCTCAAGTCTAAGTTCTGGCATAACCAATGTGACGAAGGATGTTTTGGGCTTGAGTGTTGCGATCATTTCCTATGGATGGCTTGTTGATCGGGTATCTCTTTTTGAAATAAATGCAAGTTGGATCACTTTCGTGATCGCTTTTATTGCCTTGGATTTTGCAGGATACTGGGTGCATAGAATCTCTCACGAGTACAACATCTTCTGGAATAACCACATCATCCACCACAGTAGCGAAGAGTTCAATCTTGCCTGTGCTCTCAGACAAAGCATTTCCTCCATCGTTCGAATATTTGGGATTTTCTTATTACCTGCGGCTATTTTGGGAGTTCCTCAGGAGGTAATAGCTGTGGTAGCCCCACTCCATCTATTTGCTCAGTTTTGGTATCATACCCGCCATATCAACCGAATGGGATTTTTGGAAAAAATCAT
>JBKJKX010000130.1:0-15438 GCA_046597285.1 Algoriphagus sp. | reverse complement strand
CTGGTTCAGAATTTTGTAGAAAGTAACTCCAATCCTGAAGACTATCTACTAGCGATCCAACAGGAAATGGACCGATATGATGGTTTTAGTTTGCTGGTTTCGGATGGCAAGAAGATTTTTTACCTGAGTAACTTTGGAGAAAAGATAGAAGAAATCGCACCAGGAATCCACGGTCTCAGCAACGGATTGATCAACGATCCATGGCCAAAAATCGAGTTAGCAAAATCCCAATTGGGACAAATCCTTCAGGCTGATATTTCAGAAGAGAAACTCTTGGAAATCCTGAAATCAACTGAAAAGTATCCGATCGAATCACTTCCCAAAACCGGAGTTCCCCCTGAAACGGAAATCGGTCTTTCAGCCCAAATGATCCGGCTTGGCGGCAACTATGGGACGGTTTCCTCAACATCAGTTCTTCAACATAAATCCGGATTAACCCACATAAAAGAGCGAACTTTCCAATGGGACTTTTCCCTTTTTGAAGATCGGGACTTCACTTTCGAACTCGTCAAACCTATTTAAATCCATGGAAAAAATATACGACGTATTGATTATAGGAGGAGGACCGATCGGTTTGGCTTGCGGAGTGGAGGCGCAAAAAGCCGGGTTAGACTATCTGATTTTGGAGAAAGGCGCTTTGACCAATTCAATCTTCAATTATCCGGTCAACATGACTTTTTTCTCTACTTCAGACCGGCTGGAAATGGCAAATATTCCCTTTATGTCAGTGGGTGTAAAACCTACCCGAACTGAGGCATTGGAATATTACCGGAGGATTTATTTCCACTTTCAGCTAAAAGTCAACTTCTACGAAACTGTCCAAAAGCTGGAGAAAAAGGATGAGCTTTTTCATATTAAAACTTCCAAAGGAGAATATCAGACTTTGAAAATAGTACTGGCAACTGGATTCTACGATCTCCCAAATCTGATGAATGTACCCGGTGAAGACTTACCTAAGGTTGACCACTATTATAAGGAGCCTTGGCCGTATATCGCCCAGAAAGTACTGGTCGTTGGCGGGGCAAACTCCGCCGTGGATGCAGCACTGGAAACTTGGAGAAAAGGGGCTGAGGTCACCATGGTTTTGCAGGGAGATGATATAGAAGAAAATGTTAAATATTGGGTCAGACCGGATATCCTAAACAGAATAATGGAAGGTTCTATTAAGGCTTTCCGCAATTCAAAACTCAAAGAAATCAGGCCTCATGAAGTGGTGATCGTTACTCCTGACGGGGATGTCACGATAGAAAATGATTTTGTCCTGGCGATGACAGGCTACAAACCCAACTTTTCTCTTCTGGATCAATTGGGAGTAAAAATGAGTCTGGATGAAAAGCGACAGCCTTGCTATGACCAAACTAATCAGGAATCCAATGTCTCCGGAGTGTATTTGGCAGGAGTAGTATGCGGAGGACTCAATACCAGAGAGTTTTTTATTGAAAATAGCATTGTCCATGCCGAAGCAATCATGAATGACATCGTCGGAAAGCTGGTTAAACCCAAATTATAATTCTTCGAATTCATACACAAACCTTTAGGAAAGATTGAGTATTGAAGATCTACCTCAGCTTTATTACCTAAGACTTTTTCATTCCTAAATCTCTTACCTTTGTGATTCATTATGAAGAAGAAACCATTTACAGTTGTCTTTGAAGACAACCACCTCATCGTAGTCAACAAGGCCGCAGGAATTTTAGTCCAGGGAGACAAAACCGGTGATAAAACGCTAATCGACTATCTCAAAGAATACATTGCTAAGAAATACGATAAGCCGGGAGCAGTATTCCTCCATCCTATTCACCGCTTGGATCGTCCTGTAAGTGGTTTGGTAGCTTTTGCCCGAACCTCCAAAGGTCTGGAACGAATGATGGAGCTCTTCCGCAAGCGTGATATTCACAAAGTATATTGGGCTTTGGTAAAAAGAAGACCTAAAGATGAAACTGGCAAACTCACTCATTGGCTAACAAAAGACGAACAAAAAAATGTCGTCACAGCCCATGATGAAGAGGTGCCGGGTTCACAAAAAGCTGAACTCAATTATAAAACACTCGGATACATGAATGACCATTGGTTACTGGAAGTACGTCCGGTATCAGGTCGTCCACATCAGATCCGCGTGCAATTAGCATCTATGGGGTGCCCGATCAGGGGAGATGTGAAATATGGTTTTTCAAAACCAAATCAGGACGGAAGTATCAACCTTCATGCATTTCACTTGATTTTCGTTCACCCGATCAAAAAGGAAAAACTCTTCTTGCGAGCAGCTTTACCAGAAGAGAAATTCTGGGAGCAATTCCTAGAATTCGAAGAAGTAAGATCCAAGGATCAAGAGTTGGAAAATACCTTTTCGGGGTAATTACATGAAATACCTCCTCTTATTTTTCGCAGTTGTCTTACTTTTTGTTTCTTGCTCCCCCAAGCAAAACTCAAAGACGATCTACATAGTCCGACATGCTGAAAAGCAATTGGTAGGAAGCGATCCGCAACTGGCTCAATCAGGGCAACTAAGAGCTAAGAAACTAGCGCAAATCCTTGTTGACAAGAATATCAAACATATCTACAGCACTGATTATATTCGAACTCGATCAACTGCCGCCCCGACTGCTGAGGCCGCTGGATTGACAATTGAGATTTATGATCCCAAAAATCATGATGCCCTTGTGGAGCAAATCAGAACTCTAGAGGGTAATGTCCTTGTTATTGGTCACAGCAATACAGTTAATAAATTGGCTAATTATTTTGTGGACAAAGTAGAAAAATACGATGATCTGACCGATCTAGAGTATGATTTTATTTTTGAAGTTACTCTAGAAGGCAGTTCCGCAACTGTAAAGAAAAAACTATACAAGGATTTTTAAAGTCTTATTTTCCTTCCCAACAGCAATTCTTTTATCTTGAAAAAGAAAGAAGAAAGAATTGATGAAAAGGGATGAAAACCTCGGGCAAATAGCCAACACAACTAAAATTTGGGACATTGCTGTTATTGGTGGAGGATCATCCGGCCTAGGAGTAGCGCTTGATGCGATCTCAAGAGGATTGTCTGTGCTCTTGCTTGAGAAAGCGGATTTTGCAAAAGGCACTTCCAGTCGAAGCACTAAACTCCTCCATGGCGGTGTGCGCTACCTTGCGCAAGGCGATGTGATGCTCGTGCTAGAAGCGCTCAAAGAGCGGGGAAGACTCCTTCAGAATGCTCCTCATCTTGCCCATATCCAACCTTTTATCATTCCGGTTTATACCTGGTGGGACCGCTTTCAATATAGCGCAGGCTTAAAAATCTACGATTGGATGGCAGGAAGTCTTCGCCTCGGTAAATCCAGATTCATTTCCAAAAAAGAAACTATTAACCGCCTTCCCGCAATACTCCAAAAGGGATTAATCGGTGGAATAATCTATTACGACGGGCAGTTTGACGATTCAAGACTGGCTGTGAATATCGCCCAAACGGCCGATGAAGCAGGAGGCTGTATTCTCAATTACATGAAAGTCTCCTCACTTACCAAAAACGAAGGAGGAAAAATCACCGGGTTGATCACAATCGACGAACTATCCGGAAAAAAATATTCGATTAATGCCAAAATGGTCGTCAACGCAACCGGTGTTTTTGCGGATAAAATCCTGCAGATGGACAATCCCGATGCCCCTAGGATGATACAGCCCAGTCAGGGAATTCACCTGGTGGTCGACATGGATTTTCTTGGAGGAGAAGATGCGCTCATGATCCCAAAAACGCGGGATGGACGAGTACTTTTTGCTGTCCCATGGCACGGAAAATTGGTTCTTGGTACTACAGATACCTTGCGAGAAAAACCCAAACTTGAGCCAGAAGCTTTGCAAAAGGAAATCGATTTTGTGCTGGAAACTGCGGGCGGATATTTGACAAAAAAACCAACTCGTGATGATATTAAGGCTGTTTATGCTGGATTACGCCCTTTGGCCAGGCCAAAGGAAGGCAGCACCAAAACCAAGGAAATCTCCAGATCACACAAAGTGATTGTATCTACAAGTGGACTAGTCACTCTTACGGGGGGCAAATGGACTACTTTCCGGAAAATGGGAGAAGACACTGTTTCTTATTTCACCCAAATCACCGGGGAAAAGATGGGGAAAAGCCAATCGATGGAGATGAAAATCCACGGATTCACCGCGGAGAAAGAAAAAGGACACTGGGAAATTTATGGTTCCGATGCCGTTGAGATTAGAAAGCTAATGACGGAAAATCCTGAGTGGTCAACCCTCATCCATCCAGATTTCCCATATATCGAAGCTGAAGTAATCTGGGCAGTTCGCGAGGAAATGGCTCTAAAAGTAGAAGACGTGCTATCCAGAAGAATTCGTATTTTGATCCTCGATGCTCAGGCTGCGATTGATTCCGCTCCTAAAGTCGCTCAATTGATGGCTACCGAATTGGGAAAAGACCAAGCATGGATTGATAAAGAAATGATTGATTTTCAAAAAACAGCTGAGAAGTATCTGATAAAATAATACACCCAATGACCCAAACCAAACCTTACCTGATGGCCCTGGACCAAGGCACAACTAGTTCCAGATCTATTATTTTTGACAAGAAAGGGCAGATAGTATCAGTCGCCCAAAAGGATTTCAAACAATATTTCCCGCAATCAGGTTGGGTTGAGCATGATCCTCAGGAGATCTGGACTAGCCAATCCTCTGTCATGATAGAATCTCTGGTCAACAAGGGAATTCGTGCAGACCAAATTGCGGGAATCGGCATCACCAATCAACGGGAAACGACGATTCTCTGGGACCGGAAAACCGGAAAAGCTATTCACAAAGCCATTGTCTGGCAGGATCGACGAACAGCAGCTTTCTGCAATGAACTCAAGGAAAAAGGACATGCAGAACTCATAGCTGCCAAGACCGGATTGATCATCGATGCTTATTTTTCCGCTACTAAAATCCGCTGGATTCTCAACAATGTCGAAGGAGCAAGAGCAAGGGCAGAAGCAGGAGAATTGGCTTTTGGAACGGTCGATTCCTGGTTAGTCTGGAATCTAACTGCCGGAAAGAATCACATTACCGATATCACCAACGCCAGCAGGACAATGCTTTACAATATCCATTCGCAGGAATGGGACAAAGAACTTCTGGATTTGTTTGAAATTCCTTCTTCGCTTTTGCCGGAAGTAAAAAGTTGCAGCGAAGTTTACTGCGAAACCGCCGGAGATGTGTTGAGGGTGAAAATCCCAATTGCAGGAATTGCAGGGGATCAACAGGCGGCACTTTTTGGCCAACTCTGCACTGAGCCAGGAATGGCAAAAACCACTTACGGAACGGGTTGCTTTCTGGTAATGAATACAGGAAAAGTAGCCGTTCGCTCAGAAAATCAATTGCTCACGACGGTAGCTTGGAAGATTGGCAACGAGATCAATTATGCTCTGGAAGGATCTGTTTTCATCGGGGGAGCTGCGATTCAATGGCTTCGGGATGGGATCGGGCTTTTGGGAAGTGCCAATGAAAGTGAAAAGCTTGCGATGAGCCTGAAGGACAATGACGGGGTTTACTTTGTGCCGGCTTTGGTAGGACTGGGAGCGCCACATTGGGATCAGGACGCGCGAGGAGCCTTTTTTGGGATTACCCGCGGAACGACAATCGCGCACATGACCCGTGCAGCTTTGGAAGCAATCGCCTACCAAGTGTATGATGTGCTGAAAGCAATGGAAAAAGACAGTGGAAAACCCACTCAGGAACTACGGGTCGATGGCGGAGCCACCGCAAATAACTTCCTGATGCAATTTCAGGCCGACTTGCTTGACTGCGAAATCAAACGCCCACAGATCATCGAAACTACTGCTATCGGAGCGGCTTTTTTGGCTGGGTTGGCAGTGGGATTCTGGGAAAGTCAGGAAGAAATCAGATCACTTTGGACAGCCGACAGGAGTTTTACTCCCGAGATGGATCCGGCACATCGGAAAAAATTAATCCATTTTTGGCACAAAGCGGTTGACCGCTCTAAAAACTGGGTAGAATCCGACCAATAAAAAATGACTACTTTGATTGATTTAAAAACAGAATCCTGTTTCCTAAAAAGCTCTAAACCCAACCCAATCCGCCAAATAAAAATATGAATCCATTCGTAGCAGAATTAATAGGAACTGCCATCCTTATCTTACTAGGATCTGGAGTAGTAGCTAATGTGTTGCTTCCCAAAACAAAGGGACATGCAGGAGGCTTAATTGCAATCACAACCGCTTGGGCTTTGGCCGTGTTTGTCGGTGTGGTAGTGGCAGGACCCTACAGCGGAGCTCATCTCAATCCAGCTGTTACAATCGGACTAGCTTTGGTAGGTAAGTTTGAATGGGCGATGGCCCCAGGCTATGTACTCGCACAGCTGATCGGAGCAATGATTGGTTCATTTTTAGGTTGGCTCATGTATCGGGATCATTTTGATTTGGAAGAAAATCCGGAACTGAAAAGAGCTCCATTCTGCACAGATCCTTCCATTCGCAATTTCTCCACAAGCGTCACTTCCGAAATCATCGGCACATTCGTTCTCATATTTGTAATCCTCTATATCTCAGGAGGAAAATTGGAAGACGCCAATTCCACCCCGATTGGATTAGGCTCTGTGGGGGCTTTGCCGGTAGCTTTTCTGGTTTGGGTGATAGGTCTTTCTCTTGGCGGTACCACGGGATATGCGATCAATCCTGCTCGTGATTTGGGCCCGAGGATAATGCATTCGATTCTTCCTATAAAAGGAAAAGGAAGTTCGGATTGGGGATATGCGTGGGTTCCAATTTTGGGACCAATTGCTGGAGCAGCTTTGGCTGCAGGAGTATATCTGGTTGTTGGCAATTAAGAGACCGTGCTCCAAAACATGTAAGTTTAGCGATCTTAATCCCCAAATAGACGTGTATTTGGGGATTAAGATCGCTAAATAGACCATTCCCAAAAAAAGCTGAAACCCTCACGGATTTCAGCTTTTCATATTTCACCTTTCTGACTTCAGACTACCTACTTCAAAATCTCCCTTGAAATCACCAATTTCTGAATCTCGGAGGTTCCCTCACCGATGGTACAAAGTTTACAATCCCTATAGTATTTTTCAACAGGATAGTCCTTAGTAAATCCATATCCTCCAAAAATCTGAACAGCCTCGCTGGAAACAGAAACTGAAACTTCTGATGCGTATAGCTTGGCTTGAGCTCCGGCAAGCGTCACTTTTTCTCCCCGATTTTTAAGGTCTGCTGCTTTGTAAGTCAACAATTTTGCTGCTTCCACTTGGGTAGCCATATCGGCAAGTTTGAAGGATATTCCCTGAAAATGGCTGATCGGTTTATTGAATTGCTGGCGTTCTTTTGAGTATTGGATGGATGCTTCAAGCGCTCCTTCAGCGATTCCAAGAGACAGTGCTGCGATTGAGATTCGACCACCATCCAGAACTTTCATAGATTGGATAAAACCCTCTCCAACTTCTCCAAGTACCTGACTCTCGTGAATTCGGCAATCGGTAAAAATCATCTCTGCCGTCTCTGAAGCTCGCATCCCAAGCTTGTCTTCTGTACGGCCACCTGCAAAACCCGGTGTTCCTCTTTCAACAATAAATGCAGTCATCCCATGCGAGTCACCAACTTCACCGGTTCGGGCAATGACTACCGCTACGTCTCCTGAAACTCCGTGGGTGATGAAGTTTTTAGCTCCGTTCAGCACAAAAAATTCTCCGTCTTTGATTGCCACTGTCCTCATATTTCCGGCATCCGAACCTGTGTTTGGCTCGGTAAGTCCCCAAGCACCCAACCACTCGCAGGTTGCAAGTTTCGGAAGGTATTTCTGCTTTTGTTCCTCATTGCCAAACGCCATAATATGGCCTGTACAAAGTGAATTATGAGCTGCCATAGAAAGTCCGATCGATGGGTCTAGCTTGGAAAGCTCAACAATTGCGGTTACATATTCGAAGTATCCAAACCCGGATCCTCCGTATTCGGCTGGAACCAAAACTCCCATCAGACCGAGTTCTCCAAGTTTTTTGAATACTTCGATGGGGAAAAATTGTCTGTCGTCCCAGTCCTTTCGGAATGGGGTAATCTCTTTCGCACCAAAATCCCGGATCATCTGGGCTATCATCTTTTGGTTTTCGTTTTCGTTAAAATCTGGCATTTGTGTGATTGTTTGGGTTTACATCTGATCTTTCAGAACCTGAAGATTCAGAATAAGTTTGGCTTCAGCAAATCAGGGATTTCAATATAAAATTTTTCAGAAAGCCTAATTCAGGGCGATTCTAATAAGACGATGAGGCCAACGAAAGGGTTTTCGAAGTAGACTTGAAGAAAAGCCCTTTAAAATTCTCATTTCATTTTAAAAAGTATTTTAACTTATTTTATTCAGAACCAAACTTTTGTGAAGTTTCAGCCAGTGCTTTTTTTTAAAAAATGGAGAAGGAATCCTACAAAAAACAAATACTAGCTTAATTATTGTCTATCCTATTACTCCAACCCAATTTCCCATCACTTATGAAATTATCCATTCTCTTATTATTGAACTTTATGATAATTGGAATTTCAGCAAAGGCTCAATTTGCTGAAAACAACAGTCTCTATCTCGGAACAGGGTTTTCCGTGGGAAATTACAAGGGTATGGACATCAATTTCAATTACGCTTCGCAAAGAAAATGGTCAGCCCAATTTGGGATAAAATCAGTTTCCCGAGAAGCGGAAAATATACCCGCCGATTTTTTCGGAGGAGTCCTTGGACTGGTAACCCGTGGTTTTACAGACCCGATTGATAAGATCGCCAGTTACCAGTTTCTTGGTGGGAAAATGATTCTCTTGAGTGAATCAAACGTTTCTACCCGCTTGAATTTGCTGACCGGTCCTACCATCAATCGATTTCAAAAATCAGTGAATTTCCAGCCAAATACAACTGCGGGTGGGATTGTGACTGGCACCTACACTTTTGAAAAAGAGAAAAGTTCTGGTTTTGGTTGGATGATAAAACCTACCTTGGAGGTTACTTTCGGAAAGGTTATCGGGCTGGGATTTAATCCTTACCTGCATTTCAATTCGGTCGATTTTTCATATGGATTCGATTTCCAGCTTCTTATCGGAATCCTTCAGCCTTCCAAACAATATCGTCGGTAACAATCTTATTCAACCCTACCAGCTCGTAGGCTTATAATCCTTCAAAAACTTACCGCACCAATGTTTTCCGGTATTGATCCCATCAAAAAGTGGGTCCATCACCCGCGCAGCACCATCTACAATATCCAGCGGAGGTTGAAAATCATGCAATTCCTGCTTGATCCGGGCAAGGTCGGCGGGATCTTCGTCGGTCACCCAGCCTGTATCCACAGCATTGGTGTAAATCCCAAACTTCACGAAGTCAGAAGCCGAAGTGAGTGTCATCATGTTCAAAGCAGCCTTTGCCATATTGGTATGAGGATGCCGGGATTCCTTGTGGAACTGATGGAATTTACCTTCCATCGCCGACACATTGATGATATGCTTTTTACCTGTGTTCTCCTTCTTCATCAGATTGACAAGCCGATTGCATAAGACAAAAGGGGCTACAGAATTGACCAGCTGCACTTCGAGCATTTCGTTGGTGTGGATTTCTCCGAGCTTCAGGCGCCAGCTGTTGGTCTTGCGCAGGTCGACTTGCTGCAAGTCAGCATCCAGCTTTCCGACAGGAAAAATCTCCTCCGTGCTGATCGAATCATCGATGCTATACGGGATTTGGGTCAGTTTGGCGGAGGAACTCAGGCCAATGCCGAGTTGCTTTCCGTGCCAGGATACCGGCAGATTTTTATATTCTCCTTCGGAAAAACCTTGGCTTAACGTTCGTAATTCCTGCAAACATGCCGCATGATCTGCCAGCAGTTTTTGAGAATCCAGTGAAAGATCGGTCAGTTCCAAGATTTCATTTGCCATCAAATGCTGGTAAAATCCTGACGGCCTCCGCACGGTTTGTGCGGCATTGTTGATCAGGATATCCAATCGGTCGTATTGCTGCTCGATGAAATTGCAAAAAATCTCCACGCTTGGGATATGCCTAAGATCCAATCCGTGGATTTTCAACCGATCTCCCCAGTCCTTAAAATCAGGTTCTTTTGCGAAGCGCAAAGCTGAATCCACCGGAAATCGCGTGGTCGCAATAACGGTAGCTCCGGCCCTCAACATCATAAGCGTGATGTGGTACCCGATCTTCAATCGCGAGCCAGTCACCAAGGCAACTTGCCCAGTCAGGTCGGCAGTTTGAAAGCGTTTGGCATAGTTGAAGTCACCACAATCGGAACACATCGTGTCATAGAAATGGTGGAGTCGATTGTAGGAAGTCTTGCAAACGTAGCATTCCCGGGGAGATTCCAGGATGATGGTTTTGTCGGCTTCTTCGCCCGTCCATTCCAACATGGCCGGAGCTATAAAAATGGAAGCCTCACGCGCACTTCTTATCCCCGTCGCATTGCGCGCATGAATATCTTTAGAGGCAATCTTTTTTCTGATGACTTTCTTCGCTCCTTTTTTACGTTGTGCTAATTCCTCTTTTCCCGGACGGGAAAATTGGCCGGCGGCCATCAGCAAAGCAATTCTTTGCTCCTTAGGAATATCAAAAATCTGATTCGTGTCTGAATTGAGTTTTTCCAAAATGGAAATACACTGATCAATCTCCTCCCGGGTAATTAGACTTGGCACCACTTCTTCACTTTGCTTTTTCAATTTTTCCTGTCTTTGAAGCTGCAAAAGTAGAAATTAAAAAAATGAAAACCTGACAACCCACAATCTTGAGCTGATCAGGTTCTATTGGAGTTTTTCTGCAATTCACTCCATAATCGCAGTTTTTAACTCAATTCTTTCTTCAGAATTTTTCCGGTTGCACTCATTGGCAGGGCATCCATAAACTCGATTATACGCGGATATTTATAGGAGGCAATGCACTCTTTGGTCCAGGCCCTCAGTTCTGATTCAGTAAGGACATGCCCTTTCTGGAGCACTACGCAAGCCTTGATTTCTTCGCCAGACTCATCACTCTTCACACCGATGACAGCAACCATGGACACTGACTCATGCTTCATCATCACCTCCTCAATTTCCCGTGGATAGACATTCAACCCGTTTCGGATGATCATTTCCTTGGTACGATCGACGATGAAAAAGAATCCATCCTTATCTTTAACAGCCACATCTCCGGAATAAAGCCAGCCATCCTTTAACGTTTGTGCAGTTGCTTCGGGATTATTATAATAGCCTTTCATCACGTTATGCCCTCGATAGGTCAATTCACCTTTTTCGCCAACAGGCAACTCATTTCCGTCGGAATCCACGACTTTCACCTCAACACCCCAGACAGCCGTTCCTACTGAGCCAGGTTTTTTACCAAATTCCTTTTGGTTGAAAGTTACAACAGGCGAACCTTCAGACATTCCATAGCCTTCGTAAATCGGCACCTTGAATTTTTCTTCGAAATTTTCCAGCACAGTCACCGGAAGTGCTGCCCCACCGGAAACACAGATTTTCAGGTTCTTTGCAATCAGGTTTAAATCGAATTTTGTGTTTTCATAATTGAGCAATGCCCAATACATGGTCGGTACACCGGCAAAAATTGAAACCTCGTGTTTTTGCATCAGACCCAGTACTTGTTCTGCATCAAAACGAGGCAATAATACACTTGTGGCTCCTTTGCAAAGCCCGGAATTCATCAAAACCGTCATCGCAAAAATGTGGAACAAGGGAAGGACAATAAGTTGAACATCTTCAATTTTGAGGGAGGTAATATCCATCGAAATCATAGCGTTAAACACCAAATTGGAATGGGAAAGCTCCGCTCCTTTTGGTTTGCCGGTCGTGCCAGAGGTGTAAATAATCACAGCCGTATCATCTGCGCCAGTCTGAACAGTAGGGAAATCTGCAACCTGATTTGCGATCAGCGTTCCCATGGTTTTGGTTCCATCGATGGGTGAAGGATCAGTAAGCTGGGGAGTGATGACATAGAAATGTTCGCAAGAATCGACTTTTTGAAAACCGGCAAAACCTTCTTTTGCCATTAGCAAATCGGCAGTCCCTTCAAAACATAAATACGCTTTAGCACCGGAATCCTTCAGATGGTATTCGATCTCGTCTCGTTTCAGGAGCACTGAGAGCGGAACCACAATCGCACCGGCTTTTAGAATCCCAAAATATACCATCGGAAAATAAGGAAGATTCAGGCAGCTTAACGCAACACGATCCCCGATCTGGATTCCGGATTCTCTCAAACCATTGGCCAATTTGTTTGCAGCTCCGTTGATTTGGGCAAAGCTAAGATGCTTGTCCATAAAAATGAAGGCATCCTTGGCAGGATATTTCCTGGCGCTATCTTCTAAAATCGAGGATAAGTTTATCATCTGGTGAGTGGTTGAAATCGAGCTAATAAAAAGTAAAAAACGAAAAGGGAATCTACTGATTTTATCAGAAAATTCTGATAGAATTCAATGATTGAAAGACCTGAAATCAAAAACTTTCAGTCAAACCCATGTAAATGGAAGCTGGAGAAAAAATGGAAAAATGCCAGTATTGAACTGCAGCAGTGCTTGGGAGATTCTTTAGTCCTAGTTCCCTGCTTACTGGGCAGACTCGCAATGAAAAGAGCCCGAAGAATCAAATCACAGAAACCCGCACTTTCTTCTCCTTCAATTTCACATTGTTAACCTTTGCCAGGAGATTTTCAATCGTCGCTGTTTTCACCCCCACAAAAGCGCAATCTGTTTTCAATTCGATCACACCCAACTGATCCTTCGTCAGGTTTCCCTGCTTGATGAATAAGCCTGCGACATCACCTTTTGAGATTTTATCTTTTCTTCCTCCGGAAATAAACAAAGTACTCCATTTCGAAGGAGTTGGAAGTTGGGATTTCGTCAGTTTCTCTTCCGGTAAATTACCGATAAAATCCGGCAAAGGTTCCTTTTCATAATGCAGAACATAGGCAGTCCCATCGCTGTTCATACGGGCTGTTCGGCCATTTCGGTGGATAAATTCCTCGGTTCTGAGCGGAAGGTGATAATGGATAATAAACTTGATTTCGGGCACATCGATTCCCCTTGCCGCCAGATCTGTTGCCAAAAGGATTTGATGCGTGCCGTTTCTGAATTTAATCAAAGCCCTTTCACGATCTGTCTGCTCCATCCCTCCTGAGAAAATGCCATGAGAAATTCCGTGGTCAGTTAAGCATTCACTCACTCGCTGAATTGAATCCTTAAAATTGCAGAAGATAATCCCGTTTTGACTACCTACATGAGCTATCAAGGCTACCAGCGTGTCCAATTTGTCTTTCGTGGGAGAAAGGACCTTTTTGATCTCAAGTTGCGTGATTTTCTCCTCCAAAAAGTCCACCGTGGTGGGAGATTTTAACCCTACAAATCTTGGAATTTCAACCCCTTGAGTCGCTGAAGTCAAAAGCATTTTCTTCACTTTTGGCAGCAAATGGAGAATATCTTTCATTTCGTTTTCGAAGCCTATTTCCAGCGATTTATCAAATTCATCGAGGACTAATGTCCGGATGAAAGCGGTATCAAATGCCTCTCTTCTCAAATGGTCAGCGACTCTGCCGGGTGTTCCTATCAAGACAGCAGGACGGTGCTTAATTTCAATCCGGTCCTTCGAGCCAGCTCGTCCACCATAGACTGCATTTACTTTGAAACCAGTTCCCATCTCCCGCATTACCTGTTCGATCTGAATCGCCAATTCCCTGGAAGGCACGATGATCACAAGCTGGATTTCCTCACAAGTTGAGTCAAGCCCTTGAATCAGAGGCAACAGAAACCCAAGTGTTTTACCGGTGCCTGTAGGTGAAAGCAAAATAATTTCATTGGAAGATTCTATTGCCTTTTTTGCTGCGAGCTGCATCGGATTCAACTGCTGAATTCCAAGTTTGGCGAGAATCTCTGCCTGACTTTTAAGGGGTGTGGACATTTGGCAAAGGTAGCTTTTTGGAACTCCAAAGAGAGATGATTTTTTGAAGGGGGACTCAGCTTTTTTTGAGGATAATCAACTTTCAAAACTCCGATTCTCACCATGATTTTTTAGGTGCATTCGCATGAGTTCACCCTATTGAGAACTCCCAGATTCTGTTCTGCATGGATAAAGAAACCTGATTTTTCGGGTTGCAAGAAATGATTAATCCGGAAGCGCAAAAGCGACATAAGCATCTCCACTCTTGGTTCCTTTTCCGCCGCCGCAAGCGATCACCAGATATTGCTTTCCATTTTTTTCATAAACTGCAGGAGTCGCATGACCAGAAGCAGGTAGTTTGGCTTCCCAGAGAATCTTTCCGGTTTCCTTGTCAAACGCCCTTATTTTCTCATCCTTCGTCGCCGCGATGAAAAGCACTCCACCCGCGGTTGCAACCGGTCCACCATAGTTTTCCGTTCCGGTGGGAGCAATGCCCTGAGCACTCAATGAATCAATTTCGCCCAGCGTCACTTGCCACTTTTTCTTACCAGTTTTCATATCGATCGCCGTCAAAAGTCCCCAGGGCGGGTTGCTTCCGTACAGGCCGTCGGTGGTCGTTAGCTTCTGATACCCGTTCATATAGTAGCGTGGGTAAAGCATTGCTTTTGCAGCTTCCATCTCTTTTTTATCAGCAGGAGCTTCTGCTTTTCCCATCAGATAATCGACCAAAACCATTCGCTCTTCCTTGGAAATATGTCCAAATGCCGGCATTGCCCCACGACCTTTTTGCAAAAGAATATCCAATGAATCAACCGTATATTTTTCTTTTATTCCAAGCAAAGCCGGAATAGCAGGCGGGTTTCCCTGTCTCTGCAACCCATGGCAAGTCCCGCAATAATTGGTGTAAACAGCCTGACCTACGTTTTCAAAATTGGCATTCGCAGTCATTCGAATGACCCATGGAATCTGGTTTGCATTCACATACATCGTCTGATTGGTCGGGTCAAATGACGCACCGCCCCATTCTCCGCCACCGTCCATTCCCGGAAAAAGCACAATCCCATGATCAGCACTTGGTGGCATCCACGTATCTCCCATTTTGGAATCACCCAATTTTTCACGGACCTGAGCTTCCCATTCAGGCTTCAGATTCAGGATGTCTTGCTCCTCAAAAACCATTTTCATAAAAGACTCTGGCAAACTTGGAATCGGTTGAGTTGGGGAAGTCTGCTCACCGGGAAGTGTGGATTGAGTGGTTGCTGTTTCGACGATTGGCCAGACAGGTTCACCCGTCTCACGATCAAAAACATAGGTATAGCCTTGCTTGGAAATCTGCGCTACAGCATCAATCCACTTCCCGTCTTTTTGAATACGGATTAGGTTGGGATTGGCAGGGAAATCCCGATCCCAGACATCGTGATGAACCGCCTGAAAATGCCAAATTCGCTTTCCTGTCTTGGCATCCAAAGCCAACAATGAATTGGCAAACAAGTTGTCTCCGGGACGATAACCGCCCCAAAAGTCATAGGTCGCGGACCCGGTTGGCACAAAGACAATTCCC
>JBKJKX010000163.1:0-14553 GCA_046597285.1 Algoriphagus sp. | reverse complement strand
ATCAACTGGAACTCCGATTCGCTTGGCAATTGCAGTGAGGTGAAGGATAAAGTTGGTAGATCCCCCCAAAGCTGCATTGACCATGATTGCGTTTTCGAACGCATTCCGGGTTAAAATCTGACTCATTTTCAGGTCCTCTTTCACCATTTCCACGATTCGAATTCCTGTCATATGAGCGAGCACTTTTCTTCTTGAATCCGCCGCCGGTATCGTTGCATTATCGGGCAAGGACAATCCGAGCGCTTCAACCATTCCGGCCATAGTGGAGGCGGTTCCCATCGGTGCACAATGGCCAACAGAACGAGACATTGCCGATTCAGCTTCTATGAATTCTTCTTGGCTGAGTTTTCCCAATTTAAATTCCTCGGCAAATCTCCAAATATCCGAGGTTCCGATTTTTTTTCCTTTAAATCTTCCTACCAGCATCGGTCCGCCTGAGAGTACAATGGAAGGTATATCCACCGATGCGGCACCCATTACGAGGGAAGGAGTAGTTTTGTCACAGCCGCACATCAGCACCACGCCATCCATGGGATTGGCCCTGATGCTTTCCTCCACATCCATACTTGCCAGGTTTCGGAAAAGCATAGCGGTAGGTTTGATCGAGCATTCACCAAGCGACATGACCGGAAATTCCAGCGGAAATCCGCCTGCCTCCCAGATTCCTCTCTTCAGGGCTTCCGCCAAATCACGAAAGTGAGCATTGCAGGGAGTGAGTTCGGACCAAGTATTGCATATCCCAATGACGGGCTTATCTCCTTCAAAAAGATGATGAGGAAATCCCTGATTTTTCATCCAGGATCTGTAAATAAATCCATCTTTTCCGGTACGTCCGTACCATTCCTGGCTCCGGAGTTTTTTCTTAGTCATAGGTTAAACTGGGTTGAGCTTTGAGCTCAGAAGGTACCAAAAAAATGGAAAAATGATAAGCTGAGGCGGATATACTTCTTGAAATAGAGTTTGCGAGATATCGAAAGGTGATATTCTGTTTGAGATACGCTTGGAAGGATTTGGTTCCTGATCGAATGTTTATCGAAAGAGGGTTGAAGCCCCATACTTAGCATCGAATCCAGATTAGACTGGCGTTGTTTATCCGTTATTTTTTACGAAGTAAAAGTAGATTGATCGAATTCTAGCAGGTATTCAACTCATCCAATACCTTCTCTAATGCCAACAAATCCACCGTAAAGTCAGTCAAAATGGTGTTTTTGAGATCTCCTTTATTCTGGGTGTAAAAGTATTTGATGCCTAATGTAGATGCCAGATTGAAATAGCAATTGGATTTGTCGTCATTCTGATTCCGAAGTTCGAGGACGGTTTGGCCTTCCCGCATAAAAAGCATATTTGTCAAAGCGGCACCATGCAAAGAGACCATGATTTTGGTTTGGGCCATCAGGCTAATTTGCACTTTCAGGTCTAATTTCTCCATGTAAATGATCTCATAGCCCTTTTTTCTAATCAGCAGTTCCACTTCCAATTCGTTATGAGCCTTTCTTTTGGTTGCGAGTTTTCGACTCACGTATATTTTTCTGTAAGCTGCAATATCTGTTTTTACAGAAAGTTTTTCCCTTGTCAGCTTGGTCAGAGGTTCGTTGTAGTTGGCAAAATTTGCTGTCCTGCCAGTCAAAACGAGATTTTCCACCCAAAGATTTTCGCCTGACTTGAAGTAAACAGGTTGAATTCCGAGAAGTTCCAAAGATTGGGTCACGTATGGGAGATGGTTGAAGGATTCCATGAGAATGACTTTGTTAGACTTGCCTTCCTGAAGTCCCAGCCAAAGCCGGGGAAGACAGTCTGTCATCCAATGAAAATAATTAGCACTCCATTCGTCTTTGATCCAGATTCCGTTAGGGATTGTTCTCCAGGATTTTAGAGCACAATGAACTACCCGCTTGGATAAAGGAAGGAATCCGAGTGAATTCACATGCGTGTATTGAGCATAAAATTTTCTTTCTTTTGGATCGAAAACTGTATCCTGAAGTAAGGCAACATTCTTCAAATTGATTGGGAAGAGTGTGTAAAATGTTGCTTTCAGGTCGGGGCTAAACATCCAAGAGTCTTCCTGCTGAAGATTTTCAGGTAATGTTCTTTGGACTGTGATTTCCTGGACCAATTTTTTTTTGAGGGCGATGGGTGAAAAAGTAGGGAACTTTAAAAGCTTCCCTTGAAATTAAGGTAAGCGCTCGATTTCAGCTCCAATTGCATTCAATCGCTGATCGATGTATTGGTAGCCACGGTCGATTTGTTCGATGTTATCTATCACAGATGTGCCAGTGGCAGACAAAGCCGCTATCAATAGAGATACTCCGGCGCGAATATCCGGTGAAGTCATTTTGATTCCACGCAGCGGGTATTTACGGTCCAGGCCAATCACTGTGGCCCGATGGGGATCACAAAGAATTATTTGTGCACCCATATCAATCAGTTTATCCACGAAGAAGAGTCTTGATTCGAACATTTTCTGGTGAACGAGCACAGTTCCTTTCGCCTGAGTGGCGGTAACTAACACAATACTTAGCAAATCAGGCGTAAATCCCGGCCAGATTGCATCGGCTACTGTAAGAATAGAGCCATCGATGAACGTCTCAATTTCGTAGTGCTTTTGCGCCGGAACAAAAATATCGTCTCCTCTGAATTCCAGTTTGATACCCATCCTTCGGAAAGTATCCGGAATGATTCCAAGTCTGTGAATCTGACAATCTTTGATTGTGATTTCGGATTGGGTCATGGCCGCAAGGCCAATGAAAGAACCAATCTCAATCATATCAGGAAGCATGGTATGATCTGTACCGCCCAATTTTCCGACCCCATCAATATAAAGGAGATTGGAACCTACTCCGGTGATTTTGGCACCCATGCGATTCAGCATGTCACAAAGTTGCTGGAGGTAAGGTTCGCAAGCAGCGTTGTAAATGGTAGTTCTGCCTTCTGCCATGACGGCAGCCATGATGATATTGGCAGTACCCGTTACGGATGCCTCATCTAAAAGCATGAAAGCACCTTTCAAATTTTTACCATCAATGTGGAAGATCTCATTTTTGGAGTCATAGTGGAACTCAGCACCCAACTTCTGGAAGCCAAAAAAGTGCGTATCCATTCTTCTTCGGCCAATTTTGTCTCCTCCCGGTTTGGAAAGTTTGCCGGTTCCAAATCTTGTCAAAAGTGGTCCCAAGATCATTACTGATCCTCTGAGAGCCGAAGCTTTATTCAGGAAATCTTCAGTTTCCAGATAATCAAGATTAACATCATCTGCCTGAAAAGAATAGGATTCAGGGCCGAGTTGTTGGACTTTGACACCCATGTCGCCAAGCAATTCGATAAGCTTATTGGCATCGCGGATGTTAGGAATTTTATTGATTGTGACTTTTTCGGCAGTAAGTAATACCGCACAAAGGATTTGAAGCGCTTCGTTTTTGGCTCCCTGAGGAATGATTTCGCCTTTGAGCTTATTTCCTCCTTTGACCCGGAATGATGCCATTAATTTCTACGTTTTTTGTTGATATGGCCGCCGCCAGGTCGACGTTTGATATGATTATTCCGGTTGGCTTTTTTGCTATGATCTTCTTCGATATGAGGGATTTTGAAATCTCTCCGTGTGTTTGATTCGAATAGGCTGTTTTCACGGACTTTTTCAAGGTCGATATGAAGTCTGCCTTTGGAGAGAGTCTTGATATCGTCGAGAATAATTCCATCGTCAAAATTTTCTCTGTTCCAGGTGGAGTGAAAACTTCTCATCAGTTGACCGATGAAAATGATAGCAGCTTCCTGCTCTTCGTCATTTTCGATCTCGATCGCTCTCTCAATCAGCTTTTCGATGTTTCTGCCGTAGTGTTTGAATTTGACTTCGCCTTTGGGATAGCCAATTGGCTGAGGTCTTTTGCCCAGAAGTTCTTTTTCCGGCATAGGAAAAGGAGCGTCAATATCCAGCTTGAAATCAGACATGATGTACACATCATCCCAAAGTTTCTGATCTGTCTCCGCTTTCATGTTAGGATTAAGCTGCTTGATGATCTCGATGACCGTGTAGGTGCTTTGAGTACGCTTTTCGCGGTCTTCAATACCGGTGATATGATCTACCAGTCTTTGAATATTTTTACCGTATTCTTTCAAAATAAGTCGTTGTTTGTCAGGTTCAAATTGCTCCATAATGCCTCCAGTTTTTGCACAGTATAAGGTAATAAAAAAATTACCAAATGGCAGGGGGCGGATGATTAGTCTATAATTCTGAGCTTTGCAAAGCTAAGTAATAATGTTTTCTCCCCAAAATGCTCAAATTGAATGGTAGCTTTTTTATTAAGCCCTTCTGTTTCAATTTTTTGAACTTTACCAAAGCCGAATTTAGGATGCTCCACGAGTTGGGCTGCTTTCAGATTATTGGTATTTGAGGGCTTGAAATCAGGTCCCGGATCGTGCAGTTTCAGAGTCGAAGCCAATCGGCTTTCAGGCTGCTTTTTGATTCCGATAAATCCCGAACTTCCTTGTAAGCCTTCGCTCCGGAAAGCTCCCGGCATTTCTCGTGAAGTCATCCGTTTATTTACCTTGATACAGGCTGGATCTACTTCTTCAAGGAATCGACTCGGTTCGCAATTCAATAATCTTCCATATCGATAGCGGGTCAGGGCATAGGTAAGATATAATTTATCCATCGCCCGGGTAGTCGCCACATAGAATAAGCGACGCTCTTCTTCAAGATCTTCCCGGCTTTGCATCATCATTTGGGAAGGAAACAAATCTTCCTCCATTCCTACGACAAAAACCTGCCTAAACTCCAGCCCTTTGGAGGAGTGAATCGTCATCAGCGTAATCGCATCGGTTTTGTCTTTGTCTTGATCGTTGTCAGACAACAAAGCAATTTCCTGAAGGAATGCTCCCAGACTTTTCTCCGGATTTTCAGGATTATCGACATATTCCTTGATTGCGTTCAAGAGTTCTTGTACGTTTTCGTAGCGATTGAGCCCCTCGATCGTTTTATCCTCGTATAGCTCGCGTAAAAGTCCGCTTTGCTTGGCAATGCTGCTTGCTGCTTCAAATGCATCCTTTCTCTCCACTTCGATTTGGAAAGCTTTGATCATAGTCGAGAAATCAATGACAGAGTTTCCTGCTTTTCCACCCAAAAAGCTGTGGGCATTTTTGACTACATCCCAGAGAGGAATATCATGCTCGTAGGCTGAAACAAGGATTTTGTCCACGGAAGTATCTCCGATTCCACGTTTGGGATAGTTGATGATTCGCTTGAAAGCTTCTTCATCTACAGGATTGACGGTAAATCTCATGTAGGCCATGAGGTCCTTGATTTCCTTTCGTTGGTAGAAAGAGAGTCCTCCGACTATTTTGTACGTCAGGTTTAATTTTCGAAGGGCTTCCTCCATCGATCTCGACTGAGAGTTGGTTCGATAGAGGATGGCAAAATCGCTGTTATTGAGTTTTTTGTTGTTTTTTTCTTCGAAAATCGTGGTTGCTACAATTCTCCCTTCTTCATTATCGGAGGTTGCTTTGACCAATTCGATCAGGTCACCTTCCGGATTGGAAGTCCATACGAGCTTTTTCAGCTGAGCTTTATTCTTATCAATGATAGAATTTGCAGCTTCTACAATTGTTTTGGTGGAGCGATAATTCTGCTCAAGCTTCACTACAAACAGATCCGGATAATCTTTCTCGAAATTCAGAATGTTTTGAATATCCGCTCCACGGAAGGCATAAATACTTTGAGCATCGTCTCCAACTACGCAAATGTTTTGGTGGACATTAGCGAGTTTTTTGGTAATCAGGTATTGAGAAAGGTTCGTGTCCTGAAACTCATCCACCATCACGTATTTGAATCGCTGCTGGTATTTATTGAGTACATCTGGATGATCTCTGAAAAGCACATTCGTATTGAATAGCAAGTCGTCAAAATCCATGGCGCCTGCTTTGAAAAGTCGATCCTGGTAGCGTTGATAGATTTCCCCCAGTCTTGGCTTCATGGCGGCCTCGTCATCTGCTTTTACAAAAGGGTCAGTCTGGTAGGTCTGCCAAGAAATCAACCGGTTTTTAGCACCGGAAATTCTTGAAAGAACGACGCTGGGCTTGTAGACTTTATCATCGAGACGAAGTTCTTTGACCAACGTCCGGATGAGTGATTTGGAATCGTCTGAATCGTAAATGGTGAAGTTGGAAGGATATCCTATTTTAAAAGCTTCGACCCGTAGGATTTTTGCAAAAACCGAGTGAAAAGTTCCCATCCAGGTATTTCTTGCATCGAGTCCCGCGAGAGATTCGATTCGATGCTTCATCTCAGCTGCTGCTTTATTCGTAAAGGTCAGGGAGAGAATATTGAACGCATCTATTCCTTTGGTATGGATGAGGTGGGCAATGCGATAAGTAAGGACGCGGGTTTTGCCCGAGCCTGCACCTGCGATGATCATCAAAGGTCCATCAGTATGTTCTACAGCTTCGCGCTGTTGGGGATTTAAACTTTTGAGGTAATCCATTTTTTTTCAACGCTACATATCAACAAGTAAGTTCAGGAAATCTTCCATCGCTTATGACTCCACAAATATAAATCAGGCTGTAATCGGATATTTTCTTCCAGTTTTTCACAGAAAGCATCTGTAATACTATGGGGCTCAGCCAAATCATAAGGTGGCGAGGCCAAATTGGAGAGTTCAAGTAAATAATGTCCTCTCTTTAATTTGGTTATTTTTCCGAAAAACACCGGAAGACTCATTTTTTTTCCCAAAACCTCTGCTCCTTCAAAGAACACCGCAGGTCGGTTCATGAATTCCCGTTGGTATCTTTTTTCGGAACTTGAAGGTCTTTGATCTGAGGCAAGCTGAACTATTCTCGGAGAATTCCGCATGGTAATCATACTTTTTCTAAAATCCCTTTTTTCTGTCATGACGCCTCCGAAATGCGTTCGGATTTTTAATAACAATTCATTGAAAAACGGATTATTTACCTTTAAATAAACAGTTTCAGCTACAACTTCCGAATTTAATGCGATCGCTAGGATAGCCATTTCCCAATTGAAAAGATGGCCTGCCGTCATGATAGCGCTCGTCCCAGCTTTTACGGCATCGTCAGGCAAAATTTGTTTTGTAAGAAGAAAGCGCTTTCTCATTTCAGCTTCGGAAATGGTCAACATCTTCATTGTCTCTGCAAAAGAGTCAGTAAAATTCCGATAGAATCGGTTTCGGATATTTTTGCGTTCTTCTTCGGATTTTTCCGGAAATGCAAACCTTAGGTTTTCATCGATTACTTTTTTCCGATAGCGAATCACAAATCTTGCAATCAAATACAATACATCTGAAATCAAGTATAATAACGAAAGCGGAAGGTATGACAGCAATCTGAAGAAAAACATAGTACCAAAATGGCTGGAGGAGAATCAATTTGCGGGGACCCGAACGATAATCAAACACAAAATAAAGGAAATCAACCGAATTCTGACCAATGCCTAGGTATAATTTGGACCAATCGTTACTTTTGAAACTTATGTCTGAAGTACAGCGACGGAAATATTCACAGGAAGAGAAAAATGCCATCTTTGATGGGGAATTTATGCCTCACATAGATTCTATGTATAATTTTGCCTACCGGCTCACCTTTGATGAGGATGATTCGAAGGATCTAGTGCAGGATACCTATCTCAAAGCTTATCGATTTATCAATTCTTTCGAACAGGGAACAAATGCCAAAGCTTGGCTATTCCGGATCCTGAAAAACAGTTTCATCAACGAGTATCGAAAGAAAAGCAAACAGCCGACTAAAGTCGACTATCAAGAGGTGGAAACTTATTATAACTCTGATGATGTTGACTACCAGAGTACCACTGATTTGCGTGCGGAGTCTGTTAAAGACATGCTTGGAGATGAGATTTCGAATGCCCTAAATAGCCTTGCTGTTGACTTTCGAACCGTTATCATTCTTTGCGACTTAGAGGGATTTACCTACGAGGAAATGGCAAAGATCCTCGACATTCCTATTGGAACAGTGCGATCCAGACTTCATAGGGCAAGGAATCTTTTGAAAGATAAATTGAGAGGGTATGCCCAAAATATGGGATACAATACGGACCAAGAAGCAGACGAAGATCTTAACGAATAATTACCCATGGAAATGAACTCACAATCATCCGGAGAGCGAAAGTTGCAGTGCAGTGATGTTACCAAGTGCTTTGAGCTCCTGGAAAGTATCCTTGACGGTGACATGACTCAGGGAGGAAAAGAAATTATGGATGAAAAGTTGGCCAAGTGCCAGCCATGTTTTGAACATTACCACTTGGAACAAGCGATACGTGAAGTGCTGAAGACAAAATGCACCAAAAAAGCAGTACCGTCTGAATTATCGGATTCAATCCGTCAAAAGATTCAAGAGTTCAAATAAGGATGAATCAAGGCAAAGCAATCATTTTTTCTGCCCCTTCAGGATCAGGAAAAACCTCTTTAGTCCAATACCTGATCAAAAATGTGCCCAATCTTGGTTTCTCTATTTCGGCTTGTACCCGGGACAAAAGAGGACGCCACGAAGTAAACGGAAAGGATTATTATTTTTTAAGCCAAGATGAATTCAAAAGAAAAATCGATGAGGACGCGTTCATCGAATGGGAGGAAGTCTATGAAGGAAACTTCTACGGGACACTCAAAAAAGAAATCCAACGAATCTGGGATAGCGAAAAGGCAGTCATTTTTGATGTGGACGTGAAGGGTGGACTAGCACTAAAAAAATATTTTGGAGATAATGCGCTGGCGATTTTTGTGAAAGTGCCAAGTTTAGAAGTGCTTGCATCCAGATTAAGTGACCGGGGAACTGAATCAGAAGAATCACTTTCCCGAAGAATTTTCAAGGCTCAGTTCGAAGCCAAGTTTGAGCCACAGTTTGACGTCTCTATCCTCAATGATAATTTCGCCGTTTCCTCAGCTGAAGCAGAAGAGATGGTCAAGAAATTTCTAGCCAACTGAATCCGTGAAAATCGGGCTTTACTTCGGCAGCTTCAACCCCATTCATATCGGGCATCTGATCATTGCCAATATTTTATATGATCGGACTGATTTGGATGAAGTTTGGTTTGTGGTAAGTCCTCAAAACCCACTCAAAAAACGCCAATCCCTGATTCATGAGTTTGATCGGTTGAAAATGGTGGAGCTGGCGATTTCAGATCATTATCATTTCAAGGCTTCTGATGTGGAGTTTCGGATGCCAAAGCCAAGCTACACCATCGATACCCTTGCTTATCTGAGTGATCAATATCCTCAACATCAGTTTTGCCTGTTTCTCGGAAGTGATAATCTTGGCCAATTGACTAAGTGGAAGAATTACCAGACGATTCTGGACAATTATGAGATTTTTGTCTATCCAAGACCTGGAGAAACCCAGACTTTTGATCACCCGAATATCAAAGTGATAGAAGCTCCTTTGCTGGATATTTCGGCAACTTATATTCGCAAATCGATTCAGGAAGGGTATTCAGTTCAATACTTGCTTCCAGAAGGAGTAGAGGAGTATATTTTGTCGAAGAAACTGTATCTACTGTAAGTGAAAACCAGATTCTAAGGTGTGAACGGTTTTTATGGAAAACTACGTGAGTTAAATAAAAACTAAAAAATAAAAGTTTTTTTCACCTAAAGCTTGCGTATAAAAAAAAAAAAAGTATTTAATTTTCACTGAGGTCTTAGGTGAGTCCTTAATTCCGGCCGGGATTTTTTAATCAATCTTTATTTATTTAATCATGAAAAAATTAATCTTTGGATTGGCATTTTTTATGTCAATTGTTTTTACAGGTTCAAATGCCAATGCCCAAACTATAGGTGGCGAAGATCAATCTCAATGGGTTTGTTGCCAAACTCATCTGATTATTGTATGTGTGGATAAGTATGGTACTCCATACAATGGAACTGAAAAAGTTAATGCTTCAACTTGCCCATAACGTATCATCGAACCCCAGTAAATTCTGGGGTTTTCTTAAAGCTTAAAATGATGAAAATAATTTCATTCCTTTTGATGATTGGTCTTTTTTCCTGTAGTCAAAAAAATAATTCTGAAAATAGTTTTCAGTCATTTTCACTTAAGTCTTTTCCTGTTACTAAATCTATTGATTCAAAAAAATATGTCTTCGAAAAGATTTTAACTCCTCATATGTTGACAATTAAAAATGGAAAAATAATTGTTGGGTCGATCAGCGGCGAGAATCTTGTTCATATTATAGACCAAGTAACAATGCGTTATTTAGCTGGAAAGGGCAATCAAGGGGAAGGTCCTGATGAACTACAAAATGCTTGGGAATTTGATCAAGGCTTCAGTAATAATTCGATTTGGGTTTATTCAAATACTGGGAAATCGTTAAACGAATTTGATCTTTCGGACACTTCAACATCAGCTATTTCAAATATTCGCCAAAAAGGAGATTGGATTCAGGGAATGTCCATGAATTGGCTAGGCAAAAATCAAATCATCTCGTATATGAATTTTTCGAATAGCAAGTTTGTGGTGTTCGATTCTATGGGTATTGAAATATCACAAGTTGGGCCGTGGACCACAATTACCACAATTACTGATGAAAATAAATTTGTTTTAAGCGATCTGAATCAGGGTTCAAAATCAATCAACAGTGCGAAATTAAAGATGGTTTTAGCTAAAGTAAAATATGATGAATTTGAAATATTTGATTTAGACAACCAATCAGTAAAAGTCATTAAAGGTCCGATAACCGAGGAATTGAAATATGAAATCCAAGCTGATGGTAATGTCAACGTGGCAAATGAAGATGAAAATTCTGTTTATGGATACAACAATTCCTACATGACGGAAAACTATATTTTCCTGGTATTCATTGGAAAGACTCGAAAACAATTAAGAGAATTGAAAGAAACTTCACGGGATATTTTTCAATTTGATTTAGATGGAAAGCCAATAGCTCATTTTAGGACTAATGTTGCTATTCGCTCGATAGCTGTAGATGAAAAAGAAAAGAAAATTTATGCAATCACAGAAGACCGAGAACCTGGAATCGCTGTCTTTACTTATTAACTCAAAAGCCCTGAACTCGCAGGGCTTTTTTGTTCTTAATTCATTGCCGCCAGTTTCTCAGGTTTAGTCGAGATCTTTTCCCATATCATTTTCCCCACTTGTTTTCCTTGTACGATACCTTCCGTGATCGCAGGCATGTAGTGGATCCCACCATAGAATCGGCTGATTGCGGCTTCTTCTGCTGCTTGGGTAAAGGATTCAAATGTTCTAGCCGGAAGTCCATAAGCTACTTCCGAGCTATCAACCAAGTGGAATTCATTGCCGAAAATCTGAGCCAATGTATAAGCTGCCGCAGTTGATGCGACGCTATGTCCGCTCGTATGCTCGGGGAAAGGTGGAGTCTGTAATAAAGGAACCCATTCCTCGTCAATATGCTGATTGATGTACGTCTCAGGTCGGATCAATCTGCTTCGGTACTTTTCATCCCAGCAGGAAATAAAGGCTTCATTCAAGGAGATTGCAGTGAGAGCCATTGCCTCTGAAGTTCCTTTCCAGTCTTTTTTCGCAGCCTTTGAAGCGATTGTTGAGATACTCATCCAGTGGCCACCGGGTGTGATTTTTTTCTCTGCAAACATCACATGTCCTTTTACATTCACTTTATAAGGATTACAATCCCAAAACATGGCGATGTCCGTTTGGTCAGGAGTCATTGCCTGCTTTGCATCATAAACCTGCTTTGCCAATTCGTAAAACTCACTTCCGGGTTCTTTGGAGAATGGAGGAGGAGGTAGTGGTTTGAATTGAGCCGCTGAGTCAAGAACAAAAGTCCTGATTTTGTTCCAACTTGGCTCAATTCCTTCCATGTATGCCGGCGGGGTTGGTTGCCAAGTGCCTTCCTGACCGGATGTTACTGTGTATTTTGGAAAAGATCGAGATTGGTGATAGTTGTCTGTTTTTGCGTACGCTTTGATACCATCTCCTACTTCCTGACCGAATCTGATGGAAATCTCGAATACATCATCCGGTATTCCTTTTTCTTTTAGTTTGGCAAAAGCTGCATCTCGGTGCTCGTTCATCATTTCTTCAGAGAAAATCAAAGCAGTTCCCACATGATAGTAGGCTGCAAGGGAAGCGAGTGGCGGATAAACTTTCTCGGGAACTGTCAACGTTAATTTCTCAGATCCATTCAGTTGTCCCAACAGGGAAGCGTAATTTGAAGGATCTGTTGCTGCGGCTACTTCATACGCTGCCAAAGAAGAATAAGAATAGATTCGGGCTGCTACCGGTGGCGAAAAAATATCATGAATGATTACTTGAGTGATCCTTGTTTGAGCTTGATCCAAGTAGGAACCATCTGAGATTGCATTGGTGTAGTCAACTGGTTCTTTACAGGAAAATGCCAACAGAAAAAATCCTGTGAGCATGAGTAATGTGAGGTTACGCATATAGGAGGTTAGTATTCACGAGATTGAATTTTGGAGATTCAAGGGTTGACTTTTATTTCGCCAAACCAAAGTTCTATGTCTTTGTTTTCCAAAGCTATTGGAAATAAAAACGGCAACCAATGATATTTATCAAGTTTTATGGTTTTGCAACCCAGTAAATCCTTCCGTTGTTGGTAGTTGCCATTTCCCATTTCTTTCCGAAAACCGAAATGGATCTAAGATTTCGGACTTCTGCTTGAGATGGAATGGAGGTTAAAGTCCGGACTTGTTCGAATCCTTCTTCATCCCATTTCCAAGCCGAGAAAGCAGAAGCAGTGCTTTTTCCCAAATCAACCCGGAAACCCGAGAAATTTCCTCCAAGCAAGATCGTCCTTGAATCTTCATCCCAGTTCAGACTCAGAATAGGACTGAGTTGAGCAGTGGATGGGAATGGATTGAAAGCGAAACTTCCATTTTCCTGTTGCAGGTATACCCCAGAACGGAACTCTACGATGGATTTCTTGTTTGTCTCATCCAGGATTTCCTTCGGAAATAAATCTTCAGGAGAAGAAATTGAAGCATATTCAAGATAGGAGGAATGGATACGCTTGACTGCAGGAATTTGCTTAATCAGATCATCACGGGTTGCCAGCGGTACCAGTTTTTCTCCCATGTAATGGAAAATCAATGGATCAGCTTGCCCATTTCCATCGAAGTCATGATGGAAAAGCCAAACGGGTTTTTCTTTTGACGCCTTGAGTTTAGAGTTCAATCCGAGATTTCCGACGATGATATCTTTTTTCCCGTCTCCATTTACATCTTCGATCAGCAACGTCTGAATCCATCCGGCCGAATTTTCTAAGCTAGGGATAGTTTTTTCGACCAGTTCATTATTCTGCGAAAACTCAAAAACTCGAATAGGTTGCCAATCGCCCGTCAAGATTAATTCAGCTTTTTTATCTCCATCCAAATCCTCCCAAACGGCCGAATTGATCATACCGAGTTTGGTTACTGTCCCAAACCACGCTTCTGTTCCGTCTTTGAATTGACCATTTCCCTGATTGATGAGCAACTTGCTTTTTGGACTTGCTCCATAATCTCCCGGAACTACCGCAGCACCCACAAAAATGTCCAAATCCCCATCTCCATCGATGTCGTGAATAGCAAGGGTGGAAGTGTTTTCTCCTATTGGAGGTAGTGCTATTGGGATGAATTGGAAACCACCTTTTCCATCCCCGTAATAGATTCGATCAAAGAGGAACAAGTCTCCTGACTCAAATTCATTTCCACCACTTCCAACATACAAATCCAATTTTCCATCGACGTTGAAGTCTGCAAACTCAGCAACCACATCTTCCGCTTTTGCCAGTTGCTGAAAAATCAGATTGTCAACTTCCCTGAAGTTTCCTTCCGGGTCTTGAAGGAAAAGAGCTCCTGCCTGATCTTTGGCTCCCCCCAGATAGACATCGTCCAATCCGTCTGCATTGACATCTCCGATTGCAAGAGCCGGTCCCATCTTCGAAAAGCTCCTTGGAATCAGATATTCCCGTTTGGTTTCGTCGAGTTCATCTTTCTCTTCATGGATCCAGTCAATTTGAGGAAAAGCGATTGAATCAACGGGAATTGTTGGAAGTGGGAGATAGGTTTTGCCACTTCCCTGTTTCAGCAACACAGTTTGTTTGACTTGTATTCCTTTGAAAACTTCAGATTCACCATCTCCCCAATTCACCTGTACGGAGTCGATTTGACTGGCTTTTCCCAGACCAAAAATCAAGGTAGTAGAAGTCCCCGATTGAAATCCCCTGCTTGTACTCAGGAGTTGAGTCCAGGATTTTTCTGGTGAATACACGGTTACTTTAGCTCCAATTCCAAAAAGGTTGAGGGCTTTCCCTTCAAGATTTACACCAAGAAAAGCATTTCCTGATTTTTCGGAATGATTCTGATAGATAAAAGAAGGTTGGTCGAGGTTGTTGATGATCAGATCCAAGTCGCCATCGTTATCAAGATCCGCGTAGGCTGACCCATTGGAGTGGCTCGCCTGATCCAAACCCCAGTTTTCAGCTTGGTTGGAGAAGTTTAAATCCCCTTCATTTCGATACGCATGGTTTGGAAGTTTAACAGAAGGCAGCATGTCGATTTGCCTTTTTCGCAACTCTTCCATCGAGAGATTGGGATCGGCTTCCTG
>JBKJKX010000088.1:0-42241 GCA_046597285.1 Algoriphagus sp. | reverse complement strand
GCAGAAACCATCGGAATCCGATCAGAAGACCAGGTATAAAAATCCCTTGCTTCTTCAAGGTTAGCAACTTGAATATAGCTGGGTTGCTGCCCGATTTCTAGAACATCTGATTCACTTTCTTCAGCCTGTTTTAGGTCACAGGACCAATACAAACAAACGAAAATTAGGAATAACGTAAATGACTTAGCTCTCATCTTTTTTCGAATCTTTCTTAAATATAAAGTCCAGGCTGCTTTTCCGCTTTTCAAATAAATCCTCCATATCTCCCAACTCCAGATTGAGTGCTTTGGTAGAAATCTGAATCTCAACCAGAGAAATGCCGAGCGAAATTAGCAAGGAAACCATGCTCGCCACAAATACCCAATTGGCGGCTTCTGTATATCCCCGGAAGAGCAAATACATACAAACCACGCATAATAAAAAGCTGAATACTCCGAATAACTGCATGTTTTTGATGAGTGTCAATCGACGCCGAAGATTATGAATCTGCTCCACGATGATTTCCTTTTCAGGAGATTTTCGATAATTTTTGTGAAGCCCTCGAATCAGCGTGGCTATCGCCAAAAACCGATTCGTAAATGCCAGCATCAATAAGGTGATAGCTGAAAAAAGTAAGGCAGGGGTGGAGAGTTGGAGTTCCATAGCATGAATGGTCTAATCTTAAAGATCCACCATTTTCCCTGAAACCAACAAAAAAAGCCTGCTCTTTTCAGAACAGGCTCACATTTATATTTCAATTTGATTATTAAGTCACATTTCCAATGACCACCAATTTATCAAGTGTCGGAGATTGCGATCCTCCTTTTGGTTCAATCGTGATAGCAAAGACGCCTGCATCGGAAACCGACTGCATTTGTTGAAGAGTAAGCCTTTGACCTGATGCGACCAAACCAATTCCAATCGGTCCGTTAGATCCGATCGCCCAAAGCTGATAATCGTATTCTTCACTGAGTTCATTTAGATTATTAACAGCCACAAAAACCTCCTGAGCACTCTGATCCCAAAACACATCCACTTCAGCATCTTTTTGGACCTCAAAACCACCGACTTTAAGCTTCACACGCCTAAAATCTCCTGCAACCAATTTCTCCACGAGCTCATCTTTTTGCTCGTATTCAAATTTCACCTGGTTCATATTATCAGCCATCACGCTTTGCTCCTGTAACAGGGCAGTGAACTGCTGATCTTTTTCGTAATACCTGGACGCATAAAATATCGCAGCCGCCGAAGCCAAAACAGCCACAATCGAAGCTGCCACTGCGAATGATTTCCAGGGAGAAAGTGAAACAACTTTTGTTTCAGCTGGTCTCGCCTTTGAAGTCTCAACTGATTTGAATTCACTTTCCAGGCTGGAGAATATTTTATTCTTAACCTTAGTTGAAGGAACTGGACCAGTTTTTTGGTCAAAGGCCAACATCTTTTCCTCAAGCGAATCCAATTCATTTTGGATTTCAGGGTACATGCGTGCTAAGGTTATTACCTTCTCACGCTCGCGCTCATTGAGATCCCCCAGAAGGAAAAGCTCCAATTTGCCTGATGCTATGTAAGATTGAGTATCCACTAGATTCTGTCTAAGTTCTTTTTTAACACTTGTAACGACGCCCTGACACGGGATTTCACTGTTCCCAAAGGGATATCAAATTCTTCTGAAACTTCCGAATGAGTATATCCCTTGAAATAAATGTATTCAATGATGAATTTTTGATCGTCGTTGAGCTGATTCATCAACTCTTTAACACCTATTCCATCTACATGATCCATCGTCCCTGACTGGCTTTCCAAACCATATACGAAGTCATCTATTGTATTGGTCTTAGCAGATTGAGAAAGTTCTTTGGAGCGGGTTTTATCAATAGCAGAATTTCTACAAATATTGGCCATCCAAGTATATAAACGGCCTTTAGACTCTTCGTAACTATCGATTTTTCGAGTGATTTTAATGAAAGAATCATGAAAAACTTCCTCCGCAATGTCCTGATCAAAGATGATTCTGGAAATCACAGCATAGAGAGCTCTCGAGTATTTTTCGTATAAATACTCTGTGGTTTTTCTGTCCTTTACCCTAAGTCCGGCTATAAGTTGTTCTTCTTGCAAAAGAGATTTGTTTGTTGGATTTCGTTAACCATAAAACACAAGGCCAAATGTTTAGCCCTGTGTTAAAGATTGCTTTAAATAATAGAATTACAAGTGAATCACTTCACCATAAGCAGCAGCTGCTGCTTCCATGATCGCTTCAGACATCGTTGGATGCGGGTGTACAGTCTTGATCAATTCATGACCGGTCGTTTCTAGCTTTCGGATTGCCACAATTTCAGCCACCATTTCGGTAACATTCGCACCGATCAAGTGAGCACCCAGAATCTCTCCATATTTTTTGTCAAAAACTAGTTTCACAAAACCGTCTTTTGCTCCGGCAGCTGATGCTTTTCCTGAAGCTGAAAATGGGAATTTACCAATTCTTACCTCGTAACCTGCTTCGATCGCTTTTGCTTCAGTATATCCTACCGACGCGATTTCAGGTGAGCAATACGTACAGCCCGGGATATTTCCATAATCCAAAGCATCCGGATGATGACCCGCTATTTTCTCCACGCAGATGATCCCTTCTGCAGAGGCAACGTGTGCCAAAGCCGGTCCGGGAACCACATCACCAATAGCATAATAACCTGGCATGTTGGTTTTATAATACTCATCAACTTTGATTTTTCCTTTTTCAACGAGAATACCAACGTCTTCCAAACCGATATTTTCCAAGTTGGAAACTACACCTACAGCAGAAAGAACGATATCGCATTCGATGACTTCTTCACCTTTGGCAGATTTCACGAACACTTTGCACCCTTTTCCACTTGTATCCACTGAAGTAACTTCAGCAGAAGTCATAATCTTCATTCCTGCCTTTTTGTAGATTTTTTCCAACGCTTTCGAAACTTCTTCATCCTCTACAGGGACGATTCTAGGCAAAAATTCAACAATCGTCACTTCAGTGCCAATCGAAGAATAGAAATAGGCAAATTCAACTCCAATCGCACCGGAACCTACTACTACTAATTTCTTTGGCTGCTTTTCAAGAGTCATAGCCTTGCGATAGCCGATGATTTTCTTATCATCAATCTTGACAGCAGGAAGCTCACGAGCTCTTGCGCCGGTAGCGATGATGATACTATCTGCGGAATAAACCGTCTTTTTGCCTTCTTTATCAGAAATCTCGACTTTTTTGCCTGGCTGGATTTTTCCCCATCCTACAAGGATCTCAATTTTATTTTTCTTCATAAGGAAACTTACTCCCTTGCTCATTCCGTCGGCGACTCCACGGCTTCTTTTGACCATACCGGTGAAATCAGCTTCTGCACCTTTTACAGTGATTCCGTAGTCGGCAGCATGACTTATGTATTCAAAAACTTGTGCGCTTTTCAGTAAAGCTTTGGTAGGGATACAACCCCAGTTGAGGCAAATTCCGCCAAGTTCTTCCGCTTCCACGATAGCTGTTTTCAGACCGAGTTGGGAAGCACGAATCGCAGCTACATAACCACCGGGACCACTGCCCACTACGATCAAGTCAAATTTTGTCGAAGACATATCTAAATCTTGTTTGATAACGAATTGAAACTGCGCAAAAATAGGCCTTTTGACTTCAGAAAAAAAATTCGTTCCAAGAACAAGCTTTCACCTCAAAACCTGATTTCCAGTCCAATTTCGAAGGAAATTAGAATAGTATTCTCCATATTACCTGAATCCTAGAATAATCTATCCATCAATATCTAAATTCCAGATTATTACGGTTGTGAATGCTGAGAAAGCAGTTGTTTTCAACTTTAGACTTAAAAGTTTTGGCTTTTTTTCTAATTTTGGGTCAAACAAAATTCTAACCTCAATGGGATTACTTTCAGGAAAAACTGCCTTGATCACCGGCGCTTCTAAAGGCATCGGTCGCGCTATTGCAATCAGATATGCTCAAGAGGGCGCAAATGTTGCTTTCACTTTTTTGTCCAGTGTGGAAAAAGGTCAGGCGCTTGAGGCGGAATTAACTGCTTTTGGCATCAAAGCCAAAGGCTATCGCTCGGACGCATCTGATTTCAAAGCGGCTGAAGAATTAGTCAACATGGTGGTGGCTGAGTTTGGCGGGCTCCATATTTTGGTAAATAATGCCGGCATCACTCGGGACAACCTGCTCATGAGAATGACCGAAGATGCTTGGGACGAAGTAATCGGAATCAATCTGAAGTCCTGCTTCAATACAGTAAAAGCTGCCACTCGCACCATGATGAAAGCCAAATCCGGTTCCATTATCAACATCACTTCCGTAGTCGGAATCAAAGGCAACGCCGGTCAAGCAAACTATGCAGCTTCGAAAGCAGGAATCATCGGATTTACAAAATCAATTGCTTTGGAACTCGGTTCCCGAAATATCAGATCCAATGCTGTAGCACCGGGATTTATCGAAACTGAAATGACTTCAGTTTTGGATGAAAAGACCGTTCAAGGTTGGAGAGATGGAATACCCATGAAGCGTGGAGGTCAGCCGGAAGAAGTGGCCAATGCCTGCGTATTCCTCGGTTCAGACATGAGCAGTTACATCTCCGGACAAGTGATTCAAGTGGATGGAGCAATGCTGACTTAAAATTTTCGATTTGAGATATAGGATTTACGATTTAGGAGCGGCTGGAGAGATTCAGCCGCTTTTTTTGATCTATTCTAGAATTTCGCCATGCTTTCGACAAGCTTCAACCCTGTCATGAACCATTAATCAATTTGAAACTCTCAAGGATTTTAATTCTTTAATTACTTTTCAGATTATCTGAATTAGAGAGAAGTCGATTTGCAAGTCTATCGAAAAATTAATTTCAATTAATTGAGAATCAAAACAATCCAATCTCCTTATTGATTACGTAGAAACTTATATCAATTAACTAACCTAAAGATTATTAAAATGAAAAATTCTTTTAAAAAAATCACAGGCTTTGCTTTTTTGGCGTTTGTCGCTTTTAGCTGCCAAAATCTACAGGAAGAAACTCCTATAGGTAATCAATTAACTGATGCAGATGCTACAGCGTCCTCGTCAGAAACCGACCCCAATGCACGAAAAGGTCAGGTTGCTGAGTTTGGTGCATTTCTGACTGGAGCCGAGGAAGTTCCGGCTGTTATGTCTCCAGGTTCTGGAGCAGCAAGAATCACCCAAGTTGATGCCTCAACTTTAAAGTTTGAAGTTCGGGTTGCAAACACCACGGGAATAATCTTTGCACACCTTCACAAGGGAGCCACAGGATCAAATGGTGGAGTGGTAGTTACTTTAATTCCAAACCAAAGCGCATCAGGACTTTCGAATGGCGTAGTAGCACAGGGCATGATCGATGCATCCAATTTAACTGGAGCATTGGCTGGAAAGTCAATCTCTGATTTGGTTAAGGAAATGGAAGCAGGTCTTATCTATGTGAATATTCACACCTCAACTAATCGTGGTGGTGAGCTTCGTGGTCAGGTGAGCATGATTGCGTCAAATGATAATAAAAATTATGGTGCAAAACTATCTGGTGCCAATGAGGTGCCTGCAGTGATGTCAAATGGAACAGGGATTGCCAAATTCAACTTTTCTAATGATGGAAACGCAGCCTCATTCCATGTAAATGTTAGTGGGATTGCTGACGCAAGATTTGCTCACATCCACTTTGCAAAAGCAGGTGTAAATGGCGGTGTAGTTTTTACTTTGAGAATGGATAAAGTGGTTGGTCCCGTTTCCGGACTTTATGCAAGTGGTGAAATAAACCCGATGAATTTCTCCGGTCGATTGCTAGGTGGAGATTTGGTTATCCTTAGAGAAGCTTTCAGAACGGGCAATGCCTATGTGAACGTGCATACAGATAAATTTCCTGGAGGGGAATTAAGAGGTCAAGTAAATTGAGTTGATCAATCATATCCCATAAAAAAAGGCCAGCATCTGTTGGCCTTTTTTTTATCTACAAGTTGAAGTTTTAAATGATTAGAAAAGACCTCTGAAGAGATTTATCAGGGGTCTTTTCCTCATCTATTTATCGCTTTCCAAAAACGGATAGCGATAATCCACTGGCGATACAAAAGTTTCTTTGATTGTACGAGGAGAAACCCATCGCAACAAGTTGATCATAGAACCTGCTTTGTCATTGGTACCGGAGGCTCTTGCTCCGCCAAAAGGCTGCTGTCCAACTACTGCTCCGGTTGGTTTATCATTGATGTAGAAGTTACCGGCTGCATTTTTCAGTTTTTGCGTAGCAAACTCAATGGCGTACCGATCTTGGGAGAAAATGGCACCTGTCAAAGCATAAGGAGAAGTTTTGTCCACCAATTCCAAAGCTTCTTCAAAATGATCTTCATGATACACATAGATCGATAAGACCGGACCAAAGATCTCATCGCACATGGTAGTGTACATTGGGTCTTTGGTGACGATTACAGTTGGTTTAATGAAGTAGCCTTTCGTTTTATCACATTTGCCACCGGCGATGATTTCAACGATCGGATTTACTTTCGCATCCTCGATGTATTTTGCGATTTTATCGAATGATTTCTCGTCAATAACTGCATTGATGAAGTTGGTGAAATCTTCCGGACCTCCCATTTTCATGTCGGCCAGATCTTCCAGCATGTATTTTTTTACATCGTCCCAGATATTGGACGGAATGTAAGCACGGGAAGCAGCAGAGCATTTCTGACCTTGATATTCAAAAGATCCTCTCACCAAACCTACAGCAACAGCTTTTGGATTGGCCGACTTATGAGCGATCACAAAGTCTTTCCCACCTGTTTCACCTACTATTCTTGGATAAGATTTGTATCGGGTGATATTTTCACCGATCGTCTTCCAAACATGCTGAAAAACTCCGGTGGAACCCGTAAAGTGAATTCCTGCAAAATCAGGATGCTTGAAAATGATATCGCCGGCAGTTGGCCCATCTACATAAATCAAGTTGATGACGCCATCAGGCACTCCCGCTTCTTTGAAAACTTCCATCAATACCTGAGCAGAATAAATCTGAGTATATGCCGGCTTCCAAACAATGGTGTTTCCCATAATGGCCGCAGAAGTCGGAAGATTTCCTGCGATTGCAGTGAAGTTGAACGGAGTCAGCGCAAACACAAACCCCTCTAAAGGACGCTGTTCCAGACGATTCCATACACCGTTTCCGGAAACCGGAGGTTGCTGCGCATAGATCTCAGTCATGTATTTCACATTGAAACGAAGGAAGTCGATGAACTCACAAGCAGCATCAATCTCAGCCTGCATCGCATTCTTCGATTGGGCCAACATGGTAGCTGCATTGATTTTAGACCGATATGGGCCTGCCAACAAATCTGCTGCCTTCAGAAAAATTGCAGCTCTTTGCTCCCAAGCCATATTTTCCCAGGCGTACTTTGCTCCCATAGCTGCATTGATAGCCTGCTCGACATGAGATGCATCGCCTTCATGGAAATGACCCAAAATATGCTGGTGATCATGCGGTGGAGACATCGCGCGAATTTTGCCAGTTCGCACTTCCTCATTACCGATGTACATCGGGACATCAATCTGTTTTGCGCGAGCTTCTTTCAGCGCTTTTTGCAATTCCTTCCTCTCGGGGCTTCCGGGAGCATAAGCCTTTACCGGTTCGTTAACTGGGGCCGGCACGTTGAAAAATCCTTTTAACATACTATTTGGAGTTTATGTGATTCTGGTAGACAAAGATAAGCCAAAGCCTCGAATTGGGTAGTAAATTGAAATTCAAATGACAATCAAAGAAACGCCTCCAATTCTTTCAGATGAGAAATCGTGTAGGTTGGTTTGAGCTCAATTTCTATTTCCCCCGGGTTGAAAAAGACCTGATCGATCTCAGCATTCTGGGCTCCAAGAATATCGGAAGCCGGATTATCTCCTATCATTAGGCAATGCTCAGCACGCGTGTTTAACTGGTCCATGGTATGATAGAAAATTCGCGCATCAGGTTTTTTATATCCTGTGGTCTCAGAAGTCACAACCAGATCAAAGTAGCTATTGAGTCCAGATGAACTCATCTTTTTTGATTGGGATTCATTGAATCCATTCGTAATAATATGAAGCTTATATTTTTCCTTTAGGTAATTCAGGATCTCTATGGTGTAAGGCAAAACATGAGGCTTAGAGGAAGTCTTTCCCATAAAATCCTCTTCGAAAGGACCAGGGACTTCATCTTCTGAAGATCCTGCATGAGCAAAAATTCGTCTGAATCGTTCCTTTCTAAGGTTTTCTTTATCGATTTTTCCAACATTGTACCAATCCCAAAGTTGTAAATTGACGTGGTGGAAAGAGGCGAAAAATTGCTCGAAAGTAGGAATTCCCAATTCTTGCAACTTATAAAACAGATACAATTCTGAAAGTGACTCTGTGACATTTCGCTCGTAATCCCAAAGGGTATGGTCCAGATCGAAAAAGATGTGTTGGTAAGTTTTCAAGATTATTTAACGTCGATACTGATTATTCTGAATTTTATTGATTGCTAATTCTCGGTTAGATTTCAGGATTTCGTACGTCTCCTGATCCTTGATGAGGCTTGGGTCTTTTTGTATAAACTTGAAAATCTGCTGAATGATTTCAATGTATTCCTCCAAAATGTAATAAAACATCCATTGGTCCACTCTTCGGCTGCCGAGCAGTCCTGCATTTTTGAGGTAAATCAGATGACGACTTGTTTTGGTTTGGGTGAAGTCTAATATATGCTCGACATCTGAAATGCTGAGTTCTTTATTCAGCATCAGCAAATGAATAATCCGAACTCTTGGCTCTTCGGATAAGGCTTTGAAAATTCGAAGGCCGTAGTTTAAACTGATATTTTTTAAGCGCATTTGTAAGTTTTAACTCAGTTAATGCTAATGATAAAAAAAATTCAGCCGAAATTAGAGTATAATCGCATCCGATTAGCAACCATTGCCAGTTCTATAAGTTTATTTATTTGTGAAGCACTCATTTCTATATAGATCCGCACTTATTTTCCTTTTGGGTTTTATTTTTTCGATCCAATTTGCGAAAGCTCAGGAAACTCGTGAAAGAAAGGTTATCCAATTGTCAGGCATAATCCTGAATTCGGATAGTACTGATGCAGTTCCCGGAGTAAATATTTATGTTCCCAAGAAAGGCCGTGGCACAGCAAGTGGAAGATTTGGATATTTTTCGATGCCTGTTTTGGAAGGAGACAGCGTTGTTTTCACCTTCATAGGACTGAAAAAACAATCATTCAAAGTGCCCGATGTCGTGGAAAATGATCGAATCAGTTTGATCTTGACCATGGAAGTGGATGAAATTGCCTTGGCAGAAATAGAGGTAATGCCCTATCCTACTGAGGAAGAATTTAAAAAGGCTATAATCGCAATGAATGTAGTCGATCCGATGGCAATCAGCCGGGCTAATATGAGTCCGGAGATGCTGCTAAGATGGGCTGAGTCTATGCCGGCATCCGGCAATGAGAACTTCAGATATTTCCAGCAAGGTCAAATGATGCAGAATCAGGATTTGTACGGGCCAAGACCATTGAGACTTTTAGACCCATTTGCCTGGTCACAATTCATCCGTTCCATCAAGCGAGGCGATCTTAAGAGTAAGTAGGTTTATAAGATTCACAGGTTTTGATCTCCCGCAGAGGCCAACCTTACGCTATGTAATTTTTTTAATGTTTTCTCGCAACGGCACAACGACGCCATGATTTTTACTAATACATGAAGATGAAATAGCAAAAATAGTTCTTGATCACTCCTTCCATGTCCATAGACAATTGGGTCTTGGACTTTTAGAGTCAGTTTACAAAACAGTCCTTAGCAATGAATTAAATAATGCTGGATTAGAAGTTCGGACTCAGGTGGGTATTCCTTTTTATTGGAAAGAACTGCCATTTAATAACGGTTTCCGAGCAGACATTATCGTGGAAAATAAGGTGATTTTGGAAATTAAATCCGTGGAGAAAATATCTCCAGTTCACCCTAAACAACTTTTGACCTACCTAAAGGTAACAGGACTTAGACTCGGACTTCAATGAAGAATTGCTTAAAGATGGAATTAAAAGAGTGGCCCATAGTCTAACGTGATCAGGCTTTCTTGCTTTCTGAAGATTTTCTTTGAGCCATGGCGCCGTGGCGAGAAACTCTCTTTCCTTACCAAAGGGAACTTATTCAATCTCAGGAAGCACCCAGTTTTCCAGCACACTTGGAATACGCATCATTTGCTCGATCGCGACAATAGTTCTCGGAGCATCACCTGAAAGATTCACTGGCCCGGTGGAAGTGACTAGGATATCATCCTCGATTCTGACAGCAATTCCCCACCACTTGGGATCACAGTTGCTTCCTTCTGGAATATATATACCCGGTTCGACAGTCAGTACTACTCCGGCTTTCAAAGTCCCAAAACTTCCTCGATCATGAACATCCAATCCCAAATGATGGCTAGTTCCGTGAGGGAAATAGTTGTGTTTTTCACCCTTTTTGATAATTCCTAAATCTGCCAATCCGGCATCGATGATTCTTTTGGCTTCTCTTCCGACCTCAGAAAATTCCATCCCTTCATTGCAAAGTACGATTCCAGCATCCTGTGCTTTGAGGACGAGTTCGTAGATTGCTTTTTCTTCCTCGTTAAATTTACCGTTTACAGGGATCGTACGAGTGACATCTGCTGTGTAGCCTTTCCACTCAGCTCCGAGATCCATTAACAATAATCGATTATCTACGCGTTTCAGGTCATTTTCGATGTAGTGAAGGATGCATCCATTATTTCCTCCGCCAACGATGGACGGATATCCCACACTTTCTGCTCCATACCTTTTGTAGATGAACTCATGAATTCCTTGAATTTCACGTTCAGACATCCCGACTTTGGCAGCTTTCATCACTTCTATCTGACCAATTGCGGAGATTTTGCTGGCTTTCCGAATCAGCACTTGTTCTTCAACAGTCTTTACTTCTCTCAAAACTTCCATCATTGCAGTCAAAGCAGTAATATTCATTTTCTGATCCTGGATTTCTGACTTCACTTTCATTCTTTTTTCAGGAGAATCCGCATTCATAAAGTCATTTAATATTGGGTCATTTTCAATTTCCGGATATCTTTTGCGATTTCTGCCTATGATTTGTGCCACATTCGCTGAGTTTTCTAAATCTGTTGCCCTGATCAATTCATACATCTGCAGATTTACTTCAGAAAGGCTTTCTGGATAATTCGTAGCAGATTTAAAGGACGAAATCATTGCTAACAAAGGCTCGTTTGAACTACTTTCCTCCACATCGTTCCCAAGATTGAAGGATAAAATCGTATCAAAAGCATCAAAATCTAGCAAAGTTTCATCCTTGAACTGATCAGAAAGAAACGCCTGCTCGAATCCAAGTTTTTCTTTCACCCCTTCCGCCCCAAGCCGTTTGCCATTCCACATCTCCGCCCGAACATCCCGAGGCTGAACAAATATCACTTCATCCGAGGTACTATTTCCAAAACTTCGCTTTTCGCTAAAAATTACCAAAACTGAATTAGGCTCTCGAAATCCTGTTAAATAATAAAAATCTGTATTGGGATGATAAATGAAATCCACATCATTTGAGCGATTTTTCACCGGATTATTAAAAATCACAGCGACTGAATTTTCCGGCATTTGTTGGCGGAGTGCCTGTCGTCTTGCTTTATGCCATTCTGCTGGAAGTCCGTCCTCGAAGTAGGATTGAGAAAATGAAGCTGTTGCGAATAGAAGAATCAGAGGAAACCAAAGGAATTTTTTCATACAAAAGGGTGCAATTCTAAATTCCAATGTCCAATGTTTTATTCATTTTACAAAGACTCAATCCAGGGTTTGTGGCTTATTCTTATCTTTAGAAACAATAATTAACTGAGCAATGAAAAAAGTAGGAATAATTGTTTTTTATCTAGTTCTGACCCTGGGATCCACCTTTGCACAAAGCGCCCAAGAAAAACCAAAGCTTATAGTAGGGATAATCGTGGATCAAATGCGTCAGGAGTATTTGTACAAATTTGCCGACCGCTATAGTGAAGGTGGCTTCAAGCGCATGATTAGCGAAGGTTTCATGATGAAAAACGGGCATTACAATTACATCCCAACTTATACTGGACCTGGACATGCATCTGTTTACACAGGCACAACTCCGGCCACGCATGGGATTATTGGCAACAACTGGTATGTAAGAAGTCTGAACAAATCCATCTATTGCGCAGAAGACTCTACTGTGACAAACGTGGGAGGAACTCCTTTAAATGGTCAAATCAGTCCCAGAAACATGCTCACTACCACCATCACTGATGAGCTAAGATTTGCGACAAATAAACGATCTAAAGTTGTGGGCTTGGCGATCAAAGATCGTGGGGCAAGCTTTCCTGCCGGACATTTAGGTGATGCGTATTGGTATGATAGTGAAAACGGGGATTTTATGACCTCCTCCTATTACTATGACTCCCTTCCCAAATGGGTTCAAGACTTCAATGCGAAAAAACTCCCTGATTCTTATTTGAGTAAAACATGGGAAACTCTTTACCCTATTGCAACCTATAAGCAGAGCATTGATGACAACAACGCTTTTGAAGTTCCTTTTATTGGAAAAGACACCCCCACTTTCCCATATATCCTGGATTCACTGAGAGCAAATAATGACAATTTTGGCCTGATTGCAGCGACACCTTTTGGAAATAGCCTTACGCTGGACTTTGCTTATGCAGCAATCGAAGGGGAAAAACTTGGCATGCGAGGAGAGACAGATTTTCTGGCAATTAGCTTTTCATCACCGGACTACATCGGGCATCGATTCGGCCCCACTTCCAAAGAAGTAGAGGATAATTACCTGAGACTGGACCTGGAAATGGAGAAGCTCCTAATTTATTTGGATAAGACGTATGGCAAAGGGCAATACTTAGTATTTCTTTCTGCAGATCATGGAGTAGCAGATATCGCTTCTTATATGGTCAGTGAAAATGTTCCTGCCGGCAATTTAAATGTGGCTTTTATCGCCGGACAGCTGAAAGGCTATACCCAGCGGAAGTACGGCGTGGGCGAATGGATAGTTAATTTTTCCAACGACCAGATTTTTCTTAACACTGAATTAGCTCTAGAAAAGGGTGTGAAAATCGTCGATATGGAAGAAGATCTCGTAAAATTTCTCTTGCAGTTCAAAGGAATCAAAGAGGTCTATACTTCTACAGCAATGAGAAATTCAGCTTTCACTCAAGATCGATCCCAACGTCTTCAAATGGGATATAATCATAAAGCTTCAGGAGAATTATTGTTGATTTTGGAGCCAGGTTGGCTTACTGGAGGAGCACGAGGAACTTCCCATGGAACAGGATTTTCGTACGACACGAATGTTCCGATCATGTTTTTTGGATGGGGGGTAAAGCAGGGAAGCAGTTCCCGGCACGCTTCGATTACCGATATCGCTCCAACACTTTCCATGATGCTGGATATTCGACTTCCAAATGGATCCAACGGTTCTCCTATCCTTGAAATCACGGATAAATAAGAGGGATTTTATCCAACCAAAAACCTTAAAAGTGAAAAGGCTGGTTACGAAACCAGCCTTTTCACTTTTAAGAAGTCCAGCTCATAGGGTAGCCTTTATCCACAAAATCGAGAGCATCGGTCGTAATGTATAGCGATTTGAATGTATCAAGCATCACAGCATACTCATCGGTTGATTTTGCTCCGATGGATTTCTCTACAGTTCCGGGATGTGGACCGTGGGGAAGGCCGCCCATGTGAATCGTAAAACTTCCCCGCTCAATTCCTTTCCTGCTCATAAACTCTCCTTCGGCATAATATAGAACTTCATCCGAGTCGATGTTGGAATGATTGTAAGGTGCAGGAATCGCAAGCGGATGATAATCAAACAATCTTGGCACAAACGAACAAATCACAAAACCTCCGGCTTGAAAAGTTTGATGTACTGGAGGCGGCTGATGAAGCCTGCCCGTAATCGGCTCAAAATCATAAATGGAAAGTGCGTACGGGTACAAATACCCATCCCAACCCACAATATCCAGCGGGCTATGAGGGTAGGTGTATTGGTGAAGCATTCCTTGTTTCTTGATCTGAACGAGGTAATCACCTTTTTCTTTCTCGATCAGTAATTCACTTGGAGGACGAATATCCCGCTCACAATACGGCGAATGTTCCTGCAATTGCCCCACTTCGTTTCGGTATCGCTTGACAGTTTCGATAGGACCATGGGATTCGATCACCAAAAGTCGAAGCGGACCTTCTTCTTTAAATTCAAATCTATAAATCGTGGTTCGCGGAATAACGATGTAATCTCCTTTTCTTACTTCCAATTTTCCAAATTGAGAATACATCATTCCCTCTCCATCGTGGATGTAAATCAACTCGTCGCCGTCAGCATTTTTGAAATAGTAGTCCATCTTCCGCCGCTTTGGCGAGCAGATCCCCATCATCACATCCCTGTTCATCAGGAGCATTCTGCGGGCAGTGAGATAATCCTCACCGGTCTTTTCGACTCCGGCTGTTTTGAGATGGGTCTGATTCAGTCCGTGCTCTTTCACAGGTTCCCAGGAAAAAGGTTTTGGAGTACCGATTTCTTTAACCTCATTCGGGTTGTAAATATGGTAGAGATTGGAATAAATCCCGGAAAAGCCCTTTGAACTCACGAGTTCTTCTTTGTAAAGCGATCCGTCAGGCTGCCTGAACTGAGTATGTCTTTTGGGTGGAATGTTTCCTAGGCGATGATAATATGCCATTGATCTTTGGGTTTATATGGTCAGCTAAATTACAAATATTGTCTAGCTCGAATGGCAGAACTTGCATTCTTTCTTTCCTTTCCAATAAACAAATAACGCAGGATCATTGAAGTTTTAGTATTTTCCAGCAACGATATGCTCTATGAAATCCTTACTCCTACTACTCGCATCTTTCCTGATAATAGTAAAAATCCAAGCTCAAGACGGTTCAACTCCTAAACTGATCTGGTCTGATGAATTTTCAGAAAATGGTCTTCCTGACTCCGGTAAATGGGATTACGACATAGGTGATAGTGGCTGGGGAAACAATGAACTTCAATATTATTCGAAAGCTGATCTTAAGAATACACGGGTCGAAAACGGGATTTTAACCATTGAAGCTAAAATCGATCCTGCACATCCAAAAGGATATTCTTCCGCTCGAATAGTAACTCGGGGAAAGGCTACCTGGCAATATGGCTACTTCGAAATCAAGGCAAAGCTTCCGGAAGGCGTGGGTACATGGCCGGCCATATGGATGCTTGCTGAGGAAAATCGACATGGAGGTTGGCCAAAAAATGGTGAAATAGACATCATGGAGCATGTCGGATTTGATCCGGGAAAAGTTCATGGAACAGTTCATACGGAGGCTTTTAATCACTCCATCGGCACCCAAAAGGGAGGATTCAAAATGGTCGAAAACTTCCAATCAGAATTTCATATTTATGCAATCGACTGGACTGAGGACAAAATTGATTTCTACATTGATGGAGAGAAGTACTTTTCCTTTGCCAATACGGGAGGAGATTACAAAGAATGGCCATTCAATCAGCCATTTCATATGATTTTAAATATTGCTGTTGGAGGAAACTGGGGAGGTCAGAAAGGGGTGGATGAAAACATTTGGCCACAAAAAATGGAGATTGATTATGTGCGAGTATATGACAGAAAACCTATTTATTGATCTTCCGAGGCTTCTTATTCAAAATATGCTTTGGTCATACGGTCGAGTATTTCTTTTTTTTATTTAAACTGAAGGCAATTCTAAGTTAGTAAACCTACAAAACATGAATTCTTCCCTTTTGAAACGTAAAAAAATTCGCGCCATGTTGATCATTGGCGTATTGCTTCTTCTCATTTATGTTAAAAACTTGATTGAGCGACAGGCTTTCAAAGACATAAGCAATACCTTCACTGAAGTGTACAATGACAGACTGGTGGTTGAGGGTTATATTTTTCAGATTTCGGAGAAGCTTTTTCAAATCCAGAAATTGGTGGATCACTGTAACATGGATTATGACTATTCGAAAGTAGTGGATGAAATAGCCGGTCACGAAAAAAGTATTTTGGTCATTGTAGAGGATTTTGAAGCAACAAAATTAACTGAGAAAGAGGGTGGTTATTTGTCCGATTTCAAAAAAATCATTGTAAACGATCTTTCCATTAAAAACTATAATCTGCTCTATTCCGATTCCTCGGGAGTCAATCAAAGTCAAGTTAAGATCTACGATCAAAAAATAACTCAGGCCCGAAGAGATCTCGAAAACCTAAGCAAAATCCAACTGGAAGAGGGTGAAAAATTAATCAGTAAGGCCAAAGCCCAAATAAACCGATCTCAGATTTGGGCGCAATTTGAAGTAGCCTTACTAATAGTATTGATCATTGTATTATTTATACTTCTATTCAGCAAATCAGAAGAACACAGTGGAATGATTTCCTGACTTAGGTCACCATTACTTTCAGATACTAGGCATTATTCTAAGCTACCTAGAGAGGTGTAACCTCTACAAAATGCTCTTGCTCAACGATGAAATGCCCCATTTGGATGAATTTTCTTCTTCGGTTTTTCCTAATAAAAAAAGCCTGCCCCGAATCGGAGCAGGCTAAGTTTATATTAGCTTTTTTTGTTAGGAAAGGGCAAAAGCCTTGTCTCCCTTTTTGTAATCTACGCAAGGTTCAAACTTGCCCGGAACTTCCACAAATCTCAGTGCCTGAGTGGCTCCGATTTCTGAAGTGAAGTAACCTAAGACAGTCAGATCTTTTACCATATTGATCATAGCTGGATCTTTTGACTCACTTGCCCTGTGGGTTTTATACATCTCAGTCAAATACGCAGATCTTTCTTCAAGAGCAGCATCGATGAAGTCATTTCCGGTTGCCTTTTTGAAATCCTTTCTCAAGGAATTCAATCCATCAACAAACACCTTCTGCTGATCAGCATCATACGTATCTTTGACCATCATCACCATAAATGCTCCGATTCCAGCCGCTTTCGCACCGGGAGTATCAGTAGTCGGAATAATGGACTCCCCTATTTCATCCAAGAAGGCAATGTCCTCCGGAGTGAAATTGAGCCCTTCAATTTGATGCTCGGGAGCACAACCTGTCAGGATTGCCGTAGCCCCAACCATCGTTCCTCCCATCATTAGCACGACGCTTTTCAGTGCGTCTCTTCTATTCATAGTCATAGTCTTTGCTTTTTTGGATTAGAGATTTCTCTTGTTCAGTTCTTCTACTGCGAAAGCTGCAGCCCTGGCAGTCAGCGCCATATAAGTAAGTGACGGATTTTGCGCGGCAGCGGAAGTCATACAAGCTCCATCTGTGACAAACACATTCTTAGCGTCCCAAACCTGGTTGTTTCCATTCAAAACTGACGTTTTTGGATCACGTCCCATTCTGGCTGTACCCATTTCGTGAATACCTTGTCCGAAAGTATAACCTCCGTCGTAGGTATTCACATCTTTAAAACCGGCAACTTCCAGCATTTCAGCAGCATCAGCCATCATGTCTTTCCGCATATCAAGTTCATTTTGCTTGATCTCAGCATTCATGACCAAAGCTTCCATGCCCCATTTATCTTTCACGGTATCGCTCAGTTTGATCGTATTTTCATGGTAAGGAAGGATCTCTCCGAAAGCCGTGATACCCATAGACCAAGGTCCTGGTTCGGTCAAAGCCTCTTTTAGAGGTGCGCCAAAGTTCAACTCGGCTACATCTCTGCTCCAGCCACTTCTACTGGCACCACCTTGATAGCCAAAACCTCGGATATAGTCTCTCTTCTCCCCATTCAGATTTCTGAATCTTGGAATATAAAGACCGGTTGGCCTGCGACCAAAATAATACTTGTCTTCGTATCCTTCCATCTTTCCATTGGCACCCAGACGGAAATGGTGATCCATCACGTTGTGTCCCAATTCACCTGAACTGCTTCCTAATCCGCCCGGCCAAATGTCCGTTGCCGATCTCATAAGGATAGCTGTTGAATTGAAAGCTGATGCGCAGAGGAAAATGATTTTTGCATCATATTCTACTGTCTGATTCGTCTCAGCATCGAGTACTTCTACACCTGTTGCTTTCTGAGTGTCTTTGTCATAAATCAGTTTTCTTACAATAGACCACGGTCTCAACGTAAGATTTCCGGTAGCAACTGCAGCAGGCAAAGTCGAAGCCTGAGTGCTGAAATAACCCCCAAACGGACAGCCCAAAGAGCACTTATTTCTATATTGACAACCTACTCGGCCGGGAAGAGGCTGAGTAATGTTAGCCGGACGACCAATGGTCCAATGCCTTGCTCCTTTATAGTGTTCAGCAATTTTGGCAGATGCATCTTTCTCCACACAGTTCATTGGCATAGGAGGCTGGAATTCGCCATCAGGCAAAATATCCAAACCATCTTTGGATCCTGAAACGCCTGCGAATTTCTCTACATAACTATACCATGGTGCAATTTCATTGTATCTGATTGGCCAATCCACTGCGATACCATCTTTAGCATTTGCCTCGAAATCAAGATTTGCCCAACGGTAAGATTGTCTACCCCAAAGGAGAGACCTTCCTCCCACTTGATACCCTCTAAACCATGTAAATGGCTTTTCTTCTACATAAGGAGATTCATCCTCATGAGCCCACCAATCAAGGTTTAACTCATTAAGAACATAGTCTCTTTTTAAGCTTGGATGCTTCTCAATCATCTCCACAGTTCTCCTACCTCTGTGAGGTACTTCCCACGGAGGTAGCGTAGCTGTTTTGTAATCTTTAACATGCTCTACGTTCGGTCCCCTCTCCAGAAGCAATACTTTAAGCCCCTTCTCTGTCAGCTCTTTTGCAGCCCAACCGCCGCTTATCCCTGACCCAACTACGATTGCATCATACGCTTGATTTGCCATTATTAGTTATTTGGTTTTGATAATTACACGTCACAAATTTGCACTGCTTGAGCCAATGCAGCAATTTTATCTTCTGATTTAGGGATAAACTCATGGGAAACATACCCTTTGTATCCTGTAGCGACAATGGCTTTCATCACTGCAGGATAATTAATTTCTTGATTTTCATCCAACTCATTTCTACCAGGATTACCTGCTGTATGATAATGACCAAAGTATTGATGATTTGTTTGAATACTTCGAATCAAATCTCCCTCATCAATTTGCATATGATAGATGTCATAAAGCAATTTGAAGTTTTCGCTTCCAACCATTTTGCACAATTCCACACCCCACGGAGACAGGTCGCACATGTAATCTTTGTGATTTATTTTGCTGTTTAGAAGCTCCATTTGGATGATTACTCCATGCTTTTCAGCTAATCCTACAATCTTTTTTATGCCTTCAGCACAGTTTTTCATTCCGGTTTCATCGTCCATTCCATTTCTGTTTCCGGAAAAACAGATTAAATTTTTGTAGCCATATTTAGCTACTTGAGGAATTATTTCTGTGTAATTTTTGATGAGTTGCTCGTGATACTGAGGATCATTCCAGCCTTTCGGAATTCCCAATTCTGCCCCATTACACATGGAACATTCAACTCCACTGGCTTTTAAAGTATCCCAGCCTTTCGGACCGACAAGGTCTATTGCATTGAAGCCAATTTTTTTAATGGCTACGCAAAGTTCATCCAAACTGAGCGAAGGCACGGTCCATGCACATACTCCATGGTTGATGTTCCCTTTCAATGCTAAAGGTTTGGTTTCCTTCCAATCGAGGGAGGTGAGAGTGCCGGCTGCGGCTCCTCCAAGGATCATTTTTTTAAATGAAGATCTCCTTCCGGAATCAAATGACATGGTTGTTTTGGGATTAAGGTTGAGAGTAAATTTTTTCCTTTTTGAAAAAGGATATGAAAAATAGTAAAACCAACACAGAAATCCCAGCAGGAATCAACCAAATAGATTTCCAATCATGATTACCTTCTGCATCCATGTAAAAATTAGAAATATTTCCTGCAGCCCAGAAACCAATCAGCATCCCAATTCCATAGGTAGCCAGCGTAATCAGACCCTGAGCGGATGATTTATATCGTTCTCCAGCATGCGAATCTGTATAAATCTGGCCGCTGACGAAAAAGAAATCATAACAGATTCCGTGCAAAACAATCCCGACCAAGAGCATCCATACTCCTTCATTCGCATCTCCAAAAGCAAAGAACACATATCGAACAGCCCAGGCGATCATCGCCACGATCAATGTCTTTTTAATTCCGAAACGAGAAAAGAAAACCGGCAATGCCAGCATGAATAAAACCTCTGAAATTTGCCCCAGAGTCATCTTTCCTGTTGAATTTTCCACTCCGATTTCAGTCAAAAACGGACTGGCATTTTGGTAATAAAAAGCCAATGGAATACAAATCAGAATCGAACTGATAAAGAAAATGGCGAAGTTTCTATGCTTCAAAAGTGCTAAGGCATCCAATCCCAACACTTCTGAAAGTTTAAATGAATCTAAAGACTTAGCACGCGGAGGCGTGGAAGGAAGCGTAAAACTGAACAACCCTAAAATTACAGAAACGATCGCTGCCATCAGCCAGGTATTCCTGAGCATCCCATCCGACAAACCTTCTTGACTATCCCAAGCTAGGTAACTGATCAAAATCCCAGCAGCGATCCACCCGATCGTTCCCCAAACTCGAATTACAGAAAACTCCTTCGCAGGATCTTTCATCTGATTGAAAGAAATCGAATTGACCAAAGCAAGGGTGGGCATAAAGAGAATCATGTATGCCAACAGAATCGGAAAAAATCCTGAGAAATCAGTGGAGACATATAATCCATACATCAAAGCAGCACCTGCCAAATGAATAAATCCTAAAATTCGCTGGGCATGAAAAAAGCGGTCTGCAATCAACCCAACTACAAAAGGAGCTATTATCGCACCGAAGGATTGAGTCGCAAATGCCAACGAAATATCCTGATCCTTCGCTTGAAGATTCGTGCCGAGGAAAGTTCCCATTGTTACGAACCATGATCCCCACACGAAAAACTCAAGAAACATCATTGTGGAGAGTTGAAACCTTGTGTTTACGTTCATGAGATAATTATCAAGTGATATTTCAATGCCCTAATTAAAGCTTAAAGTTTAGTATTTGGGCTTTTTGCTGTATTTTAAGCACGTCAATTGAGAATCTGAATTTAGGTGATTAAAAGTTTTTTAAACGCCACTTATACCGCGATAAAGCTGCTGATCAATTATTCTCCCTGATCAATTGAAGAACCAAGGAATTTCCACTTGGAATCAATTATTTCATCCAGTATTTAAAAGAATAAAAACATTTTTGACTTATGTCAACACCCAAAAAACTCAAAATTGGTCTGATAGGCGGAGGCCCTGGATCATTTATCGGAGCCATTCACCTCAACGGAGCGCTGATGGACGGCATGTATGAACTAGTCGCAGGTGCTTTCAGCTCAAATCCTGAAAAATCCAAAAAGCGCGGAGAAGAACTTATGCTGGACCCAAAGCGGGTTTATGGCAGCTACGATGAGATGTTTGCAAAGGAAATGGAACTTCCCGAATCCGAGCGCATCGATGTAGTCGTGATTGTCACTCCAAATAATTTCCACTTTGACCCGACTGTCAAAGCATTGAAACACGGCTTTCATGTCGCTTTGGACAAGCCTCTGACTTTAAATTATGTGCAGGCAAAAGCCCTTTATCACGAAGTGAAAAAATCTGATATGCTTTTCTTGCTCACGCATACCTATTCTGGCTATCCGATGATCAAACAAGCCAAGCAGATGATCGCTGAGGGCCAAATCGGAAAAGTGAGAAAAGTCTATGTGGAATATCCACAGGGCTGGCTTTACAAACTTTTGGAGACAGAAAATAACAAGCAGGCCGAGTGGAGAACTGATCCAAACAGAAATGGCCTGGCAGGCTGTATGGGTGACATTGGCACACACGCTTTCCACATGGCAGAATATATCACCGGTGAAAAGGTTTCCCATCTTTGCGCAGACCTGTATATCAAAATTGATGGTCGCCCGATCGACGATGATGGGGTAGTTTTACTTCGCTTCGAAAACGGAGCATCCGGAGTTCTGATGGCTTCCCAAACAGATACCGGCTGTGAAAATAACCTGAAAGTACGTGTTTACGGAGAGAAGGGCGGAGTGGAATGGGAGCAGGAACTCAACAATTCACTTACGGTTCGCTATCCTGGTCAACCTGCACAGATTTATAGAGCCGGAACAGGATATTTAGGTTCCCTTGCTCAGGAAAATACCCGCACCCCGGCCGGACATCCGGAAGGATACATTGAAGCGTTTGCCAACCTGTATCGGAATTTTGCCCGATGTATTTTTGCGCAGCGGGCCGGTGAAACGCCAAAAAAAGAATGGGAAGACTATCCGGGAGTAGAAGACGGAATCCGTGGCATGGCTTTTATTGATCATGTATTGAAGAGCACTGCTTCGGAAATTAAATGGACACCTTTTGTAGTTGAAAAATAATCTCAAAACCTAATTTATTCAAACCCAAAAATCACGATGAAAACAATCAAGGGACCAGGCATTTTCCTCGCACAGTTTGCGGGAGATGATGCACCTTTTAACAACCTCAAAAATATATGTGAGTATATGGCAGGCTTAGGCTACAAAGGAGTTCAGATTCCTTCCTGGGATGGAAGACTGATGGATTTACAGAAAGCTGCTGAAAGCAAAACCTATGCGGACGAAATCGCCGGAATAGTAGAAGAATCCGGGATGGTAATTACCGAACTTTCCACTCACCTTCAGGGACAGCTAGTTGCAGTTCACCCTGCATACAATGAACTTTTCGATGGCTTTGCTCCATCAAACCTGAAAGGCGATCTCAAAGGCAAATCTGCCTGGGCGACCCAACAACTCAAATATGCTGCAAAGGCTTCGCAAAACATGGGTCTGAACGCTCACGCGACTTTCTCTGGAGCGCTAATGTGGCAAACGGTTTACCCTTGGCCACAAAGACCGGCGGGATTGGTAGAGACTGGTTTCACCGAATTGGCAAAAAGATGGTTACCTATTCTAAATGAGTTTGATCAAGTTGGAGTAGATCTTTGCTACGAACTTCATCCAGGTGAGGACTTGCACGATGGGATTACTTTCGAAATGTTTTTGGACAAAGTGAACGGACATAAGCGCGCGAACATCTTGTATGACCCAAGTCATTTTGTACTTCAGTGCCTGGATTATCTTCAATTCATTGATTTTTACCATGAAAGAATCAAGATGTTCCATGTGAAGGATGCTGAATTCAATCCAACCGGAAAGCAGGGTGTCTATGGCGGATATCAAGGCTGGGTGGAGCGTGCAGGAAGATTCCGTTCATTAGGCGATGGACAAGTTGATTTTGCAGGTATATTTAGCAAACTTTCGCAATATGATTACAGTGGCTGGGCGGTTTTGGAATGGGAATGTGCAATCAAACATCCTGAACAAGGAGCAGCAGAAGGAGCTCCATTCATCGACAGCCATATTATTAGAGTAACCGAGAGAGCCTTTGATGACTTTGCCGGTACTGGCGCTGATGAGGCTTTCAACAAAAAAATACTTGGAATCTGATTACTTAAACAAATAACTATTATGAAAATTACAAACTTATTAAACGTTGGATTGATCGCATTGGCAGGCTTGACCTTTGCATGCGGAGGAGGAGAGAAAACTGCTGAAACTGCTGAAGTGGCTGTAGCAGCACCAGAACCAGTCAAAGAAATTAGCCTGGAAGAAAAATATCAAAACGATCCGATCTACATCAAAGGACTGGAAAAAATAAAGGCCTCTGACTGTCTTTCCTGCCACATGGTGGAAAGAAAAATCGTTGGCCCGTCTTACGCAGAAGTAGCAGCTAAATATGAAAGCACAGAAGAAAATGTGAGTATGCTTGCTGCGAAAGTAATTGCCGGGGGCGTTGGCGTCTGGGGAGAAATTGCTATGCCAGCACATATTGGCCTGAGTGAAGAAGATGCGAAGGATATGATTCGTTACGTTTTGCTTCTTAAGAAATAACTAATGAAGACAAACTATTTAGCACTTTTGGCAGCTGCAGGATTAATGGCGGCTTGCTCTGCTCCAAAAACTGAAGAAGCAGAAATTCAGGATTCCGTAGCAGTGGAAACAGCACAGGTAGAATGGATTAGCCTATTTGACGGGCAGACGTTAAATGGCTGGTCAAAGTACGGTGGAGGTGAAGTTGGAAAAGCCTGGAAAGTTGAGAACGGTGAGCTCTTCCTGGATGCTACTAACAAAGCAAACTGGAAAACCGGTGACGGAGGTGATATTGTAACAAATGAAGAGTTCGAAAACTTCCATCTGAAGTACGAGTGGAAAATTGCCCAAAATGGCAATAGTGGTGTTATGTTCTTTGTCCATGAGTCACCAGAATTCAAAACCCCATGGAATACAGGGCCTGAAATGCAGGTATTGGATAACGAAGGCCACCCTGATGCAAAAATTATCAGCCACAGAGCAGGGGATTTATACGATCTGATCGTAAGCAGCGAAGAAACCGTGAAGCCTTTTGGCGAATGGAATCAGGCAGAAATCATTGCGAACAATGGCAAACTTGATTTAATGCTGAATGGCAAAACTATTGTAAGCACCACACTGTGGACACCTGAGTGGGAAGAATTGATAGCAAAAAGCAAGTTCAAAGACATGCCTGGTTTTGGTAAATACAAAAAGGGGAAAATCGCTCTTCAAGATCACGGAGATCTAGTTTCTTTCCGAAACATTACGATTAAGAAACTTTAAAAAATAGCCTCCTAAATCGGAGGCTATTTTTTTACAACCTTGCTACGTCTGATTTTTTGATGTATCCAACCTGATCCTTCCATTCGACTTCAAACCAGATATCCTTACTTGATTTAATCCTGACTCGATGCCCTGGCTCAACCATCTCTATCAACTCCCCACCTGCGGTAGGTTGGTCAACGATGAAAGTTGGACTGCTTGTCACCAATCCAGTGTTAGGACTACTCAGAAAGTTATTAACTGCAAAAATCACAATAATCAAGAGTACAGTTGGCCAATAATTACTACTCTCTGAATGCTTCCTAAGTGTGATCCAAAGAGAAATCAGAGATCCCACCAAAAAGATGGAAAGGGCACCTACTATTATCTCTTCGTACTCGACCAAAAACAAAACAAATCTCCTCACATCACTAACTTCATATCCTACCAAATTATCTTGGCCGGTTAAGCTCTTGATCTTGGTGAGCGTCTGAGGATTGGGATTGAGATCGTAATATTTACTCAGATAAAGTGTTGCTATTTCTTTGTCCCCGATACCCTCTGCAATGAAGGACATTTTGAGCAACATAGCGGGTGAATAGATCCCCAATTGGTAGTTTAACTGGTAAATCTCCATTGCTTCTTTATAACTCCTCTGTTCAAACAAAGAATCTGCTACTGAAAGGCCTTTTACATCTGCTTGACAATGAATACTTTGTAAAAGGAGAAAAGAAATTATGAAAAGATTTGCGAGAAAGATCGAATTAGGGTTTGGCATTTAAGTTTTGTCCGCTTATTTTTGCAGTCCAATTACGGCAATGATCTGGCAAAAAGCAAGGCCAGAGAGTCAATTTGAAAGGTTTGAAACATGTTTTGAGACGATAAAATTTCTCAAAAAGTGATCATGATTCTGTAGCTCAGCTGGTAGAGCAATACACTTTTAATGTATGGGTCCTGGGTTCGAATCCCAGCGGGATCACTTAAAGATTAATTCGCAAGGAGTTAAAAACAATAGTTCGGGGTGTAGCGTAGCCCGGTATCGCGCCACATTTGGGATGTGGAGGTCGTAGGTTCGAATCCTGCCACCCCGACTTTATTTTCGGGTCCTGTAGCTCAATCGGATAGAGCAACTGCCTTCTAAGCAGTAGGTTTCAGGTTCGATTCCTGACAGGATCACACACTAATTGAGTATTAAAGCGGAATTACGTTCCGCTTTTTCTTTGGTATAACCATTCATAAAATATGATTCTGTAGCTCAGCTGGTAGAGCAATACACTTTTAATGTATGGGTCCTGGGTTCGAATCCCAGCGGGATCACATGAGCAGACTGAGAAGTCTGCTTTTTTGCGTTTAAGTATGTTTAAAAAATGTTGTGATTCTGTAGCTCAACTCAGTAAAGCATCCCGTCTAGATAAATATCGGGATATAGGTTGGGTCCTGGTACCGAAAGCTTTCGGTACGAATCCCAGCGGGATCACAAGAGCAGACTGAGAGGTCTGCTTTTTGCGTTTAAGTACGTTTAAAAAATGTTGTGTTTCTGTAGCTCAACTCTGTAAAGCATCTCGTCTCAATAAATATCGCGATGATAGAGTGGGTCCCAGTCCCGAAAGCTTTTTAGGCGAATGCTTCCCTGACCAGAATCTAATTTTTGAAATCAAAAATCAGTCATTTTTTCCCATGGAAATTCACTAGTGAATCAAATCAAATATGACAAAATTACGTGATGAAAAATCTGATTTTCCTGCTTTGCCTATTGTATCTCACTTCCTCCTGCAAAACCATATCAACTGATCATTTTTTCGATCCAGGAATCTCTCTCGAATTGGCCGAGTTCAGAAGCACTCAAATTTCAGATGTCCACTACAAACTTTTGTTTGAAATTCCATCCAATAAAATTGACCCAATTCCGGCAAAGCTTGATTTAGAATTGACTGCGTCAGATAAAACTCAACCACTGATTTTGGATTTTAATGATAACTCTGAAAAACTCCTCTCCCTTTCGGTCAATGGAATATCAACTGAAATCTTACATGAAAATGAGCACTTGATCATTCCCAAAGAAAATTTGATCAAAGGAATCAATACAATCCAAATCAGCTTTATCGCCGGAGATTTGTCACTAAATAGAAATGATGATTTCCTATACACTCTTTTAGTGCCGGATCGGGCCAACACCTTATTCCCTTGTTTTGATCAACCAAATCTTAAAGCCAATTATTCACTGACAATTCAAGCTCCAAAGGATTGGAAAGTCCTAGCAGGAGGCTCATTAGTGAGCATGGAAGTACAGAGTGATTTTACAAAGCACGTATTTGGAAAGTCTGACCTGATGAGCAGCTACCTTTTCTCTTTCGTAGCCGGAAAATTTGAAACCGTAAGTTCGTCAGAAGGCTATCCTCAAACGATGCTTTACAGAGAAACAAATTCGGATAAAATCAAAGCCAGTATTCCGGAAGTTTTCAGACTTCACCAAAAATCACTTGATTATTTGGAGGATTACACCGGATATAAATTCCCTTTTCAAAAACTGGATTTTGCTGCCATACCAATTTTTCAATATGGAGGAATGGAGCATGTTGGCGCAATTCAATACAGGGAAAGCGCTATGTTTCACGATCAAAATGCAACCGATACTGAACTGCTTAGCCGAGCAAAGCTTATCGGGCATGAGACTGCTCATATGTGGTTTGGAGATTTGGTTTCAATCGAGTGGTTTAATGACGTGTGGATGAAAGAGGTTTTTGCAGGGTTCATGGCAGGGAAAATCGCCAACCCAACCTTTCCAAAGATCAACCATGAGTTATTGTTTCTAACAAGTCATTACCCGGCTGCATATTCTGAAGACAGAACGAAAGGGACAAACCCAATTCGTCAGGAACTAGAAAATCTCAAAAATGCCGGTTCACTTTATGGAAGTATCATTTACGATAAAGCACCCATCATGATGCGCCAACTCGAAACCTCAATGGGTGAAAAGGCTTTTCAAAGTGGGATTCAGACTTACATCAGATCATTTGCAAATGAAAGTGCCAACTGGAATGATTTGGTTAGCATTCTTGACAAAGAGACTGAAATGGACCTTAAAAAATGGAGTGATGTTTGGGTCAATCAATCTGGCAGACCAATCCTAACTGAGGAAATCAACTATTCAGAAGAAGGCACAATTTCATCTTTCATCATTTCCCAAAAAGCAGAGGACGGAACAGATAATATCTGGCCCCAGCTTTTCGATGTTACTTTTATTTATCCTGATCGTAAACAAACCCTTTCCCTTTCTATCGAGGACAAAACATTTGAAGTCAAAGATGCATTTGGGATGAAAAAACCCATCTCGATCATTTACAACAGCAATGGATTGGGTTATGGAATTTTTCCAATTGATTTGATTTTTGCTGCTCAAACTTCCCAAATCGAAGATGAGGTAATGCGGGGACAGTCCTATCTTAATATTTTCGAAAATACCTTAGTCGGAAATATTACGCCGGATCAAGCTTTTGAAATTTTTCGAAAAGGGATAATGGTAGAGAAAAATGAGATCCTAACACAACTCATTTCTTCTGAGTTAAGTACGATTTTTTGGAAGTTTCTCTCAAAAGATGAAAGAGAATCCAAGTTGATTTCCCTCGAAGATGATCTTTGGCAACTCCTTCAAAAAGACTTGCCCGTAAACATCAAAAAATCTTTATTTTCCCTGTATAGTGGTATCGCCTACTCTGAATCCGGTCAAAATCGGCTTTATCAGGTCTGGAATAAAGATATGGAGATTGCTAATTTAAAGCTCAACCCAGACAACTTCACGAACTTGGCCATGTCGCTTGCCCTGTTTGGACATACGAACGCGGAGGATATCCTTGATGAGGAGAAAGCTAGGATTACAAACGTTGACAAAATCGCCAGATTTGATTTTTTGCGACCGGCTTTATCACAAATTCCGGCAATGAGAGACTCAGTTTTCTTATCATTCAACGATCCAGCAAATCGTGAAAAAGAATCTTGGGTCTTAAGCGCATGCGGATATATTCATCATCCATTGAATCAAAAAAGCAGCGTCAAACATGTAAAGCTAGCTTTGGAACTTATGGAAGAAATTCAGAAAACAGGCGATATTTTCTTTCCTAAAGGATGGATTTCCAACACTGCAGGTCAACATACTTCCAAGGAAGCAGCTGATGTGGTAAATGGCTTTTTGGATGCCAGACCTGATTACAATCCAGTTTTGAGAAATAAAATACTTCAAGCAACTGATAATCTAAGTCGGGCTCAGAGCATTTTGAACAACTAGTAGTTGGTTAAAAATTCAACGGATCAAGATGCTTGAAATGTCCATTGAGCTTGATTTTGTCCTGCGTTAGATTTCAATTAATTAAGGCATCCTTTTGGATTACAGGTGCCTAGTTTTTTATCTTTTCAAAATCATGGGAAAAACTCCTTATCCATTGCTCCAAATTCTAGCCCTTCTGCTTAATAGCGTTTTTTTTGTTGTTCTTCTGCCGGCTATCCCTGTTTTAGCTGACTCAATTCCTCGAGAAGACTCCCGAAAGGATCATCCAAATATCATCCTAATCCTTACCGATGACCAAGGTTGGGGAGATTTGGGAAGCTCTGGCAATCCCGTCTTATCGACGCCAAACATTGATCGCCTCGCCGAAAACGGCGTCAGTTTCGATCAGTTTTATGTCAGTCCTGTCTGTTCGCCTACGCGTGCGGAGCTGTTGACAGGTCGATACCATGTACGGGCCGGCGTCTATTCGACCTCCGAGGGCGGTGAGCGAATGGATTTGGATGAAACAACCATTGCTGATGTGTTTAAAGAAAATGGCTATCAAACAGCCGCCTTTGGAAAGTGGCACAGCGGATCTCAATTTCCCTACCATCCGAACGGACGAGGATTCGAAGAATTTTACGGCTTTTGCTCAGGGCACTGGGGCAATTACTTTGATCCAATGCTCGAACATAATGGTGAAATTGTCGCTGGCAAGGGATTTATCATAGACGATTTGACTGATCAGGCGATGAGCTTTATGGAAAAGAATCATGCCGATCCTTTTTTCCTTTTCCTGCCATACAACACCCCGCACAGCCCTATGCAGGTGCCGACTGCATACTGGGAAAGATTCAAAGGCAAACCGCTTGCCAAGCATCGCTATTCAGATGAGGAGGATCTTGACCACAGTCGAGCTGCCTATGCCATGGTGGAAAACATCGATTGGAACGTCGGTCGATTGATGGAGAAAGTAGCTCGAATGGGTCTTTTGGAGAATACCATTGTAATATTCCTCTCTGACAATGGACCCAATGGAAGGCGCTTGAATGGTGACATGAAAGGCATAAAAGGATCTGTGGACGAGGGTGGAGTCCGAAGTCCCCTATTTATTCAATGGAAGGGCAAGCTAAAAGGTGGAAAGACGATTCCCCAAGTGGCGAGCGCTATTGATCTTCTGCCAACGTTAACTAATTTGGCAAATGTCGAGCATCGATCAAAAAAGCCGCTTGACGGAAAAGATCTTTCTCCCTTACTTTTGGAGGAATCTCCAACTTGGGAAAATAGGTTTGTGATTTCCCATTGGGGAGGCAAGACGAGTGTTCGAGATGAAAATTTTATTTTGGATGAAAAAGATCAGATTTTTAACTTGAAATCTGATCCCGGACAATATCATGTGGTAACCGATAAGCATCCAGAAGTCTATGACAAAATGCTTTCTGCGAAAAAGAAATGGATCGCAGAAGTAGCTTCAGAGCTACCTAAAGAGGATACGCGAAGCTTTCCGCTAGGTCATCCGGACTTTAAGTTTAACCAACTTCCCGCTAGGGATGCTGTCGGTCACGGGAGCGTCAAAAGATCCAGTCGGCATCCAAACAGTTCATTTTACACCAACTGGACTTCGGAATCAGATAGCCTAACTTGGGATGTGGAGGTTTTGGAAGACGGCGAGTTTGAGGTTGAGATCTATTATACCTGCGAGACTGATCAAATCGGTGCCAAGATCCAGCTCAGCATGGGGGCGAATAGATTGGAAGGTCAGGTTAGTAAAGCAGTTGAGCAGCAACTGATCGGAGCAGCGCAAGACCGCTCTCCAAGACAGGAGTCGTACGAGCAAAATTGGGGGAAGATGACGCTGGGTAAAATAAAGCTTACCAAAGGAGCAGGGCAGCTTACGCTCAAAGCGGTGGAGATTCCAAATGGAACAGTGATGGACTTCCGATTGATGACTTTGACGAGGATTTAACAAGGGAATATGGCTTACTTTCGCCAGCGACAAAGAAATTAAAGCTTGTATGGTCTCGTGGACGTTTAGAAATTCAACGGATCAAGATGCTTGAAATGTCCATTAAGCTTGATTTTTTCTTTGGCACTTTCGACTGCTTTGATCATCGGAATCATCCTCTTGTAGTGCTTGATCAAATATTCGATTCGCAGACTCTCCGACTCAAACTGAAGCAGTTCCAATTCCTCCTCAAGTTTGAGACCGACTTTATGAGCAAATGAATAAGATTTGACAGAAAACGGCTCAAACTCCGCAGGATAATTTAAGAGATAAAGTAATTCCTTCAAGTAAAAAACATATTCTAATTGCTGGATTTCAGTAACGGAAAGATCATCGTTTAGATACTCTATTTCTCCACCCGAATAAAGTTTCCCTTTCATCGGGTTTTCAAAATTCAGTATCTTAAAAATCCTCACTCCTCGTGTTTTGATGTCCAAGCGGCCATCCTCATATCGTTTAAAAACTTGTTCCAAATGAACTTCAGTTCCATAACCTGTGATTTGATCTAGGTAAGAACAAATACCAAAATTCAGACCTGCTGACTCTGCATCAGCAATCAATTGGCGATACCTAGGTTCAAAAATATGGAGATTGAGTTCCTCACCCGGAAAAGCGATCAGTTTGAGAGGAAAGAGGGGGAGATACATAATTGAAGTTTAAGGAAAAACTCTAAAAGTATGATTTGGTTCTTTGGTTCTGCTTTTAATAGGAAAAAAAAAGCCGGCTATTAACCGGCTTTATAACTCATTTATTTGCGATGTAAATCAGCAAGTCAACTACTTTGTTTGAATAGCCCCACTCATTATCATACCAGGAAACCACCTTTAAGAATGTATTGGAAAGTTGGATTCCGGCTTCAGCATCGAAGATGGAAGTTCTCGGATCACCTAAGAAGTCGGTAGAAACCACCGCATCTTCGGTATACCCAAGTACACCTTTCATAGTAGTTTCAGAAGCTTCCTTCATTTTAGCACAAACTTCAGCATAGGTTGCAGGCTTCTTCAATCTAACTGTCAAATCAACTACAGAAACATCAGGAGTAGGAACTCTGAAGGCCATTCCGGTCAATTTACCATTCAATTCAGGAATAACTTTTCCCACAGCTTTGGCAGCACCCGTTGAAGATGGGATGATATTCTGACCAGCGCCACGTCCACCTCTCCAGTCTTTCGCAGATGGTCCATCTACAGTTTTCTGAGTAGCTGTAGTCGCGTGTACAGTAGTCATAAGACCTTCTTCGATTCCCCAGTTGTCGTTCAAAACCTTTGCGATTGGCGCAAGGCAGTTGGTCGTACAAGAGGCATTGGAAACGAAAACCATGTCTGAAGTGTAAGATCCTTCATTCACACCCATGACAAACATTGGTGTGTCGTCCTTAGAGGGAGCTGACATAATAACTTTCTTAGCTCCGGCGTCAATATGTCCTTGAGCTGTCTCTTTGGTTAGGAAAATACCAGTTGATTCGATCACGTAATCAGCTCCTACTTCACCCCACTTAAGGCTAGCAGGACTTTTTTCTGCTGTTACTCGGATTGTATTTCCATTCACAACCAAATGGCCGTCTTTTACTTCAACAGTACCTTTGAAAAGGCCGTGAGTAGAGTCATATTTCAGCATGTATGCCATGTAATCTACATCGATCAGGTCATTAATAGCTACAACCTGGACATCTTCTCTTTCTTGGGCAACTCTGAACGCTAAACGTCCGATTCTTCCGAATCCGTTGATTCCAACTTTAATTTTGCTCATAATTATTTTGATTATTGTGTAAGTTTTATTCTAAAACTCCCGCTCGGTTCGGCCTCTTTCGGCTAAAAATCCCGAGGGATGGCTAAGTTATTACAAATATTTGGCTACCCCAAACCATACTGAGTTATCTCGTAAATAGCATAGGTTCAGTACAAATACAATCGATTTCGCTGGGAAAAATAATTTTTCCAACTTCTGAAAACGCCCAAAAACTGAATGAATTGCCTAATTTAAATTGCAATCAATCAGTTTTTTTTTAATTTTCGTCAGAGCCATCCTGGAAGTTGCGGGATTCAAGCGGTCCGTTTATACCTTATCCTGAAGTCTCTGTAGTGAGAATATTTTAGAGAAAAAATAATGTAAATTTCAAAAAGGAGTATAAAAGCCGGGTATCCCCCGGCTTTTATACTTTAACCTAATTGAGCAAGAATATCATTGAAGGTCTGACTTGGTCGAAGCGCCTTTGACGTCTTCTCTTCATCCAATTTGTAATATCCTCCGATATCCACTTTTGCACCTTGGGCATCATTGTATTCAGCAACGATCTTAACTTCATTCTCCTGCATTGCTTTTGCAATCGGTGCGAATTTAGCCTGAAGGCCGGCATTTTTTGTTTGCGTTGCAAGAGCTTCTGCCCAGTACATCGCCAGGTAGAAATGACCTCCTTTATTGTCCAATTTACCAACTACTCTGGCTGGAGACTTATCATTTTCAAGCCATTTGCCTGTAGCCTGATCAAGAGTCTCTGCCAAAAGAAGTGCTTTTTCGTTGTGGAATGTTTGTCCCAGATGCTCAAGCGAAACAGCCAACGCAAGGAATTCACCCAACGAGTCCCATCTCAGGTGACCTTCTTCCACAAATTGTTCAACATGCTTTGGTGCTGATCCACCGGCGCCGGTTTCAAACAAACCTCCACCATTCATCAATGGAACAATTGAAAGCATTTTTGCACTGGTTCCAAGTTCTAAAATCGGAAACAAATCAGTCAGGTAATCTCTCAGCACATTTCCTGTTACAGAGATCATATCCATTCCTTCCTTGATTCTCGCGAGGGAAAAATTTGTAGCCTCCTCATACGACATGATATGAATTTCTAAACCCATGGTATTGTGGTCCAGAAGGTATTTATTTACTTTTTTGATCAATTCTGCATCATGCGCACGCTTAGGATCCAGCCAAAAGACTGCTGGCGTATGAGAAAGTCTTGCACGGTTTACGGCAAGTTTCACCCAATCCTGAATCGACGCATCTTTGGTTTGACACATTCTCCAGATATCTCCTTTTTCAACTTCGTGTGTCATCATCACATGACCATTTTGATCCACCACATTGACAGTTCCGTCAAATGGAATTTCAAAAGTCTTGTCGTGTGACCCGTATTCCTCGGCCTTTTGAGCCATCAAACCTACGTTTGGAACACTACCCATTGTCGATGGATTGAATGCGCCATTTCTTTTGCAAAAATCAATTGTTGCCTGATACAATCCCGCATAGCATCTGTCTGGAATGACAGCCTTGGTATCTTGCGCTTTTCCTTCTTTGTTCCACATTTGACCGGAAGTCCGGATCATAGCAGGCATAGAGGCATCGATGATCACATCAGATGGGACATGGAGATTGGTTATTCCTTTGTCGGAATTTACCATAGCCAAATCCGGGCTGTCCGAGTAACAGGCATTTATATCTGTGAGGATTTCTGATTTTTTCTCCGGAGAAAGTTTTTCCAGACAAGCCAACAAGTCCGCAAAACCATTGTTCACGTCTACACCAATTTCTTCGAAAGTCCCTGAATGCTTTGCAAAAACTGGCTCAAAGAACACTTTCACGGCATGTCCAAAAATAATCGGATCCGAAACCTTCATCATAGTTGCTTTCAAGTGCAATGAAAACAAAACGCCTTTCAATTTTGCATCAGCTTTGGCTCTCCCGAGGAATGATTTCAGTGCTGATATGCTGAGGGAAGAACCGTCAATCACTTCCCCTTCAATAAGTTTCAATCCTGATTTCAGGGTTTCTTTTTGACCATTTTTACCGACCAATTCAATGTTCACTGAAGTCGGGGATGTAATTGTTAGCGACTTTTCACTTCCGTAAAAATCCCCTTCCGTCATGCTATCCACATGTGTTTTGGAATCTGCTGACCATTTACCCATCGAATGTGGATGCTTTCTTGCGTAAGCTTTCACTGCTAAAGGTGCTCTTCTATCAGAATTCCCTTCGCGCAAAACAGGATTGACTGCCGAACCGCTAATCTTATCGTATTTAGCTTTCGCTCGCGTTTCTTCTTCAGTTTTTGGCTCTTCGGGATAATCCGGCAAAGCATAACCCTTTGCCTGCAATTCCTTGATGGCAGCTTTCAGCTGTGGCATGGAAGCGCTGATATTTGGGAGCTTTACAATATTTGCTTCGGGCGTCGTCGCAATTTTGCCGAGTTCAGCCAATGCGTCTTCAATTTGCTGGTCAGGTTGCAAATACTCAGGGAAACTTGCGATAATCCTTCCCGAAAGAGAGATATCTCTGGTCTCCACCTGAACTCCTGCGGAGCTGGTGAATGCCTGTACGATTGGCAATAGGGAATACGTTGCAAGGGCCGGAGCCTCATCAGTCAGCGTATAGAGAATTTTTGGAGTTTGATTACTCATGGTTTTGGATCAAAATTCTAAAAGGCGTAATCTCCTTGTTCTTCAAGCTGACTAGCGTGTCAGATCCACTTCAAAAGGCTTTTGGAGTGGAATAAAGAAGAAACTGGGTCAGAAAATAACGCGGCTAAAATACGGAAAATATCCTTGTTTCAAATCCCGTTTACGGAATCGATTAGGTTAAATCAGGTCCAAATCAGCGAATCGAAAAATCATCAGCATCCTTCCAAGCCGGGAATTTAGTGCGATACTCACCCAACTTTTCTGCTTCAAGCGTGACGATCTGAAATTTGTCAAGCTCTTCCAAAAATGCGATTTGAGTTCCTTTAAAATCGTAAGCAGCACTATGTCCATTATAGGCAATTCCAATTCCATCATCCCCTACCCGATTCACTCCAATGGAGTAAGAAAGATTTTCGATAGCTCGGGCTGGAAGCAGAGCGTCCCATGCATAAATCCTCACCGCTGGCCATGATGCCACATAAAAAATCAAATCATAAGCTGCTGCTTCTCCTATTTGGTGATTTCTGGACCAAACCGGAAATCTAAGATCGTAGCAAACCTGTGGACAGATATTCCATCCGTTTAGTGAGAAAATCGGTCGCTTTTCTCCTGCGGAAAAAGTCTTGTCCTCCTCCGCCATTCGAAATAAATGCCGCTTATCGTAATGATGGATAGTTCCATCCGGCGAAACCCACAGCAATCGATTAAAAAACTTCCCGCCTTCCTGAATGATCACACTACCAGTGATGACTGATCCGGTTTGCGCAGCCATTTGCTTCATCCATTTGGTTACACTGAGATTCATTGGTTCCGCAAGTTCAGAGGCATCCATACTGAATCCCGTGGGGAACATTTCCGGAAGGATAATGAGATCTGTTTTTTGATTGATTCCCCAGATCTTCTCTTCTAGCATAGCCAGATTCGCCACCTTATTTTTCCAATGCAGGTCGGTTTGAATAAGAGCGATGAAGAGTTGTGGGGATTTTTTCATTTAAGCGGATAAACCATTCTGTAATCAGTGGAGATTTTACCTTTGCTTATATCAATCAGCTTCGCCTGAACAAGTCTTTTCTTCAGTCCTTTCAGGTAATCTATGAAAAGAATCCCCTCTAGGTGATCGTATTCATGCTGTATCACCCGGGCAGTCAATCCTGAAAACTCTTCTTCATGAAGCTTCCAGTTTTCATCGTAATATTCGATTGTGAGCTTATCTGGACGGATGATTTCGGCACGAACTTCAGGGATGCTAAGACAGCCTTCTTCAAAACCAAAGTCGTCGCCATATTCATCCAGAATAATCGGGTTGATAAAAACGCGACGAATTCCCTTTTCCTCGTCATCTTCATCGAGCATCAGAGTACTGTCAATCACAAATAATCGGATTCCCTGATTGATTTGGGGTGCTGCCAGCCCCACTCCATTTGCAAAGTCCATGGTGGCATACATATCCTTAATCAAGGTATTCATATCAGTACCTTCGGCAATTTCCTCCGCTTCTCTTTTCAAAATCGGATTACCGTAAGCAACTATCGGGTAAATCATTGTCTTTCTAAATAGGATTGTAAAATTATCGCTGCACTCACTTTATCAAGATTTCCAGCTTTTTCACGACGGTCTTTCTTTTTACTCCCCATTGCAATCATGCTTTGCAAGGCCATTTTGGAAGTGTATCGCTCGTCGATCAGTTCAACTTTCAACGTTGGAAATGTTTTTTCAAGATTCTCTTTGAAAGCCATCACTCTGGGTGTCATATCATTGTCTTTCCCATTAAGTCGGATCGGCAATCCCAAAACCAGCGTATCTACCTCTTCTTTGGCACAATATGCTTTCAAATAGTCCATCAAAACAGTTGTATCTACGGTTTCCAGGGGATTAGCCAGCATCTTCAGCGGATCGGTAACAGCAAGGCCGGTACGTTTTGTTCCCAAGTCAATGGCAAGAACTCTGGGCATCAGTTTGTTCTGATTTTTTTACGAATTTGACGCAGCGCTTCGCGTTCCAATTCAACAGCTTTGGGGAAAAGCAACTCATCTTCGATCTGAGCATGAATGATCAGCTCTCGCTCAAAATTTTGCAGCTCATGATAAAGTACTTTCATGGTCAATGGTGCCTCAGGAGGCAAGGAATATTCTAAAGTTAACCTCCGGATTCCGTTCATCTCATCTTCATGAATCTCATGAACTTCAGCTAATAGATGGATCGGATCACGCTCCAGAATTGTAAGGGCATCTTTGAGCGAAAATCGATTCTCCTCAATATCCTGAAGCATTTCGATACGCTTAAACAGCCGGCTTTCCTCCTCGTGAATATGGTGGATAAAATCATCCACAAACAGTGGGAACATGATTCTGAGATCTGCCATCAAAGCCTGGTACTGAGGTTCAGGGGTGATTCCGGAAATAATATTGGAAAGAAAAGGCAATTCTTGTCTCACAAAGTAGTAATGCTTTTTCTTCAAATATGCCACGAGTACTTCGATCGGGTTCAAATAAAGCTCCTCCGTAGTCGGTTCTTTGCGAAGCGCCCAAGCTTCTAGCTCAGCTATCAATTGACTCAAATGAATTTTGTGTTTCTTGCAAACATGTTCAAGTGAATCGGTTTGATATTGATAAAAGCTGATTCCAAAATAATGCAAGACAGACGCAAAGACGTAGTTTTGGGAGACTAACTCCCCTATTGACGTACCTTGAAAATTCTTATTTAATTGCATAGCACAAAAATAATTTTTTTTAACATAAAAAAGGGGAATAAATTGAGCCCCTATGCCAACCCTCCGTATAAACATTCATTAACTTTATAAAAAGGCTCAATCTAACAAAGCCTTTTTTATTTATTTTGAGTTACAAGTAGAACACCTATTGGGAAAACACGTGAGCGAGACTAAAAACACCAAATCACAAATCCGACTTCCAATCATTTTGGCCCTTGCAATATCTGCCGGAATTTGGATAGGAGCAACATTTGCCGAACCTAAAGGCAATCAAAATGACCTTCGAGCAGCTTTGTACAAGCTCCAGGAAATCATGACTTACATCAATCGGGATTACGTGGATAGCGTTGATACCAATGAGTTGGTAGAATATGGCATTAATAAAATGCTTGAAAATCTTGATCCGCACTCCAGCTACATTCCTGCCCGTGATGCATCACTTGCCCAATCCCAACTCGATGGAGAGTTTGACGGAATTGGAGTCGAATTTGGAATTATCCGAGACACAATCTACGTGGTTGCACCTTTGACCGGTGGTCCTTCCGAAGCATTAGGGATTCAATCCGGCGACCAAATTATTCGGGTTGACGGAAAGACAGTGGCAGGAGTTGGCGTGACTAACCGTGATGTATTTGAATACCTCCGGGGACCAAGCGGCTCCAAAGTCATGGTAGACATCAAACGCAGAAATGAGCCGGAGTTGATTTCCTACGAAATCACCCGCGACAAAATACCGCAATACAGCATCAATGCCTCTTATATGGTCAATGAAGAAATAGGCTATATCAAAGTGACTCGTTTTGCGGCTACCACTTATGATGAATTCCGAAATTCGATCGTGGATCTTCAGTCAAAGGGTATGAAAAAACTGATCATTGACCTTCAGGGAAATCCCGGTGGATATATGGGAGCAGCTATCAATATGGCAGATGAATTACTGGGTGATCGTTCTGTGATCGTTTCTCAGGAAGGAAAAGTGGAGCAATACAATCAAAAAGCAATTGCGATGAAGCCTGGAATTTTTGAGCAGGGTTCAGTCATTGTTTTGATCAATGAAGGTTCTGCTTCCGCATCGGAGATTCTAGCGGGTGCCATTCAGGATAACGACCGTGGTCTAATAGTAGGAAGAAGATCTTTTGGAAAAGGACTGGTCCAAATGCCAATTGACCTTTCTGATGGTGCTGAATTGAGATTAACAATTGCCAGATATTATACGCCATCCGGTCGGTCAATTCAAAAACCTTACAGTAAAGACTATGAAGCCTACGAAAAAGATTGGCTCAATCGGTATGACCATGGCGAATTCTTCTCTGCAGATAGCATCAAGTTCAACGATAGCTTGAAATATGAAACCAAAAAAGGAAGAGTTGTCTATGGCGGCGGCGGCATTATGCCTGATTATTTCGTTCCGTTGGACACTACCATGAACAGCGCATATGTCACTAAACTGTTCAATTCGGACTCTAGCAGGGAATTTATTTTGGATTATGTGACCAAAAACAAGAACAAGTTTGCCGGTCTTAGTATGGAAGACTACCACAAAACTTTCCAGGTAACTGAAGAAATGCTTCAGGAATTGGTGAAAGTCGGCGAAAGAAATAAGATTGAATTTGACTCCAAAGACTTCAATAAATCAAAAGCGTATTTGAAAATTTTGGTGAAAGCACATTTAGGTCGCCAGCTTTACGATGATAGTGCTTTCTATAAAGTGATTAACGACATCAATGAAGTTTACTTAAGAGCTTTGAATCTATTTAGCGAAGCCGATCGAATTGCATTGGCAACGGATTTGAGAGTTGAAAATCAATAAAATTGAATTGAACCAAGACAACAGGGCAATCCGAAAGGGTTGCCCTTTTTGTTTTCAGAAGGAATCACTTTTTTTCCTGTCTTTGTTAGACTATACTTACTGATCAGAATTTCACGATTACTTTAAAACCCGAAAACCATGAAAAGATTCTTTACAATTCTCCTCCTAAGCATAAGTATGAGCACTCTTGCCCAGATCAAAGTCAACCATATCGCAGTCCATGTGAGCAAACTTCAACCAAGCAAAGATTTCTATTCCTCCATTTTAGGACTTGCGGAAATTGAGGAGCCTTTCAAAGATGGACTTCATGCCTGGTATTCGATCGGGGCAGGGTCTGCACTCCATATTATCGAAGCCCCTTCTACGCCTTCACAAATATCCAAAGTCAATCATCTTTGCTTTAGCATGGATGATATGGATGCCTTCATTCAAAGACTTAAGGATGCAAATTATCCTTTCGAAAGTTGGCCGGGAGAGAAAGGGAAAGTCACCACCCGAGTGGACGGAATTCGTCAGATCTATATTCAGGATCCGGATGGAACCTGGATTGAGATCAACGATGATTATTAAATCTTTCACCCAAAAATCCTCCACTCCATTGCATCAAAAAAAAGCCCGGAATCACATCCGGGCTTTTGAAATTAGTGCTGCCTATTTCTCATCGTAAAGATGCTGAGGCCAGCTGTCATTACCCAGATTGATATCCGGAAGGATTTTATCAGGATCGAGGACCACAGATTTAATTCCCTTAGTTGACTTTATCATATGGTTCCATGTGTCGCCTCTCTGCCAGATTTCCACAGGCAACATTACCCGCTCTTTGGAATCATCAGAAAAGGTAATTTCCATCAGAACTGGCATTGGGATTTCCCCTTTGTTTGAGATATTAATCAAATAATTACCCCCATAAGGCATTACAGAGTTAACTGCCAAATCAATATTTCCATTGCCATAAAACCAGCCTTTCCAGAACCATGAAAGGTTTTCGCCTGCAACATTTTCCATGTGATTGAAGAAATCTGTCGGCAGCGGATGCTTATAAGCCCATGCATTGATGTAGGACTTGAAGGCATTGTCAAATCTCTCCGGCCCCAGAATATATTCTCTCAGCATAATTAACCCCAATCCTGGTTTCATGTATGCCACCATTCCCAGATTTTGCAGATTTGTGACGTCCGGATAATTATCAATTCCTTCCCTGGTTTCATTCATGAAGTAATTGACATATCTCCTGGTCTGATCAAGGTTGGAAGGGAATTCTCCATCATTAAATTCATTGGAACTATAATGATTGATGAACGTATTGAAGCCCTCATCCATCCAGGCATAGCGACGCTCGTTGCTTCCGACAATCATGGGGAACCAATTATGTCCAAACTCGTGGTCAGTTACTCCCCAAAGACCTGCACCTTTTGATTTATAATGGCAAAAGTTAAGTCCTGGATATTCCATTCCTCCGATTTCCGCGGCGACATTCGAAGCAGTGGCATAGGGAAATTCATACCACATTTTGGAATAATGCTCAATCGAGGCCTTGCTATATTCGGTAGATCTCGACCAAGCTTCCTGACCGTCACTTTCTATCGGATAGACTGATTGTGCCAAAGCTTTTTTTCCGCTTGGTAAATTTATCCTGGCTGCATCCCAGATAAATGCTCTGGAGGAAGCAAAAGCAATATCTCGTGAATTCTGGATGGTAAAATGCCAGGTCACCATTCCCGCTTGTTTTGGCCTTGTCAATTGAGTGTTTTTTACCTCCTCCGGAGAAATCATATAAACTGTTTCGTCACTTGTAGAAGCTTTGGCTAGACGATTCTGAAGTTCTTTACTCAGCACTTCTTTTGGGTTCATCAATTGTCCCGAACCTACCACGATGTGATCATAAGGCACCGTTATTTTATAATCAAAATTGCCGTATTCGAGGTAAAACTCCCCGGCACCAAGGTATGGTTCCACGTTCCAGCCTTCGACCTCATCGAATACCGCTACTTTTGGATACCATTGCGCCAATGCATAGATCCAGCCATCAGCTACTTCCAGTCGGCCCATTCTATCCATCCCTTTCTGAGGAATTTTGAAGGAGAAATTCATGGAAACAGTTGCCATTCCACCCTTTGCCGGAATGGGCTCTGCAAACCAAACCTGCATTCTTGTATCAGAAATAAGGTTTTTTGAAGAAATGGCTCCCTTGGTACCCACTTTCGCCTGTACAGAAGTGATGTCAAATCCTCCATCAATGTCACCATTGTACCTATTTCCCTGCACTGGGGTGGTCAAAGTCCCTCTAGAATCTTCTGTAAAGCGATTTTGCTCCAGTTGCATCCAGATGAACCCGAGTTTTTCGGGGCTGTTGTTTGTGTAGGTAAGTGTGACTTTTCCAGTCAGAGTAT
>JBKJKX010000047.1:0-116656 GCA_046597285.1 Algoriphagus sp. | reverse complement strand
AGGGCTTTCGAGTCCTGTTTTTTTTGCCCAAACCTCAAACCCCTTTAATCTTATAAATTTTTCCGTCTGCTTTGGTCATCAGATAGAGTTGACCGGACTTGTCCTGACCAAATTTCAAATCGACACGAGGGCTGCCGCAAAGTTCTATAAGACTCATTTCTTTGCCCTGGAATTTGATACCCCATGACTCTACTTTGATATTTTTCCAATCACTCAGATCAGCCATTAACAGTCTTCCGGATGGCACATCTCCAAAGAGGAACTTGCCGGCATGAGGTCCAGTCTTCACAAAATATCCTCCGATGATGGCAGATATCTCATCATGATCCAGCTGAATCAACGGAAAAACAGATCCCAAACTGCTATCGTCATCCGGAAGTGAAAATACCTTAGCCATGTTACCATAGGGATTGATGATGAAAGTCCCCTCCCGCACCGGCCAGCCATAGAATTTTCCAGGCTCGATTCCATTGAGTTCCTCGACATTCTTGTGGCCGATTTCGGTAGCTAACAATCTTCCTGTGGGATCCCAGAATATGCGGTTGGGATTGCGAAAACCATACGCATAAACTTCTCCCTGCTTGCCAGCTTGTCCTGCAAAAGGATTGTCTGCAGGAATTCCATAAGTACCGTTTTTGCTGTTAGTTCCGGATGGATCGATTCTCAGGATACTGCTCCAGATGCCTGCCCCCTTATGATCTGCAATGAAAGCATAGCCATTTTCTGCACTTCCTCCATCACCGATCCCGATGAATAACTTTCCATAGTCAGAATCTCCCGGTTTTGCATTTGGATTGAAGGCGATCTCCTGCATTCCGTGGATTTGGCCCACAAAGTCAATTCGCATGAGTTCCCTGCTAGTTCCCTCAAATGATTCAGATGATGGAGTATCTGTTTTCCATTTAGTCAGAACCCATTGGAGTGTAACTTTGATGCTGTCTGCGTAGGCAAAATCTGGAGTTTGTGCTTTTCCTTTTTCTGAATGGGAAGTATAAAGGAATCCATTTTTCTCAAACTCCGGATGAAAAGCATAGCTGCCAAATCCTGTAGCCAATCCCGGCTTGAACATAAGATCAGGTCTTAGGTCACGCAGCGGGAAATAGACCTGATGTTTTCCATTTTTCAATTCATAAAGCACTCCTCGCTGATCCTGGACAAACGTCCGTCCTGAAACGATCTCGCTCTCTAGTTTAGTGATTTTTGCCAGAGGAGGAACTGTATCAGAAGGAGGAATTTGTGTGATAAACTCCAGGTCCAGCCGGATACCTGAATCTTGTAACGGATCCGGAAGTGGATTATCCAATCCGGCAGCTCCGCCTTCCTGAGGCTCTTCTGAAAATGTATGCAGATAACTGAGCAAGGCATCAAAATCCTTTTCCTGAAGTTGAGGTGAGGCTGGCATGTAAGCCTTGAATTGAGAATAAAGCTCATTTGCGCGAACGTCACCTTTTTCGATCATTGCCTGTGGGTTTTTGACAAAATCTCGAATCCACTGAGAGTCAACCCTACGGGTAAGACCACTAAGGTTTGGGCCAATGGTGGCTTGCTGGAAGTTGTGGCAAGAACTGCAATACTGGTTGAAAATGGCTCTTCCGGCTACAATCTGTTCCGGATTTGTACTGATATCTGAGCCAAATGTTTCTTTTTCAACTTGCTTGCAAGAGAAAAGTAAAACCCAAATAAGAGAAAATAGAAGTGCCGGATTTTTCATCGACACTAAATAGTTGTTTTTATCTGTAGAAGGCAAATTTTATATTGAAATCGACACAGCTTTTTTAGAAAAACTACTGCTTTGACTGAGAATAAAGAATGATTACTTCTTGAAAGTGATCATAAAAGTAGTTCCCTCATTCACTTTGCTGGCTACTTCTATTGTACCGCCTAGATTGGTGATATGGCTATGCACTAAATACAGCCCGATTCCTTTGCTGTCGGTATGCTCGTGAAACTTCTGATGAAGACCAAAAATTCTGTTTTTTACTTTCTTTAAATCGAAGCCTAATCCATTATCACGGATGACCAATTGAGTTTTTCCGTTTCGCAATTCTGAATGAATAGTAATTTCAGGGTACTTATCCGGACGGGAATATTTTATGGAATTGGTGATTAGATTTAGGAATACACTTTCCATATAAATCTTATTGAATTCTACTTTTGTAACTTTTGAAAAGTCATAATTGATCTTTGCTTTCGCAGTTTGTGAAAGAGAATTGATTGATTTTAGGACTTCTTTAAGTGTTTGGCTTAAGTCTACTTCTTCTAAGGGTGCATGTGAGTCATGCTTTTCACTCAAAACTTCCACGTATTTTCCAAGAAGTTCTCTCAGGTTTTCCCCAGACAATTTTAAAAGCCTGAAAATTTTTAAAGTTGATGGATCTGTGATTTTGGATTCGTTCAGCAGACTGATAATCGATAAGAGATTATTGACAGGAGATCTGAGATCGTGAGAAGTGGTGTATGTCAGTTGTTTGAGATCTTCATTGGCTTTGTTAAGATTAGTGAGTATGTTATTACGTTCCTCTTCCATCCTCTTTTTATGAGTGATATTTTTTGCAATGGCAAAAACAAGCTGCTCACTTTCGATTGGCAAAGAAGTCCAAGAAAGCCAAACGATTTCACCAGATTTGGTCACATACCTATTTTCAAAATTTGAAAGAGATTTAGCTTTCGTCAACTCTTTCCTCACTTTGCCCGTGAAGGTTTTATCTTCTGCGAAGACAAAATCATTGATAGGCCGTGAATAAAGCTCCTCCATACTATAACCAAGTAAGGTGGAAACGGCGGGATTAATCTTTTTGAAATACCCGTCAAAACCTGCAATACACAATAAGTCGGGTGATAACTCGAAAAATAGTGAATAATTAAAATTGGGAGAATTGGTATTTGGGGGCTGCATGGGTTGGCAAGTTGAATTTTTTTCTCCTTACAGTCCAGACTAAGCAGTTATATTTTTCAGAGCTCCAAATCTTTGGCATCCCAAGTCACCACTTCGTCTTCAAGATAATGAGGGTAAATCTTGCGATGTTGTTTTTTCACTTCTGCAATTAATGCCTGTCGAAAATGTTCGACATTTTCCCCGCTTGCAGCAGCCATAAAAACTGGCTTGATTCCGTTTTTCTTTTCGTAGAAATCCGACAACGCTTTAAAATCCACATACCTGTTTTCAGCCAGTTCGATCTCTGTCATTTTCATGCTTTCTTCTTCTGAAGGCATAGTTTCGACCAGGTCTATTTTGTTGAAGACCAGAAGGATCGGCTTATCGCCTGCCTTGATTTCATTCAACGTCTGAGTGACTACCGCAATATGATCTTCGAAATGAGGATGAGAAATATCCACCACATGAACCAGCAAATCAGCCTCGCGAATCTCATCTAAGGTAGATTTGAAAGATTCGATCAGGTGAGTTGGGAGTTTCCGGATAAAACCAACTGTGTCAGAAAGCAAGAAAGGCACATTTTCAAGCACGACTTTTCTTACCGTAGAGTCAACAGTCGCGAATAGTTTGTTTTCTGCCAGGATATCTGTCTTAGTGATCAGGTTCATCAGCGTACTTTTTCCTACGTTGGTATAGCCTACCAACGCCACGCGAACTACTCCTTTCCGGCTTTTACGCTGGGTTTCTCCCTGGACGTCAATTTCTTTTAACCTTTCCTTTAGTAAGGATATTTTGGTTCTGATGTCTCGCTTATCTGTTTCGATTTCTTTTTCACCTGCACCGCCTCTAGTTCCGGTTCCACCACGCTGACGCTCCAAGTGAGTCCACATTCTGGTCAATCGGGGAAGTAGATATTGGAATCTTGCTAGTTCTACCTGAGTTTTAGCTTGGGCGGACTGGGCACGCTTGAGAAAAATGTCTAAGATTAAAAGGGAGCGATCGTATATTTTCACTTTAAGCTCATCCTCAAGGTTTCTCATTTGTGAAGGAGAAAGGTCATCATCGAAAATCACCATATCCACTTCGAAATGTGTGATATATGCTAGGATTTCTTCCAGTTTGCCTTTTCCCACGAAGGTTCGGATATCCGGACGCTCCATTTTCTGGGTAAAGCGATAAACAGCCTTGGCGCCTAGGGTTTCAGCAAGAAAAGATAACTCCTCTAGATGTTCTTCCGTTTCCAGCGGACTCTGATTTTGTCGGATGACTGTCACCAAAACAGCGGTTTCTTCTTTTGGGGCTGTATCGTGAAGTTTCTGAAGTTTTCGGGAAAATTTATTCATATCAAATCGAGGCTGTTCTGATTAAATGAATCAGGAGGAAAATAAGTTTCCATTCTGACCAGTAGCAGAGAATATTGAAAGAGCAGACTTTAATATTCTCCTTTAATTTTGAACAAAGTTCGGGATATTTCCTTAGAATTGAACAGTTCCTCCCTCAACTCAGAAATTTACGTAGATGAGGTGAACACCTATTTTGATATATTACTCAATTGTTAAAGTCCTTAATTCCCAATAGTTCAGAAATAGCTTGCAATCTTTCGCCGAAGCCTCAATGCATTTGTTGGCGTCCTTCGATTAACCTGTCAAAATAGAAGTTCCGAACATTACAGAGTGGAATCATTTTTGGCAATCTTTACATGATTTTATGGAAAATAGTAACAACAGGTAATGAGTCTTTTAGATTATTTCAAAAGAAAACCTGAGGAAATGCAAAGCCTTGACCTCAGCTGGTTGAAGGTGGACATGCACTCACATTTGATACCCGGAATAGATGATGGTTCTAAAACCATGGAAGAATCTCTCGAATTGATCCGACGATTGGCGGGATATGGGCTTCGCAAAATCATCACTACTCCCCATATCATGTACGAATATTATCGGAATACTCCCGAGATCATCGGCATGGGTTTGGAAGATCTGCGCAAAGCGGTGCTGAATGAAGGCTTAGACATAGAAATTGAAGCTGCCGCGGAATATTACATGGATGAGATATTTCTGGAAAAAATAACCGCTGGAGATAAAATACTCACATTTGGTGACAATTATGTATTAGTGGAGACAGGTTTTATAAATAAGCCTCAGATGCTTTTTGAAATTATTTTCCAATTGGAAATGGCCGGATACAAGCCAATTTTGGCACATCCGGAGCGGTACCAATACTTGATAGGAGACAAAAAACTGTTTGAGGAACTGGTTGACCGCAATATTATTTTACAAGTTAATTTACTTTCCCTGACCGGCTTTTATTCCAAACAAGTAAAAGACTTTGCTGATATGATGCTGGAGAGGGGTGTGATCCGGTTTTTAGGAACTGATTGTCATAATGTCCGCTATTTGGATATGCTGGAGACTTTGCCGAAGCACAAGCAGTATGATAAAATCAGAAACCTGGAGTTATTGAACACCAGCCTCTAATTTATCTTTTCACATGAAAATTCTAATTACAGGTATTACCGGATTGCTGGGGAGCTACATCGCCAGAGAATTTGTAGGGAAAGCTGAGATCTATGGATTCAAAAGGCCGGGTTCTTCTATTAGACTTCTTGGAGGCATAGCGGCTGAGATCCAATGGCATGAAGGGAATGTTTCTGATGTGGAGGAGCTATCGGAAGCTGTAATGGGTAAAGATCTTGTTATTCATTCAGCGGGCTTGGTTTCGTTTGACTCGAAAGATGAGGATTTGCTTTATGAGGTGAATAATGTAGGCACTACCAATTTGGTAAACGCCATGCTGAGCACAGGTACCAAAAAGTTGGTTCATATCAGTTCAGTAGCTGCAATTGGCAGAAGCCCCGAATTAGATAGAATTGATGAAAATCATAAATGGGCAGAATCTCCATTTAATACCGTCTATGCTACTTCCAAATATTTTGGGGAGTTGGAGGCTTGGAGAGGAGAGCAAGAGGGGCTGAAACTTATTGTGGTGAATCCTTCGATTTTACTCGGGAAAGTGAGCGACGAGCGGAGTAGCACAGAAATATATCATTACGTACTGAATGAAAATTCCTATTATCCGGAAGGCGATCTTAATTATTTGGATGTTCGGGATGCCGCCAGAATGATTCGGATGCTGGTGGAAAAAGATGCTTGGGGAGAGCGCTATATTCTCAATAAAGCAAGTATTTCCTATCATGATTTTTTTAAGGAAATGGCAGGAGTATTTGGAAAAAAGGCCCCTTTCATAGCAGCAACTCCTTTTTTGATCCGCCTGGCAGTTTTTTACAATGGGGTCATGAGGAGATTCAGGTTGAGTAAAAATCCTCTGAATACTCAGACAGCGATGATTGCCCAGCAAAAAATGTATTACGATAATAAGAAAATTCAAGATTTGCTTGATTTTGAATTCACTTCACTTAAGGACACTTTCAAGTGGGCCAAATAAACTTATCTTTAACCTTAATCGTTTTCAACATTGGAGGTCAAATAGACCCTCAAGACGGTTTTAGTAAGAAAATAAAAATTAACAAATCGAGATTTTGAGAGATCAATTTATTTGGTACCTTAAATAAACCATAACTCATCCTAATGACCGGAGACCACGATCACGAATGGGAAAATGATAAAAAGCTGGTAGAGCGATTTGAAAATTCCTTAAAATCAAACTTGGATCTTTATTTTGAAGAAGAAGAGCTGGAGGATATCATCCGGTTTTATTTTGATCAGCAGAAGTTCCTAAAAGCCCTCCGCGCAGCAGACTACTGCTTGGAAAAATTTCCCTTTTCTGTAGAAATCAAGCTTCTGAAAGCCCAGTGCCTTATTTTCAATGACGAACTGGAAGAAGGGTTGAGCATTTTAGAAAACATCAATAATATTTCCCCAAACAACGAGGAGATCATTCTCGCTTTGGCCAATGCTCATATACTTGCAGGAAGCCTGCAGGAGGGGATCGAATTGCTCGAAAACTTTTTGCCTTTGGCAGAAGACAAAGCGGAAGTATATTATTCCCTCGGCAATCTCTATCGGGCCAGCAATGACAATAAAAAGGCTAGCCATTACTTCAAAGAAGCTGTAAAAAGTCGAATCAACCACGAGGATGCCCTTTTTCAGCTGGCAATGATCACGGAAGAAGAAGGATCGTTTGATGAGATTCTTGATTTCTATCAGGAATTCATTGATCAAGATCCTTACAGTGCAGGCGCCTGGTACAACCTTGGGGTCGTTTATAATCGATTGGGAAGATTTGAAGAAGCGATCAAAGCCTATGATTATGCACTCATAATTGACGATGCTTTTGCCTCGGCTTATTTCAATCTTGGCAATGCCCTGATGAATACTGAGCAATATGAATTGGCATTGGAAGCCTACCAAAACACCATTAACTGCGAAGGAGCGAATGCAGAAAACTGCTGTTACATGGGTGCTGCCTATGAAAAACTGGGTAAAATAGACGAAGCATTCAAGTATTTTAAAAAATCATCTAAGTTGGATGAGGAGTATGACGATGCCTGGTTTGGACTTGGAATGTGTATGCTGAAAAAGGAAAAATTCTTTGAGGCTATTCACTACTTCAAAAAAGCGCTGAATTTCAGCAAAGAGAACGCTAATTATTGGGTTGGACTGGCAGATGCTGAATTTAATCTTGGAAATTTCCAGGCTAGTTCTGAGGCATACGAAGAAGCAATCAACCTCGAACCCGGCATTCTGGAAACCTATGTCAACCTTTCTGTGATATATTTTGAGCAAAACAGGTCAGAGGAGGCAATTGATGTCTTGCGTGAGGGGATTGAGGAGCTTCCCGAGGAGTCAGAATTGTATTACCGAATAGTCGTGTTTTTAATCAAAACTGGCAATTATAAAGAAGCGTTTTCAAATCTGGAAAATGCGTTAACTTTGGCCTTCGATAAGCATACGATCTTATATGAACTTATGCCGGAGCTGAAGAAGCAAAAGGCGGTTAGTAAGCTTATCGCCCAATATCGGGAGGAGAATCCCGATCGCAAACCTTAATATCAAGCCAATGAATTATGTGCTGAAGAACATTCCCGTACGGACTGAAAAGCCGCGTACCACGGGGTTCACTATGGCCATGGACAAGGGTCTAAGCCTTAGAGCCACGGAGGATTTTGTTGAAAGTTGTTCCGACTTTGTCGACATTGTGAAACTGGGATGGGCAACATCCTATGTGACCAAAAATCTGGAAGAAAAACTTGCCATCTACCGGACAGCGGGAATACCGGTTTACTTTGGAGGCACACTTTTCGAAGCATTTATCGTCCGAGGCCAATTTGAAGATTATAGAAGAGTACTGGAGAAATTTAAGCTTGAGTATTGTGAAGTTTCAGATGGTTCCATTACGTTGAATCACGACAAGAAATGTGAATACATCACGACTCTTGCTAAAGAGGTGACTGTTCTTTCAGAAGTGGGCTCCAAAGACGCTGCTAAAATCATTCCCCCATACAAGTGGATTGAACAAATGCAAAAAGAATTGGATGCAGGAGCTTGGAAAGTTATTGGAGAAGCCAGAGAAGGCGGAAACGTTGGATTGTTCAGAGATTCAGGTGAAGTGAGACAAGGGTTGGTGGAAGAAATCCTAACTCAAATTCCGGAAGAACGAATTATATGGGAAGCACCGATCAAATCTCAGCAAGTATGGTTTATCAAATTGCTTGGAGCCAATGTAAATCTTGGAAACATTAGCCCTTCTGAGATCATTCCTTTGGAGACCATCCGCTTGGGACTCAGAGGAGATACATTTGATCACTTCCTAGGGGAAATCAAATTGTAATTCAACTTTACTTATCACAGGCTGACCGGAATTGATTCCGATCAGCCTTTATTTTTGCTCATGAAATCTATTAAAAAATACCCTCTCACTTACCTCAAAGGAATTGCCATGGGCGCAGCTGATATTGTGCCGGGAGTTTCCGGAGGATCGATAGCTTTTATTTCAGGGATTTATGAGGAGCTTCTTGATAGCATTAATTCTTTTAATACTGAGAATTTAAAGCTCCTACTCAAGTTAAAGCTTCTGGATTTTTACAAAGCTGTAAACGGAAGTTTCCTTCTGAGCCTTTTACTCGGGATTATGACCAGTATTTTTTCGATGTCAAGATTGATCACCTATTTGATGAGTGACCATCCCATTCCGCTGTGGTCGTTCTTTTGCGGGTTGATTCTGATCAGCGCATTTTTGATTTTAAAGGATATTTCCCGCTGGCATTTGGGAGTTATTTTAGCGTTGCTGGTAGGGACATTAATAGCCTACTTCATTACTGAATTGCCACCTACAAGTTCGCCTGACGCACTTTGGTTTACTTTTGTCTCTGGTGCGATTGCTATTTGTGCGATGATATTGCCAGGGATTAGCGGTAGTTTTATCTTGCTGATTTTGGGAAAATATGAGCCAATCCTTCAGGCGGTAACCAATCGGGATATTCTTACCCTTGCTGTATTTGCATTGGGCTGTATTGTAGGAATCTTGTCTTTTAGCCGGGTTGTTTCTTGGCTTTTAAAAAAACACCATGCTCTTACCATTGGCCTGCTTGCAGGATTTATGCTGGGATCGGTGAATGAGCTATGGCCATGGAAGATCGTCACTGCCTACCGGACATCCTCCAGCGGTGAGAAGAAGCCTTTTCTGACCGAGAATATTCTTCCCGGTACTTATCTGGAGCAAACTGGAATTGAACCCCAAATGATGTTCGCTGTTTTTGCATTTACCTTTGGAATCCTCCTAGTGCTGGGAATTGAAAGGTTTGCGAATTACATGAAGAAATCATGAGGAAGTTTGGATTGATAGGTTACCCGTTAGGGCATTCATTCTCGAAGAAATACTTCACTGCCAAATTCCAAAAAGAAGGGATCAAAAATTGCAGTTTTGACTTGTACGAAATCCCTCAAATAAGCGATTTTGAAACCGTTTTATCTGAAAACCCAGCGCTGGAAGGGATCTCAGTTACGATTCCTTACAAGCAGGATGTGATTCCATATCTTGATGAATTGGATCCTGCATGCGAGGCGATTGGTGCAGTGAATTGTATCAAAATCAGTCCAGACAAGTTGAAGGGCTATAATACCGATTACATTGGATTCAGGCTTTCTCTCGAAAAATGGGTGAAAGGCCTAGACATAAAAGCGTTGGTTTTGGGAACTGGCGGTGCTTCCAAAGCAGTGAAAGAGGCATTGAAAGACTTGAAAATTGAGTTTCTTTCTGTTTCGAGAAATTCTGGACCGGGGTTGATTTTATACGAGGATTTGTCCCTGAATCCCGAAATTTTGAAAGGCCATCAATTGATCATCAATACGACCCCGTTGGGTACTTTTCCGAAGATGGAGGAAATTCCGGATATTCCTTTAGATCAATTAAATTCCAGTCATTTAGTGTTTGATTTAGTCTATAATCCAGCGGAGACCAAGTTGATGAACGCTTGTATTGCCGCAGGAGGAAAAGCACAAAATGGATTAGAAATGTTGGAGTTGCAGGCTGAGGCTGCCTGGAAAATCTGGAACGAGTAATCAAATTTTTTGAGGTATGAACAAAGCCATCCTGATTATTCAATGCCCCGATCAGAAGGGGATTGTGGCGGAAGTCTCTCGTTTTTGTATTCCTATGACGGAAATATCTTAGAGGTTGATCAGCATGTGGATGAAGAAATGGGAAGATTTTTCATGCGGGCAGCGTGGGAGCTCGATTCGTTTTCTTTGATAAAAGAAGAAATAGCCGAGCGATTTGAGCAGGAAGTAGGGAATCGATTTAGGATGGAGTTTAAGCTTCACTTCAATTTTCCAAAGCCAAGGATGGCGATTTTTGTCAGCAAACTTTCGCATTGCCTTTTTGACATTTTGGGTAGATTTCATGCTGGTCAAATGGACGTAGAGATTCCGCTTGTGATTTCCAACCACCCCGATTTGAAAACAATCGTGGAGGCATTTGGCATTCCTTTTCATCTTATTCCCATCCATCCGGAATCAAAAATATCTGCTGAGGCAAATCAACTGGAATTAATGAAATCTCATACTATTGATTTCGTCGTATTGGCTAGGTACATGCAAATCCTTTCCGGGGAGTTTATCAGGCATTTTCCTAATCGCATAATTAATATTCACCATTCTTTTCTTCCCGCTTTCGTAGGTGCAAAACCCTATCACGCGGCTTTCGAAAGAGGCGTAAAAATCATTGGTGCCACAGCTCATTATGTCACCGAAGAGCTCGATGCCGGACCGATTATTGAGCAAGAAGTTGCCAGAGTTCGTCATCACAACACCGTAACCGAACTGGTTCAAATAGGCCAGGATGTTGAAAAAATGGTTCTTTCCAAAGCCATTAAATACCATATCGATCGAAAGATTCTTGCTTTCCGAAACAAGACGGTAATTTTTTATTGATTAGGGAATAATCTTCCGGGGGATGTCTTTGGGTAACCGGGTAAGTAATTCATAATTGACTTGCTGAGTAGACTCCGAAAATGACGCAACAGTAATTTCCTTGCTTCCTTGCTTCCCGATCAAAACGACTTCATCTCTCGGATTAATTCCTTTAATTCGGGAAACATCGACCGAGATGGAATTCATCGTAACGGTCCCAACTACTTTGGCAAACTGCCCTCGGATCAATACTTGCCCTAGGTTGCTCAGCAACCTGCTATAGCCCTGCCCATATCCTACCGGGATGATTGCAAGCTCCATGGTAGTTATAGCCATGTAGCTATTTCCATAACCGACGAATTCTCCTTTTTCTACACTTTTTAAACTCATCACGGAGCTTTTCCAGGATATGAGCCTTCGGAGCGGGTTTCTACCAGTATGTGCAAGGGAATTTAGCTTTGCAAAATAGGTCTCATTTGTGGGCCAAAATCCATATCCTGCTATTCCAATCCTGACCATGTCCATGATCGTTTCCGGGAATATTAAAGAAGCTGCAGAACAGGCCGTGTGATATGTTTTGAAGTGTAGGCCCTGTTGGTTTAAATATTCTTTAAACTCGTGGTATTTACCGATCTGGGTTTTTACTCTTACATAATTACTGACACTTTCGGCACCTGCATAATGGGTACAAAGACCTTCAAGAGAAATGAATTCCATGTTTTTAAGCAATAATTCAGATATTCTCCCCCGATTTTTCCAATCAAAGCCAGTACGATTAAAACCGGTTTCTACCTCAATGTGAACCCTAGCAGGGATTTGGATATTTTTCGAAATTTCAATAGCTTTTTCTAATCTGGCAAAATCAAAAACATAAAAACTGATCCCCTTCTTGATAATTTCCTCTAGTTCTTCGAGGTGGAGCATACCCATAATCATGATCTTTGATCCTTGGCTAGAATGAGCAAAAACTTCCCAAGCTTCATCTGAGCTGAAAGTGCTGAAGTGACGGATTCCGACTTTTTCTGCAATTTCAACCATTTGACGAATTCCATGGCCGTAAGCGTTTCCTTTGACCACCGCGGAGATCTCTGGTTTTACTCCAATTTCTGATCGGATATAACGAATATTTTGCCTGTAAGCTTTGGTACTTAACTCTAAAAATGAAGTATGCATGTTGATATTAAGCAATTTGGAAAGGAAAGAGAATGTAACAGCCTCTGTCTTGCTATCCCAATTCTTCCTTAAATTTATTTGTCCAAAAAAATTTAGATATGAATAAACCGAATGATGGTTTGGTCCGGTGCCCATGGTGTCTTGGATTCCCTGAGTACGTTCGTTACCATGATAATGAATGGGGTGTTCCGGTTTGGGAAGACCAAGTTCACTTTGAATTTTTGGTTCTTGAGAGTGCTCAGGCAGGCTTGAGCTGGGCAACCGTTTTGAAAAAAAGGGAAGGCTATCGAAAAGCTTTTGCTGATTTCGATTACCGGGTAGTAGCCGAGTTTCCTGAGAGTTATGTGCAGGAATTGATGCAGGATCCGGGAATCATCCGGAATAAGTTGAAGATTTGGGCAGCGATCAACAATGCCCGCTGCTTCATGAAAGTCCAGAAAGAGTTCGGATCTTTTTCCAACTATATCTGGGGATTTGTTGGGGGAAAACCAATTCAACAGAAATTGGAGTCGATGAAAGAGGTCACTGCTACGACAAGGGAGTCAGATCTCTTGGCAAAAGATCTGAAGAAACGAGGATTTAAATTTTTGGGGAGCACTACTATTTATGCACATATGCAGGCAACTGGACTGGTAAATGACCATCTGCAGAGCTGTTTTAGAAATACTGAAGTCATTTCTTTAGAATGAAAATGAAGTTATTTGTAAAACAAAAGAGGCTCACATTTGGAGCCTCTTTTGTTTTATAGAAATCATAGACCTCAAGTGGTCGAACCTACATGCATCAACAGATATACACCAGCTCCTGCGAAATAACCGAGTGCTGCAAGTAAAGAGATCTTCTTCAGGTACCATCCGAATTCGATTTTTTCCATACCCATTGCAGCTACACCTGCTGCTGAACCAATGATCAAAATACTTCCTCCCGTTCCTGCACAATATGCCAAATACTCCCAAATGAAGTGGTCCATTGGGTATACATCGAGGCTATACATCCCCATGCTTGCAGCCACCAAAGGTACGTTGTCAACAATAGCAGAAAGAACGCCAATCAATGTTATGATGATCCGGTTATCTCCGATGGAGTCGTTCAGGTAAGCAGCAAAGTTGGAAAGTGTACCCATAGACTGAAGTGAGCCTACTGCCAATAAAATACCAAGGAAGAACAAAACGCTAGGCATGTCAATTTTTGTAAGAGCGTGGCCAGCAGTGTAATTCTTTCGATCCGCTTCATCCAGATCAGGGTTAATCAGTTCAGAGATGACCCAAAGCACACCCAATCCCAACAACATCCCAAGGTAGGGAGGCAAGTGCGTGACTGTCTTAAAGATCGGAACAGAAATCAACGCGCCTACCCCCAGGATTAGCATCAGATTTCCGGTGGTGACAGCTGAGTTTGGTGCTTTTGTGGATTCCTTAAATTCTCCCAAGGTGCCTTTCAAGGTAAATGTCAAGTACAGCAATGGAACCAGCATGGTGACAATACTCGGTAAAAACACATTCTTCATGATTGCTGCAGCAGAAATTTGGCCGCCAATCCAAAGCATTGTTGTCGTTACGTCACCGATAGGCGACCAGGCACCGCCAGCGTTTGCAGCTATGATAATCATACCGGCGAAGAAAAGCCGCATTTCTTTATCAGGAATCAGCTTTCTGATCAGGGAGACCATTACGATTGTGGTAGTCAGGTTATCTAAGACCGAAGAAAGGAAGAATGTCACAATACAAACCACCCACAAAAGCATGATTGGATTTTTAGTCTTGATACGATCCGTAATGAATTTGAATCCGTGGTGGGCATCCACCAATTCTACGATCGTCATTGCCCCCATCAGGAAGAAAAGGATCTGAGCAATTTCATTTAGGTGATGTCCCAAAGATTCGGTGACGTATTCCAAATGAATTTCCCCTGCAGTTAAAGTGCTTGCTCTTTCTCCGAGTTCATGAAGAAATTCAACATACCGGGCGCTATTTAATAAAGTTTCCGGGGCATCTGAAACCGTGAAAATCGTCCAACAAATTACGGCGGTTACTAAAGCTGACGCAGTTTTGTTGATTTTTATCGGATGCTCCAAGGCTATTGCCAAATACCCGATTACAAAGACTAAAATAATTACAAACTCCATCTTTTTAAAGTGTCTTTTGGTTGATGATATTGATTTTGGGAATAGGTGACTACCAAATTAATCGCGATTGTAGCTTCTTTCTGATAATATTCCTAACCAAACTCCAAGATTATTTGAGGATTTCAAAAGGACAGTTTTTTAAGAACAGAATAGGGCTTTTTACAAAAGGATGTACTGAAAATGAAGAAGATTTTCTAAAATTATTTGCATCAGTATATTTTATTTGAAATGTTATAAAGCTGTTTCAAGTAAAATTTTGAGGATTCAGGTTTTACAGGAAATTGCCACAATAGACTTCTGTCAAACCATATTGATCGTGTTGCTGAAAAATGGAAGAATGACAAGGTTGGGGAATTTACCAATATTATTTATCAAAGAGGGATCGACGTTGATATGTTATCTATGGCGGAAAAGTTTAGGATTAGCATGATCCCCACATTTGTTGAAAACCCTTAAACTCCAAAAAAAATTTCTTATTCAAAAAAAAGAACAAAGAGTTCATGAAATTATTTTTTGCAAATGGAATAAAAAAAAGAGGCCCCAGTTTAGGAGCCGCTTCTGTCAAATAGAAATTTTAATTTATAGTTGTCCGTGCATGAATAGATAAACTACTGCACCACCCAAATAACCCATCAATGCAAGCAAAGAAATTTTCCTTAGGTACCATCCAAATTCGATCTTTTCCATACCCATTGCCGCGACACCGGCTGCTGAACCAATCACCAGGATACTTCCTCCGGTACCGGCACAATAAGCAAGATATTCCCAAATGAAATCATCCATTGGATAGATGTCCATGCTGTACATACCCATACTTGCAGCGACCAAAGGAACGTTGTCAACAATTGCTGAAAGAACACCAATCAGAGTAATGATGATTCTGTTATCACCAATGGAATCATTGAGGTAAGCAGCAAAGTTGGAAAGCGTACCCATTGATTGAAGCGATCCTACAGCCAATAAAATGCCGAGGAAAAACAAAACACTAGGCATGTCGATTTTTGTCAAAGCATGGCCCGCAGTATAATTTTTTCTTTCAGATTCATCCAAATTCGGATTGATAAGTTCAGAAACGATCCACAGCACACCCAATCCTAATAGCATGCCCAGATATGGAGGCAAATGTGTGGTAGTTTTAAAGATAGGAACTGAAATCAAAGCCAATACCCCTAGAACTAACATCAGATTACCGGAACCAACACCTGGTTTTTTGGATTTTACGGATTCTTTAAATTCCCCCAAAGTCCCTTTCAAAGTAAAACTCAAATAAATCAATGGTACTACCATTGTAATCACACTTGGTAAAAACACATTCTTAATAATCGCTCCGGCAGAAATTTGTCCGCCAATCCAAAGCATAGTTGTCGTTACGTCACCGATTGGAGACCAGGCACCACCTGCGTTTGCTGCAATAATGATCATACCGGCGAAGAAAAGGCGCATTTCTTTGTCAGGGATCAGCTTCCTGATCAAGGAGACCATCACGATCGTGGTAGTAAGATTATCTAATACAGAAGAAAGGAAGAAGGCCACTAAACAAACGACCCACAAAAGCATGATTGGGTTTTTTGTCTTAATGCGGTCTGTGATAAACTTGAATCCGTGGTGGGCGTCCACCAATTCCACGATAGTCATTGCTCCCATCAGGAAGAAAAGAATCTGAGAGATTTCATTTAAATGATGTCCCAAAGATTCGGTGACGTATTCCAAATGAATCTCTCCTGCTGTTAAAGTACTAGCTTTCTCTCCAAGTTCATGAAGGAAGTCCGTATACCGGGTACTATTTAAAAGAGTCTCCGGAGCATCCGAAACCGTGAAAATTGTCCAACAAACTACTGCCGTAACTAAAGCAGATGCAGTCTTATTGATTTTTATCGGATGCTCCAAAGCTATTGCCAGGTATCCGACTACAAAGACAATAATGATTAAAAATTCCATCTTTAATTTTTGTTTTTTGGTTAATAATTATGATTCCGGAAAACACTAATTCAAAATTGAATTGTGATTCTACTTTCTTTCAGATAAAATTCCTAGCCAAACACCAAGATTTTAGATTCAAGTTGTTTTCGGGAACTAGGGATTTTAGCGAATAGATTTCGACATTGAAGGAAGGATGTTCCGGAATTCTAAAGTATTCCCAAAACTTATTATTGGAGGAATAATTTACATAAGCTGTGCTAAAGCTATTTCATAGGAATTTTGAGCCAGTTTAGTTTTGCCAGGATTTGTCAAAAAAGTCTTTTTCAAGGCATTTTTGATTGTATTACTGACATCTGAAAATATCGCTTGATCGGTAATTTCCACCTTGTCACTCATCAAATAAGCAAACACCCTTGCCATTCCACAATTGGCGATGAAATCTGGGATTACGGATACCTGCTCATCTGCCCACATTCCGATGGGTCCCACAAAAATTTCTGAATCAGCGAAAGGTACGTTTGCGCCGCAAGAGATGACTTCAAGACCTGCATGGACCATTCTCTCTGTCTGCTGCTGAGTGACTAGTCTGGAAGATGCTGCAGGGATAAAGATTTCCAATGGAATGTCCCAAATTTTTTCATTGATCTCAGCAAATGAGAGCATGTTATCAGCGACCAGTGTATTGCCATTTCTTTTCAGAAATAAGTCTCTGATCTCATCCAAGCTGTATCCGGCTTCATTGATTACACCGCTATTTTTGTCGATAATACCGACTATTTTTACTCCTTCTACTGCCAGAAAACAAGCGGCAGCCGCTCCTACATTGCCCCAGCCCTGAATAATGGCACGCTTACCTTTAATATCTCCACCCCAGATTTGATAATAATGAAGCACAGCTTCCGCTACCCCATATCCGGTGATCATATCTGCAACGGTGTATTTTTTAGGACCATTTGGGGTGAAGTTGGGATCTTCCAAGACCTTGGAAACTCCCTGTCGTAATTGGCCTATTTTTCGGATTTTTTGAGGTTCAGTGGCATGGAAATGCCCATTTACGATTCCTTCCTGAGGATGCCAAAGTCCGTACGATTCTGTTATTGGTATTACTTCATGGATTTCATCCACATTAAGGTCGCCTCCTGTCCCGTAGTAACTCTTTAAAAGTGGCATGACCGCTTTATACCATCTCTGAAGTACCGCTTCTTTTCGAGGATCATTTGGGTCAAAGTTGATCCCTGATTTTGCGCCACCGATTGCAGGTCCTGAAACGGTGAATTTCACTTCCATGGTCTTAGCGAGAGACTCAACTTCTCGCTTGTCGAGGCCTTTTCTCATCCTCGTTCCCCCGCCGGCAGCTCCACCTCTGAGGGAATTAATTACCACCCAGCCTTCTGCCTCAGATTCGCTGTCACTCCACTCGAAAATAATTTCCGGTTGCTTGTTTTCAAATTTTTTAAGTAACTCCTGCATGGTACTAGTTGGGTTTATTTCTCAGGCAAAAATAGAAAAATAAACCTCGCCGCCTAAACCATCTTTGACAGGTAATCACCCATAAATAGTGCCTCCGCAAGAGTCTTGTATTGCACCAGTTACCGATGCAAGCGAGTTATTTTCGTTTCTTAATCTCAGAACTCCCAAAAAACCAAACACTAAAGCTTCCTTAAATTCGATTAATTCAGACGATGCTGCAAACTGAGCCCATTCCCCATCAAGATGATGATCCAGACGCTCTACAAAATAAGAATTGTAAGTTCCTCCTCCGGTAATGAGTACTGAGGGAGTTTCTCTTGCCTGATTATATTTAATTACTATTGAAATCTGCAAAGCATAGTGCTCGACCAGCGTACACAGGATGTCTCTTTCAGAAAGTTCGGAATTTCTGATCAAGGGGAGAAACTCGTTCTCCATATCTTCACGTCCAAGTGATTTAGGATCGTTATTGGTGTAAAAAGGAAAGGCATTCAGTTCGTTTAAAAGGGGAATATTTACAGATCCCTCCCTCGCCCAATCTCCCCCTTCATCATAAGGAGCACCAAGGATATTTGCCTGCTCATTGAGCAGCAAATTGAAAGGACAACAATCAAAGGCAATTCTATTGCCATCGACATTCATGCTGATATTTGCGATTCCTCCCAGATTAATACAAAAGTCGATCTGAGGAAAAAGCAATTGGTCCCCTATTGGTACTAGCGGAGCGCCTTGTCCTCCCAATTGTATGTCCAACATTCGGAAATCATTGATAACTTTTAATCCGCAGGCTTGGTGTAGTGCCCAGCCATTTCCGATCTGAAGGCTGAGACCTTTCCCCGGCTGATGAAAAACGGTATGACCGTGGGAGCAGACTGCCTGGGGAAAAATTTGTTTTTCCTGGCAAAATTCTTTCACTTTCTCTCCCATCCATCGACCAAAATCTACATCCAGAATCGCCAGATCTAAGGCCGAAAGCAGGTGTGATTTTATCAATTTTTCTCCAATAGCCTCAGGAAAAGGGATAGTCAACGAATGTACTATCTCAAATGACCATTGGTCTGACTTTTCGTACTGGCAATAGCCTAAATCTAGGCCATCTCCCGAAGTGCCGGACATTAGTCCAATCATGCTATAGCTGGGGTTACTCATGGGTTAAAGTATGTTAAGGATTCAGTTAATCAAATATAATTTGATGGAAATGAAAAGCCCTGTTTTTTTTAAATGTCTAATTTGCAAAGCTAAACATGCAAAAATGCCAAATCTGGTCATAGACATCGGTAATACACGAATCAAATCTGCCCTATTTGAAAAGGCTGAATTGGTTTGGGAAGGTGTATTTGAGGAAATGGAGGAAGCGCTTGTTAGTTTGTCTGATAAAAAATTTGACCATTGTTTGGTCAGTTCGGTTCGTTGGAATAGGGAAGAATTGCAAAGACTTTTACCTTTTGATTTCATCTTCCTGACATCTGAGACACTATTTCCCATTTCTAATGAATATGGGAGTCCATCCACTTTGGGTCTTGACAGGATCGCAGCGGCGATTGGAGGGTGGAAATTGGAAGGTAACGGCCCGGTTTTGACTATTGACTTGGGAAGTTGTATAACATTTGATTTTGTAAACCAAGACAATGCCTACCTGGGAGGAGCTATCAGCCCAGGCCTTGCCATGAGAGCTAAGGCAATGAACACGCTCACCGCCCGGCTTCCTTTGGTAGGACTGGAAGAAAAACCAAAAAAGCGTATCGGTGATAATACCATTTCCTGTATGCAGATAGGAATTTGGTATGGGGTTGAGTATGAATTAAGCGGTCAAATTCAATCGTATCAGCAAGATTATCCCGAAATCAAGGTCTTTGTTTGTGGCGGAGACGCTCAATCTTTTGTTTCATTGGCAAAAGGCCACATATTTGTAGTCCCCAATTTAGTCCTGCATGGACTTAATTGCATTCTAAACCACAATGTTGAGTAAGATCAAACTGAAATTGCTGGGTGTACTATGCACCCTTTTGTTATTTTCTGAGGCTAATGCCCAGTCTAGTGCCTCAACCTACAGTGCGTTAGGAATAGGAGAATTCAATTATTCCGGACTTACCCAAAATCAGGGTATGGGAGGACTAGGAATAAGTTTTGGAACCGGATGGAATGCAAATGTGGTCAATCCTGCCCTGACAACCCGAAACACGATTTTCAATTTTCAGGCAGCCTTTAACTATAAAAAAATCAACGCTGACAACGGAACGCAAAATTCGAATGTTGATGGCGGAGGCCTTTCTTATCTGGCCTTTTCCCTTCCTTTCAAATCAGGAAAACTCACGACCGGACTTGGTCTTAATCAAATCACCAGTGTAAACTATCGCCTTCTAATAGCGAGTCTGGTCAACAATGCGGAACTCCAAGCGGTTAATTCGATCAAAGGAGACGGAGGAATAACTGAAGCTTATTTTAATGTTGGCTGGCTTGTAGCAAAAAACCTGAGTCTGGGTTTTCAGGGTTCTTATTTGTTTGGATCGACGATCCGTACAAACAGGCTTTCGCTATTTGATGACAACCTCAATCAAGTAGGGACAACTTCCGAATATTACGAGAGATTAACGGTTAGTGATATCGGTCTGAAATTCGGAGGACATTACTTTTTCAAAGTTGGGAACAAAAGTAATTTGCACTTGGGAGCCATTTATCAGAATTTAGGGGATGTTAATGGAAAAGCTTTTGCTAAGCTGGCGGCAATTGGCCAAGCTAGTGACCCCGATTCAGATGGCGACCTGATCGCCAATAATGAACCCGGAAGTGTTTACATCCCAAATCGATACGGATTTGGAGTCACGTATGAAAAAATAAATAAATTTGTGATAGGTCTGGAAGGTCAGTATCAGGATTTCAGCCAATACAGATCCTTTTTGGATGATCCACTTCAGTTAAAAGAAGTTATAAAAGTTGGTTTAGGTTTTCAGATTGTACCGGATTATTTAGCGATAGATAGCCCTTTGAAGCGTAGTACATACCGTTTTGGGCTAGAATTCCAGCAAACACCGTATTTCCTGAACCAAACTAACATCAATGACATTGGCATTAACTTTGGAGCTTCCTTTCCAGTCAACCAACTTTCACTCGTAAATTTTGCTATGAAAGTCGGACAAAGAGGAACAACAGAGAACGGACTGATTAAAGAGAATTATGTGAACTTCACCTTCGGGCTTTCACTTAACGACAATAGTTGGTTCTACAAAAGAGTTTTTGAATAAAGCTAAACCATTACAGGAGATTGAGGTAGGCAAATCTGAAAAGCGTTATCGAAATCGAACGTCACCGAATCAAACCAATTAATCAGACATGAAAATGAAATCAACCCTACTTACTCTTTCAGCTTTGCTTCTGGCTGGTATGGCCCAGGCGCAAGATGGATGGAATTGGCCTGCAGATCCTGCTACGGAAGCTAAAGCCAGAGAATTCAACGCAGCCTACACTGACTACATGAAGTCAGATCAGTTTGTAGAAGCTACAAGGCCTTTAAATTGGCTTTTGGTAAACTCACCTGATTTAAATGAGTCTCTTTATATCAATGGTGTAACTATTTACAAAGGCGCAGCAGACGCGACTGCGGATGCCGCTCAAAAAGTAGTTTACCAAGATTCTGTGATCGCCATTTACGACAAAAGAGGAGAGCTTTATAAAAATGAAGCAAAATGGATAGAGAATAAGGCTTATTACGGATATCAATTCTACAAAGCAGATAAGGAAAATCTGAAAATACCCATTGCTGATTTTGAGAAAGCGTTGGAGGTGAATGGTACTATTTCCACTCCTTTGACTGCGGCTTATTTTGACTTGATCAGAAGAAATTATCTGATGAACAAGGCTTATCAGCCTGAGCAAGTTTTGGCTATTTATGATAATATCACTGGCATATTAGATAAAGCTGCAGCTGAAGGTAAGGATGTCGCTAGTCCTAAGGGACAAGTTGAGCAGTTGCTGGTTGCTATGGAACTGATCGATTGTGATTTTATCGAAAAAACCATGGGACCAAAATTGACTGCAGATCCTGCGAATGAGGTTTTGGCAAACCAAATATTCAAGTACTCAGTGCAATACAAGTGTTACTCTTCAGCTGCGTTTCTTGCAGCTTTGGAAGTAATCGATACCAAAAACCCTACTTTCTCAACTTCACAGGTGAGAGCAATGAGATATTTGCAGGAAGGTTCTTATGAAAAAGCTCTACCCGTTTTGGAGAAAGCGCTAACTCTTGCTGAGAATGATAACCAGAAAGCTGAAGTTCATATGGAATTGGCTAAAATCCATGGAAGTCAAGGCAGGAATTCTCAGGCAAGAACTTCAGCCAGAGAAGCAGCTGGATTGGATGAATCTAAAGTTTCTGATGCGTATACGTTGATCGGAACACTTTACATGAATTCATCAAATGAGTGTAGAGGTGGAGTAAGCCGTGCAAAAGATCAATCAATCTACATCGCAGCTTACAATTCTTACCAAAGAGCAGGTGATTCCAAAGGCATGGCTAACGCTCGCGCTAGATTCCCGTCTAAAGAGGAGTTGTTCACTGAAGGTCTTGCTGTAGGGTCTTCCATCAGCACAGGTTGCTGGATAGGTGAGACAGTTTCGCTCGCTACAAGAGACTAACATATTTTTGATTAAAAAAAAGGCGGTCCTTGGACTGCCTTTTTTCATTTAAAGCCGTTCGATTAAAATTCAAGTATCTTTGAAAAATGAATAAGGTGATAGGAATCCTTTTTTTTAGTATAAGTATAATCATCTTTTCCTGCCGTGAAGATGTGGATACAGCTTCCCTGCAGGTGTACGATGGCCCGGTCAATAGTGCCATTAATATTCATTTGGTTCATAGCGATTCTGCAGTTGTCAGATCAGAAATTCGAGCTCCAAAACAACTTGAATTTGCCAATGGGAACATTGAATTTCCGGAAGGCATAGATATTCAGTTTTTTGAAATTGAAGGGACACTGAGCACCACGATGAGAGCTGACAAGGGATTTTTTCTCAAAACAGAGAATATCTATAAGGGCATTGGGAACGTACAGGTGAAAAACTTGCTGAAAGACCAACGACTCCAAGCAGAAGAATTGTATTGGAATCCTACCGAGAAGAAAATCTATACAGAAACTTTTGTGACTATTCAGGAAAAACAAACACTTTTCAACGGTACAGGAATGGAAGCTGATGAGAGTTTTAGTAAGTATAAGCTTAAAAAAGTCCGAGATAGTCGCACAGTATTGCCTGGAGAAGGAATTTGAAATGAGCAACATTCATCAGTCAATATTGGAGGTTATATTGAGATTTTACAATCTCATCATGTCCGTTAAATTCAGATTAAATACCCATGAAACTTCCTGACGCACTTTTGCTTTCCCTTTCATTGGCATTGATTATCATTGGCGTCCACCTATCGTTGACTTCTGGCATTGGTGCGTCTTACCCGATTTTTATGTTTGCTGTTGCATTGTTATTTTGGTTTCAATATCGAAGAATGCAACAACCAGCAGATCAAGGTTCTCCTCAGAAAAAAACTAAACCTGGTAAAAAGCGCTAAAAATGGAAGTTTCCTACTTGATCATAGTTCTGATTTCCCTTCTTTTCTCAGCATTTTTCTCTGGAATAGAAATCGCCTTCGTCTCTTCAAATAAATTGCAGATTGAGCTTCAAAGTAAGCAAGGTGATATGAGAGGAAAGATATTGAGTGGATTTATGCAAAGTCCGGGTCAATTCATAGGAACAACTCTCCTTGGAAATACGATCTGCCTGGTCTTGTATGGTACTTTTATGGCTTTTCTATTGGAAGTGCCGCTGAAAATGTGGCTTCCACCGGGTGTCAATAATGACGCGATAATTCTATTGATGCAAACCATAATATCGACCATTATCGTGTTGATTACGGGAGAGTTTTTACCAAAAAGCTTTTTCATGCTCAATCCAAATAGCATGTTAAACTTTTTTGCAATTCCCTTTCTGGCGATTTACTTTCTGATGTATCCAATAGTTTGGGGCGTAGTGGGTCTGTCTCGGTTTTTTATTACGAAAATTCTCAGACTTCCCTACAGTGAGGACAGGCCTGTATTCACTGTAACTGACCTCAACAGCTTCATTCAAAATCATATGAGCCAGGGTCGCGAAGAGGGAAAAGTTGATATTGATACTAAGATTTTTGACAATGCGGTTGAATTTAAAACAGTCAGAATTCGTGAATGTATGGTGCCAAGAACCGATTTGGTAGCGGTTGAAGTCAGCGATACTATTCAAGAGCTCAAGGCAGTTTTTGAAGAAAGCGGGCATTCCAAAGTCATCGTTTACCGTGATTCTATAGACGAGGTGATAGGATATTGTCATCAATTAGAGCTTTTTAAAAAACCAAAAACAATTGAAGAAATCCTTACTCCAATCATTATTGCACCGGAATCTGCCCTGGCAAACGAAGTGTTGATCCAATTTATTCAGGAACGGAAAAGTCTGGCTTTAGTGGTGGATGAATTTGGAGGGACAAGTGGTATTGTTTCAATGGAAGATATAATTGAAGAAATTTTTGGAGAAATCGACGATGAATATGACAACGACGATTTGATAGAACAAAAAACCGGAGAGCAGGAATATTTATTAAGTGCCCGACACGAGATCGATTATTTAAATGATAAATACGGATGGGATTTGCCCATTGGGGACTTTGAGACCCTATCCGGACTGGTTTTGTCATTGACTGAAAACCTTCCAAAAAAAGGTGAATCCGTGACTTCTGGTTCTTACACCTTTACAGTTGTAACCAAACAAGACCACCGAATTGATTCAGTTAAGCTGAAAATCAGTCCTTCGGGGATTTTTTAGATATGGGTTTGATTGAGATTAAATTTTGAATTTCGTTCCTAATGCTATTATTTTGCGACACTCAAAAAAAGCGTAGTATCAACAATGGCGTTAATTAAACAAATAAGACAGAGAACAGGTCTAGCTATCGGCGTAATTGCTGGAGGGTTAATTTTATTCCTGTTGGGTGGAGACTTGTTAAGTCCTAGCTCCAACCTACTCGGTTCCAATCAAAACATCGTAGGTGAAATCGCAGGAGAAGAAATCTCTTACGAAGAGTATGTAGCCAAAGTAGAAGAAGTGAAAGCTGGATATCAGCAGCGAACTGGTCGTGTTCCCTCTGAGGTTGAGATGTTCACGGTAAGAGAGCAAGCTTGGCAGACCATGATTGTGGAGCGTGTTTTCAACGAAGAATATGAAAAACTTGGTCTGACAGTTTCTGATGCTGAGCTCGTTGACATGGTTCAGGGTAAAAATATTGTAGCCGAATTGCGTCAGCAACTTGTGAATCCACAAACTGGTGAGTTTGACAAAAATCAACTTGTTACTTTCCTGCAGTCACTCGAAACAGCAGATCCGGCACAACAAGCTTTCTGGGCTCAGCAAGAGAAACTTTTTGCAGATTCCAGATTGAGAATCAAATATGACAATCTCCTGGCTACCTCAGAATATGCTACTTCGGCAGAAGCCAAGCTAGAATTCAAAGCAGCTAATTCCCTTGCAGACGTTTCTCTTTTATTCATCCCGTACACTGCGATCAATGATTCTGAGGTGAAAGTGGAAGAAAGTGAATTGACAGCGTATTTGAAAAAAAATCAAAGTAAATTCAAAACAGGAAATACAGCAAATCTTGAATACATCAGTTTCAGTATTCTTCCTAGCGGAATCGATTCTGCAGATGTGATCACTCGAATCAATCAGTTAACCGAAGAATTAAAAACTGCTGAAAATGATTCTCTTTTCGCAGTAAGAAATTCCGAAACTCAAAGCCCATTTTTGACAATAGCTCCGGGTGATGCGCTTCCTGTAAATCTTACGAATAACGTTGGAGAAGTTTTGTCAGGTCAAACCTATGGTCCATTTGTGACGCCAAATTCTTCTTATGTGACTTATAAAGTTACTTCGCAGTATGAAGGAACTCCAAGAATCAGAGCTTCTCATATTCTATTCAGTACTCAAGGATTGGATAGTGCGGCCATCATTCAGATTAAGGCTCAGGCAGACCAAGTACTTGCAGATGTAAAAGCCAATGGCAACTTTGCCGTTGCTGCACAACAATATGGTCAAGACGGTACTGCTCAAAATGGAGGAGATCTGGGATGGTTTGCTAAGGAAGATTTTGTAGAGGCATTTGCAAATGCAGCTTATGCTGCAAAATCCACAGGCCTGCTCAATGAATTGGTAGAAACTGAATATGGTTTCCACATCATTGATGTGACCGAATTGCCTAAAAGTACCTATACAAAGGTTTCATCGATTGAATTAGAACTAGTTGCAAGTGATGCCACAAGAAATGAAGCTTTCAGAAATGCTGACACGTTTGCAGCTGAAGCAGGTAACAGAGGTGAATTCACCGAGAAAGCTGAAGCCGCTGCCTATAGAATCATACAAGCTAATAACTTGGACGCGGGAAGCCGTAACCTTAATAATATACAGAACGCGAGAGAAGTAGTAAGATGGGCGTTTTCAGAGGCATCTGAAGATGAAGTTTCTCCAGTTTTTGAATTGGATAACTCGTATTTGGTAGCCACTTTGGTCAACAAGAAAGAGGAAGGCGATGCAACTTTGGTAGATGTGAGAGAGCAAGTAGAATTGCTGGTGAGAAACGAGAAAAAGGCTGCTATAATCATTGAAAAGCTAAAGGGAAAGGCGACTCTTGCTGAAATGCAGGCAGCTTATCCAAATGAGTCTTCCTTGAACGAAATTCCTGATCTTAAATTGAGTGCTGCTGTGATTCCGGGTATCGGATTCGCTCCTCGAGCAATTGGTTCTGTTTTTGGCCTAACAAATGGTCAAATAACAATGCCAATACAGGAAGATATTGGAGTAATGGTTGGCAAGCTTAACACACTTACTCCTGCAGCTGAAATTGGAGATTACACAAACTTTCAGGGACAGTTGACACAAAACGCTTCTCAAAGAACAACTTATCAGGTGATGATGGCCCTTCAGGAACTCGCCAATGTCAAAGATTTTAGATACAAATTTTTCTAAACCTTAGAAAATTGAACCCATGCCTACAAGCATGGGTTCTTTGTTTATATCCAATCAGCTCTGGATTTTAACAAGGTACTGCAATGAAGAATCAATTCGATAAAAAAGCCTTTAAGGACAAATTAGAAGCAAATGGGCAATTTCCCATGCTTTATATGTTTAAATTCATTGTTCCAAGCGGAAGTGAGAATTCGATCGGGGACCTTTTCCCAAAGAACGAAATGTCACTCAAACCAAGTTCCGGTGGAAAATATGTAAGTACGACCATTCAGGTAATGATGGACAGTGCAGACCAAATCATTGACATTTACGAAAGAGCATCATCGATTGAAGGTGTGATTTCGCTCTAAATTCTATATATCATGTGGATCGAAGAAAATAATAAGCTAAAAAAATCATTCAAGTTCAAGGATTTTCAAGAGGCGTTTGCCTTTATGACTCGTGTTGCTTTTTTGGCGGAAGAGCACCAGCATCATCCCAATTGGAGTAATGTCTACAATAAAGTGGACATTGAACTGACGACTCATGATGAAGGGAATAAGGTGACGGCTAAGGATCATAAACTGGCTAAAGCGATTGATTCAATTCATTCATGATTGATCACCCGATTAACCTCTATTTGGTTCCTACTCCTATCGGGAATCTCAAAGACATTACCCTTAGAGCATTGGAAGTTCTTAAAAGTGCTGATGTGATATTGGCGGAAGATACTCGCACGAGTGGAATCCTGCTGAAACATCTCGAGATTTCCCGGCCGCTTCAGAGTTACCATATTTTCAACGAACATAAAGCTGTCCAAAAACTGGTGGATCGAATGAAAAAAGGGGAAGTCTTCGCTTTGGTAAGTGATGCAGGGACACCCGCGATTTCAGATCCAGGATTTTTATTGGTAAGGGAAGTATTAGCGGCAGGGTTGGACGTCCAATGCTTACCTGGTCCCACTGCATTTGTTCCTGCTTTGGTCAATAGCGGGCTTCCCAATGACCGATTTATTTTTGAAGGGTTTTTGCCCCATAAAAAAGGAAGAAAAACCAGGATTGAATCCTTGCTTGAGGAAACTCGAACCATGATCTTCTATGAATCCACACATCGTCTGATGAAGACACTTGAGCAATTCTCTGAAGCTTTTGGTCCGGACAGGCAAGCATGTGTTTCCAGAGAACTGACCAAACTTCACGAGGAAAACATAAGAGGAACGCTTGCCGAATTGATAGAATTTTACCAGACCCATCCGACAAAAGGTGAGATAGTGCTGGTACTAGCTGGAAAAAACCCTAAAGATTGAATTAACCCATTTTTCTGAAATATGATATCCAATGAAACGCTTGGCCTGCTTCTCGAAAAGACTCAGGAAATAGCTAAAGAAGTCGGCGCCTTTATTCGTAAGGAAAGACAAAACTTCAATCTGAAGACTGTAGAACACAAAGGCTTTAATGACCTGGTTTCATATGTTGACAAAGAAGCCGAACGGCAGATCGTTGATAAACTTTGCCTGATTCTTCCTGAAGCAGGTTTTATTACGGAGGAAGGAACTAACACAACTCGTCAAGAGCAATTCAACTGGGTAATTGATCCGTTGGATGGTACGACCAATTTCATCCATGGACTTCCTGTCTATTCTGTGAGCATTGCGTTGATGGAGTACGATGCAGTTGTGTTAGGAGTGGTCTATGAAGTAAATCGCCACGAATGCTTCTACGCAATGAAAGGTGGTGGAGCATTTTGCAATGACACCCCAATCCGGGTAAGCAATGCTGAGAATCTTGCAGCTTCACTCATTGCAACAGGCTTCCCTTATTACAACTTTGAGCAGATCGATAAATATTTGGCAGCTCTGAAGTTCCTGATGCATTCCACTCACGGACTCAGAAGACTTGGAAGTGCAGCCGTTGATCTTTGTTATGTGGCTTCAGGTCGAATCGAGGGCTATTTTGAATACAACCTCAATTCCTATGATGTAGCGGCCGGTGCATTGATCGTGCAAGAAGCAGGAGGAACTGTCACCGATTTTTCCGGAGGGGAGGATTTTATTTTTGGGAGAAATATTGTTGCTACAAACACTCAAATCCACCCGGAATTCCTCAATGAATTGATTCGGATCTGGTCTTAGGATCAGCCTAAGAATAAATACCAAAGAAAAATACTGACCAACGAGATTGGGATTCCCAGACTTGCCAGCAGTGTGGCGAGTTTTGGCTGAAGTCCATACTGGATAGCTACGATTGATCCGGTAATCATGGGGGCCATTCCGCTTTCCAGAACTGTGACCTTGAAAGTCAGTTCACTTTCAGGGAGGAAATTTCGGTAAACCAACCAGACAATTGCTGGAGCCAAAATCAGTCGATAGCCGATGCTCAACCAGTAGAACCTGGAAGTTAGTGCTCCCGCATCCAAAGAAAACTTGACCCCAAGGGCCAATAGAGCCATGGGTGCCATTGTCTTTCCAATCGCAGCTAGGAATGGCAGTAAAACCTCAGGGGTTTTCCATCCCAAAAAACTCATCAAAATTGTACCAAGCAGGAATATAAATGGGGGAAAACTTAAAATTTTGAGTGGGATAGAGCTGAGATTTCCTTCTTTATGACTGTAAATCGATCCCACTACTATAGCGAGTGAAGAGACCAAAAGGAATGATCCCCCCTGATCCATCAGTAAAGCGACCGATAACGCCTGCTTTCCATAAAGGGCTTCAAGTACCGGAAAACCGAGAAAAGAAGTATTTGCAAGTCCAGATACGATGACCAGGCAACCAGTTGTTCCTTTGTTCCAATGTAAGATTCTCCCCATCAATCCAAAGATCACCCAAGAAAGGAAAAATGTGAACCACGCTGCCGAGATTGGAACCAGCAAATCTAGCCCAGGTTTAATTTGAGGGATATGAAGTAAGGCCAATGCCGGAAGGACCAGATTGAGTAAATAACGATTGATCCAAAGGGTCGCTTTTTCCAAGGGGAAATAAGGAATTCGCTGAAGAATAAGTCCTGAAAGTAGAAAGGCGAAAGCGATCAGCGCACTTAACATGGAAATAATAGGGTTGGTGTATTTTTTTTTAACGGAGAATTAATTTGGCAAACTTTTCTCCGCCTGAATGTCAGCATACTTTTGTCTGAAGTTTCTAGAAGCAATGGATAAACTAACACCAATTTTTATTGAGGGTGAGATATGGATACAAGTTTCCCAGTTATCAACTGAGCAGGCATTTTGAAATATAGGTTACCTGTCAACTCCTTCAAGAATATCAGATTTCAGAGAATGGTTTTAATCGGTTGTTTGAAATTTGAGACTTACGAGAATTGGTTTAGATCTTCTCAGATGAATGGGAGAAACCCCATTTTTGATTTTTAATCAAGGCCAAGGCTTTGTCTTTTTTCCTGATAGTAATCATGGAGCTGAGGATAAAATTGGCTTTTTGCCTCCGGAAATCCATCCAGTGTCATGACCATATTTCCCTCCGGGTGATCCCGGTTGATCTGCATTCCTTCCAGCATATCGATCAGTTCCTCCAGAGATAGCGGTTCCAGTGCACTTGAGGGATACAACATATATTCATTGCCATAGAAATCCACCGCTTCGAAATTAATCTTCGTGTCCAGAGAATGGGCATAAATACTGATTTGCTCTCCCCATTTGCTTTCTGGATAATGGAGTTTTACTAATAAAATAGAGGTTATATCCCCCATGAAATACATGCTGGGGCGGAATTTGAAATCAAACATGTATCCAAAATAGGAAATCAACCGCAGGTATCCAGCATTCTTTGTGCAAACACTTTTTTGGATTGGATAATCGGGAGTTTAAGTCTATTTTTGACCTCGTTTTCAGCCGGAGAAACCCGGTTAAACTCCCAAAAGTTAGCTCTCAAACACCTGATTATGAAAAGAGATTCGGTTATTTTCGGCCTCATCGCGCAAGAAGAAGACAGACAAAAGAGAGGCATCGAGCTGATTGCCTCCGAAAACTTCACCAGTAAGCAAGTAATGGAAGCTGCAGGGAGTGTCTTGACCAATAAATATGCAGAAGGGCTTCCGGGCAAGCGTTATTATGGAGGCTGCGAAGTAGTAGATCAAATCGAGCAATTGGCGATAGATCGTGCAAAAGAACTTTTTGGAGCAGGCTGGGCAAATGTGCAGCCCCACTCAGGAGCTCAGGCTAATGCCGCTGTCATGTTGGCTTGTCTGAAGCCCGGTGATCCGATCTTAGGATTTGATCTTTCTCACGGAGGACACCTTACGCACGGTTCTCCGGTGAATTTCTCAGGAAAACTTTATCAGGCGAATTTCTATGGTGTGGAAGAGTCTACCGGATTGATCGATTACGATAAGGTGGAAGCAAAAGCCTTGGAAGTAAATCCTAAAATGTTGATTTGCGGAGCTTCTGCTTATAGCCGTGACTGGGATTATGAAAGACTCAGAGACATTGCTGATCAGGTTGGGGCGCTTTTGTTAGCAGATATTTCTCACCCTTCAGGATTGATCGCAAGAGGTTTGCTGAATGATCCGCTGGAGTATTGCCATATTGTAACCACTACTACCCACAAGACCCTGAGAGGTCCAAGAGGTGGATTGATTATGATGAGAGAAGATTTCGACAATCCATTTGGGCTCACTACTCCAAAAGGAGAAATAAGAAAAATGTCCTCCCTGTTGGATATGGGAGTTTTCCCTGGTACTCAGGGAGGTCCTTTGGAGCATATTATTGCTGCAAAAGCAATTGCTTTCCAGGAGGCACTATCTGACGAATACATGCATTACGTCGTTCAGGTGAAAAAGAATGCATCCATAATGGCAGATGAGTTCGTAAGTCTCGGTTACCAGATCATTTCCGGTGGTACAGACAATCACCTTATGCTAATTGACCTTCGAAATAAAGACCTCACAGGAAAGATTGCAGAGGAGACTCTTGGGAAAGTGGATATTACAATCAATAAGAATATGGTGCCATTCGATACCAAGTCTCCTTTTGTGACTTCAGGAATGCGTGTAGGTACCGCAGCAGTGACTACTCGTGGATTGAAGGAAGCCGATATGAAAAAGATCGTCCACCTGATCGACCGGGCTTTGAAAAACCATGACCAAGAAGCTGAGTTGCAGAAAATCCGCGTTGAAGTAAATACCTGGATGGTTGAATTTCCTTTATACTAAAATACATATCCCCAAAAGTGGCGTTAGATCAATATAAAGAGGAAGAAGAAGAGCAAGGCATGTCTTTTCTGGACCATTTGGAAGCATTGCGTTGGCATTTGCTTCGGTCCGTTTCAGCAGTTCTTATTCTCACGGTAATTGCCTTTTTGGCAAAAAGTATTGTTTTTGGGGTAATTATCCTGGGGCCTTCCAAGGTTGATTTCATCACGTATCGATTGTTTTGCGATCTTGGAAATTACCTGGGAGTAGCGGCACTCTGTATAGAAGAGTTGCCCTTTACCCTTCAAAGTAGGGAGATGACAAGCCAATTCTCTATGCACATGACATCAAGTCTTGTGGTAGGATTTATTGTAGCTTTCCCTTACCTCTTCTGGGAGGTTTGGAGATTCATCAGTCCGGGATTGTACGATAAGGAAAAGAATGCAGCTCGTGGAGCTGTCTTCTTTGTTAGCTTCTTATTCTTCATGGGTGCAGCCTTTGGATATTTTGTCCTCGCTCCCATGTCGATCAACTTCCTTTCGAACTATCAGCTGGATCCCACGATCATCAATGAGTTTGATATTTCGTCTTACATCTCCACGCTGACCATGCTGGTGCTGGCTTCCGCGATCATGTTTCAACTTCCCGTTGTAGTTTATTTCCTTTCCAAATCTGGGTTGGTGACTTCAGCAATGCTCAGGTCTTATCGAAGACATGCAATTGTGATTATCCTTATTGTTTCTGCGATTATTACACCACCGGATGTGATCAGTCAGATTTTGATTGCAATGCCAATCCTAGTTTTGTATGAAGCCGGAATTCAGATTGCGAAGCGTTTGGAAAAGGAAAAAGCAGTGAAAAGGGCAGCTGAAGAATTGGAAGATTTGGAAGAAGAGAACAAAGATTAAAGTTAATTATCATGGCAAAGAAAATAGCGATCGGCGGTGACCATGCCGGTTTTGAATACAAAGGTAAACTGATCCAAAAACTGGAAGCATCTGGTTATGAAGTGAAAGACTTTGGACCCTTTTCAGATGCTTCTGTGGATTATCCTGATTTTGTACATCCTTTGAGTACGGCTGTTGAAAAAGGTGAAGTTGAACTTGGAATCGTGATTTGCGGAAGCGGAAACGGAGTAGCTATTACAGCCAATAAACATCAGGGAATCCGTGCTGCACTTTGCTGGAACGAGGAATTGGCAGCACTTGCCCGTCAGCATAACAATGCAAATGTATTGGCAATACCTGCTCGATTTGTCTCGTATGAATTAGCCGAAAAGATGGCTGGGACTTTTCTGACTAAAGATTTTGAAGGAGGAAGACATCAAAATCGTGTGAATAAAATTGCTTGTACTTGATAGCTAAATAAATTAGAAAAAGCCCGAAGCGTAATCTTCGGGCTTTTTTGTTTTAAAGATGTTGGTGACGAAAAGGAGGAAAGAAATATCTTGGAAAAAATTTTTATTCGGACCGACTTGAAAATTTGATCGCAATAGAACTGCCAAGGAAAAAATCCTGATTGCTTAAGGATTCGGATCTTGAAAATATCTCATCTTTACTTTTCAACCATCGCCCTTCAATTCTCCAAGCAATATTTTGTGAGGGAGAATAATCAAGGTTCAGCGAAAGTCCCGTCGTCTTAAATCCATTTGGAGTTTCTTTAGAAATAATTATCCCTGTTGGGTCTTGGTAATATTCAGCTCGGATGGCAGCTTTCCAGTTTTGATGAAGTGCGAATTGCCCGATAATAACCGGAGAGAGCCAGGAGTCGTATTTCTTAGAATCTTTTTCTCTTTGTTGCACACCCAGATCAAATCCGGCGATCAATCCCAGCTTTTCGGTCAATTGAAATTCCCCATAAAAATTATTGAAATACCGCATTCTTCTAGTGCTGTCGGGATCGTCTGTCCCTAAAAATGTGCTCCAGTTTAATAGAATCTGCTCATTGGGAATGAATTTTACCTGTGTACCGTAGGATGGAATCGAATTCCCCGATAACCGTTGAATTCGCTGCCAGCCATTTAAAATCAATCCGGTAAATTCCCATTTTTCACCGGGAGAAAACGTGAGCTTGGCTCCTGCTTCAAAGTACGGTGAGTTTTCTGCCAAAATCGATCGTGTGAGAGTCCAATTATCGATCGAAACAGCACTTTCAAAACCTATATGTGATCCAAAAATTCCGACATCCAGCCAAAGGTTGCTTTTTGAAGTCAATGCCATTCCTGCATTTGCTTCAAAGATATTTTTCAAGGCTCCGGGCTCAGCAGCATAATTATCGTTAGGGTAAGTTCCGGTTTGCAAAGCAAAATTTGCCCGGTATCTGGAATGCTCTGTAGAAACTTTCAGATAGCCAAGGTTCAGGTTGAATTCATTATGCCGATTGTGATTGTAAAAAAATGGCTGGCGGTAAACAGTTTCAGGTTTGTTGAAATCATAGATATAAAACACCTCGATAAACCCTGAAAAAGTGGTTTTGGGCTTTTCTAGCCAGGCAGATTGTGGATAAACTGCCTGACTAAGAAAAACCAGAAGCAAAAGAATTTGAGACCTCAAGACTTGCTTCATCCTCCTTATGATTAGAGTGCTTTCTTTTAACTTAAATTGCTAATTCAAAGGGCAAATTTGGACAGAAAACTTAAAGTGATTATCCTAAGAGCGATCTATAATTAAATCACTTCTCCAAGGCCCTTTCTTAATTCTCCCAAAAGCTCAGGCACTTTTTTGTAAGCATCGTATTCCGCCTCTTTTCCTAGTTCCGGAAGAGTCTCAATTGGTACATAGCCCCTATAGTTCGATGCAAGGATGATACCGACCAACTTGGCCATATCGATTTTTCCTCCTTTTCGATCACTTAACAATTCCTTTACCTGCCAATTGACTGCATAAGGAATGACTCTCGCAATGTCTGCATAGGGATCGGGAGTGAGGAAAAAGCCTGTATCCACGATGGTTCCCAACCAGTCGGACTTTACCATTTCCAGAATTTTAAGTACCTCATCCGCACTCTTTAGCATGTCTCCATGATTTTGAACACCCACCATTACACCGAATTTTGATCCATGCTCGGCTACTTCAGATAAAGACTCAGACATCCAAGCGGCTGTTTCGTGCCAGGTATGTTCCTTTGGTTGGGCTCCTGCGAAAACACGTAATACCGGAGCTCCCATTTCAGATGCCACTTCGATCCAGCGTTTGGCTATTACCACATCCGCAGCTCTTTTTACCTTGTCCGCCTGTGCAAAATCATTTCGAATTCCCGTCCCACTGATGTCAAGTCCAAGTTGAAAAGCACTTCGCTTAAATTCGTTGATTAAGCTGGTTTCCGGTACTTCTGGATATCCCGGAAAAAAATAACCGGTCGGATCCACCGCTTCAAAACCTAGTCTGGCGCATTCTTCCAGCATGTCAAACAGACTCATTCCGCCTGATTCCCCTTTCAAATGCTTGTAGAGGGGAACATTATATGACCAGGCATTCAGGCTAAGTTTGATTTTTGAGTTGGAAGCAAGCTGAGTGTTCAAAGTTTCCGCTTGAAGTCTTTCTGAAAAAGGGAACAGCCCCAAGCCAACCCCAAGAGGTAAAGTTGCCGCTTTTAAAAAGGATCGTCTGTTGGTGGGTTTCATGGATTTGTTATTTGATAAGATGAAAGGTTGGCTTGAAATTCCTCTTCCAAAAAGGGGCACTTAAAAAAGGTAGAAATAAAAACCTTCATCTACAACGAGGATCAAGATCCAATTCAATTTTCATTATTTCTCATATAACTCAATAGGCAGATCATCCGGGTCTGAAAAAAAAGTAAATCTTTTTTGGGTGAATTCGTCAATTCTGATCGGTTCGGTATTTACTCCTAGCCTCCTCAGTTTCTCCACCTCCATTTGAATATCATCGACTTCAAATGCCAAATGCCTCAAACCCGTAGCTTCCGGCCGGGAAGGTCGGGTTGGCGGAGAGGGAAATGAAAACAATTCAAGGATATATTGCCCGTTGAGCGAAAGGTCAGCTTTGTAGGACTGACGTTCTTTTCGGAAAATCTCCTGCTCCAGTTTCAGTCCAAGAACCTCGGTATAAAAAGCTTTAGACGCTTCGTAATCCCGGCAGATAATCGCAATATGATGCACTTTGTTGAGCTTGAGCATGAAGGGATGAAATTTTTAAAGACCTAAATTATCGGGATTGTCTACATGCCAATTTTCGGATACATGCAATCTTGCCGCGAAAAATTAAACGATTGAAAATCAATAGACGCATTGAATTCTGATTTACTCCGATCTTAGTTTTTTCAGCCCATTGACCAAAGAGAATTCGCTTACTGGCAGAAAAGCGCACATACAGATTCTATTTTAACAAGAAGACTCCCAACTCGGGGCTTTCATATTGCTTGGCTAGTTCGGGATACTCTTGCAAAAGTTTATCAAAAACCCCTTCTTGGTCAAGTATCACATCCGCTTTTTGAGTTTGAAGCAACTGAAATAATTTTGCCCGTTCAGGAAGATCTCTTTCTCTCTCCAAATAAAGTTTGCTGAGCTTGAAATTCAAAAATGGGCCTCCCATTTTAGACTCGATGTAAGGAGAAATATCTTCTCCCAGAACCATGACACTACCTGGGTAACCGATTGGTTCCGATTCTTCCACAAAATAGTCTGCGTGTTTTTCCACAGTCCCTTGCCAATACCAAAAGGCAAATCCCGGCAGTCCAATAATTAGGAAATAAAAGCTAAGCTTTGCGATCATACTCCGTCCCATATTTAGGAAAAACTGGGTGATCAGGTAAGTTAATCCCGGGATGAAGATGACCAATTGATAAGATGCCTGACGCTTGATCAGGAAAAATTCCAAAGCCGAAAAGAAGATCCAAATGATGATCAATTGCCTCTGCTTTTGCTGGTTGATAGTCGAACCTTTAAAGACTGCACTGAGAAAATACCCAACAAGAGACAACAAAATGGGGAGTGCCCCCAAAATCAACCAGCTTATATAGGATTGGAATTGATATTTGTCTGACTGAAAAATCAGTGGCCAGATATCAAAGGCTGCCTCCAATCCATCATTCCAAAAATAATATACCGAAATAAGCAAAATTGGAAGGAAATAGCCTACTAAGGAAAGCATCAACTGTCTGAAAGAAAATCCGCTGATCGCGATACTAGTAAAAATCATGTAAGGCAAAAAGAGCGCATAATTAGGGTTGAACCCAGTGGCCAGACCCGCATAAAGACCAATCAATAGAGTGGATTCACTTGTTTCTTTCTGAAGGACAGTCTGAGAGAAAAGCTGACCTAATGCTAAAATCAAAAATGTGCTCCCCATCAAAGTGGGAGAAAGGCTCAATAAGTCAAAGGAAATATGGAATAAAGCCAGCATAATGATCGCAGGCAGATATGTATTTTCATCGAATACCCGGTATTTGATCAGAATTGAATTCCAATAAATCACCTGAACAAGGATCAAAACCCGACCAATAAGCTCATAGGCAAGCATATTTCGGCCAAATACAAAATCAACTAGTGCGAAAAAGGCTGCGGACAATGGACCTGTATCGTCAATCACATCCAGATAAAGGAAATTCCCTTCACTGAGTCTTTCTCCCAAAACCATCCAGATCAACTGGGGGTTAGTCAGCGGGAAAGGATTCCAAAATAAATAGACTAAAGTCATGATCAGAGCGAATAGCCCGACACCGATTAGTCTGAAAGGATCATTGACTTTGAAAAAGCTAAGCAAGGTAAATGGAGATTGGCAGAGGTTGGTTTTGCCCGAAATTAAAGCATGCCCAACTATTTCGCTAAATTTGTACCACAAATACTTGTCATGGAAAGTAAAAGACAACAAAAACACGCCAAACTGCTCCAAAAGGAGCTAGGAGATATTTTTCAAAAAGAATCAAAACATCTAATTGGTCGCGCAATGGTGACAATCACCCATGTTTTGGTAAGTCCGGATTTGGGATTCGCCAAAGTTTACCTGAGTTTTTTGCTCGCAGATCCCAAGCAAACCTACGATCTGATAAATGAACATAAAAAAGATATCAGGCATCAGCTTGCCAAGCGGATTGGTAAATCTGTGCGTATTATCCCCGAACTGGCATTTTTCCCTGATGATTCTGCTTCTTATGCACAGCATATGGACAAAGTCATTTCTGACCTTAATATCCCACCGGCTCCACCAGAGACAGAAGAGGAGAAAAACGATGACTAACAGGAAGGCTTCTTGAACTTTAGTTACTTCATAGCGGCAAGATATTTTCGCAGTAAGAAAAAGCGAAACTTCATCACGGTGCTGTCCACCATCTCCATGATTGGAGTTGCAATTGGGACGATGGCATTGGTGATTGTCATGTCAGTATTTAATGGCCTTGAGGACTTGATCAAAAGTCTCTTTGCCAGCTTTGATGCTGAGTTGAAAATCGAAGTGGCCGAAGGAAAAAGTTTTTTGACTAATGAGGAATGGCTGGACAGCATACGAAATCTTGAAGGGGTGGCTATTCTCACTGAAGTAATTGAAGACAATGCGCTGCTCGACTACAAGGGGAATCAAATGGTAGCGCGAATCAAAGGCGTTTCAGACAATTTTCTTGATCAAGGGCGATTTTCAAAAGGATATTTTTGGGGAGATACCACACTTGGGGATCAACTAAGGCCAGCTGCAATTTTAGGCAGAGGAGTTGGTTTTTTTCTATCTGTGAATCTGGAGGATATCAATGTTCCGCTGAAAGTTTTTTACCCAAAAGCACCGAGAAGTGCAGCTTCCATCGATCCAAGTCAACTTTATACCTCTGGAATTCTAGACCCTGCTGCCTTTTTCAGTATTGAGCGTCAGTTCGATGATGAATATGTGATAGCACCTCTGAATTTTACCAGGGATTTGTTGAACTATGGTGCAAAGCGGACGTCGCTGGAGATAAAGGTCGCTGAAGGGATGTCCATCAGAGATGTCCAATCAACTGTTAAAGCTCATTTGGGGTCAAATTTTTTGGTGAAGAACACAGATGAACAGCACGCCGGGTTACTTCGTACGGTCAAGCTGGAAAAGCTTTTCGTGTTTCTCACGCTGACATTTATTTTGGCAATTGCCTCTTTCAATATCTTCTTTTCCCTCAGTATGCTGGCTATCGAAAAGAAAAAAGACATCGCAGTGCTCAAAGCAATGGGAGCACCGGATCGATTGATTCGAAGTATTTTCTTGAAACAAGGAGCATTGATCGCTATTAGTGGAGCCTCCATCGGTCTTATCTTAGGATATTTTGTGTGCTGGATGCAGGAGATTTTTGGACTTGTCTCGCTTGGGATTTCTTCAGCAGTAGTGGATGCGTACCCGGTGAAAATCGTCTGGTCGGACTTCCTTTGGATAAGTTTGGCAGTAATCGCCATTACGATGGTGGCTTCTTGGAGACCCGCCTGGATAGCTTCCCAAGTAGATACGGTAAAAGAACTTTAATTTCCTTTTTTGCAGACTTTTTCCCAAGCAGCTGCGGCTTCCTCCATTCCCAAATCTTTAGCTTTCAATAGGTCCGGGCATGCCTCGCTTATATTTCCCATCCGATGATGTGTGATACCCCGGTGATAGTATCCGGAAGGATTTTCCTGATCATGGAAGATCGCCATTGTGAAATCCGCCAAAGCAGCCTCTACTTTTTTTGAAAGGTACCGAGCCTGGCCTCTCGCCAAAAAGGCCTCAGCATTTGGGCCGCCGATTTCCAGACTATTGGAATAATCTGTTTCAGCTCTATACCATTCCTTAAGCGACGCATTTGCTTTTCCGCGGAAGTACATTGTTTCGATGTCTCCGGGATCTAGCAAAAGGACCTCGTCGAAATCTTCTATTGCACCTTCAGGATCAGACTTCATCAATCGGAAGTAACCTCTTTGCTTGAAGGGTTCTGGATTTTTAGGAGATTTCATGATCGCTGTGGTCAACTCTTCCAAAGCTGTCTCATCCAGGTTTTGAGAGAGAAAAGCCATTAATTGACTGGCAAGAAAATGATCAGGATTCAATTCCAAAGCCTTTTCGTAGGATTTTTGTGCAGAATCTTTGTCTCCCAATTGTGCAAAAGCCTTTCCCTTTTCCACATGAAAATCTGCTTCTTTTGTGTCGTAATAAATTGCAGAATCCAAATAGGAAATAGCCTCTTGATTTTCTTCAAGAGCAATACTGCATAATCCTAAATGGTAAAATGCCTGAGCCGGATTCTCCGTCTGAGCTGTAAAAATCTCAGAAACTCCATTTCCGGTTGCAGATTTTCGATAAATAACCTGGGTAGTTTCTCCCGGAGGAGTGACCAAAAAGGCTTTAAAATCCTCTTTGGCTTTTTCAAATTGGCCTAGCCTATATCTAACTCTTCCACGAGCCATCAAAGCTTCACTCCGATCAGGATTCAATTCTAACAAAATATTGTAATCCGCCAGAGCGGTTTCGTATTGTTCAAAGTCCTCCAACAAAAGTGCCCTGTACCAGTACGCCTCCGTATCGTCGGGATGATCCATCAGCCAGGAATTGAAAAGCAGAAAAGCCTTTCCATTATCGTTTTCTTCCATTGCTTCCATCGCTTTTTCGAAACGTTCGGATTCCTGTATTGGCCCCTGAGCACAGCAAAGGAATGAAATGGGAAAAAGGAAAAGAGAAAGGATGAAGGCTTTTTTCACATTTAACGGAACGGCTTGCCATAGTTTAAGTTCCTTATTCATTCGATTCATGTGAAATAAATCGTCATCAAATTTGAGGTCATAATAATTAGAAAGGCATTCTCAAAATCACTATTAGTTGAATGTTCTCTCGAATTCACCATGTTCGAAGATCATAAAAAGACAAGTGTCTTCGGTAGGTATCAGACTAAATTTTATTTCAAACTGGTAGAAATCTGAGATCTTTTAATTTTTGCTGCAAAAAAATCTATATTTTAGTCATAGGCATGTTTATTGAAAAAGGAAGCAAATCGCTGTAACTTGTAAATAAAATCCCAATTATGAGAAAATTGACCTTAGGCTTATTTTTAGTATTTTTTTTCAGTGGTTTTTATTCACTTTTGGCTCAGGACACAACGGCTAGTAAAGGATCATTGAGATCAGGAACCATTGACAGTCAGTTTGACTATATCTACAGTATTTCAAATAATTTCCAGGAACACAAAGTAGTGAAGCGGACAAACCTTGACCAGATCAAGGCCAATGTGCTGGATTCGATGAAAACCATGCGCGGCGAGGTGGCAAGGATGAAGGCTGAGATGGCAAGTAGACTTGATTCTGTGAGCCAAATCAAGGATGAATTGGCTCAGGCTGTCCTGCAAAAAGAAGAAGCGATTGCTTCAAAGGATAATTTCAGCTTTTTGGGAATTGGAATAGACAAGGCAGTATATTCTGCTTTCATGTGGTTATTGGTAGCCGGGCTTGCAGCGGCTCTTACTTTTTTCTCATTCCAATATGCCCGTAGTTTCAGCAAAGTGAGGAAATCTGAAAAAGACCTAAGTGAGGTTCAGAAGGAATTTGAGCAGCATCGAAAAAATACCCTTGAACGTGAGCGCAAAATGAAGCGCGAGTTAATCGATGCCCAAATGGGTAAGAAGTAGAGGTCTCCCAAAATTAATAATTTCATATAAAAGGCTCACTAGGACTAATTTTAGTGAGTTTTTTGTAAGCCTCTAATTTTTTTTTCTAGAATAAAAGATCTTTTGAAGTTGTTACCGTACAATTTCTTTTTTGACTAGTTGCTCCAATTCCATAATTTCCCAGATGGATCAGTTTGATGTAGTTGTAGTAGGTTTGGGTGCAGTTGGTTCGGCGGCGCTATACCAGCTTTCGGGTACCGGAAAAAATGTCCTGGGAATTGATCGCTTTGATCCGCCTCATACCATGGGATCCTCTCACGGAGAAACGAGAATCACCCGGCTTGCCGTTGGTGAGGGTTCCGAATACGTGAGTTTGGCCAGACGATCTCATGCGATTTGGAAGGATCTGGAGTGCCAAACTGGAAATCAAATCTATTTTCCGGTTGGTGGAGTTTTGATGGACTCCGGTATCAAGCCTTGGGGAAAGCATGGTGCGGAAGGATTTTTTGCAAGGACTGTTTCTTATGCAAACAAGTTTGGGATCAGGCACGATCTATTTGATTCGGCGCAATTGAAAAAACGGTTTTTAAATTTTGAATTGCCAGAATCCGGAAAAGTTTATTTCGAGTACGAAGCCGGTTATCTGAAACCAGAACTTGCCATCGAAACCCAACTTAGGCTTGCCAAAAAAAATGGGGCGAAAATCCTTACCAATTCCGCGGTATTAGATATTCAAAAGATCCCGGGTGGAGGAGTCAAGCTGATTTTGGAAGGGAAAGAAATTAATGCGAACAAGGTTCTTCTTTCTGCAGGTGGATGGATCAAGGATTTTTTAGGAGAAAAGGAAAAGCCTGAATTCAAGATTTGTCGTCAGGTTCTGCATTGGGTCGAAACAAGATCAGAGGACTGGAAATATTATCCGGTATTCATGTGGGGATTTGGAGCTGATTCAGAAAATTTTATTTATGGATTTCCATCATTGGATGGGAAAAGCGTGAAAATGGCAACCGAGTCATTTGTTGAAACCCCTCATCCAGGAGAAATGAATCGGGAAGTAAGTCTGGAGGAGCAAAGGCAGTTTTGGGAAGAAAAAGTGGCTGGAAAAATCTCTGGTCTCAAACCGAATATTTTAAAGTCAACGGTTTGTTTTTACACCGTGACCGAAGATGCAAAATTCGTGATCCGTCCTATTCCCGGAATGGAGGAAGTCTTGATGGTTTCAGCTTGCTCGGGTCATGGATTTAAGCACTCAGCAGCTTTGGGGGAATTATTGAAAGATAAATTAATAAACGAGTAGCGGAACCCTACATTTATCTATTCGGATACTGTTCCATTTCCTCCCATGGAAATCTACCAGAAATCCATTCAAAAATAGTACTTTTACCGCCTCTATTACCCTAAAGACCTAATGGCAAAACAACGAGGAACTGCTTTGGAAGAGAACGAAAAGCGGAAGTTGAACAAGCAAAATTTAAGTAAAATCAGCAGTATTTTTAGATTTATCAAGCCTTACCAAAACCTGTTTGTTCTCGGCTTAATTTTTCTGCTTTTTTCTTCACTTACCTTATTGTTTTTCCCTTTTGTAGCGGGCAAGCTCATCGATGCTGCTCAAGGAACAGAATGGATCGTTTCGGATATCAATACAATTGCTTTGATTCTAATAGGAATTTTGGCTGTTCAAAGCATCTTCTCATTTTTCCGGGTTTGGCTTTTTTCATTGGTCTCTGAGCGATCGATGCGAGATATCCGTCTCGCTCTTTATTCAAGAATGGTGCGTTTGCCGATGACTTTCTTTGATAAAAGAAGAACCGGAGAACTCATCAGCCGGATTACTTCAGATGTCAGTTTACTTCAGGATACCTTTTCGGTGACTTTGGCTGAGCTTTTCAGACAAGTCATCACGCTGGTTGCCGGGGTTGCTTTTTTGCTGTTTACGACTCCAAGATTGACTCTTTTCATGTTGTTGACTTTTCCTGTCTTGGTAGTGATAGCGATGGTTTTTGGAAAATTCATCCGAAAACTCTCCAAGAAAACTCAGGACGAATTGGCGGCAGCAAATGTGATCGTGGAGGAGACACTTCAATCCATCTCAACCGTAAAATCTTTCGTAGGTGAAGCATATGAATCACAGCGGTACGGAAGCGGACTCAACAGAGTAGTAGCAGTAGCTCTCAAAGGAGCCAAATATCGCGGTGCATTTATTTCCTTTATTATTTTTGCACTTTTTGGAGGCATTGTCGCTGTGATGTGGTACGGTGCAAGCCTGGTAAGTTCTGGTGAAATGAGTGTGGGAGATCTGGTTTCCTTCGTCCTTTACACCACCTTCATCGGTGGATCGATTGCAGGTTTGGGAGATATTTACGGCCAAGTTCAAAAAGCGATCGGTTCCTCTGAGCGTGTTTTAGAAATCCTTGAGGAGGAACCTGAATCAACCAAAGGAATGATAGAGGAAGATTTTCTGGGAAAAATCACGTTTGAAAATGTGCGTTTCCAGTATCCGACACGGCCTGAAGCTGAGGTTCTGAAGCGCGTCTCATTCGAAGTTCAACCGGGAGAGAAAGTTGCCCTTGTCGGTCATTCCGGTGCAGGAAAATCCACGATTATCCAGTTGCTTCTTCGCTTTTATGAGTTGGAAAAGGGTAGAATTCTGGTCGATGACAAAGAATTGAAAAACTGGGATCTACATATCCTTCGAAGTCATATTGGAATGGTGCCACAAGAAGTATTGCTTTTTGGGGGATCGATTCGTGAGAATATCGCCTATGCCAAGCCATCAGCAACCGAGGAAGAACTTATACTTGCTGCAAAAAAAGCAAATGCATGGCAGTTTATCAGCAAATTTCCTGAAGGACTAGATACGCTGGTCGGGGAGCGGGGAGTGAAACTTTCCGGAGGACAAAGACAACGGGTAGCGATTGCAAGGGCTATTTTAAAAGATCCATCTATCTTGATTTTAGACGAAGCGACCTCCTCGCTCGATGCAGAATCTGAGGCTCTGGTTCAGGAGGCTTTGGACGAGCTGATGAAAGGTAGGACAACCATCATAATTGCACACAGATTAGCTACCATACGCAAAGTGGATCGGATCTATGTTTTGAAAGATGGTGAGATCGTAGAGCAGGGCCATCACCTAGATCTGCTTGCAAAAGAGGACGGATTCTATGCGAATCTTGTCAGACTTCAATTTGCGGATTAACCCAAGTTATGGGCCGCAAATGATTTCACCAATCCAAGGAGTTTTTCCTTGTAAATCTCAGCTTGAGGGAATAATTGTCTGAGCTGCTCTTCGTCCAATAGCCGTATTTCATCTAAATACTGCTGAGCATCTTCCGGTTTCCATTTATTCAGGCGACTCATCTTAGTTTTGGTAAGTAAAAAATAAATAAACTTTTTAGGCATATATTGAGCATAAGGAAGTGCATAATGCGCCTCGATAGGAAAAGTTCGGTTGGGTGTCTGGATGAAAAATTTATTACTGACACGCATGATTTCATCAGCCATTTTTTGTTGATTTTCCAGCGTGTAGACGTGTTCAATTACAGAATTTGAGAAGACCAAATCAAAGCTTTTGTCGCCAAATTCCGGCATAGCAACCGCATCGCCTCTTACACTTCGAATGGTCGGATGATTGATTTCTTCTTCATGAAGATTGAGGAGAACAATCTCAATTTGCTTGAGTTTTGGTAAACAGCTATTTTCCCAGAAATAACCTGTGCCGCCTACATCTAGTATTCGGAGAGGTTGGTCTGGAGAGAAATTGTTAAAAAATAACCCTTCAAAATCATGAAGTCGTCGGTTTCGGAACTTAGCTCCCAAAGATTTGGGATTGTCGGAGGAAGCAAATAAATCGGAAATAAAACTCATGATGGGCCTGCCAGGCAATTCGGTAAAATAAATGCAAAAGTAATTAGGCTTGATGATTCTTTTAGTAATTTTAATTTAGAATCTATCCAAACCTTAGACTTGCAAATCTAGCTTGGTTTTTGAAAGATTTATAAATTGTTTGCTTTTGCACTTTTATGAAGAGAAGATTTGATAACTATTTTCCTTGGCTGTTTTCGGCATTTGACTTTTTAGCTTCAGTCCTTTCTTTGTTTTTATGGTTTTTAATTTTCCAAGCTACCGGATTATTCGAAGAAATTAATTTTGAAGCATTCCTTCCGCTTTCTCTTTTGTGGGCTCTTATTTCTGGCCTTCGCAAAGACCATAGAATTGGACGAACAGCCGAATACGAAAATACATTTAAGCAATTAATTGTAACCGTTTTATGGTTTACCGGACTCACAGCTATTTTATGGATTCCGCTTCATCCCCCAACCCTTGAGATTGTTCCTGTTTTGGCTTTAGGTTTAGGAATGTTGGTTTTGATGGGAATTTTCAGAGTGTCAGTTCAAATAATACTCAAGAGATATCGTGCCCAAGGCAATAACTATAGAAATGCAATTATAGTTGGTAAAGGGGGAACAAGCCCGAAACTTGCAGATGTATTCCGAATCAGAAAAGATTTTGGAATCAACTTTTTGGGATACTTTGACGACAAGGCAGATTGCCGTCACACAAGAGGTAACATTTCCCAGTTTTTTGAGGATGCTCCCAGCCTGGATTTAGACCTTATTTATATCCACGAGTATTTGGATCCAGCGTTGGTAAAAACTGTCATTGACTTTGCTGATGAAAATTACATCAAAGTCAAAATGATTCCCGGGGGAAGTTTGCAGTTGGAGAAGAACTTATCATTTTCCCGGTACGGAGATTTCTTTGTCATTAACGTCAATGAAATTCCCCTTGACAATGTCTTCAATGCCATAGCAAAGAGAACATTTGATGTCGTTTTTGCTAGTCTTGTTACGGTGTTCATCCTTTCTTGGCTGATTCCCTTAGTTGGGATTCTAATCAAGTTGGAATCAAAAGGTCCGGTGTTTTTCATCCAGAAAAGGAACGGAGTAAACAATACAGAATTCAATTGTTTGAAATTTAGATCGATGACACCAAATGATTATTCGGATGTCAAACAAGCCATCAAAAATGATCCAAGAGTAACCAAAATTGGATCATTCCTCAGGAATTATTCTATGGATGAAATGCCACAATTTCTGAATGTGCTTCTGGGAGATATGTCTATCGTAGGTCCGAGACCACATACGATTTCAATGAATCAGACTTTTAAAACTCAGATTGAGCGCTATAACGCAAGGCATAAAATCCGTCCGGGAATAACCGGTCTAGCTCAAGTGAGAGGTTTCCGAGGGGAAATAGAAAACCCGCATCAGATTCGCTCCAGGGTTCGTCTTGACTCTTTTTACATTAACAACTGGACTTTTCTCTTGGATATGGGAATAATGGTGAAGACCGTTTATGAACTGGTTTTCAACAGAGAAAACGCATATTGACAAATGGGAGAATGCAAGTTTTGCGGGAGTAGCAATCAAGTACTTTTTGAAGCAAAAGAGAGAATGTTTGGAATGGGGGGCGAGTTCTTTTATGCTGAATGCCTCAACTGCGGATCCCTTCAACTTGAAAATATTCCTGAAGATCTTTCACCTTATTATTCCAACGCTGCTTATTACTCATTCAACAAGTTGAATAAGTCAGATTTGAAAACCCGCATTCTTAAAAACATCCGAATGAGGGGGTTTTTGTTGACCGGCATTTCAAAATTAGAGCCGAGTTATGGGTATTGGTTAAAGAAGGTTCATAGGGGATTCGGTGCCAAAATAGCAGATGTAGGCTGTGGAAATGGCCAACTACTATATGAGCTCTTTGCCTCAGGTTATCGAGATTTGCATGGTTTTGATCCATTTATTGAAAAGACACAGAGAATCAATTCCTCACTCCAACTTAATAAAAAAAAAATCGAGGAAACCGATCTGAAGTTTGATCTGATCATGATGCACCACGCTTTTGAACACATGGAAATCCCCAGTCAGATTCTGGAAGTTTGTTTTGAAAAGTTAAATTCCGGCGGGAAATTACTGATTCGAACTCCTGTCACAGCTGGAGCGGTATGGAAAGCAAAACGAGAATTGTGGGTTCAGCTTGATGCACCAAGACATTTGATAATCCCCTCGGTTCAAGGGTTTAGAGTTTTGGCCGAAAAGGTCGGCTTCAGGTTAGATGAAGTTGAATTTGACTCAACAGGAATTCAGTTTTGGGGCACGGAACTTTATGAAAAAGGACTTCCGTTGGATCAGAGAACACTTGGGAAGCATTTTGATCTAGAAACAATGAAAAGGTTTACCGAAAAAGCCAACAAATTTAATCAGGAAGGAAAAGGAGATCAGGTTTGTTTTTACCTGACTAAAGAAAAATAGTTTTTTCATGGGCTTCAAAAAGGTCGCTTAGCCGTTATTTTACAGAATGAAAGTAATGCAGAAGTATTTTTTAGCGATTGTTCCTGAAGGTTTGATCCAGGAAAATTGTATCGAAATTAAAAATGAGATCAAAGAAAAATTCAACGTTAAATACGCGCTAAAATCCCCGGCTCATGTGACCTTAAAGATGCCTTTTAGTTACAATGAGGCAAAAGAAGAAAAGCTGATTCAGGCCCTTCGAAAATTTACGATACAATTTGAAGGCTTTCCTATTACGCTCGGGGGAGTTGATATTTTTGGAAAACGGGTGATTTTTATAAAAGTAAAATCAGATGTGCTTTTGATCAAATTGCAGTCAGCACTAAAGGAGTTTTGCAAAAGAGAATTGAACCTGGTAGATGAACTGAGTGACAGGAATTTCCACCCCCACATGACAATTGCTTTCAAAGATTTGAAAGAAATCCACTTTGACGGAATTCTGAATCTGGCTAAAAAGAGATCCATTCAGGAAGAATATTTTGTTGCTGAGATCCACTTACTCAAAAGAATAGAAGGCCACTGGATTTCTTTTTCAAAGTTGGATTTGAGCATGGGTGTCTAGCTTAACTTAACAGTGGTAATTTTTGATATTTAAAACGCTAGAATTCCCTTGTCATTTCCCTTGCCGAGGAGAAGACTTTTCAGATTTTTACCGGGTTTATAGACATGAATGATGTTTTGCTGGTCAGGATAACTTTCTATCAAAACTGCATTTCTGACTTCTATTTTGCTTTTCCAATTGACCGGATCCGATTCAAAGTAAAACCAGACGGCGTCCTCTTCCACTTCATATCCAAGCATTTTGAAACTTACTTTTTTCCCATCGATTCGGATTTCATTGACTGAAAATAAGTAATCATTGACTTGTGACTTTAGCTTTTCCGGTTCTTTTGGATTGAGGAAGTCGATTTCTACGGCATGAAATTCCTTGAGCCCAATTTCCAGATCATCCCAAAAAATCTTCTGAGCGATCTCGAGTTTTTTGCTTTCCTGGTTTTGTCGGATCTCTGTCAGACTGATGTGGAAAGGGTGAAAAATAACCATCCATCCCAGCGGAATCAAGTAAGTGTAAATGAGTTGCATTTGGTCTGAGTCCTTTGTCTTTTCTGCTAATAAACCTGTATTATTGCGCCAAATTACTTCTTTTGAAGTATTTCACTTGATTTATGAATTCCTTTCAATTGTATTTCCGTCTGGGATGGCAGCATATCCTTAATGTTCAGGGCTATGATCATATCCTTTTCGTCTTGGCACTTTGTGCTGTTTTCATTCCAAGAGACTGGAAGAAAATTCTCATTTTGGTCACCGCCTTTACGTTAGGTCACTCTCTCACGTTAGCGCTTGCGACTTTCAAGGTCTTCAATGTACGAACTGATGTTATCGAATTTTTGATTCCGGTTACCATCGCTATCACTGCTTTTGTCACGATTCTCAAACCAAGGCCAAATACGGGCAGAGGTATCCAGCTGAATTATGTTTTTGCACTATTTTTCGGGTTGATCCATGGCTTGGGCTTTTCCAACTATCTGAGACAATTATTGGGTAAAGAGGCCAGCCTTTGGCAACCTTTGTTAGCTTTTAATGTTGGGTTGGAAGTTGGGCAACTTGTAATAGTTGGGGCGTTTTTACTGATCACGTCCATAGTAGTAGGAATAGCAGGAATCAGCAGAAGGGAGTGGGCATTGGTGATTTCCTCCATGGTTTTTGGGATAGGATTGATGCTGATGTTGGAAACTAAGTTTTGGTAAATTTTGATGTCATTAAATAGGTACGAATAGAAAATTGAAAGTGTAAGAAATATGAAAAAATTACTATCACTCGGTATTACTGCGATTTTAGGAATTATCCCGGCATTTGCTCAACAAACTGAGCAAAATCATGCAGTGAGATTTGAGCAGTTGGGGCCTATGCTCCGAACCCCAAATGTCTATCGTACAGCCTCCGGTGCTCCGGGGCACCAGTATTGGCAGCAAAAAGCGAACTATGTGATCGATGTTGAACTCAATGACGACAATCGATCGGTCAAAGGTTCTGAGAAGGTTACTTACGTCAATAATTCTCCAGATGAACTTACGTATCTCTGGGTACAGCTTGATCAAAATCAGCGGAGCAAAGATTCAGATACACCTAAAGTGACCGAAAGTAACATAGGCTCTGACATGTCTCTTAAGAAGCTGGAAGGGATTCTTTGGCACAATGATGATTTTGCCTATCAAGTGCTAGATGTCAAAGATGCTCAGGGTAATCCACTTTCTGTTGCTGTGAATAAGACCATGATGCGAATCAATCTTCCTCAGCCTTTGAAGGCCGGTGAGAGCTTTACTTTCGCAGTAAACTGGTCTTTCAACATTCACGATAGATTGTTCTTTTCTGGTGCCCGCTCCGGTTACGAGCTTTTCCCCGGAGATGGTAATTCACTTTACACGATGGCAGAGTGGTTTCCGAGAATGGCCGTTTATTCAGATTTCGACGGCTGGCAAAACAAGCAATTCCTGGGTTCCGGTGAATTTGCACTAACTTTTGGAGACTATGAAGTGAGAATCACCGTGCCGGCTGATCACATGGTAGGAGCAACGGGCGTCTTGCAGAATCCCGAGCAGGTTTTGTCTTCGGTAGAATTGGAAAGATGGAATAAAGCAAAGCAGACCTTCGATAATCCAGTTATCATCCGAACTCAGGCAGAAGCCGAAAAGCTTGAAAAAGGCAAATCCAAAGACAAAAAGACTTGGATTTTCAAAGCTGAAAACGTTCGGGACTTTGCTTGGACTTCTTCCCGAAAATTCATCTGGGATGCGATGGCTGTCAAGCAAGCAGGGAAAGATGTGATGGCGATGTCTTATTACAGCAAGGAAAGCAATCCGCTTTGGGAGCAGTTTTCTACCCGGGTAGTCGCGCATACACTCAAATCCTACTCTGCACACACATTTGATTATCCCTATCCGACCGCTATCTCTGTGGAAGCATCCAACGGGATGGAATATCCTATGATCTGTTTCAACAACGGAAGGACCGCCGCCGACGGAACCTACACCGAAGCGGTGAAAAATGGGATGATCTCAGTCATCATTCACGAAGTGGGTCACAACTATTTCCCGATGATCGTGAACTCTGACGAAAGACAATGGACTTGGATGGATGAGGGGTTGAATACTTTCCTCCAGTTTATGGCGCAGCAAGAATGGGATCGAAATTTTCCTGCCCGTCGTGGTCCGGCACATGCGATCATCCCTTATATGAGAAGCGAAAAGAGTCAACTCGAGCCGATCATGACCAATTCAGAAAACATCATTCAGTTTGGGCCAAATGCGTATGCCAAGCCGGCAACTGCCTTGAACATCCTTCGCGAGACGGTAATGGGTCGTGAGTTGTTTGATTACGCCTTCAAAGAATATTCAAGAAGGTGGATGTTTAAGCATCCTACGCCGGACGATTTTTTCAGAACAATGGAAGATGCTTCGGCAGTGGACTTGGATTGGTTTTGGAGAGGCTGGTTTTATGGTACAGATCCGGTTGATATTTCCATCGAAAACGTAGCATGGTTCAAGCTGGATAACAGACTTCCTGCGGAAAAGAAAAAAGAAGCTAAAGCTGCGTTTGATCGCGACGATTCTTTTGTCTCCAAAGACTACAACAAAACGGATGTCCCTCAAACTGTAATAGAAGCAGATCCGGCGACTCGAGATTTCTACACGACCTACGATCAATTTGCAGTAACTCCGGAAGATGAGGAAGCATATAAGAAATTCATGGCCGGACTTTCCCCGAGGGGAAAGGAAGTGATGGACAGCAATCTGAACTTCTATGAAGTCACGTTCAAAAATGTCGGAGGTCTCGTGATGCCAGTAATTTTGGAATTTCAGTATGCTGACGGCACATCTGAGATCGAGCGGATTCCTGCCGAAATCTGGAGAAAAAATGAATATCAGGTGACCAAAGTTTTCCCAAAGAAAAAGGAACTGGTCAAACTGGTTCTCGATCCCAAGCGGGAAACCGCAGATATCGACGAATCGAGCAACTACTGGCCTCGGCAATATATGCCAAACCGATTTGAGCTTTTCAAAGATGCGAGCGGTCCGAGAGGTTCCTCATCCGGAACCAACCCAATGCAGAAAGCAAAAAACAAAAAGTAATAATCAAACCCCGAGGTGAAAGCTTTGGGGTTTTGTTTAAAATCTTATAGTGAACAAAGTCAAATCCTTAAGCGGTAAATAAACTGACAACTTTGAATTTAACTTAGCATTCGAAAAGGAATAACCTAAAAAAACCTATAGTCATGAAAACAAAAAAACTGATCCCGATTACTTTGCTTGTAATTTTTACTCTTTTGACCTTGAGCGTATTCGCTCAAAATACCAAAAAAGATTTTTATGAATTGAGGAAATATCACATCGAAACTGCAAGTCAGGAAAGTCAGCTAGACGCGTATCTTGAAAAGGCGCTTTTGCCAGCACTGCATAGAAATGGCATCGCCAAAGTTGGCGTATTCAAGCCGATCGCCTCACAGGCAGATGCTGGGAAAGTAGTCTATGTACTTATTCCTTATAAATCTATGAAGGTTTATGCAGGCTTAGACGCCAAATTGAAGAAGGACGCCGCCTACCTTTCCGCAGGTGCAGCATATATCAATGCGCCGTTTGACAATCCTCCTTACAAGCGAATTGAAACTGCATTTTTGCAGGCTTTCACCGGACAGCCGAGATTCACGGAATCAAAAGTGACAGGTCCGAAGAAGGACAGAGTGTATGAATTGAGAAGCTATGAAAGCCCTACTGAGCTTTTGCATGAGCAAAAAGTAAAAATGTTCAACGAAGGAGAAATAGATATCTTCACCAAGTTGGATTTCAATCCTGTGTTTTATGCACAAGTGATTTCAGGAGCTAACATGCCCAATCTGATGTACATGACCACCTTTACCAACATCGAATCCCGCGAAGCACATTGGAAAGCATTCGGAACTGATCCTGATTGGGACAGAATGAAAGTGATGCCGGAGTATCAGAATGTGATGAATAAAAACGATCAGAGACTCTTGTATCCTGCCGAGTATTCAGATTTCTAAATCAAAAAAAGCCGGTTGAAGCCGGCTTTTTTTGATTCCATCATTGCGATCAGAGGCAGCGGAGAAGCAATCTTCTTTTTGTATAGGCTGCTTCGTACCTCTCAGTGACGGTAAAATAGTTCCTGCTATTAGAGATTTGTAATCTCGAATCCAGATCAATTGGATTTATTATCAATCATCAATCTCAATTGTTTTTGGCCGAACCAATACTTTCCGATTGATGTGAAAACGGCCAAAAACCAAATTCACTTCTAATCATTTACACAGGGATTGTATCCTGGCTACCAATAGGATATCCCGATGGGAAATTTCCTGGCCTTCTTTGCAAACGTTTGTGTTCTTTGTGGTTTTAATTAATGCTCACTTTACCCGTGAATTTTCCTCACCATTCCCTCAAAAATTTTAATTCCGGTTTCAATCAATTCATCCGGGAAATCATAAGTGGCTTCATGTAGCTGAGGACAATCTTTCCCCGCACCTAACCCAAAAAGAAAAGCGGGGCAGGCTTGAGAAAACGCACCAAAATCTTCTGAAAAACGAAAAGGGTCCGGCTTCACCACGGTATTCATCTGGAGTTGATTCACCACGGTTTCAGCCATTTTATATAAGTCAGGATTATTTTTGGAAACAGCGAAACTCTGCTCAAAACTGAATCCGACTTTTAATCCTTGTTCTTTAGCTTGGTCGGTTGCGGCTTGCTTCGCCAGATTCACCAACTGCTCCAGCTCCTGCTGGTTAAATGCCCGTAGGGTTAAACTCAGGCTTCCTTCTCCTGCGCTTGTTCCGAATGCTTTACGTCCCAGCTCCGCATGAATGATTGTCACTAGGCTAAATCCTTCTAGTTTTTCTGGCAAAGCTGGAAGTGTTTGAATTAACTTGGCAATCGCCTGTGCAGGATTGCGCCCATCTTCCGGATGCGCAGCATGAGAAGTTGTTCCGGTGAGGGAAATTGTCATGCCGGTACTGCCGGCAGCAAATGGGCCGGATTTCAACACTACCTGATGAAGTGGATAGCCGGGAAGATTATGGAGGGCAAAAGCAAAATCAGGCTTTATCTGATTAAATCTTGGATCTGCTAAAACAGCCTTTGCCCCTTGACCAGTTTCTTCTGCAGGCTGGAACAACAAGACCACCTCACCATTTTCAGGTTTTTGAGCTGCGAGTCTTTCACCTAATCCACAAATAATTGCCATGTGACCATCGTGTCCGCAGAGATGAGCTTTTCCGAACACTAGACTTTTGTGTTCTTTTTCTCCCATTTCGGCAATTGGCAACGCATCCAGTTCACAGCGGTAAAGCGTTCGGACTCCAGGATTTTCTCCTTTGAAAACAAATGCTAATCCATGGCCTCCCAGATTCAGAATAGTTTGATCAGGTTTTAGCAGATCGAAAAAGTTTAAAATTCTTTTCGCAGTTGCGGATTCTTCTTCAGCGATTTCGGGATTCTGATGGAGGGCTCTTCGGAGTTGGATTAGTTGGTCAACAGACATTTTTGAAATTATTTTTTGGAAGTTAAGTTACTCGCGATCAACAGGAATCATTTTTGTTGTAATAATTTGGGTTTTGAATCAGAACTTTTCCTAATTCTTACCTATTTTAACCCCACACTTCAACCCTAAAACCACTTATGACCGAACAACAAATCAGCGCCATTCAGGAGGCAATCAACTCTCTGAAGTCAACCCTTACCGGGAACATGTTTTCAGATATGGAGACCAGAGATCAGATTCATAATTTGGAAATGCAACTGAAAGGTGTGAAACCAATGGACTCACACTTCGACTGCATCGGTTGCGGAAGTTAAGCTTCATAGCCCGTGCCAAGTTATTTCATCACGTATAAGCCCTTTGGGGTTTTGACACAATTCTCAGGAGAGGGGCCCACTTTGGCCTCTCTTGCTGCTTTTCCGAAGGAAATATATCCTGTCGGCAGACTGGATAAAGACAGCGAAGGCATGCTACTGATCACTGATGATAAATGGCTAAATCATCATATGCTGAATCCTCGCTTTGGCCACCAACGCACCTATTTGGCGCAGGTGGAGGGGATACCAACTGAGGCGGCTTTGGTGCAATTGAGGAAAGGTGTCACGATCACTATTGACGGAAAAGAATACCTGACCAAGCAGGCACTTGCCAAACTTTTGCCAGAAGGGCTAGAGTTACCTGAGAGAAATCCGCCGATTAGATACAGGGCTTTGCTTCCGGACTCCTGGATTGAGCTTACCTTGATCGAAGGGAAAAACCGACAGGTTCGCAAAATGACGGCAGCAGTTGGATTTCCGACCCTACGTCTGGTAAGATGGTCGATGGAAAAAATCAACATTGCCGGATTTGAATCAGGAGAAGTGAGAGAGATGGACCAAAAGTCAGTTTATCACCAATTAGGATTGACGGGGTTCGCCAAAACTGGAGCTCCTTCACATGGAAAAAATAAGCCTGACAGGTCTTAAAAATTCCTAAAATCCCATTCGGCACGAGGGTTTGCCGCTTCAAAGATTTAAGATTGTCCTTTGGGACAAATTCAAGTATTTTAGCCCACGTGTTCAGTATTAAACATTACAGATTTCATGCATCAGGAAAAAATAGCAGAAGTAATTCAGGAGGTAAAAAAAGTAGTGGTAGGTCAGGACCGAATGGTTACCCGACTGCTGATTGGTCTTTTTACCAATGGACATATTTTGCTGGAAGGTGTGCCGGGCCTTGCAAAGACACTTACGGTAAATACATTGGCAAAAGTCCTTCATCTGGATTTCAACCGGATTCAATTTACTCCTGACTTATTGCCTTCCGACCTCATCGGAACGATGATTTACAATCAGCAGAATGGGAATTTTGAGGTGAAGAAGGGACCTATTTTTTCTAACCTGATCCTGGCGGATGAAGTGAACCGATCTCCTGCTAAGGTGCAGTCAGCTTTGCTGGAAGCGATGCAGGAGAAGCAAGTGACGATTGGCGATACCACCTACTTGTTAGATAAACCATTTTTGGTTTTGGCTACTCAGAACCCGGTGGATCAGGAAGGAACTTATCCCTTGCCCGAGGCGCAAGTAGATAGATTCATGATGAAAGTCCACATCGACTATCCGAGTAAGTCCGACGAGATGGAGGTCATGCGTCGCATGGCAAACATGCAGTTTACTTCTGATGTGCGAGCAATTCTTTCCAAACAAGATATTTTTGACATTAAAAATGAAATCAATGCGGTGAAAATTGCTGAGCCTTTGGAGCATTACATCATCGAGTTGGTATTCGCTACCCGATTCCCTTCCGATTATGGATTGAAGAATGAAGCGAAATACATTCAGTTTGGGGTATCTCCAAGAGCCAGTATTAATCTTAACCTTGCGGCAAAAGCGGTTGCTTATCTGGATGGCCGTGATTTTGTATTGCCGGAAGACATAAAGGAAATTGCCGAAGATGTGCTCAATCACCGGATCATCCTCAATTATGAGGCAGAAGCCGATGGAATTAACACCCGAAACCTTGTTAAAATCTTGCTGGAAAAAGTGCCGATAAACAAATCGGTAACATTGAAATAACATTGAAACCGTGTTTAAGAGGCCTTCTGACAAGAAGGCCTTTTTTTTTGCCCTTTTTGTTAATTCAATATTAAATGCTGTCTTCAATGTTAAAAAAAGCATAATTCAAATAATTCACTTGCCGGATATAATTGACCCAATTTTGTATTGTAAAAAAAGCTAAACCACATTTCAATTATACCAAATGAAAAACTTTAAAGCTTTCAGCACTTTACTTTTAGCGGCGGTGATCGGATTCACAAGCTGCATCGAAGGGAATGAAAAGCCGGTTATCGACAATACTACTGGCGCAAGCGATGTTAAAATTACCGGAAACATCACTTCAAGTCAAACCTGGACAACAGGAAAAACCTACGTTTTATCAGGAAGAATTGCTGTAACTGCAGGAAACACGCTGACCATCCAGCCAGGAGTTATTGTAAAGGGTGAAGTTGGTACAGGGGCAAATGCTTCAGCTTTAGTGATTGCCAGAGGAGCAAAAATCAATGCAGTTGGAACAGCAACAAGTCCTATTATTTTCACTACCACCGCTGACGAAATCAAACCAGGCCAAATCGCATCTCCAAATTTAGATGCTGATTTGACAGGACTTTGGGGTGGTGTACTTGTTTTAGGTAAAGCAAAAGGATCATTCGGCGGGGATGTAACTGAAATCCAAATCGAAGGAATTCCTGCTTCAGATATCAATGGTTTGTATGGAGGTTCGGATGATGCTGATAATTCAGGTGTTATCAAATACATATCAATCCGTCATGGCGGTGCTAACATCGGAGAAGGAAACGAAATCAATGGTCTTACACTTGGAGGAGTTGGTTCAGGTACAGTAATCGAAAACGTTGAAGTAATCGGAAACCAGGATGATGGAATCGAATGGTTTGGTGGAAAAGTTTCTGTTAAGAATGCGATAGTATGGAATGTTGGAGACGACGGACTAGATACAGATCAGGCATGGTCAGGTATTTTGGACAACTTTATCGTGATTTCCGGTTCTGAGACAGACCATGCCTTAGAGATCGACGGACCTGAAGGTTCATTCAGTGCAGCCCATACCCTAAAAAACGGTTCAATCAAAGGAAATAACATTGCCGAGTTCGGTGACTTCAGAGACGGTGCAAAAGGCACTTTTGAAAACCTTTACTTCTTCGGATTCGCAGATCCTGCTACTACAACAGGAAGAGGAGATTTGTCTCTTAGCGGTGACAAAACCTTGGCAACATTTGCTGCTGGCACACTCAAATTCACAAAACTGGAAGCAACTCTTGCTGCCGGAGTAACTCTAAAAACTGTGTTCAGAAATGGTACTGACGCTTCTGCTTCTGAAGTAGCAGCTAAAGCAAATACTGTGGGAGCAATAAAATCTGTATTCACAGGCTGGACTTGGGCTGACGTAGCCGGTCAATTAGCTGATTTCAAATAATAATAACAAAGGATTCCAATTGGAAAGGAAGGACTTGCAAGGTTACTTCCTTTCCCTTTTGAATTAAGTAAAAATCAATTTGCTGTATGAAAAATAAATCATCCAAACTGTTCCTTAAGCGAACGTTAATTCTCCTTCTGCTTGTCATAGCTCAGTTTATTGCAGGCTTTGCCTTCGCTCAGACAGGTACCATCAGAGGTGCTGTCTATGAGCAATCTACCGGCGAACCTCTATTTGGAGTTTCTATTTTGGTTAAAGAAATCTCTACCGGAGCAATTACCGATTTCGACGGAAAGTTTGAAATTCAGGTTGCCCCGGGAACTTACTCACTTCAAATTTCCTACATGTCCTATTCAACAGTGGATGTGACCAGCGTGGAAGTGAAAGAAGGAGCTGTATTTGTAGTAAATGATGTTATGATGCTTGAAGAAGCTTCCGAACTGGAAACAGTGACGGTTTCTGCGGGAGCTATCAGAACTACAGAAAACGCCCTGATGTCAGTAAAGAGAAATGCAGCCAACTTGATGGACGGTATTTCTGCAAGTACTTTCAGACAAATTGGAGACGGTGATGCCGCATCTGCGGTAAAACGTGTAACCGGTGTATCCATCGAAGGTGGGAAATATGTTTACGTACGTGGTCTCGGAGATCGATACACTAAGACTGTTCTGAACGGAATGGACATTCCCGGACTCGATCCGGATCGAAACACGATCCAAATGGATATTTTCCCTACCAACGTAATTGACAATATTATTGTCTCTAAATCTTTTACCGCTGAGCTTCCAGCTGATTTCACCGGAGGTGTGGTAGATATCGAGACAAAAGACTTTCCTGAGGAGAAATCTGCTAAACTGAATATCTCAGGAGGAATCAATCCTTCTATGCACTTCAATAGCAATTACCTCACATACGATGGTGGCCAGACAGATTGGTTGGGTTTTGACGATGGAACCAGAGCAATTCCTACGGGAGGAAGTACAAACATTCCCCAGTATGGTGGCGTAGTAGGCAATCCAAATAGCCCTGCGGGTTTGGAGTATCAGGAAATTCTTGGTGGCTTCAATCAAACTTTGGGTGGATATAGAAATAATAGTTTGATGGATTCTGGATTAGGCTTTTCACTTGGAAATCAAATTGCAGGGTCAAAAGTGACTTGGGGATACAATGTGGCTGTGACGTACAAAAACGAAACTGAATTTTACCAGGATGCTGAGTTTAGCCTTTATGCAAAACCAAGAGAGTCTACTGAAACTGAGTTGGAACCCTTGGAAAGACAAGTGGGTGACTACGGTGTGAATAATGTTATGCTTGGCGGATTGGCCGGTATTGCTATGAAAACTGATAAATCTAAGTTTAAGATCAATTTCATTCACCTTCAGAATGGAGAATCAAAAGCAGGAGAATTTGATTTTATCAACACCAACCTGGGGGCAAACTTTGCCGCGAAACAATACAATCTCGAGTATAGTCAGAGAGCATTAACCAGTGTGCTTCTGGGAGGAACCCATTTCCTGAACGGCAGAAACTGGGAAATCAATTGGAAAATCGCTCCGACTCGGTCCACGATCGAAGATCCGGATGTCAGATTCACAAGATTCCGAGTTCCGGAAAATACAATTTCAACAGAAGTAGGTCTTCCTGCCCGTATCTGGAGAAATCTTGAAGAGAATAATGTTGTAGGTAAAATCGACTTAACGAGACAGCTTTCCCTGTTTGACAGAGATGCCAAATTGAAATTTGGTTCAAGCTATGCTTTCAAAAACCGTGATTTCACAATCCAGAGTTTCCAGTTTGCAACAGGTAATACAGAGTTGAACGGTGATCCAAATGCGATCCTGAATGAAGAGAATTTATTCTCAGCAACAAACAGAAATGGGGTACGATACAATGCTGACTTCCTTCCAATCAATCCAAATGAATATCAGTCTATCGTGACCAATATCGGTGGTTACACTTCATTGGAAGCAAATCCAGCAAACAATCTGAAAGCTATCCTGGGATTAAGAGTTGAGAAATTCAACCAGTATTATACCGGTACAAACCAGACAGGAACGATCGTCTATGATTTAGTTGAGATGCTCAATGATTTAGATTTCTTCCCTACTGTAAATCTTATTTACAATTTAAAGGAGAATCAAAATCTAAGATTATCTGCATCAAGAACAACTGCAAGACCATCTTTCAAAGAATTGTCTTACGCTGAAATTCTGGATCCGATCACCGGCCGTACGTTTATCGGAGGTCTTTATAAAGAAACCACTAACGGTGGTACTGAAGTACTTTGGGATGGCAATCTTACTTCAACCCGCATCAACAATTATGATTTGAGATGGGAAGCATTTCAGGAAAGAGGTCAAATGCTTTCTGTAAGTGCCTTCTATAAAACTTTTGAAAGACCTATAGAGATCGTACAATTCCTTTCAGATCCGGGATCTTTCCAGCCAAGAAACGTAGGAAATGGCACCGTGGCAGGTTTGGAGTTTGAGTTTAGAAAGTCTTTAGACATGATTGCTCCTGCTTTAAAGAACTTCAGCTGGAATACGAATGTCACCGTGACTGATTCTCAAATCAAAATGTCTGCGTCTGAGTTTAAATCGAGATCTCTTACTGCAAGAGAGGGAGAAATTGTAAAAAACACCCGTGATATGGCAGGTCAGGCACCATACATAATCAACACAGGTTTAGCGTTCCAGAATTACGCCACCGGATGGGAAGCAGGAGTTTTCTACAACGTTCAGGGTCCTACGCTTAACTATGTTGGTTTCGGAAACAGAACGGATACGTACTCTGTGCCCTTTAATTCTTTGAATCTTAATTTAAACAAGACATTTGGAGCAGATGAGCGAGTTCAGGCAGGCTTCGGAGTAGAGAACTTATTGAATGAAAAAAGAGAGTTTGTATTCCAGTCTTATGATGCTCAGGATCAGATTTTCTCGAGTATTGCCCCTGGCGTGAAAATCAAATTTAGCTTTGCATATTCTTTCTAAGGTATTTATATAAATAGTAAAGAGGCTCCCGTTTGGGAGCCTTTTTTGTTTTAATGATCCTTCTCTGAAGGCATAAAAAAGCGAATGAAAATCTGGCTTGTTCTTATCTATTTTGAAGATAATTTCGACCTTATAACCGTTTCATAATACCTCTTCAATGCATTTCTTTAAATTTTCAGCATGAAAAAACAACTTCTTTTTCTGTCATTTAGTATGACTTTTTCGTATGGTTTTGGACAGGTGATGCATACGGGGGCGATGAGTGAAATAGCTAAAAATGGATTCTCACCGACCATTTCTTTGGATAGCCTTCAGAAATTCAAACACTTGATAGCCATGGGTCCGCTTGGGAAAATGGAAGGGGAAATATCGGTTTTGGATGGAAAGATGTATGGAGCTAGAAGTCTGGTTTCCGGAGAAACAGTGGTTGTGAATGATTGGAAAATGGAGGAACCTTTTTTGGTTTATGCTGATGTGGCGGAATGGAAAAAATTCAGACTGACCGGAAATGCCGAATCTTTTGCTGAATTGGAAGATAAGATCAAGGAAGCAGCCGTCAAAAGCGGTATCAATTTGGAGGAACCTTTTTTCTTTCGAATTGAAGGATATTTTGATCAGATGGTCACCCATATCGTCACCCCAAGAGCCCAGGAAATAGAAGGCTACGTGGCCGCGCAAAATCAGAAAAATTATGAGCACAATTCTGAATCAGGCGAATTGATTGGAGTATATTCTAAAATTGGCCAACGGATTTATACCCATCATGATAGCTTTGTGCATGTTCACTTTTTGAATACGAAGAAAGATTTCACTGGGCATTTGGATAAATTCCAAAGCAAGCTTGATCAGTTGGTTATTTATTTTCCGAAGGAAAGAGTTGGTCGCAATTAGAAATTTGAATTCCTTCTTTATCTTAATCAATTGGACAATCTGATTCACGTATGAAATACCTTTTGATTTTAGCCATTCTTGGTTTCGGTTTCACTGCTTCCGCACAAGAAAAGTCCGCCTCCGCAAAGTTCTGGGAGACACTCTCGGCACATTGCGGCAACTCTTACGAAGGCAAATTGGTAACACCCGAAAGTGATCCACGATTTGCAGGGAAGCATGTGATGCATGTCAGAAGTTGTGAAGAAGGGAGGATGAGAATTCCGTTTTTTGTAGGGGATGACCGTTCCAGAACCTGGGTTCTCACCATGGAAAATGACCTGATCCAACTCAAGCACGATCATCGTCATGAGAATGGTTTGGAAGATAAAGTGACCCAATATGGTGGTATGTCTACCAATACGGGCTCGGCTTCAACTCAGTTTTTCCCAGCCGATCAATTTACTGCCGACTTGCTTCCTGCCGCTTTTGGGAATGTTTGGTGGATTACGGTGGACGAAATATCCTTCACCTATAATCTCAGAAGACTTGGAGCGGATACCCATTTCTCGGTCAGGTTTGATTTGACTAAGCCGATCGAAACTCCAGACGCACCTTGGGGCTGGAAGGATTGACAAAGAGTTAGAAGGAGCAACTAATTGATCTCAGCAAAAATGTCGCATAATCATAATCACGATCATTCCAGTAAGAACCTAAAGACTGCATTTTTTCTAAATCTTGGGTTTACTGTTTTTGAGCTGATTGGCGGATATTATGTCAATAGTGTGGCGATCATATCTGATGCGATTCATGACTTGGGAGATAGTTTGTCTTTGGGCACTTCCTGGTACTTGGACATCAAATCGAAGCAATCCCCGACAAAAGCTTTCTCCTTTGGCTTTCGACGATTTTCCCTATTGGGCGCTTTGATCAATAGTATTGTCCTGATAGCGGGATCAGTGTACGTGATCAAAGAAGCGATTGGAAGAATACTAAATCCAGAATCATCAAACGCCACAGGGATGTTGATTTTTGCGGTTGTAGGTGTTTTAGTCAATGGCTATGCAGCATGGAAAATGAGCAAGGGAAAGACGCTCAATGAGCGAGTGATCTCCTGGCATCTCGTGGAGGATGTCCTCGGCTGGTTTGCTATTTTGATTGTTGCCATCGTGCTACATTTTAAAGATATTCCCTACCTGGATCCTGCATTGTCATTTCTGATTACGCTTTACATCCTTTGGAATGTGGTCAAGCGATTGAAAGAAACGCTCATTATTTTTTTACAAGGTGAACCAACCGATGTGAATAGAGAGGTAATTGAAAAAGAAATTTTGAACATTGAGCATGTCGAATCCATTCACCATACCCATATTTGGTCTCTGGATGGTGAGCATCATGTGTTCACAACTCACTTAAAGCTGGGGCCGATTAAGGATCTTAACGATATGTTGTCTGTCAAGAATCAAGTGAAAGAAATCATGAAAAAATACCCTTTTGAGCATTATACGATAGAGACTGAAATTGATTCAGAGGTGTGCTGCCTTGAAAAAAATCATGATCACGAGTAATCTTTTACATAAAAATCAGGAAGGAAAAATCTCCTTAAATCACTAGAACATGCAGGAATTACTCGATTTGTGGAAAGAAGGCAGGACTCGATTTTCTAACCTTCTTGTTAATATTCAGGAGCCGAACCTTAAGAAGTATCTTGGAAATTGTCCCAATTCGGCGGGTTTCCTGATCAGGTATATTGCAGAGGTTGAATTGCTTTTTGCCAAAAATGTTTTTGGTTTATCTGAGGTAAAAATTGTAGCCAAAACACTCATTGCAGGAAAAGATACCGGAGAATGGACAAATCTTCAAGAGTTACTATCGATTCTGAAATATGCCGGTGAGATGCTGGAGAAATCAATTTCTCAACAAAATAGCTGGAACGAAATCATCGAAACCAAAGAGTTTGGGAAAAAGACGATGGCAGAAGCATTGGGTCGAATCACCACCCACACCGCTTATCATGCAGGCCAACTTGCCATTATTTTGAAATACGGAAGTTGAGTTTGAGTTGAAAAATCAGATCAGGTCAACCTTCGAATGATCGCTTCTGCCTGGGGGAAAAGTGGCAAAAGATCTTTCGAATCAAACAATTCAAAATCCCTGAAATCAAACCCGGGAGCCACAACACAGGAAACCAGACTATAACTTTCTGAACGGTCCACTGTGGTTCCAAAAACGGTATTTGCCTTGACTAATTGTTGAGGAAGGCAATCGGAACCTGAAAAGGGAATACCAAGATAAAGGCTTTCATATCCGGTGTCTCCCAGCGTATGAACAGTCAGCGGACTTCCCTCATGGAAAAACCATAGCTCATCGCTTTTGATGCGATGGAATCTGGAAATATTTTCTGATGTCAGAAGAAAAAAGATGGAGGTGCAGAGATTTCTTTCACCTTGTTCTGTTTCGATTCCTTCAATAGAGCGAAAGGTTTCTTTGTAAAAACCTCCTTCCGGATGAGGAAGAAGGTTCAGGGTTTTCACAAGAAAATCAATTCTACGCTTAGATTCCATTAGTTAGCTGGGTAGGTTTTGACCAGAATATCCACGATTCGCTCGGCAGTTTTGCCATCCCAAAGCGGGATTCCTTGGTATTGTTTCCATTCTCCTTGCATGATTTTCTCAAGGAATGGTTTCAGTTTTTTGGGGTCGGTTCCGACAAGTTCGTTTGTTCCTAGGTGGATGGTTTCTGCCCGCTCGGTATTGTCGCGGAGAGTGATGCAGGGTACATTCATTACGGATGCTTCCTCAGTGATTCCTCCTGAGTCGGTTATCACCCCCTTTGCATTTTTGACCAGGTAGTTAAATTCCAAATAGCCCAAAGGATCGCTCATCAGTAGATTTGGAGCTTCGATTCCCAAAGACTGAAGATTCTTGGCTGTGCGAGGGTGAACCGGGAAAACGATAGGCAATCCTTGAGTTCCTTCCAAAATTGCATCGATCATCGCTTTTAGCTTATGTTCCTGATCTACATTGGCAGGGCGATGCATGGTCATTACGAAATATTGGCCAGGAACAAGATTATCATAAATCTCTCCATGAGGGCGAACAAATCTTGGCATCTGAGCAATTAATGTATCGATCATTGTATTGCCTACAAAATGAATCTTTTCCTCTGCAACACCGCTTTTTCGAAGATTTCCGTTTGCAATTTCAGAAGTGGTGAAAAAGTGATCTGTGATGCTGTCAGTTACCATTCGGTTGATTTCTTCTGGCATGCTCAGGTCTCCGGATCGGATACCTCCTTCTACATGCGCAACATCGATTTGGAGCTTTTTTGCTGCAATCGAACAAGCCAAAGTGCTCGTTACATCACCCACGACTAGGACCAGATCTGGCCTGTTTTCTATAAGTTCTTTTTCAAATGCAATCATGATTGCAGAAGTTTGCTCCGCTTGGGTGCCACCACCACCACCCAAATTCGCATCAGGTTCGGGAATTGAAAGTTGCTCAAAAAAATCACCAGACATCTTTTTATCGTAATGCTGACCGGTATGAACGAGTCGAAATTGAACCGGAATACCCGCTGCCTGTTTTTTTTGAAGCTGGTGGATGATAGGTGCGATTTTCATGAAGTTGGGTCTTGCGCCCGCGACAATAGTAAAGTTAGCCATCAGTATTGTTTAAAAATTTGATCAAAAATACTGATTCCACTTTTATGGTGCGTAAGGAAATTTGGTTTTGTATGGTAAGTCTCATTTGGCTCCTTTTTTGTTTCTTTGCAGAAATAGTTTTTTTCATTACAACTACTAGTAAATGGGTTTCGGAAACAGATTGAGGGGAGGAATAGCTCTTCTTTTTCTCCTTGGAGTAGTCTTATTTTCTTCCTGTGCTGAGACGCTGGAGTCAGAGCAGTTGGTGTATTCCAATAACTTTTCCAACCTTGATTTGGCAGGATTTGAGAACGGAAAGTTGTTTGTTTTCCAAAATGACACAGTAGCAGGATATTACCATAATGAGGAAGTAGCAGTCAATCTGAATAATTTGCCCACACATAATTTAATCAAAGTGACGATAGAAATCCTCGTGCATGACAGCTGGGATGGCAATCCCTCTGATAGTCTTTCGGGCCCTGATTATTGGTTTTTTGGAGTAGATAATGAAGAAACCTTTCGTACTACTTTTTCAAACTCGCCTTGTGAATCAACGTATTGTCTCTATCAATCTTATCCGGACAACTACTTTAAACAAAACGTTCCAAAGTCAGGGGCTATCCAAACGAACTTGCCGGGGCTTTGTATTTTTGGGGCTTTTGCAAATTACACGACCCGGTATAGCATTTCTCAAATCCTAGAGCACAGTAATCCCACAGCTAGAATATTCATGGATTCGGAACTGAAACAACTTAATTCACCGAACCCGGTTTGTGATGAGTCCTGGTCTTTGGCCAAGGTCACAGTGGAAGCTCTAATTGTAAATTGATCAGGATGAAAAAATTGATTCTGAACTATAGATTTTTGGGGATCCTGTTTGGATTGTCTTTCTCCTTGAATTTCCTCCAAGCCCAAACAATCCCTGTCGGCACTCCTGTTCTGGACGATTATCTCAGAAGAGCCCAGCTTTTGGGTTTGGTAGATTCTGCCTCTTCCTTTATGATTCGTCCACTTTATCCGGTTTTCGCATTTGGTGTGAAGGATGGATTTGATCTGGATAGTTCGATAGTAGATCTGGACAATTCTTCTTTTCACAGGAGGTTTGGCAAGGACAGTATTGGCAAATTCCTCGTCCTTCCGGCTACCTATAAACTCCAATATAATTCTACTTATGCCTTTGGAGTAAATGACGGTGCTTTTATCCCGAACCGGGGGTTTCAAAATATCTTGAGCGGAGGAGTATATGCTGAGTACCGCAAGTTTAGTTTGCAAATTCAGCCAGAGCTTTTGATGGCTCAAAATCAGGATTATATTGGGTTCCCGATCGAGCATCAAGCAACTATACTTTTTTATTATGAATACATGAACCGAATCGACATGCCTGAGCGATTTGGTGATAAATCATACAACAGATTATTGGCCGGACAATCCAGCATAAGATTCAATCACGAAGAGATTTCGGTGGGTTTATCAACTGAAAATCTTTGGTGGGGGCCTGGACGAAGAAATTCACTTCTCCTTGGAAATAATGCTCCCGGGTTTCTTCATTTGACGATAAATACCCGAAAGCCAATCCCAACGAAAATCGGATCCTTTGAAGGGCAAGTAATTTCCGGATTTTTGAAGCCTTCCAAGTTTCTTCCTCCGTGGCCTGACTATTCAATTCAGGAAAACCCTGTTTACATTCCAAAACAAAATGACGGGAAGAGGTATTTGGCAGGCTTAATATTCACGTATCAGCCAAAATGGGTTCCTGGTTTATTTTTAGGATATGGCTCGATCAATCATTTGTATAGAGCCGATGTTACTGATTTCGCAGATCTTCTCCCAGTTTTCAACGGCAGAAAAGGCCCGAAAAATGTGTACGATCCGATCCGCGATAAGAGACAGCAATTCAGTTCTGGTTACTTCAGATGGCTGAGCGCGGAAGGACATTTTGAATTTTATGGAGAATACGGGACGAATGGAAATAGTACAGCCCTCAATGATTTTCTGATCACTCCAGAATCAGGGCGGGCATTTACTTTTGGATTTTCCTACCTAATGGATTTGAAAAAACCCGGACATCATATTCAGATTAGTTCAGAAATGACTCAAACTGGTCAGACGATTCGGGAAGACATCAGAGATCTAAAGACTTGGTACATTCATGATCATGTGAGGCATGGTTATACGCAAAACGGGCAGGTGTTGGGAGTTGGGAATGGTCCCGGAAGCAATATGATTTTTGTGGAATTTTCCTGGGTGAATAAGATGAACAGGATTGGTTTCCAAATGGAGCGAATCGAATACAATAATGACTTCTACTTGTACAGGTATGAGGCTTCAAAGGACTTCCGAAATAAATATGTGGATCTTGTCCCTTCGTTGATTGCGGATTGGAAACAGGGAGACTTTCTACTGAGTGGAAGATTTCAATACGTAAGCACACTCAATTACAAGTGGTTTTTGGAGAATCAACCTGATCAATACTTCGTCCCTGGATATGACCGAAAGAACTTTGTGGCTCAGTTTGGAGTAACGTATTTTTTCAGATAAAAATTTAGTAAGGGTCAAATTTTAAATTGGAGTAACATGATTGTAGAAAAAAATAAAGTTGTTACTGTTTCTTATTCGCTCAAAGTAGATGATGGTGAAACAGGCCCGATCCAGTTTGAAGAAGTGACTGAATCCCACCCTTTTATTTTTCTTTTTGGTGCAGGAGGTGTTCTTCCCAGGTTGGAAGAGGCTATGGAAGGTAAGTGGGAAGGGGAAGTGTTCTCGGTTTTTTTGGACTTCGAAAATGGATATGGGGATTATGATGAATCAAAAAAGGTGATCATTCCCAAGTCCAATTTTAAGGAGGACGGGAAGAAAAATAAGAATTTGCTCAGAGTAGGTCAAGTCATTCCAATGCAGGACGATAAAGGAAATCAAATACGCGGAGAAATTACCAAAGTAGATTACCGTGGGGTTCATATGGATTTTAATTCTCCCTTGGCAGGGTTTGATTTACACTTTGTGGGTAAAATCATCTCTATTCGGGACGCAGAGCCTGTGGAAATTGAACATGGACATGTACATGGTCTAGGCGGTCATCAACATTAATTGTTGAAATACCGTAAGTATTGATAGCTAATTTCCCCATCAGTGGTTTAAGCTACTTTGGAGGATTTGTTTGTTTTATTAAATCAACCTTGTATGAAAACCTTGAAGTCTGCCATTAGGAAAATAGCGTTAATTGGAATTTTAATTGCCTTTGGGGCTTGCTCCACTGACGAAAATCCATCTGCCGATGAGGAAATAACCGCTTCAGTTTCAGGTATAGGGACTTTTACCTCTTCCAAAGACTTTGATACTGTTTATGGAACTAAGATTACGAGCGGGACAGCAACAACACTCACTATACAAGGAACGGATAATAGCGGTAAAGGCTTTGTGCTTAGAATCTCAGAATATAGCGGACCTGCTACCTATGAATTAGGCTTCAATAAAGTTGATTTTGCCTCTTGGATAAATGGTCTAACAGTAGCGGATCAATTTTCTACGATAAATCAGGGTAGTTCTGGCAGAATAGTTGTATCCGAGGATAACAAGGAACTTGTTGAAGGAACATTTGAATTTGTGGGAAAAATGAGCGATACCTCATCTTCTATTACAGTAACCAATGGAAAATTTAAAGTGAACCTACAGTGAGTATAAATCACTCTGTATAAAACAGTTAAGAGAAAATATTTTTTATAAAGCAAAGTTTCGGACGATTGGGGTGATTGAACCGAAGTGAGCTAAGGCCTCTCGTAAATGAGAGGCTTTTTTTTATCGAATTTGGTGTCCGACAGTTTTGTAGGCCATTTCTTTAGTCAAATCTTTTAGTCCTTCAATTCGATCAGATGTATAGAGCTCCAAAGCCTTTGTGAGCTGATTAGATGCTTCTTCGTATTTTTGATGGTTGAATAGTAGGATTGCATCATTGTAATAAAGCAATCCTGCAAGTTGGTAAAGAGTAACTATTCTAAAAATCGCATTATTGGACAAATCTATCTTAGGGGAGCCAATTCGTTGGTTCAATGATCCCAGTTGAGCAAACTCTTCCTGCTTGTAAGCTTCCAAATATGCATTGACTTCAAAGGGGGCGGTAATCATTCCCCCAACAGGGAGGGTGCTTTCGAGGACGATATTTTTACCATCCACCACTACCAAAATGAATACATGGTAATCTGTTTCTACGATATCGAATTGATAGCCATATCGATCCAAAAGCATTCCTAATGCGGCCGAAGCGCTCACACAATCATACTTTCCGGTTTCGAGCATATCATTGAAGGTAGAATGCTGCTCATACTTTTTAAGTAAGGATTGGTGTGTTTTCTGAAAGATCAATCTAAGGAAATTGAGCTCCTTTGATTCTTTTGCCCTCTTTTGATCAAGCTCCCTTACCAAATTGTGCCACGAGTTTCCGGGATTAATTTCCTCTGCACTCACGGCACGAAAAAGTGATAACGGTTGGTTTTTGCCTTCAGTCCAATAAAATCTCTCTGCTTCTGATTCAAAGAGTAAGCTTTCCCCAGACACCAACATTTCCTGGGACTTGGCTGAGCCAAGACCTCCCAGAATAAGCAGTATGAAGAGTAAGTTTTTCATCGCACATGAATCCAGTGTTATTCAGATAGGATAAAATTAACAATTTGATAACATTGAGCAAATAAAAAGCCAAAAACTTAACATGGGAGTAATGTTGGCTATTCATGATGGTAGGGCTCATTGCCAAGTATGGTAAATGCTCTATACAATTGTTCTGCGAAAAAAGGGCGGATCATCTGGTGCGAAAAAGTCATTTTGGAAAGAGATATTTTTCCATTTGCACGGGTATAAACTGCATCAGAAAATCCGTAAGGGCCTCCGATCACGAAAATCAGCTGTTTCAATCCGGAGTTCATCTTTTTCTGAAGGAAATCAGAGTACTCCAATGAACTGAACGTCTTCCCTCTCTCATCGAGTAAAATAAGATCGTCAGATGAGTGAAGTTTTTTGAGAATCAACTCACCTTCTCTGTCCTTTTGAGCCGGAATACTGAGTGATTTGGTATTTTTGAGATCCGGGATAATCTCCAGTTCAAATCGAATGTAATGCCCCAACCGCTGAAGATATTCTTCAGTCAGTTTTTGAATGGACGGATTGTCTGTTTTTCCGATCGCTATCAGTCGAATTTGCATGCGCTAAAGATGCAGATTTTATCTGAGTGGCAATAAGCATGAAAATTGACGATCTTTTCCCGTCTAAAAGATACGTCTGCCGTCTCTAAGTTTTTTTATCCTTTTATTATTTCTTAACAAATTGCTCATAAACAAAGCTTTAACCAGTCTGTTCTTTATCCACAAACCAAAACTATTTACTATCATGAAAAAATTAGGAAGTATCGTAATGTTGGCGTTGATGATATTCGCATCTTCATTTACTACAAAAAATCAGAATGTACACGAAGTTGAAGCCGACATCGTGGATTTGGCAGTTGCCACAGATTTCTTGTCAACTCTCGTTGCAGCAGTTAAAGCTGGTGATCTTGTTGATGTATTGAAAGGTGACGGACCATTCACTGTTTTCGCTCCAACAAATGAGGCGTTTGCAAAACTACCTGCTGGAACTGTTGAAAATTTGTTGAAGCCCGAGAATAAAGCTCAGCTCGTTGCAGTTTTAACTTACCATGTAGTCCCTGGCAAAATAATGTCAAAAGACTTGAAAAATGGTCGGACCGCTGCAACTGTACAGGGAAAGAACATTACTGTCACTTTGAAAGATGGAAAAGCGATGATCAACAACGCTACAGTTACTGCTGCTGATATCGAAGCTAGCAATGGAGTAGTTCACGTGATTGACACGGTGATTTTGCCTCCAATGTAATTCAAGTCTTAAAAAATTTAAAGCCCTCCGATTTATAAATGGGAGGGCTTTTTTGTTGAAATACTTTGAAAAAATTCTTCTTTATCCCCTTAAGAATCTCAATTTCTTAATTGAGATTTTTGGGGTACTTTTCACTTGAAAACATCTAATCTTGCTTTTTCATGAACAAAATAACTTTAATTATTCTACTGGCCTTTTGTGGGTTTCCTGCAAAAGCTCAATCAACCAGTCCCTATTTTATTCAGGACCCCACCTTGACGCCAGATGCAAAAGAAATCATCTTCAGTTACGAAGGAGACCTTTGGAAAGTAGCTACTTCGGGTGGTCAGGCTCTTCGACTCACGGGGATGGAAGGAATCGAAACGAAGCCTGCCGTATCTCCCGATGGAAAATGGCTCGCGTTTTCAGGAGAGCAGTTTGGGAATAAAGATATTTTCCTGATGTCCTTAAATGGAGGAGATATTCAACAACTTACTTTTCATGAGGGAGATGATGAAGTAGATTCATGGAGCTGGGCAAGCGACCAGATTTACTTTACTTCCGATCGCTACAATAGTTCATCCAGCTATGTAGTAAATATAAACGGTGGTACTCCCAAGAGGCTATTCCCCCATTATTTCAATACAGTCCATAATACAGTGATCCATCCAAAAACCGGGGAGATCTTTTTCAACGATACCTGGGAAAGTAAAAACTTCGCACATCGAAAGCGCTACAAAGGTGAATACAATCCGGACATCCAATCTTATGAGCCTGTTTCGGGGAAATTCACACAATACACAGATTTTGAAGGAAAGGACTTTGGAGCCACGATCGATCAGAATGGGGCGGTTTATTTCAAATCCGATGAGGCTAATGGAGAATATAATCTTTACACATTAAAGGGAAATACTAAAACCCAGTTGACTGATTTCCCCACTTCCATCATGTGGCCCAAAGTGAGTGCGAACGGGGAAAAAGTTGTCTTTAGAAAAGATTACCAGATTTTTGTTTTCGACGTGGCTTCCGGCACCACTGTCCAACCTGAAATTCAGATTTATCAAAATCAGACTTTAGGGAAAGAAATCACCCACAATGTCAGCGGAAAGCTGAGTGGATTTGATATTTCGGCGGATGGAGAAAAAATCGCCTTTGTTTCTCGAGGAGTACTTTTCATTTCAGATGCCAAAGGCAAATATGTGAAGCAAATTACAACCAAGCCTAACGAGGCAGTCGTGGAAGTAAAATGGCTGGCTGATAACAAAACCCTGCTTTATTCCCGTACTGTAGGAGGTTATCCCAATTGGTTTACGATCTCTGCGGAAAATCCAAAATTGGAAAAACAACTGACCACTGACAAACAGCGAAACAGGCAATTGACTCTCAATAAAGAAAGGAGTCTAGGGGTGTATCTGAGTGGAAGGAATCAAATCCGGATAATTGATCTGAAAACTTTAGCGAGTGAAACCGTAGTCGAGGATGAACTTTGGGGCTTCTATAACTCAAATCCCTATTTCTCTCCGGATGATCAATACATTGTCTACAGCCTGATCAGAAATTTTGAGAGAGAGATTTTTGTTTACCATCACCCCACGAAAAAGAGCATGAATTTGACGGAGACGCTCGTCACAGAAGCGAATCCTTTTTGGTCCCCGGATGGTAAATACCTTTATTTCACAAGTGACCGGACTAAGCCGAGCTATCCTTATGGTACTGTGGCTTCCCATCTGTATCGCATGAAATTGGATAAATTTTCAGAAGTATTCGAATCTGATCAGCTGGAAGCCCTATTTGAGAAAAAAGATACGACAAAGTCAAAGCCTCAGGTGAAAATTGCATCTGGAGATCGGATGAAGCGAATCGAACTAATCGGGCCGGGATTTGGCCAGCAAAGCAGTCCTTATGTAATCCAGAAGGAGAAGAAAACAATGATCTATTTTACCTCAGACCATAGTGAGGGAAATTCGAACCTTTGGAAAACCACGCTGGAGGATTTTGAAAGTCCAAAGACTGAGAAAGTAACTGATCAAACAATTTCCAATTTTGAAATAGTAACAGTAAAAGACAAACTTTTTCTTTTGGCAGGAGGGAAAATCAATTCACTTGATGCGAATACAAATAAGATAGAGGAGATCAAGATTTCTCAAAACTTCTCCAAAAACAGGAAGGATGAGTTTGAGCAGATGTATTATGAAGCTTGGGCGGGAATGGAGCAGAATTTCTATGATGGAGATTTTCATGGAGAGGATTGGGAAGGCCATCGCGAAAGATATGCGGAGTTTTTGCCCTATGTGAATAGTCGTGAAGACCTTCGGATTATTTTCAATGATATGCTAGGAGAGTTAAATACTTCCCATTTCGGATTCAGATCAACAGGGGAAGAAGAGGACGTTTACTTCGGAAGCAAAACCATGACTGCCGGAATCGTCTTTGATGAGGAAAATCCTTACCGCGTCCACCGAATTCTCAAGAATAGTAGAGCAGATTTGGATCCTTTGCCTGTATTGCCGGGAGACGAATTAATTGCTGTTAATGGAGTTTTGGTAGATAAGTCTCAAAACAGGGAATTGTATTTTTCGGCACCTGCCATGGCAGAGGAGCTTACTTTGACATTTGCCAGAGCAGGAAAGGAAGTCGTTTTCAAGACCCATCCGGCATCTTATAATGAAATGAAAACCAGCCTTTACGACGAATGGATGGACCAAAATGAAGCCTACGTTGACCAAAAATCCTCAGACCGAATTTCTTATGTCCACATGAAAAATATGGGAGGAGAGCAACTTGATTACTTTTTACAAAAAATGGTCTCCCAAAAGGGAAACCGGGAAGGGTTGATTGTAGACCTTAGATATAACACCGGAGGAAATGTTCATGATCAGGTTTTGAATTTTCTAAGTCAAAAAAGCTATCTCCAGTGGAAATACCGTGATGGAAAACTTACCAATCAACCAAATTTTTCTCCTTCTGACAGACCAATCATCCTACTGATCAATGAGCAATCACTATCTGATGCTGAGATGACAGCGCAGGGTTTCAAAGAATTGGGGCTAGGGACGATTGTAGGTACAGAAACTTACCGTTGGATAATTTTCACGACTGGTGCAGGTTTGGTTGACGGATCATTCTATCGACTTCCGGCTTGGGGGTGCTATACTTTAGATGGGAGAAATCTAGAAAAAGATGGAGTCACACCTGACGTGAGAGTGGATGAGGGCTTTGTGGATCGGTTGAAAGGAAACCAAAATCAGCTGGATAAAGCAATTGAATTGATTCTCAAACAGCTTCAATAAAAGGTGAAATGAAATAGCCCTCCGAAAACCAATTCGGAGGGCTATTTTTTTATTTGATCAGCTCTTTTCTTTTCAGGATTGTCTCCATGAATTTTCGTTCGTTATCCGAGTTGAAAATCCGGAAAGGGAGATGAATGAACTGCGCCTTGGACATGTAAAGAACATAAGCGTCTTTGTTCATTTCTACCCGCTTGATCATATTCCATTGAACGGGCATGCCTTCTCTTACATTGAGCTTCATCAGGATTTGGCGACTATCGATCTCGTAGGAAAGTTTTTCGAAAATCACTTTATTCTGCTCCATTTGGGTCACTCCGGTAAATTGGATTGCCCAGAATAACACATAAAGGCCATACGCAATAATGGCTCCTACAAACCACCAAATGGAAGCAATCCAGAAGAATCCCAAGCAAATGGCTAAAGCAATTAAAATAACCCACCATTGCTCTTTTAATATATTAACCAAGCCCATTTTGATGTAGGTACCGGTCGGCAATTGATATTTTTTTGTTTTGATAATCATTCTTTTTCTATTTCAGAGCGCAAATATCCAAGTATCCTTGGGATTAAACAAGCCGAAAAAAATCATAAAATAGAGTTCTTTTAATAAACATTTCAGCTAAGTCTTTGATTTAAAAGGTCTATTGCTTTAACTTATATCAAAATTTTGCTGATGAGTAGTTTATTAATTGATCTGATCTTGTGTGGGGTGGCGTATGTGATTTTAATTTACTTCGTTGCTACAATGACAAAAAACTCCTATAGGCGTGGAAATAGCAGCGAGGACGATGGAGATGGAGGAGTTGAAAATATCAATCCACCTAAAATTGATTTGCCTCCGGGGGTAATTTGGCCTTCAGATGTTCCCAAAACAAGTAAAAGACCTGACCCTGTTGAGTTTTAATGACATTTTTCGCAGATACCCTGGACGAGTAAGTTCATCTCTTTTTTAATGAAACCACCAGGCAATTTTATTGATGGAAGACTGATTGATTCCAAGCAGGTTGTTTCTCCACAGATTTCACATTTGAAATGAACATGCTCGTGACTATGATCGTGATGATCCTCGTGTGAGCAAAGGGCATATTTCGTAGCTCCGCTATCATCTAGCACTTTGTGAATAAGATCCTTGTCCAAAAAAGTCTTCAACGTGCGATAGATTGTAACCCGATCAAATTTATTATTCAGATTGTCTTCCAAATCCGCATGGGCCAGAGCCACTTGCTTCTCTAAAAACTGGCGAATAATCTCCATTCTGCAATCCGTGACTCGGAGTTTGTGGCTTAAAAGAATCGAATCAGGGGTTAACATGGCTAGATATTGTTGATCTAAATTAAGGAAATTATGTGGTCACAAAAAAAGGGCGCCCAAAGGACGCCCTTCAGTGGGAGTTTAATTTTTACTGAGGATCAAGGATTTTGTTGATTCTCTCCAAAGCATCTTCCAAGTGAAGCTTTGACATTCTATCAGAAGTTCTTGGAATTGCAGCTCTGATTTCTTTTTGAAGGGTTTTGAATTCTCCTCTTGCTATCGGTCTAATGTCTGACTGAGAAGCATCGATTTGGGGACCTGCAAATCCTCTGAATGCAGCCGGAAGCGGCGTTACTTCTCCCGTCAACATCAACTCCAATCGCTCTATATGCGCTCTCTGAAGTGATCTTCTGTGCACATCTATTGTTCTTCCTGAGGCCAATTCGGTCCAGATACCTTTTCTCAGATCATCAAATAGCCCGGTGATTTTGTAGGCCCCATTTCCATTTATCGCTTCATTTTCAATTACTCTTCCAAGTCTGCCCCAATCCAAAATTCCATTGAGCGTTGTGACCTGAACTCCTCGGATTCTTTCAAGTGCACCAAAGTCTCCAATTCTTGAAATGATGGCATCATCTGTCAACCACGTCGGAGTGGCAAACAATTCTTTATTCAGGAAAGCAATTGCTGATTTTTGGGTTTCTTTTGAAGTATGCGTATAGATAGCTTCTTCTTGTCCGGATGACTTATAGATTTCCATCACGCCACCTACGTTTGTTCTCACATGGCCCATATATCTGTTGTATTGGCCGATTACTTGACCGTACATTTCAGAGAGATCTTCGTAGCCTTTAAATGGTTTGTCTTTTTCAGCAGTCCACTCCATCAGGTTTGGCATGATTCGCTTTAGGTTTTTGATACCATAGTCAGAAGCTTTCATTGCATCGTCTCCTAGATCTTCGCTTTGGGTAGTCGGATCATAGCTGTTTCCCTGACGACCGTATCGATACACCGGATCACCTTTTTTAGCTAATATCCATTCATTCAGTGTCTTTTGTTCTGCTTCAGGAGTCTTTGCATCCAAAATAGGTCTATATCCCCAAGCGATTGCATATTTATCATAAGGACCAACTTCCGGCATTAGACTAACTCCGACATCTTCAGGCTGTGCGATATAGTTGAATCTTGCATAGTCCATCAGAGAGGGAGCTGTTCCCATTTCTTTAGTAAAAACCGGATCTCTAAGCTTATCTACAGGATATGCATGTGAGGAGCCGAAGTTGTGCGGTAGACCCAATGTATGACCTACTTCGTGGGAGGATACAAATCTTACCAGTCTGCCCATGACATCATCGTTAAACTGGACACTTCTCGCTGAAGGGTTAATGGCGGCTGTTTGGATGAAGAACCAGTTTCTAAGCAGGTTCATCACATTGTGATACCATCCGATATCCGATTCAAGAATCTCTCCTGACCTTGGATCGGAAACATGAGGTCCGTAAGCATTTTGAATGTCAGATGCGAAGTATCTGATCACAGAATAGCGAGCATCTTCAGGACTCCAGGTTGGATCCTCCTCTGGTGTTGGTGCTTCTTTAGCGATGATTGCATTTTTGAAACCAGCTTCTTCGAAAGCTTTTTGCCAGTCATTTACGCCGGCAATTAAGTGAGGAACCCATTGTTTTGGAGTTGCTGGATCGATATAATATACAATTTGCTTCTTAGGCTCTACTAATTCACCTCTTTTGAATTTCTCGATATCCTCATCTTTCACTTCAAGTCTCCATCGATCCAGGAAAGTTCGAGTAGAGGCTTTCTGAGCTTCTGCACCATAATCCACAATGGATCGGCTAAACCAGCCAACTCTTTTGTCAGAGAGTCTTTGCATCATTGGCTCTTCAGGAAGAAGTATCATGGAAGAGTTCATCTCCAATGTAATCAGTCCGGTTGAGCTATTTGATGGTGGCTCAGCAGCAGCATAGGTCAATACGTATCTTGACTCGATGTTAATCGGGTAAGTGTGGATATGCTCGATGTAAGTACGATCTGTATCTAGTCTGCTTACTTTAAATTCTGTCCGGCGGTTACGCTGTAGACCAAGAGCCTGAACGTCCTTATTGAACAGATCTGTCACTTCAATAACGATTCCAGTAGAATCTGTGCCTCGGGATTTAATGTCAAATTTCTGAAGGATCGGCTCAAGATTAGAGTTTTTTACTGCTGTCGCTATTGGAAGTGAGTCAGCGGCATAGTTATTCACCGATACCACTTTCAACAGAATATCATCGTTCTTTTTTTCCCATCTAAGCATAAGGGTATTTGTACGCTCTCCGCCGTATCCAATTCCATCTGCGGTTTTGGCAATAGTCGTCACCATGAGCATATCTTTTCCAAGCAGAGAATCAGGAATTTCATAGTAAAACTTGTTTTCGATTTGGTGAACTTTGAATAGTCCATCTTTCGTCTTTGCTTTGGCTGTTATTACCTCTTTAAAAGGTTTTGGGCCTGCTGTAGCTGCACCATTTTGCGGACGCGCCGGGGGAGCTATTGCGGTGGCAGGTGTATCTTTGGAGTCTTTTTTCCTCTTCTTTTGCGCAAAAGAGTCTTCAGCGAATAGCAAAACTCCCAGCACTCCCAGAACTAGCATAAATCTCTTTAATAATTTGGGTTGTGTGTATTTCATCGTAAATCGTTTGGATTAAGAATTAAATAAACTTTCATTTTCTGGGAAGAGTCACCAAGTAAACTTAATATTTGATAAACGGTTTAATCTCCGAATTAAAGGCAATCTATTGAAACCTAAACAAGATGTGATCGTGATCGGGGGTGGACTAGCGGGTCTAGTTTCTGCCTGTTTACTAGCCAAAAATGGCCATGAAGTTCTTTTGATTGAAAAAAAGCAATATCCTTTTCACCGCGTTTGTGGAGAATATATTTCCAATGAAGCGCTCGATTTTCTGGAAAGAGAGGGCTTGTTGCCCGGAGATTTTGACCTTCCGGATATCAATTTTTTTTTATTCACAGATACCAAGGGAGGGGATGTCAAAATCCCTCTTGACCTTGGCGGGTTTGGCATCAGCCGGTATGTTCTGGATGATTTTATATACAGACAGGCTCAGGGTTTTGGAGTTAAATTCCGAACTGGCATACAGGTGGTAGATTATTCTTTTGATCAAAAAGCGGATGAATTTCAATTAGAGCTTTCTGATCAATCACATGTTTCGGCCAGACAGGTAATCGGAGCTTTTGGAAAAAGATCCCGGTTAGATAAGGTAATGGGGCGGCCATTTATTCAAAAGCGAAGTCCTTATATCGGAGTAAAGTATCATATCAAAACTGATTTTGCCAGAGATGTCGTTGCGCTCCATAATTTTGAAGGAGGCTATTGCGGCATAAATTCTATCGAGGAAGGCAAGTATAATCTTTGCTACCTGGGAAGTAGGGATCAACTTCGCAAATTTGGCTCGGTGGAAGAGATGGAGCGGGAAATTCTCTGGAAGAACCCTGTACTCAAGAAACTTTTTAATGAAAGTGAGTTTCTCTTCCAAAAGCCTGAAGTAATCAATGAAATTAATTTTGAGCCAAAAAAACCTGTTGAGGATCATATTCTTATGGCCGGCGATTCCGCAGGTTTGATAACACCACTTTGCGGAAACGGGATGGCGATTGCAATTCATTCGGGGAAAATGGCAGCAGAAGCTATCATTGTCGGTAAAAGCCGCCGGGAAATTGAATCAATCTATGAAAATGCCTGGCGAAAGGAGTTTCAAACTCGCTTACGAGTAGGAAGAATTGTGCAGAATCTTTTTGGAGCAAAGAGTGCTTCGGTTTTAACCAGAAAGCTGATTAAGAATATCCCTTTTTTTGCGAAGCAAATCATTAGGAATACACACGGAAGGCCTTTTTAATAATTTCAATAGGCCCCAAAAACCTGAAGGATTTGGGTGTTTTCGAGGAAATAGTAGATAAAGAACGCATTCAATGCCAAAGCTGAAATGGTATTCATCCCCATTGCCCAACTATAGCTGGCGTATTTTTTTGGATTCAGTCGGATAAAACTAAACCAGATTAGGAAAAACACCATTATTGGAGCCATTGCACTCAAGTAGACCCAAAGGATATCGAGTTGATTTCTTTCTATGAAATACCAGGCAAATGCAAGTCCGGTGATCAAAAATAGGATCGAGGCAAATAGAAAGGTTCCTTTGATTCCCAAAACTAGGCTAAGCGTTCTATCTCCTCTTCTGGAATCTTCTCCATGCTGATAGACTTGGGTCAGCGGGTAACTTCCCCATAGCATCACACTTGTTAATAGACCCGGGATAATCACATGAGGTTTGATCATCACAGTCCAATTCAGGTCGCTGATCCCAGCGTAAACCATTCCGAAGGTGAAAAATCCCTGAAAAAATCCCGCGATAAACCAACTCAGAAAGGGATACTTTTTGATACGGATGATTGGATGACTGTAAGCCATGCTCACCAAACCATAAATAAGAAGCATCGATGCAAAACTCCAATTGATGAGCAATCCGAGTCCAATGGCAATCAGGAAGAATAACATAGAAAGCCAATATAAATCCCGTGTGACTTTGGGTGGGTTCTTTAAGCCTCCGATACTTTCCTCGTCTTTGTCAAAATAACTGTTGTAACCATTGCTGGAGGGATACAGAAATAAATGAATAGCAATAAACACATAGAGAAGTCTTTGCTCGTTCAGGTTCGGAGTCAAAGCTAAAGCAAAGAAAAAAACAGGCATCAGAAATAATGAGAAAAGGATGCGCAGGTGTTTTAGGCTCGATTTTGTAATCATATCGTATATATATTATTCTGAAGAACCTTATACTAGCCTCGAGGTTACAAAGCAGTTCTTCCAATTTAGAAATTATCTTTTAACTTGATTACATGAAATCCAGCATTGTAAGTATTGGCTTGGCAAACCCAGGTATGGCGATAGAGCAGTCGGTCATTTCGGATTTTATGAAAGTAGCCCACGAACTTGATGAAGTGGAGGGGAGAAAGCTGGGATTTTTATACAGGATGTCGGGAATTTCTACCCGATACAGCGTATTGAATGACTTTTCCAAAAAGGATCCTGCTGAATTTTCATTTTTTCCGAAGGATAAGAATCTAGAGCCATTCCCTGGGACTAAGGCAAGAATGAAAATTTTTCGGGCTGAGGCACCTGATTTATGTGAAAAGGCAGTCAATGATTGCTTGGAAAAATCTAGTCAAACGGCAGATTCCATTACTCATTTAATTTTAGTCTCCTGTACAGGGATGGTTGCGCCGGGTGTTGAGTTGGAGTTGATGCGAAGGCTGGGTCTGAGTGATACTGTGGAGCGCTATTGTGTTCATTTCATGGGATGCTATGCGGCCTTTACGGGAATCAAGCTTGCGGATAAAATTCTTCATGCTGAGCCAGAAGCAAAAGTATTGCTGGTATCAGTCGAACTTTGCACGTTGCATTTTCAGAAAGAGTATGTAGAGGATAATATCCTTGCCAATTCACTTTTCGCAGATGGGGCAGCAGCTGCCTTGATTATGAAATCAGATAAAGGATTGTCTATTGAGTCTTACCTAAGCCAGGTTTTGCGCGAAGGTGAGGAAGACATGGCTTGGGGAATTGGAGATTTTGGATTTGAAATGCATCTGAGCAAATACATTCCATCTCTACTGGATGAAGGAATCAGAAAACTCAGAGATGTTTTTGAAAGGAAATTCAACCTTTCCGGGATCAAGAATTTTGCAATTCATCCTGGAGGTAAACAGATTTTGCAAAAGGTACAGGAAGCATTCGAATTGCCTCCGTCGGTGAATAAACATGCACGGGACGTGCTGAATCAATATGGAAATATGTCTTCTGCAACAATCCTTTTTGTACTGTCCAGAATGATGGAAGACGTAGAAATCACTGGAAAAATTTTGTCTTTGGGATTTGGACCGGGCCTCACTTTGGAAACCCTTTATCTGGAAAAGCGATGAGCAGATTTGATCGAAGGAGTGAAGAAAAAGAACTCATGGATGATCTTGAATGCTCCGGCGAAGTCCTGGAGCAAACTTTGCGTGAGCTGAAAACAATCAACCGCTTGCTGGGAGGCAACTACGTTACTACATCCGGGCTTTCCAAACTTTTCAAAGCAAAACCTAAGCAATCCTATACGATTGCAGATATTGGCTGTGGAGGAGGAGATATGATTCGAATCATGAATGATTGGGCTCTTTCAAAAGATTTCAAAGTTGATTTTACAGGAGTTGATGCCAATCCAAATATCATCGAGCTAGCAAAACAACGATTGTCAGATTTATCAGGAATTAATTGGAAAACGCAGAACGTATTTGATTCTGAATTTGCATCAGATTCGGTGGATGTTGTGACTTGCACACTTTTTACGCATCATTTCACGGATTCAGAACTGGTATCCTTATTGACAGCTTTTCGCCAAAAGGCGAAACTGGGAATAGTGATCAATGACCTTCATCGGCATCCATTGGCTTACCACAGTATTAAACTGTTAACCAGTTGGTTTAGCCGGTCTCCAATGGTCCAAAATGATGCACCTATTTCCGTATTAAGGAGTTTTTCAAGACAGGATTGGGAGAGGATTTTGCTAGAAGCCAATATCCAAGATTTTAAAATTACCTGGAATTGGGCTTTTCGTTGGCAAGTCTATGTCCTATTTTAGGACTTTTGAAACCAGTAATTAAACCAACTAAGAGTAATGGAATTATCTCCGGAAACAGTCAAAACGCTATTGGAACAGGGAATTCAGCTAGGGTATAAAATTGTACCATCCCTTATTTACGCATTATTTTTCTACTTGATTGGCAGGTTCCTAGTATTAAAGCTTGTAAGAGGATTTACCAAAATTCTTCAAAGAAGAGAGGAAAATCCATCCTTAAATGACTTTTTAATTGGCTTGGTAAAAGCCTTGTTGTTCGTTTCCTTATTCATCGGAATCGCAACTATCCTGGGAGTTCCGGCATCTTCTTTTCTTGCGGTTTTGGGAGCTGCAGGTCTGGCAATCGGCCTTGCCCTTCAAGGATCACTTTCAAATTTTGCAGGGGGTGTATTGATTTTGCTTTTCAAGCCATTCAGAGTTGGTGATACGATTACGGGTCAAGGCCATACTGGTACCGTTCAAAAGATTGATGTGCTTTACACCCACTTGAACACTTTTGATAACAAGGAAGTGATCATTCCCAATGGAAACCTTGCCAACTCAGATGTTGTCAATTTCAGCTCACAATCAACACGGAGAGTGGATTTTACAATTGGTGTGGCCTACGGAACAAATCTAAAATTCGTGAAAGATCTCATTTTGGAGATAATCGATAGGGATGAACATATTTTGAAGGATCCTGCTCCGTTAATTGCTTTCAATTCTTTTGGGGCAAGTTCACTTGATATGGTGGTTAGAGTTTGGGTAAATACTCCTGACTATTGGGAAGTGTATTTTTCAAATATGGAAGCGATTAAGGAGGCTTTTGAAAATCAAAAAATCGAGATTCCTTATCCAAAAAGTGATGTTTATCATCATTATCCAACTGGGGGAATGAGTACAGAAAAAGAGGCAGAATAATCTCGTTTGCAATTCTGAAAATCAAAACTTCCTACGAACCATTTCCAATGGTTTCCTCCGGATGTCTGGAACGTAGGTTTCATCTTTTGAGAACCCAACCGGGATTAGAAGAAATGGCTTCTCGTTCGAAGGTCGTTGAAGGATTTCGGTCAAAAAATTCATTGGACTTGGAGTATGTGTTACTGCCACAAGTCCGGCATGATGAATAGCTGCTATTAAAAAGCCACAGGCTATTCCCACTGATTCACTTACATAATAGTGCTGGATTTTTTCACCGCGTTCAATTCCGAATGATTGCTTGAAGACGACAATTAAATAAGGAGCATCTTGCAGAAATGGTTTCTCCCAATTTGTTCCGAGCGGTTTCAGATCATCTTTCCAAGTATTAGGCATTCGACTTGTGTAGCTGATTTTCTCTTCTTCTTCAGCGGCTTCACGGATTTTTAGCTTTATCTCTGGGTCTGAAACAAGGCAAAAAGTCCAGGGTTGCTTATGAGCTCCCGATGGAGCTGTGCTTGCGGTTAGGATGATATTTTCCATCACTTCCAGTGGTATCTGTCGGGTATCAAACTCCCTAACGGTCCTTCGCTGATCCATTTCAAGATAGAATTCTCTTGATTTTACGATCATTTCCTCCGGAGTAATTTGAGGCCTTTCGTATAAGATATGTTCAAATCCCCCAATAATTTTCTTTTCCATAAAAAACGGCTACCTGTGAAAGATAGCCGTTTTGATTTAAAATCTGGTCTGATTAATCCAGCGTCACTTCTTTTGTTCCACCAGGATATGTGAGAGTAATGAGTTTGTCACAGGTGCCAATACCGTAATCTATAGAGAAGAGAGTGCCACGAGCCGTCAATTGCAAAATCCCGCTTGTAGGAATAAACACTCCAGATTCCACGCAAGTTTGTTTAATAGTTAAGGATGTTGATGTGAGGGAAGAATAGTCAAACCCGCCACGAGTTTTGCCGGAAGCAGTACCTGTCACAGAAATTTCATAGCCGAGATCGCCTAGCTTTAAAGTTCTGACTTGGTCGCTTACAAAAGTAATAAATGTGTTATCTGGCCAAGTCACTTTTCCTGTTTGGATTTTCACCGCTAAAGTGATCGTTTTAGTAGTTGGGTTGATGGCTAAATTGGTAAGAATTCGAGTACCTTCTATTTTAAGCCCGTTTACCTCATACCCTTCGAAAGTTGTAATAATAGTTGATCCTGGAAAAAGCAAATTTCCAGAGTAGGCCAAGAAGATTTTCCCTTTTCGAATGATACCATTTGGACTTGTGCAACCTGCACCGAAATCAATCGTTATCTTTTTGGCTACCAAATCCTTGATGACTTTAGCTGTGGAACACAAATCATCCTTGGTTTGGGCCAAAGTTCTTGCTCCCAACCCGTTGGATTCGAGGGTCGAAATTGTGAGTAAATCCAAATCTTCAAAAGCTTGATTCATTTCAAGATCATCATTTACCACTGATAAGTCTGGCTCTGCTATGGGATCAATGTCGGAATCGCAACTGGAAAATAAAAGGATACAACCGACGAAAGTGGCAAGAATGGATCTTTTGCTTAAAATTTTCATATTTGGATAAGTTTGAAAAAAATGTTAGAAGTTAACTTTTATTTTCTGGGGAAGATTTTTTTTGAGGTTGATTTTTTATCTGAACCACCGACACAACCAATGTTTTGAGTCAAAGAAATGTCATCAGGAAAGATCCCCATACCGCGGCTTAAATCCCATTCCTCTGCTACTGATTCCTGAGTTTTAGACTTTGGCATTTCTGGTTTCGATTTCATTGCAACTTCTGATTTTCAAGATAAACGGATAAGGTACCAGAAAGATTTTTTTGTTCAACTCCCTATTTATTTTGTGTAGGAGTCTTTCTTGTTCAATCTCTATCTTTAGGCATGAAAGGATTTGATTTTGAAAGCGAAGGACTTTCAGATAAACTGAGTTTGGTAAAAAAGAAAGCAGGCAGTCTTTCCTTGTTGAGGCTTTTGTTGTTTTTAGGATTAGTGGCCTTGTTAGTTCTCACTTTGTCAGATGCAGCTTATTGGTTTATTCCTTTTGGAATGGCGGTCGGTGGATTTATCGAATTGATTCGAAGATATAATTACCAGAAAGATCAGGAGGCGATTTATCTGGCGCTGCAAAAACTTGAACAACGAACTGAAAAACGAAAAGCCAGAAATCTCTCCGGCCTTGATACAGGCTCGGAATTTATGGACAAGTTGCATCCGTTTTCAAATGATTTGGATCTTTTTGGCGAGCATTCCCTTTTTCAATTACTCAATCACACTATTTCTCCGAAAGCAAAAAAAGCACTTGCTTTCAAAATGAAGAGTTCTTTTCATCTTGATGAATCGGAAGCGCAGCGATTGGCGGCTCAGGAGCTTTCTAGTAAACCTAAATTTTTACAAGCCATTGAAAGTATAGGACTGGCTTTTTATCTGACAGAAAAATCGGCGGAAGGATGGATCCAATGGCTGAGAGAGCCTCAAAAGACGAAATCATGGATTTCTGGTTTTGCTTTTATTGGACCGATCGGAGGAATTATTCTTTCATCACTTGTTTATTTTGCGGTGCTCCCTCCCGCCATTTTGGGTAGTTGGATCCTGATTGGAATGATATTTTTGTCCGCTGTTTTCAAGCCCCTGAAACAAGCTGCAGAACTAATTCCATCTCGAAATCAGCTTAAAATCTACCGATATTGGATAGCTGAATTGGAGCGGGAAAACTTCAATTCTCCCATTCTTAAAGTTGCTCAATCGCATTTTTTATCAAAAGATGAAAAAGCTTCCGAATTATTGAATCAACTTGATCGACTTGGACTTTGGATTCAAAATCGCTTAAACCTCCTGTATCTGCCTATCAATTTGCTCTTTTGGACAGATTTGTTTCTTTTCATGAGACTCAATTCCTGGAAGAGAAATCATGGAGAAACGGTGTCTGAATTTCCGGAACAGCTGGAAAACTGGGAAGTTTTGATTTCTTTAGGTGCTTTTGAGGCTGAGGTTGGCGTCCAAGGGAAAGTGGTTCAACTTCCTAAATCGGGATTGATGGCTACAGGAATAACTCACCCCTTGCTTCATCCGGAAAAAGCCATTGCAAATGATTTTGTTTTGGATGAAAATCAGAGAATCATTCTACTCACAGGATCGAATATGAGTGGAAAAACCACTTTCATGAGGACATTGGGAATCAACTGTGTTTTGATGAATTTAGGTCTAAATCCTTTTGCAAAAGAGTTTGAATTAGGGCCTACGCAGCTTTACACAAGTATGAGGAATTCAGATAATCTGGGCGAAAGTGTGAGTTCATTTTATGCCGAATTGAGTCGGATCCATATTCTGATTGAGCGATTGGAAGCTGGAGAAGAAATTTTTTTCTTGCTGGATGAAATTTTGAAGGGGACGAATACCGAAGATAGAATTGCAGGCAGCGAGGCGCTTATCCGACAGGTAAGAAAAACCAATGCAATAGGGATTATCAGTACACACGATATTGAGTTAGCAGAATTAGAAAAAAGGATTGAATCCTTAAAAAATTTCAGCTTTCATTCAGAGATACATGATCAGAGCATTGACTTTGATTATAAAATTAATTCCGGAGCATGCCCGAGTTTCAATGCACATAAATTGATGGAATTGATGGGAATAAAGTTTTAATTTTTTATTTAACTGTCGACTAGAATCTGTAAATTCATAAGCAATCAATTATTCACCTAAAATACTTAAACCATGAATAATCTACTTTATGTAATTGCAGTCATTCTAGTTATTGGATGGATTTTTGGGTTTTTTGTGTACAACGTGGGAGGTTTAATCCATATTCTCCTTGTAATCGCGATCATAGCAATCTTGTTTAAAGTGATTGGAGGAAGGTGATTTTTCAGTTTCTTTCTTTGAAAAGCCTTGATGAAATAAGACAATCTGTTAATTGAAACAGATTGTCTTATTTTTGAGCCTCTTATGGCATTACAAAATCCTCAATCAATAATCCTCGGCGTTCTCGGCGGCGGTCAACTTGGCCGGATGCTTATTCAGTCGGCTATCAACTACAATCAGGATATCCACATTTTGGATCCGGATCCGGATGCTCCGTGTAAGGACATTTCCCAAAAATTTACGGTCGGTTCTCTGAAAGATTATAACACAGTATATGCCTTCGGTCAAGACTGTGATGTAATTACTGTTGAAATTGAAAACGTCAATACGGAGGCACTAGAAGCGCTTTATGCTGAAGGGAAGCGTGTTTATCCACAGCCAGAGATACTTCGATTGATCCAGGATAAGCGTGCCCAAAAGCAATTTTATCAGCAACACGGAATCCCGACTGCCGAATTTGTCCTGACAGCAGATAAAGCAGAAGTTATACACAATTCCGGATTTCTTCCAGCTGTAAACAAGCTGGGAAGAGAAGGGTATGATGGCAGGGGGGTTCAGATTTTGAGAACAGAGGCCGATCTTGAAAAAGCTTTTGATTCGCCAGGGCTCCTGGAAAAATTGATAGACTTTGAGAAAGAAATCGCAGTAACTGTTGCAAGGAATGAATCCGGAGATTTGGTGGCCTATCCGGCAGTTGAATGCGCTTTTCACCCAACAGCCAATTTGGTTGAGTTTCTTTTTGCCCCTGCGGAAATTAGCCCGGAAGTGGAGCAAAAAGCTAAAGAAATCGCCAAAGATGTTATCCTAAAATTAGGTATGGTTGGCATCTTGGCCGTTGAAATGTTTGTTACTAAATCAGGAGAAATTCTCGTGAACGAGATTGCCCCCAGACCGCATAACAGCGGGCATCATACGATAGAAGCTAATTTCACTTCTCAGTTTGAGCAGCATTTGAGAGCTGTGATGAACTGGCCTCTTGGAAATCCCGATCTCAGAACTCCTGCAGCCATGATTAATTTACTTGGAGAAGAAGGATATTCAGGACCTGTTTTGGTTGAAGGTCAGGAAGAAGCTTTGGCAGAAAAAGGAGTGTATATTCATATGTATGGTAAGAAATTAACTAAGCCTTTTCGCAAGATGGGCCATGTGACCATTCTGGATGAAAATGTGGATAACCTCAAGAAAAGAGCGAATAGAATCAAAGAATTAATCAAAATTAAATCAACTCAATGAATCCATCAGTAGGAATAATCATGGGAAGTCAGTCAGATCTTCCGATCATGTCTGAAGCAGCACAAATGCTTGAAGAGCTTGGTGTCAGCTACGAATTGACAGTTGTTTCTGCTCATCGAACTCCCCATCGAATGATATCTTATGCTGAAACAGCCCGGGAGCGAGGAATTAAAGTGATCGTGGCAGGTGCTGGTGGGGCAGCACATCTTCCGGGAATGGTTGCATCTTTGACAAGTCTTCCCGTAGTGGGGGTGCCGATTAAAAGCTCCAATTCGATTGATGGCTGGGATAGTATCCTGTCTATTTTGCAAATGCCAGGGGGAATACCTGTGGCAACAGTTGCTTTGAATGGTGGCAAGAATGCCGGGATTCTCGCAGCTTCGATAGTAGGTTCGTTTGATCCTGAGGTTGCTGCTAGATTGGATGCATATAAGAAAACCTTGAGAGAGAAAGTAGAAGAGTCGGCCGCTCAAATTGAGCAAAAAGGCTGGAAAGAAATTCTAAAAAAATAAAAAATGCGGCTTATCTGGCCGCATTTTCATTAATAGTTTATGGACTGGAAAAAACCAATTCGATTTAAAATCGGTGATGTCCCATGGGAAATCCCGTTGAATGTCTTGTTACTTTTAGGCGGGATAACTTTAATTCTGATGATTCTTGGCGGTTGGCTGGGATTTAAATTTGGAAGTGGAAAGATTTAATCTGTAAACATTCCCCATCCGTCATCAAATTTTTCTGTTCGATCAAAGCCTTTTAGCCATTCTACGAAAAGCTTCCGGTACTCTTCAATTGCCTGTCTCAAAAGTTCTAGATGTTCTTCAGCATGTGTTTCTTCCAGCGCCAATTGATAAGTCATGGAGTTTAGATTTTTTGCATGAACCTTCATAATGACTGCCTTTTCCATTTTCAGAACATAATCCTGGATAGATTCAGCACCCGCAAATTTGGAACTCATCAGAGTTGCATCTTCCATCATTAAACCTCCATACAACTCACGTCTGGCCTCATCCAAACTGCCAACAAGCGCCCTTGTAAGCCCTATAATTTCTTTGGCTTTGATCATTAAAGGATGCTTGTAGATTTTTTCCAGCTCCTTTCTCGGATCAAATTCTCCATCCTCATCCCACTCTGCTTCTTCATCCTCAAAATCATCCCACATAGCAATTTTTGCTTTTTTTAGAAAGGTAATTTGTCTTCATCTCCATCGGAGTGAAAACTATCAACCTCTGGCATATCTGAAGGAATAGATCCTGATGCGCCTGAGCGGTCAACCTTATAAGCTTTCACTTCAGTATACCATCGGCCATTGTACTCACGGCTTTCAACGTCAATGCCCATCGTTACATTTTCACCCGCTTTCAGTGAAAATTGGTCTATTTTGTCCCCCCAAAGTGATACGCAAACTTTTTTAGGATATTGTCCTCCCGTTTCCAAGATATATTCTTGCTTTCTCCAAGCATTACCACTTTTTGAATTACCGCCTACCTCGGGCAGTTGCTGAATTACTTTTCCGCTCAGTTCCATTATTGATTAATTAAATATTAAGTCTCCCGAAGTTAAGCAATGCCTTTGAAATCTCCTGATTTGAAAAGTCAAAAAATGGATGAACATGACTAGATATTAACATCTTCTGGCTTGGACATTGGCTCAGTGTTTTTCAAGAAAGCATTTACCAAATAGCAGTGCAAGGATTTTTTTCGATTTTCAAAATTCGGTTTCCATTCTGTTTTTAGAATTAAAACTCGAAATATCCTCTGTTTTTCTTTGTAAGTTGGATTATGAAAGCCTACTTTTAAATTCTTTATAATTCTTCGAACCTTAACAAATACTATGGCCTAGACTTTTACGTTGATAATTAACCAACTTAAAATGAGTAAGGGAATAGGTCCTCAGGACAGCGAGCTAATTGCTCAATATCGAAATGGCAGTGAGCCTGCATTTGATTTATTGGTAGACAGATACCAAAAGAAGATTTACACCACGATTTTCTTGATTGTTAAGGATCAGGAAATTGCAGAAGATTTGTTGCAAGATGTATTTGTTAAAGTGGTCAACACCATCAATTCAGACAAATACAATGAGGAGGGAAAATTCCAACCTTGGGTGATGAGAATTGCTCACAATTTGGCCATTGATTACTTTAGAAAAGCCAAAAGGTATCCGACAATTTTAATGGAGGATGGTTCGAATATTTTCAATTCTCTCAAGTTTTCAGAGGAATCCATTGAGGACCGACAGGTACGAGATGAAAATATTGAACTGGTAAAACGACTGATTGAAGAACTTCCTGAAACTCAAAAAGAAGTTCTGATTATGAGATATTATGTGGATATGAGTTTTCAGGAGATCGCGGATCAGACTGGAGTGAGTATCAACACAGCCTTGGGAAGAATGCGATACGCGCTCATCCATCTTAGAAAAAAAATGAAACAGTTAAACTTTGCCTATGATAAAACCATTTACCCCAAATGACCTGATCAGGTATATCTATCAGGAAATGAACGAGGTGGAGCAAGATCTTTTGGTGCAAGCCTTGCATAGCGATGAATCGCTGATGCAAGAATATGTGGAGATGCTGAGCACACTTGATCAACTGGAACAATTCCAGCTTTCGCCTTCGGAAAAAGTAGTAAAAGCCATCAAGTTGAAGGCTCACTCTACGGGACTTCAAAAAGTCTGAAAAAATTTGGTAACCCGGCCTTGACCGGGTTTTTTTATTTTAATACAGTCTTCAAATAAACAGAGGCCTCTTGAATCGAAGTGGCATAAGTGGCCTCGGTGAAGCCATGTCCTTGACCAGGAATGGATTTATACAGAAAAGGAACGCTAAAAGATTCCAATTCCTTTTTTAGAATTTCGCTTTGGCTGATTGGCACTACATTATCTGTGGTTCCATGAAAAAACACAGTTGGAATTGAATTTTCATTTATAAAAGTAACAGGGCTAGACGCAGAATATATTCGCGGTTGTTCTGCCGGAGCACCACCAATTAGACCTGTTAAGAGTGTAGAGGTAATAGAATTGAAATTATAAAATGGAGCAAGGTCTGTAGGTGGAAAAAATGCAATCACCGCTTGGATATTGCCTATATCCTGATGTTTATAACTATGCAAAAGAGCCAAATGTCCCCCCGCGCTGGCTCCGGCAAGGATAATTTTATTGGAAATATTCCAACCTGTAGTTTTGCTCAGAATGTATTCAATTGATTTGAGGACATCATTTTCCTGGGTCGGGAATTTATTACCCCCATTGTTAAGATTGAAAAGCCTGTAATCGATCGAAATAAAAGCATATCCAAGGAAAGATTTTTCTAGCAGAGATTGAAAACCTAAAAATTCACTTTTACTACCATCAATCCAGGCACCTCCGTGTATATAAACGAGAACTGGAGTTTCTTCAATCGATCTTCCAGGAGGTAAATAAACATCCAAGGTCTGTTTCGTGTCAGTTCCATAAGCCTGATTTACTAAATTTAATGCGGGCAAAAGACCAATTGGATCTTCATCCTTGCTAGAGTCGCAAGACCAAATAAAAAGTAGGAGTAATAATTGGGCCAAAAACCTGAATAATTGAATTTGTCTAAATGAGTTCATTTTTAAAGCCATTTGATTAAAGAGGATATAATTTGTTTTGCCTTTGCACCGTATGGAGGTTTAAGAAGGCTGGTATTGTTCATTCCAACTCGCTGCTTCAGGATTCCTTTTTCATTTGAAAATGCCAAAAAGCCAAAATGCCCGTGTGCTTTTCCAATCCCACTGTTATTAACTCCTCCAAATGGAAGCTCGTTGTGTAAGAAGTGCAAAACACAATCATTGATGACTGCGTTTCCCGAGCTAGTCTCTGTCAGTACTTTATTCGTTGCCTCTGAGTCATTCCCAAAGAAATAAAGTGCCAATGGTTTTGGTTTGGAGTTAATATATTCTATCGCCTCGTCCAAATTTTGGTAAGTCATAACTGGTAATATGGGTCCAAAAATTTCCTCCTGCATCACGTTCATTTCTTCATTTACATTTGATAAAATAGTCGGCTCAAAGTATCGGTGTGCCAAATCAGTTTTCCCTCCAAATTCTAATGAGGCGCCTTTATTGATTGCGTCTGTCAGGTATCCATTGATTCTTAAAAAGTGCTTTTCATTGACTATTCTTGCCAAATCCGGAGATTTGTCAATTCCTTTATAATTGGGGTCATACATTTTTTGAATCGCAAGTTTCATTTCCATTACCAGTTGGAAACACTGCTCTTGATGAACGAGAATATAATCTGGGGCAATACACGTTTGTCCGCAGTTGATAAATTTTCCTGACACTAATTTTTCTGCAGCATCTTTCAAATCAGCCGTGTTGTCAACAATTGCAGGAGATTTTCCTCCAAGTTCCAGGGTTACTGAGGTCAAATTCTCAGATGCAGCTTTCATTACAATTTTGCCAACTCCAGGGCTTCCGGTGAAGAATATATGGTCAAAAGGAAGACTTAGCAAAGTTTGAGCGACTTCTGCTTTCCCTTGAAAAACGGCAACTTCAGAGGAATCAAAAAGGTCCTCCACCATTTTTTGAACCAAAGCAGAGGTATGAGGAGTTATTTCCGATGGCTTTAATATCACTGTACAGCCTGCAGCCAAAGCAGAAATCATTGGAGCCACCGCCAAATTAAAAGGATAATTCCAGGGAGCAATAATCAGGGAAGTACCTTTAGGCTCAAAAAGAATCTTCCCTTTTGTCCCCAGCATAGCCAAAGGAGTAGAGACCGATTTGGCTTTCATCCATGACTTTAGATTCTTTATAGTGTGGTTGATTTCTGAAGTTACGGGGTAAATCTCACTCAGATCTGTTTCAGGAATTGGTTTGTTGAAATCTGAATTTAGGGCATTTCTAATTTCATCCTGGTTCTTTTTGATCCAGATTTTAATCTGATTGAGGCGCTCAATCCGTTCTTCTGCTGTAGATTTTCTCCAGAGTTTGGCTTTTTTTTGCTGCAAATTGAATGCTTCCTCAATAGCAGAGGGAGAGCTTTGAATGACGGGAGAGTTGATCATAAGAAAATATTTAAAGGAAATTCAAATTACCTTCTTTTAGGTTTAGTATTCAATCCAATAATGATTGATGGAATGAAGTTGTTTCAATATCCAATGAAAATTAATGTTTTAAATCCGAGTTGGTTGATTTTCTGAAAAATGTCATCTGACTGGAATTTTGTAAGAGTTTAATTCCAGCCCAGGTAATCAGAAAACTACAACTCAAAAGGGAAACCCCTCCTTCAGCAATTCTTGAAAAGAGAGGAAAATAGAAACTCTATCAACTGAAAAAAGTAAATAAAGTTTTAGGTTTCATCCTTATGCAACAAAAAACACCTCCGAATTTCATGGGCTTTTTGGCTGTTTTTGCTGGGAAGAATCTGATCTTGTTTTATTTAGTGTGATCTTTATCGAATTAGAACCTCTTAACCCTCGAATGGAAATACTCATTATTATCGCCTTGGTTTTACTCAATGGTATTTTTGCTATGTCTGAACTGGCTTTGGTGTCATCCAGAAAATTCAAACTAGAAGCCGCAAGTAAAAAAGGAACACTAGGGGCTAAGAAAGCTTTGGAATTATCTGAAAATCCAACCCGTTTTCTTTCCACGGTTCAAATAGGGATTACTTTAATTGGAATTCTATTAGGTGTGTATAGCGGTGAAAACCTGACAAATGATGTAGAGGGATTTATTTTGCAAATTGATTTGATTGCACCTTATGCTAAAACTCTTTCAACTGGAATCATCGTAATTTTCATCACCTACCTTTCAATTGTTTTAGGTGAATTGTTTCCTAAAAGGCTTGGAATGACTTTTCCGGAACCTATTGCAATTGCACTTGCACGACCGATGAACATTTTATCCAAAATCACCGGTCCCTTTGTATGGTTACTTACTTCTTCTAACGACTTTCTTTTGATGGTATTCGGGATAAAGAAACCAACGGATTCCCGGGTTTCCGAAGAAGAAATTAAAGCTTTGATAAAAGAAAGTGCAGAAGGGGGCGAGATTCAGAATATTGAGCAGGATATAGTTGAAAGGGTTTTTGAACTAGGAGACCGAAGGATTAATAGTCTTTTAACCCATCGGACAGATTTAGTTTTTTTTAATATTTCGGATTCATGGCAAACTATAAGTACTAAAATCAATAAGGAAAAGCATTCTGCTTATCCGGTTTGTAAAAATAATAACCTGGATGAGGTCATCGGAATTGTACTTCTGAAGGATCTTTTTTCTCCTCAATTGGAGTCAGGATTTAAACTGACTGATTACTTAAAAAAGCCTCTTTTCATCAACGAGACATCTTTTGCCTATCCTGTTTTGGAGATTTTCAAAAAAGAAAAAATGCACTATGGCATCGTGATAGACGAGTATGGTTCTACTATGGGAATCGTAACAATGGATGATGTTGTAGACGCTTTAGTCGGAGAATCTACAGAATTTGATCAGGACGAATATCAGATCACACCACGAGACGAAAACAGCTGGCTGGTTGATGGTCAGTATTCTTTGATTGATTTTGTAAAATATTTTGAACTCAATCTGAATAGCAAAAATAATCCTTTCACCACAGTCGCAGGATTAATCATACATAAAAGCAGTCAGGTCCCATCAGTTGGCGAAAAAATAAAAGTGGAAGGCTACGAACTAGAGGTACTTGATAAAGATGGTCAGAGAATCGACAAAATAATGGTCACAAAATTGAAGTGAGTATTGATTGAAAAAAATCGTTTCAATCATCACCGTCAAAAGTTTTTGAGCTATCAGCTACCAATTCCTTCAGTTCCTTCAGTTCTTTTTCTGTCAAATCCCTCCATTTCCCGACAGGGATATCCAAATGGATATTCATGATTCGGATTCTTTTGAGTTGAGTCACACTAAAACCTAGGTATTCGCACATTCTTCGGATTTGTCGATTTAGCCCTTGTTTGAGGATAATCCGGAACTTGAATTTACTTACCCTTTCCACTTTGCAAGGATCTGTCATCGTTCCCAAAATTGGAATTCCTTTTGACATCCTCTCAATGAAATGATCATTGGCAGTTTTATCCACCGTGACGATGTATTCCTTTTCGTGATTGTTTTTGGATCGTAGGATCTTGTTGACGATATCTCCCTCGCTCGTCAAAAAAATAAGCCCTTCACTGACTTTGTCCAGTCTTCCGATTGGGAAAATCCGCTGTGGGTGATTGATAAAATCAATGATGTTATTCTTTTCTCCTTTTGTATCCGTAGTGCAAACTATTCCAACTGGCTTGTGAAAAGCAATGTAGGTATGCGTTTGAATGGGCTTTCCAACAAGATTACCGTCCACTCTCACTTCATCCTCAGGACCTACTTTGGTTCCCAATTCAGGTATTTTCCCATTTAATGTTATTCTTCCTTGCTCCATCAATAGATCGGCAGCCCTTCTGGAACAAAAGCCAACTTCACTCAGGTATTTATTGATCCGGATGAATGATTCTTGGTCCATTAAGTAGGAGGGAATTTTGGCAGAAAGTCAATGGATCAATCAGGCTTGATTTTCAGGAAAATGAATTAATGTCCTGGAGTGCCAAAATCGTCCTGGATTTCTTTTGCAAACAGTTTTTTAGGTTCTGCTGTGAGAGAAATACCTGCTAATAAACCCATTGCTTCAGATTTTTTGGAATCAAAAGCCATTCGGTTACTAGCTGAAATTGGCTCGGAGGGAGGGATTTTTTCTTGCAACCAATCTTCCTGCTTACCATTTTTCCAGAATCTGAAACACAAGTGAGGTCCAGTTGCAAGACCTGTACTTCCTACATACCCAATCACTTGGCCTTGTCTGATTCGGGAACCGGCTTTTACGCCTTTTCCGATTTTGGACATGTGAAGGTATTGCGTCGTATAAGTTCCGTTGTGTTTGATTTTCACATAATTTCCGTTAGCAGAAGTGTATTTGGCTTCTAAAACTGTCCCTTCTCCAACAGATCTGATTTCTGTACCAGAAGGTGCGGCATAGTCAGTTCCAAGATGAGCTTTGTATCGTTTTTGTACAGGGTGAAATCTCTTCAGATTATATCGGGAACTGATTCTGGAATACTTTAGAGGATCTCTGAGAAACGCTTTCTTCAAGCTGTTACCTTCTTGGTCAAAAAAATTGATTTCTCCATTTTGGTCGAATGGGATCGCATGATAAGGAATTCCCACATGCTCAAAATAAGCCAGCTTGATATCAGAAACACTGATGACATTTCCTTCAATTACTTTTTCCTCATATACGACTTTGAATTTATCGCCTTTTTGCAAGCGCTGAAAATCCACTGACCAGCCATATAAATCCGCAAACTGGTCAATCATGTCTGGAGTGATATTTTGCTTGACCATATCTACATAGAGGGAAGTCTGTATGACTCCACCCACTTCTCTGATTCTGATTTCTGCAGGTTTATCAGCTTTATAAATATTGAGGGAGTCCAGGTTGAATACTACAAATTCTGCAGGATTTGGCTCGTAAATGAAAAACTGAGCTTTGGTTGAATCCTCCGGGGTCAGAATAGTGAACTTGTTATTAATTGAAATCCCTCTCACATCGAATACCTTTTTGGATCTCCTTGCGAGCTCATCAATGATTTGATACGGAACATTGAAAGGAGCTAGGATTGATCCAAGTGTTTGATTTTTACTCACCGTGCCTTCCACGATATTGAGTCCTGTTACATTGATTCCGTAAAGGAATACCTCAACGGGTGCCTTTTCTTGGATGGTTTTTACTGGAGTAGGTTCAATATATGAATATTGGGTTAAGCTAAAATACTGGAGGGAGGTAGCTACGCCTAGAGTGAGTATAAGCGCTACAAAACCAATCCAAATCTTTTTCATTACTATCTAATCTATATGGGGGAAATAGAATTTTGTATCAAAAAACGGAAAAAGGGGCTTTTTTCCTAGTTTTGAGGAAGAAACCTTCCTGATACGAGTCACCAACTATAATGCCAACGAAGAAAACTTAGGATTTAATATTCAATTTTTAATTTTAATCATTTCTATTAAGACCTCATTTTGTTACACTCTTTTCAATAAAACAGGCTCTGAAGCTAAATTTCTTCAAAGAAATAATCAAAAAGGAGGCTGTTCACCCAATCATTCGTGCGTGGTGATTTTCATTTCTTTATCTTTAACCTCCCAAAAAAGAATTAAATCATGCTGAGAACGCACACATGCGGCGAACTGCGCCTAAATCATCAAAATCAAGAAGTCACACTTGCAGGCTGGGTACAGCGAGTAAGAAATAAAGGTGGACTGATCTGGGTAGATCTGAGGGACCGCTATGGATTGACACAATTGATTTTTGAAGAAGGCTCTTCCGACAAGTCACTTTTAGAAAAGGCAGGTCAATTAGGTCGTGAATTTGTTGTTCAGGCAAGCGGAACAGTCATCGAGCGTACTTCCAAAAATGATAAGCTTGCGACTGGCGAAATTGAGATAAAAGTGAAATCACTTGAGGTTCTCAATTCTGCCAAAGTACCTCCCTTTATTATTGAAGACGAAACAGACGGCGGCGATGAGCTCCGAATGAAATACCGATACCTTGATTTGAGAAGGAATGTAGTCCGTGAAAAACTTCAGCTTCGTCATAAAATGATGCAAGAGACTCGGAAATACATGGATACACAGGCATTTATCGAGGTTGAAACTCCAGTTCTTATTAAATCAACTCCTGAAGGAGCGCGTGATTTCGTAGTTCCAAGCAGAGTGAATCCGGGAGAATTTTATGCTTTGCCTCAGTCCCCTCAGACCTTCAAGCAATTGCTGATGGTCAGTGGTTTTGACCGGTATTTCCAGATTGTAAAATGCTTTCGAGACGAAGATCTCAGAGCAGATCGTCAGCCTGAGTTTACACAGATTGACTGTGAAATGGCCTTTGTGACTCAAGAGGATATTCTGAATACGTTTGAAGGCCTAACAAGACATCTTTTCAGAGAAGTGAAAGGAGTAGAATTGGAAGAAGTGAGGCGAATGACTTATGCTGATTCCATGAAGTTTTACGGGAATGATAAACCAGATCTTCGCTTTGACATGAAGTTTGTTGAACTGATCGAACTGGTTCAGGGAAATGGGTTTTCAATTTTTGATCAGGCCGAACTTGTTTTGGGAATCTGTGCCAAAGGGGCGTCTGAATACACTAGAAAGCAACTTGATGAGCTGACTGATTGGGTGAAGCGTCCGCAAATCGGAGCAAAAGGCATGGTGTATTTGAAATACAATATCGACGGATCCTTGAAGTCTTCAGTTGATAAGTTCTATTCCTCAGAAGATCTTCAAGCTTGGGCAAATGCTTTTGAAGCCAAGCCTGGAGATTTGATTTTGGTGTTGAGCGGAGATGCCAAGTCTGTGAGAAAACAGATGTCTGAGCTGAGACTTAAAATGGGCGAAGACCTTGGGCTGAGAGACAGAACTGTTTTCAAGCCGCTTTGGGTTGTTGATTTTCCACTTTTGGAATGGGATGAAGAAACGAAGCGATTTCATGCAATGCACCATCCATTCACTTCTCCAAAGAGCGAGGACATTCCTTTATTGGAAACTGATCCGGGAGAAGTACGCGCGAACGCTTATGACCTAGTCATCAATGGAGTCGAAATTGGAGGCGGTTCGATTCGAATCCACGATCGCCCTACGCAGCAATTGATGTTTACACATCTTGGGTTTTCTGACGAAGAGGCACAAAAGCAGTTCGGATTCTTAATGGAGGCTTTTGAATATGGAGCGCCACCACACGGAGGGATTGCTTTTGGATTTGATCGGCTTTGCGCCATTTTCGGAGGCTCGGATTCCATTAGGGATTATATAGCCTTCCCAAAAAATAATTCTGGAAGAGACGTCATGATAGATTCTCCAAGTACGATCTCAGAGGATCAGCTTCAGGAATTATCCATCAGGGTAAGTTTAAAGAAATAAAAATGGGGCTCAGGCCCTTTTTTTATTGAGGTTGGATGATGTGGGATCGTATTCCCATCACGATCAGCAATTGGCCTATTGCATAAGTTCCCATGATCAGGATACCCGATTCGGGAAAAGCCTGATAAAATTTGCTGATTGCAATAAATCCGTCAGAAATGAAAAATAGGCAAGCTCCAATGAATACTTGCCAAAATGAGGAAGGGTTACATTTACCAAATCGGTCTCTAGCTGTGCTGAGCATGCTGACGATGACTAAAATGTAAAGAATTACCGGAATTTTTAGAACTCCCAAGTTTGGGTTGACCAAGTAAAAGACAATTGCGGCTGAAATGTATATCGGAAGGTTATAGAAGAATTGTTTTAGAAAATTGATGCTCCCCAAATTTTCTGGGGCTTTTTGAGCGACTTTGAATCCAATAATGTAGCAGACGTGTGCCAACAAGAAGGAACCAAGTCCGTAGGCAAATAAATCGGGCCACATCAGTAAGACATCACCAATCCAAGAAAAAATCAGTCCACTGAGTAGAGCTTTGGCGAGCAAAGTATTCGATATTGGTTTTGTAATCTGGTAGAAATACAAGATTAAACCCAACAAAATCATAGGTTTAGAAAAAAATCTCCATTCATTTTTCCGCTCTAGAAGGAAGGTAATATCCACCAGTGTACCCACTAAAAACAAGTAAAGCCAAAGTAAATTCCGATTTCTCAATGCGTAGAATATTTGGAAGTTGATTATAAATATAGATCTAATGACTGTAATTGGACTCAGTACCTAATGTAGATTTTGCTTTTGTGCCAATTAACAATTTGACAAGGAAAGCGGTTATCACATTAGTTTTATTTCGAAAAGCACCATAATTTCTAGCAACACCTTTAACAATCCCTTGTTTTTCAAGATAAAATGAAAATATTATTTTCTTCAAGATGTTAACAAATTGTTAAAAATTGTGAAATTTGCCCGTGAAAATTTAACGGAAACTACCCCTACATCCATTTGCCCAAGATTACCTTTGCGATGAATCTATTAAAAACCAACTTATATCTTAAACAAAAAACTATGAGGCAAAATTTACTGAAAAACTTGTTGGCAGTTATTTTCTTAGTGCTAAGCACAGGTCTTGTATTGGCACAGGGAGTTACAACAGCCGGTATGTCCGGCAAGGTGACCGAGGCAAATGGTCAGGCTCTTCCAGGTGCAAATGTAGTGGCAACTCACTTGCCATCCGGTACTCGCTATGGTGCAGTTTCTAATCTTGATGGTAACTTCTCAATCCCAGGAATGAGAGTAGGTGGTCCATACAGATTATCAGCATCATTTATAGGTTATGCTACTCAGGATGTGGAGGGCATAGTACTTTCTTTGGGGGTTTTCGCCAATGTAAATTTGGTCATGTATGAAGACGGGCAGGAGCTTTCTGAAGTAGTGGTGACTTCCACTCCAAGCAACGTTTTTTCAAATGACAGAACGGGTGCCAGCACAGCTATCGATAGTAAGGCTCTTAGTACACTACCAACTATTTCCCGAAGCATAAATGACTTTACCAGATTGACTCCTCAGTCAAACGGGCAATCTTTTGCAGGGCAGGATTCAAGGTTGAACAACATTACAGTTGATGGTTCTTATTTCAATAACTCTTTTGGTTTGGGAAGCGGAAGCAATCCAGGAGGAAGAACAGGTGTATCGCCAATTTCTCTTGACGCGATTGAGCAAATTTCTGTAAACGTAGCTCCTTATGATGTAAGACAAGGAAACTTTACAGGTGCAGGTGTGAATACTGTTACCAAAAGCGGCACAAATGAATTCTCCGGTTCTGCTTATTATTTTTTTAGAAATAACAACAACGTGGGTACAGAAGCTGGTGATAACACATTTAATCCAGGTGACTTTACCTATAGTCAAATTGGATTCCGTTTAGGAGGCCCGATCATTAAGGATAAATTGTTCTTCTTCGCTTCCTTCGAAGATGAGACTGAAGCTAGACCCGGAACTACTTGGACCGCCAATCGAGGTGAGCCCATTGAAGGTAACGTTACTCGAGTTTTGGCTTCCGACCTAGATCAGCTTAGTGGGTTTTTAAAGGATAAATTTAATTATGCAACCGGTCCTTACGAAAATTATGATAATGAGACCTTAGGAACTAAGTTTCTTGTAAAGCTTGATTACAACATCAACGATAAGAATAAGCTGAGTGTTAGATACAATCACCTTAATTCATCTACCGATGTATTGATGTCAAATTCCTCTTCTTTGGGCTTTGGTAACAGAAATGGCAGACCAGAGGCGCTGAACTTCCAAAATTCAAACTACAGTATTGGGGAAAACATTCGATCTATCGTGGCTGAATTGAACTCAAGGCTAAGAGAAAATATGACCAATAGCTTAATCGTGGGTTATACATATCAAGACGAAAGCCGTGGATCAAGAGGAGATTTCTTCCCTATGGTTGATATTTTACAAGAAGGTGCGACGTACACCTCTTTTGGATTTGAGCCATTTACTCCTAACAATGAATTGAGATACAAAACTTTCCAGATTCAAGATAACCTTCAAATATTTGCTGGAAAGCACACCATCACTGCCGGTTTCAGCTATGAGAGATATGAATCCGAAAACGTGTTTTTCCCAGGTTCGCAGTCTGCTTATGTATATAATTCTTTGAATGATTTCTATAAAGATGCAAACAACTTTTTGGCAAACGGAAATTCCGTTCCTTCTAATGTTAATCTGAGAAGATTTCAAGTGAGATGGAATAACATCCCTGGATCAGAAAAACCTGTTCAGCCTTTAGAGGTTGATTATGTAGGCTTTTATGCCCAGGATGAAATCCAAATCCGAAAAAACTTAAAAACTACTTTCGGTCTAAGATTAGATGTGCCTTTCTTTGGCCAAACAGCCCTTAGAAATGAAGATGTGGAAAAACTGTTTTTCAGAAATTCTGAAAGTGCGTTTGTGAATTTCAAAACTGACCAACTTCCCGAAGCTAATATCCTTTGGTCACCAAGAGTAGGATTCAACTGGGATGTGTTTGATAATCAGAAAACTCAAGTAAGAGGTGGAACAGGAATTTTTACAGGAAGACCTGCTTATGTTTGGATTTCCAATCAAGTTGGGAACAATGGAATTTTGACAGGTTTTGCTCAATTTGACAATTCTGTTTTAAGACCGTTTAATCCAGATCCAAATGCCTATAAACCTACTGAAGTAACAGGAGCTCCTGCAGCATCTTATGAACTAGCATTGTCTGAACCAACTTTCAAATTTCCACAGGTTTGGAGATCTAATATTGGTATAGATCAGCTACTGCCTGGTGGAGTTGTTGCGACAGGTGAATTCATTTACAGCTCTGATGTCAACGGTATTGCTTATTACAATGGTAATTTACCTGTTCACCAAGCCTTGTTTACTGGTCCTGATGATAGGCCAAGATATACAAGGAACAGAATCGCAAGCAATATCCCGAATGCGATAGTGTTGTCCAATCAAGCCATAGGCAATTCTTGGGTTGCTTCCATTTCTTTGGAAAAACCTTTTGGAAATGGCCTGTATGTTAAAACTGCTTACAGCTATGGTGAATCCAAGAATACAGTAGATGCGGGATCAATTGCTTCAGGTTCGTGGTTCGGTAATCAAATATCAAGAGATCCAAATAACCCAGGACTTGGCATATCTTCTAATAATCTAGGCCATAGAGTATTTGCTGTCGTTAGTTATAACAAAGATCTTTTCAAGTTTGGTAATACCTCTGTATCGCTATTCTGGGAAACTAGAACTATCGGTAACGCCAGTTATGTGTTCGGTGGTGATATGAATGGTGACGGTGGAACTTCAAATGACTTAATCTACATCCACGCCAATCCTAGCGAAATGAACTTCCAACAATACACTGTGACTGTTTCTGGACAGCCTGTGATTTTCACGGCTCAGCAGCAGGCAACTGCTTGGGAAGCATATATCGAGCAGGATGACTACCTCAAAGAAAACAGAGGACAATATGCCGAAAGAGGTGCAGTAATCATGCCTATGGTAAGCCGAGCTGACTTCTCTTTTGCTCAGCAATTGTTCACTAATATCAATGGAAAGAGAAATACACTGGAATTCCGAGTGGATATATTAAACGTAGGCAACTTGCTCAACCCAGATTGGGGTCTAGGCAAAACATTCAATACCACTCAGCCATTGGTAGTTCCTTCAAGTAGTCAAGGGGGTCCTGCCAATGCACAGGGAGTTTCTCAGTACAGATTGAGAAACTTTGGTGCTGATCTTATTTCTGAAACTTATAGACCTACAGCAGGTGTATCAGATGTATGGAGAATGCAGTTTGGCCTGAGATACATATTCAATTAATCGATTAGAAGTATAAAAAATTTTAAAAGCACCCTAAACAGGGTGCTTTTTTTTGGTGTGCTGTGCTTGGTAATTCACTAGGTGGTGTAAGTCTGTTAACGGGTCATATATTCGCCAGCCAATAGGAAAGGTGTTATTGTAAGTTAGATCTGATATTAAACCTGAAGTAAGCTGCCGGCAAAATTTAGCCATAAGAAACACAAACCATAGTAGGCTTAACAATGAAAAGTTTCAAAATGAAGGATCTTCTACACTATCAGGAGAAGTATTTTTAGGTGCCCAATTCACTATTTCCGATATCGGATATTTGGATTCAGTTACGACAACAGTCGTATATCCAAGTTTTACAGAGAGAAAGCGTGTTCGCCCCAATTTCAAGTTTGACATCGATAGGAATTCAAATTTTACCTGTATTTCAAAATAGGCTCTTCATTCAATTTTGACAATCAACCAACAGAAGGAGCTTCCCAAACAGATTATATTTTCCAAACCACAGTCGGCTGGAAATTGTAAAGAGAATCCCCGAATTTCTTGTTCTTCTTTCAATAAAAATGACATCAGGATGCTAGATTAAGGCAACCCATTGACAGCTCAATACGATATCCCATTTTTTCTCCATTAATGGCAAAGATTTGCCTCCAGTAAGTTTTATCCTCTAATACTGAGTAATCTCAGTTAGTTTTACACTCCAGTAAACTTTTTACCGGGCTTAGAGTCTAACCTCCATGCTGTATTATAAAGAATTCGTTCACTCTGTAAGTAAGGAATGGGTTGTCTTCATCCATGGTGCTGGAGGTTCTTCTGCTGTTTGGTTTAAGCAATTGAAGGATTTCAGAGAACACTATAATTTATTGCTGATTGATTTAAGGGGTCATGGGAAATCTGCCGAACTTCCAAAGGCCATTTACAACGAAGAATATACAATCCGAGCAGTCACTGAGGATATCATCGAGGTCCTTGATCATATCAAATTGCCCCCTGCACATTTTATGGGTGTTTCTTTAGGGACAATTCTAGTGAGGCAATTAGCCGAATTGAAGCCGGAAAGAGTAAAATCACTTGTGATGGCAGGTGCTGTTACTCGATTGACTACCCAATCAAGAGTTCTGGTTTTTCTTGGGAATGCTTTTAAAAGAATCATTCCATATATGTGGCTTTACAGTTTGTTTGCTTTTGTAATCATGCCAAGAAAGCAACATGCCGAATCAAGAAACTTGTTTATCAGAGAGGCTCAGAAACTTTGCCAAAAGGAGTTTATCCGATGGTTCAAATTGACAAAAAATATTAATCCTCTACTGAAGTATTTTAAAGAATCTGATTTGGGAATTCCGACTTTGTATGTGATGGGTGATCAGGATGTGATGTTTTTGGAGCCGGTAAAGAAAATAGTTAAAAATCATACTAGTTCAATTCTAAAAATATTGGATAAATGTGGGCATGTAGTCAATGTAGAACAGCCACGACAGTTCAACGAGCTCTCCCTAGCTTTTATCCAAAGTCAAACCTAAACCGAGTATTTTATTTTCTTTATGAAAAAACAGACTAAGATCATTGTGATCGTCGGCATCATTCTAATCATTGCGGTAGCCTTTTTTTATCCCAGGTTGAATACCCGGAATGCTCCTGAGCCAAGTCCTGTAGCCGGTGGTCCTGCTGGCGCCTCCCAAGATTTGCAGGTAAATGTGGTTAAGTTAAAGTTGGAAACCCTTACCAATCAGCTTCAAGTAACAGGTACTATTTTGCCGAACGAATCCGTTGATTTGAGGTCGGAAATTTCTGGATTGGTAGATAGGATTGCCTTCAAAGAAGGTCAGTACGTTTCAAAAGGAACTCCACTTGTTTATTTGAATGACGACCAATTGCAGGCACAGTATCAAAAACTTCAATTCACCCAGAAGCTTTTTGAAAGCCAGGAAAATAGACAAAAGCAACTTTTGGCAAGAGAAGCGATTAGCCAAGAGGAATATGATATTGTACTGAATCAATTCAACACCACTCTTTCTGATTTGAAACTCGTAGAAGCACAGCTATCCAAAACAGTAATTAGAGCTCCATTCAATGGAACGCTTGGTTTGAGAATGATAAGCGAAGGAAGTGTGATCGGAACAAACGATGTGATTGCGTCTTTCGTAAATATTGATCCGATCAAAATTGAGTTTTCAATTCCAGAAAGATATGCCAGTGATGCTAAAGTTGGCGCGTCTGTATTCTTCACGAATGAATCTTCTAATCAGGAGGTAGAAGGAAAGGTTTTTGCTTTTGAACCTCAAATAGATCCAGCTACCCGAACCTTAAAATTGAGAGCTCAAAGCTCAAACCGAGAGGGCCGATTTTTGCCGGGAATGTTTGCAAGAATTCGATTTGTGCTTTCGACTCTTGAAAGCGCATTGATGGTACCCGCTGAAGCTGTTATTCCCGAGTTGACTGGATACAAAGTTTTTGTTGTAAATGCAGAAGGAAAAGCTGAAGAAAGAATTATTGAAATTGGCACTCGTACAGACACTCATGTTCAAGTTTTGAAAGGCTTGAATGAAGGTGATCTGGTTCTCACCACAGGTGTAATGCAAGCAAGGCAGGGAATGCCGGTCAAGTCTACTCAAATCAATTAAGATGGCAAGTCTTTCAGAGATCAGTATTAATCGGCCGGTATTGGCCATCGTGATGTCCCTGGTGATTTTATTATTCGGGGCTATTGGTATTTCTCTTTTAGGTATCCGCGAATTCCCAAGTGTGGATCCACCTGTGATAAGCGTAAGCACAAGCTATGTCGGCGCCAATGCTGATGTAATTGAAGCCCAGATTACAGAGCCGCTTGAAGAGCAAATAAATGGTATTCAGGGAATCAAATCCATGACCTCAGTAAGTGCCGACGGACGAAGTAATATCACAGTGGAATTTGAAGTAGGAGGAGATTTGGAAGCCGCTGCAAACGACGTACGAGATAAAGTAGCCGGAGCCCAGCGAAATCTTCCTCCAGATGCAGAGCCACCTGTTGTAGCAAAGTCAGATGCGGATTCCCAACCTATATTTTATTTAAATGTCAGCAGCGAGTCGCGAAGCCTCTTAGAGATTTCAGATATTGCTAATAATATTTTTAAAGAAAGACTTCAGACGATTCCAGGAGTAAGCAGAGTTCAAATTTGGGGTGAAAAAGAGTATGCCATCCGATTGAGAATGGATCCGCTCAAAATGGCTTCCTATGGGATCACTCCCCTTGATGTACTGAGTAAAGTTCAAAGCGAGAACATAGAGCTCCCTTCCGGAAGAATCGAAGGTCAGAATATTGAACTATCAGTTCGAACCAAAAGCCGGTTGGGTTCACCTCAAGAATTCAATGATCTGATTATTAAAGAGGATCAAAATAACATTGTCCGTTTTCAAGATATAGGAAAAGCAGAGCTTTCTGCTTTGAATGAGAAAACGGTATTAAAGCGAAATGGAGTCCCGATGTTAGCTGTCGTTTTGGTTCCTCTCCCTGGCTCAAACAGTATCGAAATAGTAGACGAGTTATACCGGAGATTGGACTTTATCAAAAAAGATTTACCAGCAGATATTGAAGTCGTAGTTGCCTTCGATGGAACGAAATACATTCGAAGTTCTATCGCTGAAGTAGAGGAAACTATTATCACAGCCTTTGTCCTTGTGGTCGCCATTATTTTCCTTTTCCTGAGAGACTGGCGCACCACCTTCATCCCTGTTGTTACCATCCCAATCTCTCTGATCGGGGTGTTTTTTATCATGTACTTGATGGACTTCTCGATCAACGTATTGACCCTTTTGGGAATAGTACTTTCGATTGGTTTGGTGGTAGATGATGCAATCGTAGTTCTTGAGAACATCTATTCGCGAATTGAAAAGGGAGAAAGTCCGCTTGAAGCTGCCAAAAAGGGGTCAGAGGAAATTTTCTTTGCCGTAATCGCTACCACCGTAGCCTTGGCTGCTGTATTCCTTCCGGTTATTTTCCTTACAGGAACTACTGGCAGGCTTTTTCGTGAATTTGGTATCGTAGTAGCAGGATCTGTTATTATTTCATCTTTTGTGGCATTGACTATGACGCCAATGCTCAGCGCCAGAATGCTCAAAAGAAGAGAAAAACATAACTGGTTTTACAATTTTACAGAGCCTGGGTTTGTGTGGTTGAATGACCTATACGACAGTACCCTTAGTTGGTTCATGAAGTTCAAGTGGGTTTCATTCATTTTAATAGGCTTTATGGGACTCGGAATTTATTTGCTGATAACCGATCTTAAGACTGAACTCGTACCAATGGAAGATAGAAGTGAAATCAGGGTTAATCTTTCGGGACCTGAAGGCGCCACTTTTGGTTATATGGACCGCGTTATTGATGACATGATTCAACAATTCACAGTTGAAATACCTTCAGATGAAGTTGACGGGCTTATTTCTGTCACTTCTCCGGGGTTTGGTACGGCCAATACAAATTCCGGATTTGTTAGATTTATTCTATCAGATGCCGACAAAAGAACAAGGACTCAGCAACAAATCTTTGAGGATGTAAACGTGAAATTGAAAAAATTCACGTCTGTCAGAGCTTCCGCTTCGCAACCGCAATCGATAGGTGACAGAAGAGGAGGACTTCCTATACAATATGTGATTCAAGCAAATACGCTTGAGGAATTGAAGGAAGTGATTCCTCCTTTTATGGAGAAAGTTGGTCAAAGTCCTGCTTTCATTTTCAGTGATATCAATTTGAAGTTTACCAAGCCTGAACTTGAAATAGAAATAGACAGAGAAAAAGCCCGGAATATCGGAGTATCTGTACAGGAAATTGCCCGTACACTTCAGTTATCCTATTCAGGTCAGAGATTTGCTTATTTCATCATGAATGGAAAGCAATATCAGGTAGTAGGCGAAATGCAATTGCAGGACAGAAACGAGCCTATCAATCTAAGAATGCTATATGTGCGAGCAGAGAACGGCCAACTCGTTCAGTTGGATAACCTTGTCAAGGTGAAGGAAAGAAGTACCCCGCCTCAGCTTTATCGTTTCAATCGATTTGTAAGTGCTACAGTTTCAGCCAACTTGGCAACTGGATACACGATCGGAGATGGCTTGGATGAAATGGATCGTGTGGCTTCTGAAGTGTTGGATGATTCGTATGCGACTGACGTGGCCGGTCCTTCCAAGGAATTCCGAGAAAGTTCAAATAGCTTGCTTTTTGCATTCGTGTTTGCGCTGGTATTGATTTATCTGGTGCTTTCGGCTCAGTTCGAAAGTTTTATGGATCCATTGACGATCATGTTTACGGTACCTTTGGCCTTGTTTGGAGCCTTATTCACGCTTTGGATATTTAATTTTACCTTAAATATCTTTAGCCAGATTGGGATCATCATGCTGATAGGTCTTGTCACCAAAAATGGAATCCTGATCGTAGAATTTGCCAACCAAAGGAAAGATGAGGGAATGTCTCCTGAAGAAGCAATTTTTGGTGCTGCTGTTGCGAGATTCCGTCCGATCTTAATGACCAGTTTATCTACCATCCTGGGTATTCTTCCAATAGCACTTGCTTTGGGAGCTGGAGCAGAAAGTCGTGTTCCCATGGGAGTATCCATCATTGGAGGTTTGACTTTTGCCACAATCCTTACTTTGTTTGTGATCCCCGCCATTTATACATACCTCACTTCTAAAAAAGGCAGATTAGCTCAAATTTGATGAAGAAACTAGTTGCCATGCTCGTCTTTAGCGTATTTGGAACCCATCTTTTTGCACAAAGTCAAGAGTCGTTAGACTTGGAAAAGGCGATTCTGATTGGTTTGGAGAAGAATTTTCAGATCAAAATTGCAGTTGAAAATGTAACTCTCCGTGAGGGAGATCAGAAAATCGGAGTAGGAACCTTGTTTATGCCGACTGTGGACGCAACCTATGCAAGGTCCTTTGCTAAGGAAGATGTTGAGCAGAAGTTTGTGAACGATCCTGAGCCCCGGCAAATTGATGATGCAAGATCTAGGACTGAAAACTTTTCCGTTGTTGGGATCTATGGTTTCAGGCCTGAGAGTTTCGCAATCATGAAACAACTCGGACAGCTAACTGAAATCAGTGAACTTGAGGCAAAAATCGCTGTAGAAAATACGGTTGCCGGAATTTCAACCGCTTATTACAGACTAGTTTTAGAGCTTCAGCGATACGATGTGTTAAAGACCACGTTGGATTTAAGTCAGGCAAGACTGGATATTGCTCAGGCTCAATATGAATTGGGAGGTGCAGGTAAGCGAGATTTCTTGACAGCGGAAGTAGATTACAACTCGGATTTAAGTCTTTTACTCGCTCAGGAGCGAATCATTCAAAATTCACGCGTGAATTTGAATGAGTTAATGGCCTTGGAACCAGACACACAATTTATGGTTCGGGACACTATTTTGATTGAAGAAAACTTGACACTTTTGGAGTTGGAAGAGAATGCATTTATGGATAACAAAACACTTTTGGTGTCACAGCGCCAGCAAAATGTAGCATTTCTTCAAATGAAAGAATTACAAGCTTCTAGGCTTCCAGCCCTTAACTTAAATGCGAATTATATCAACAACACCTCCAATTCGGACGCAGGCTTCCTGATTCAAAACCAAAGACAGGGATTTAATTTTGGTGGTAATATAACAATGAACTTGTTCAATGGGCTGACACTGAACAGGAGAATTCAAAATTCAAAAGTGCAGCAAATTGCATTAGGTTACGCGATTGACCAATTTGAAATTCAATTACAATCTGACATTCATCGGGCATTTAACACATATGAGAACAACCGGGCGCTATTGGTGATTGAACAAAAAAACTTTGCTGTAGCAAAAGAAAGTTCAGAGATAGCGTTGGAAAGATTCCGATTAGGAATATCGTCCTACCTGGAATTCAGAGATGCGCAACTTAATTTGCTTACAGCCCAAAATCGATTGATCACTTCAATTTTTAGCATTAAGGAGCAAGAAATCGAATTAATGAGGCTCTCAGGAAGGATATTTTTCCAGAATAGTTTTGAAGATTTTAATCTCCCAATAGTGAAATAAAAATCATCTGAAGGCTGCGATTAGCAGCCTTCAGTTTTTAATTTGATTTTTTTAACAAATGCTTCATTTTCCTTTGGCATAGCGTTTGCCAAATGGGCTTTTGTGAACCAACCTGGATCGAGTTCTATCCAATAGAATGAAAAAAGCATTTGTTACCTTCTTTTCTGTAGTTACCCTGATGTTATTTGGGGTGCAGTGCACGTTCATAGAAAAGAATTTTGGAAAAGTTTTCAATGAAACATACGACCTAGACCTCACCGGTATTAAATCCCGGGGGTTTATTAGGGCAGCAGTTGATAACAATTCTGCGAGCTATTACATCTATCGAGGTAGAAGGATGGGCTATGAATATGAGTTGCTGAGAGATCTTTCTAAAAGACTTGGAGTGCAGCTTCATTTGGTTTTAGTAGCTGACATTGATAAGGCGTTTGATCATCTCCAAAAAGGGAAAGTGGACATCATAGCCATGAATCTTGAAGAAAATCCCAGCCGAGCCAAGCAAGCAGCCTTTTCGATTCCACTGGGGAAAATGAGTACTGTTTTGGTGGGAAATAAAAATTCTGAAGAAATTACGACTTGGGAACAATTGGAGGGAGACACGGTCTATGTTCGACAAGCAGCTGTTTACAAGGATCAAATCTGCGCAGTTAGAGATTCTCTTCAGATCGATTTTTATGTAATTGAATCTCCCGAACACGAAGAAACTCTTATTGATATGGTGGTGGATGGGAAGATCAAATGGACTGTAGCCGATCAAAATACTGCACAGGCAAATGCAACGTATTATGAGGATCTGGATATTTCCTGGAAATTGAAGGAGGAAGGTTCTGTAGCCTGGGTGGTAAGAGAAAATTCTCCCGAGCTTTTGGATTCGCTGAATATCTGGTTGGGAGACAAACAAAAAAGGTTCATTCCGGATCTTTACGCCAAATATTTCCTTAATTCTAAGAACAGCTATTTCCGAAATAACAGTCCATACTCTTCCTTGGCAGGGAATCAAATTTCTGTTTACGATGATATTATAAAAGGCGGAGCTGAGGAGCTTGGCTGGGATTGGAGACTTTTGGCTTCACTGGTGTACAAGGAATCCCGATTTGATACCACAGCTTTATCGTATGCAGGTGCCGAAGGACTTTTGCAATTGATGCCGGTTACACTGGAAAGATTTGGTGTGACCAATCCTAATGATCCGAAACAATCCTTAATGGGGGGTGTTCGATACCTCAAGTATCTTGATAAATTTTGGATGAAACGTGTCCCGGAAACTAATGAGCGGATCAAATTCATTCTCGCCTCCTATAACATCGGCCACGGACATGTGGAGGATGCCTGGAGACTGACCATGAAATATGGACAGAATACCCAAATTTGGAGCGATGTCTCTGAATTTTTAGAACTGAAAAGTGACCCTCATTATTACCGCGATCCTGTGGTGAAAAGCGGATATGCCAAGGGTCACCTTGCAGTCAATTATGTGAGAGATGTGATGAGTTTATTTGACTCCTACAGAGCGCTCGTCGAGCCTTAAGCCCCTTCGTGCAATTCAAACAAAGCTTCGATCTCAACCGGGATATTGTCGGGCAATGATCCCATTCCCACTGCTGACCGCACTCCGATTCCGTATTCTTCTCCCCAAATCTGTGCAAACAGTTCGCTGCAACCGTTGATCACATACGGATGTCGCTCGAAATCTGATGTACAATTCACCATTCCCAGCACTTTGATGACGCGCTTGACACGGTTAAGTGATCCCAGTTTTGCCTTGATAGTGGCGAGCATCGCAAGGCCGACTTGTCTCGCAGCAAGCTTCCCTTCTTCCATTTCCATATCCTGTCCCACACGGCCTTTGATCAGGCTTCCGTCTTCTTTGACAGTTCCGTGGCCGGAAAGGTAAAGGTGTTTTCCGTCAATCAGACATGGTTTGTACACGCCAAGAGGCTTGGGTGGTGGAGGAAGTGTAAGTCCAAGCTTGGCAAAATTGCTTTCAGGTGAATCCATAAGTTGAAGTAGTTGTTGAGGGAAATTAAATAAAAAGATCCAAAATGAGTACACCAATCAGACCAATTACGGCGACGATTGTTTCCATTAAAGACCAGGTTTTGATCGTGTCCTTGATGCTGACGTTGAAGAATTCCTTGTACATCCAGAATCCCCCGTCGTTGAAGTGAGAAAACATCAGACTTCCCGCACCGATGGAAAGTACCAATAAGTTTGGATCTACATCCATGGTTGTTACCAGCGGAGCAATAATGCCTGCTGTCGTGAGACCCGCCACAGTTGCCGAACCTACACAAACTCGGATAATGGAAGTAATCAGCCAAGCAAGAATAAGAGGATGCATGTCCCATGTTTGAAGCCCTTCAGCAATTGTTTGGCTCACTCCGGTGTCGGTAAATATTTGCTTCAACGCACCTGCTCCCGCCACAATCAGCAAAATCATCGCGATGTCTTTGGTCGCCACAGTATAAATATCCATCAGCTGAGTCATCTTGGTTTTTCTTCTTAGGCCAAGTGTATAAGTACCCACTAAGACCGAAACCAACATCACTATTCCCGGGTCTGCGATGAAGGCAACAAAAGGCCCCATCGGACTTTCCTTAGGAGTATAAATGCTTAAAGCTGTCGTGCCTACCAAAAGGAAAACCGGCAAAAGAGCTGTAAAAAAGCTGTTTTCAATTCCCGGGAGTTCGGACTCGGGCTTGATTTCTGCCTGAAAAGTCTTCAGTGGATTTGCTTTGACGTTTTTTAATAGTGAGGCGAAAAGGGGTCCTGCAATGATGATCGTAGGAATGGCAATCAGAAAACCGTAAAAAAGCGTCAATCCCATATTTGCGTCGAACTGTGCAACCAAAGCTGCCGGTGAAGGATGGGGCGGCAAAAAACCATGAGTCACCGAAAGCGCGGCCAAGAGAGGAATTCCCACATAGACTGCCGAAAGCTTGTATTGGTAAGATACGGTGAAAGCCAAAGGCACCAAAAGCACGAATCCAACATTGTAAAACAAGGGAATTCCAACTACCAAGCCGGTGAAAGCCATCGCCCAGGTGATGTACTTCTCTCCGAATATCTTCATCAGAAATCCGGCGATCCGCTGTGCGGCACCACTCTCGGCGACCAACTTCCCAAGCATCGCGCCCATCACGATCACGATGACCAGGTCCCCAAGAAGCGACCCCATTCCCTTCTGAACCGACTTGGCGATCTCATTTGCGGGAAGACCGAGGAGGAAACCTGCCGAGATAGCCGCTATCAGAAAGGCGAGAAAAGGATTGAGCTTAGCCCAGACGATCAGCAGGACAAGGATCGCAATACTAAGCAGGACGGGCAGGATGGTCATAGGTTTGATTCGGGTTGGGCTTCCAAGATAAATAAATTGGAAGAAAGACTCTTTCACCCTCAAAAATTCTTAAAAATGAATTCCTACCGCTTGATCCAACGAATGGTTTGGCTTTGGTTGGGGGATGTGAATCGAATCAGATATAGGCCGGATTTTATGCTTTCCAACTGATTTAAAAACGTGGTTTTCTCATAGAGTTGGTTTGAAATCAGTATCCCATTTGAATTCGAAATACTGACTATGACTTTATTTTCATTGAAACTTTTTGGTAAGAATAACCCAATAGGGCCAATCGAATAAGGATTTGGGAAGATTAAAATCTTTTCATCGTTTCTGCTTGAGACAGACTTTAATAACACCACCTTGCTCCACGACCATTTTCCTGAAAAATCCACCTGCTTTACTTGGTAATACCAATCAATCATTGGAGGAAGGTTTTCATCCTGAAACGAATAGGTAACTTTTATTTCGGAATCGCCTTTACTCACCAATTCACCGACTTTTTTCCATCCCTTAACAGGGTTCTCAGATCGATAGACTTCAAACTTTTCGTTGTTTTTTTCACTCGCAACTGACCAGTTTAGGTGAGGAGTCTCAAGGTTATATGTTGCAGTTATTCCGAGCCATACAACGGGTAATATGCTCAACGTTCTATAGCTGCCTACTGTGAAATTCACTCCACTGAGCTCTGATATTGTCAGACTTCTCCTAGCCCACAGTTCGACCGGATCGAGTCCGGACAAATGGCTTCCCGGAGCGGCATAGCCTGTTCCGACTATTCGTAAATCATCGACTTGATCGACAATCAATTGATCTGCAGAAATCCGTAACTCAATTGGATTGGAGGAAGATGCTAATCCGGAAAATTGAAAATAGCTAAAGAGTCTATACAAAATCGGAGTGCCATCCGTATCCACAAAACCCGAATTATATTCAGCGCCATCATATTCCGTGAAATTAATTGTCAGATTTCCGCCCGCAGTATTTCCTAAAAGTTGGACTTTTCTGACGCCGCCTTGGTATCGGTCTTCAAAAGGGAAAGTTCCATTGAGGGCATTAAGGGTGCTGGGAACATTCAAATACATGAAACTGGCAAGATTTTTTAAAGAACCTCCCTGATAGTTTAAGGTCCCGGATGAAGACGAATTTAGAACAAGGCTTTTCCCTTGGAAATCGATCCTGCCACGGATCAGGTTAAGGTTTCGAAGGACATTTAGGTTTTCATTTACTGTTAAGGTTCCTGCTGATTTATCCAAAGTCAAATCCAGAGTGGAAAGTGAGAATCCGATGAATTTCTGATTTTTATTTCCGATGAATTTCAGATGTGACGCTGAGCTGAGAAATTGTCCTGACCCGCTTTTAATAAGGTCGCCGGAAACAAAGAGTTCAGATGGTAATGTTAGGTTTTGGACTCCTTGAATTTCAAGATCATGGACAGAATTCAATATCCCTGCATCAGCAAAAGATCGCGTTAGAAATGACTTTGGGCTGACCCCGGCTCTGAAGATTATCTTCCCATTTAATTGATAAGTAGCGGCTTCGATTCGAGGTGAATTTCCTTCCAGAATCAAATTACCCCCCGATTGAAGGTCAAAAAGAGAAGCACTAATATTCCCAGAAACTGATCTGACTAAAATATTATTGTTACACTCCGAGATAAAAGTAGTGTTAGGTGCGATTATAAAATTTCCAAAAGGACCTGATCCAAATACAGTAGTCTCAGTGTTGAATGAAAAAGTCGCGCAGACTGAAGGTATCACGCTGGTATTTAACTTTTGTCTCACAGTTCCGGATTGGACTGTAAACTGGAGAGCTTTGAATGGTTCTTCTACAAGTAATTCTACCCCAATTCCCGGATCAAAAACAACTGAATATCTACTGTTAGTGGTGAAGCCACTCCATGCGTTGGACCGTATGATTGTTCGGGAGGCACCTTTGAAAACCAAGCGACTATTGATGGAATTTCCAATCCAATTCTGACTGTTCCATGTTCCGGAAGGTGTCCCTGGTGCCGGTCCTGAAAATGCTTGGAGACTGCCATAAATCTCCAATTGGAAGTTATTCAAATTCAGTTTTTGCCCTGCTCCGGTTTCTGCATTGATTAACACACTTTTTGCCTGCTCATTTGCTATTAATGTGAGTAGATGGGTTTGGTTAATGTAGATGTCATTTGATAGTCCGGGCTTCACTAAGGCAGCTTGCCAAATAGTGCCATTAAAAATTTCCCAAATAGTAACGTTTGAAAAATTGCCTGAACTAATGGTTCTATAAGAATTAAATTCCTGGGATTTTGAGAAGCTTGGACAGAGGCAATTGATTACAACTGCTAGGAATATACTGTATATTCGGCCCTGAAAAAATGTCCAAAAAGTGACACTATTGATCATAAAGTCCATTTAAAAAAAGATTTATAAAAAGTCCTATTAATATAGTC
>JBKJKX010000017.1:0-33415 GCA_046597285.1 Algoriphagus sp. | reverse complement strand
GGGTTTGGCACCTCGATGTCGGCTCGTCACATCCTGGGGCTGGAGAAGGTCCCAAGGGTTCGGCTGTTCGCCGATTAAAGTGGCACGCGAGCTGGGTTCAGAACGTCGTGAGACAGTTCGGTCCCTATCTGTTGCGGGCGTGGGAAGTTTGCGAGGACCTGACCTTAGTACGAGAGGACCGGGTTGGACTGACCGCTGGTGTACCGGTTGTGATGCCAATTGCATTGCCGGGTAGCTACGTCGGGAAGAGATAAGCGCTGAAAGCATCTAAGTGCGAAACTCCCCTCAAGATGAGACTTCCATATAGGGCCGTCAGAGACGATGACGTTGATAGGCTATAGGTGTAAAGGCAGTAATGTCATAGCCGAGTAGTACTAATTGCCCAAAAACTTACGCTAGTGTTGTTACAGTTTCTGCAAAGACATGTTATAAAAAGGACAGAAGTCGGAAGACCGAAGAACTTATGATATTAGATACAGCTTTGGTGTAAACTGCTTACTGTTTACTCCCCACTGTATACTTAAAAATTAGGCGGCCTAGCGCAGGGGTCCCACCTCTTCCCATCCCGAACAGAGAAGTTAAGCCCTGCAGCACCGATGGTACTGGGGTTACACCCGGGAGAGTAGGTCGCCGCCACATTATTCAAACCCAGCACTCATACTGCTGGGTTTTTTGCTTTTATCACTTCGAAGAATTGGGATGAGACAAGGAAAGCAATTTGATTTTGATCTTAAATGGACATTTTACATCTTCACTTTTCATTTTTATGATTATTGTTGCAGTTTTGCATCAAATCCAATTTAAATGGCTGTACTCTTCAAAGGCCTTAGGCTAGTCACCTCTGCCGGTATTCAAAAACCAAATGACTACGTTTTTGAAAATGAGTTACTATCTGTTTTTGAAAATTCTGAGAATAGAAAATTTCATCAGATTAAAGACGGGAATAATTGGTTACTTTCAGAATCATGGCTTGATTTGAGGTGTGTTGTAGGCGAACCTGGATTGGAATATAAGGAGACAGTTGAAAGCCTTTGTGAATTGCTTACTTCAAGTGGTTTTGGTAGCGCATTGGTTCTCCCTAACACAGAGCCGACAATTGAATCAAAAAATGTGATTGATTTTTTACTTAATAAGTCCAAAGCTTATTCAGCTCAGTTAATAATTCAAGGTGCGGTAACCAAAAATACTGAGGGAGAAGACCTCACAGAGATTTTGGATATGCATCATCAATCCGGTGTATGTATTTTCGGAGATGGAATTAAGCCACTTTCTAATGGAGATCGATACATGAAGATTCTCCAATACCTCCAAAAATTTGACGGCTTACTTTTTGATCATGCTTATGATCCTTTATTGGCACTTTTTGGTCAAATGCACGAAGGAGAAATCTCGACTAAATTAGGTATGAAAGGAATTCCGAATCTTGCCGAGGATGTCGCTATTCAGAGGAATCTTGAAATTATTCGTTACGCAGGAGGAAGAGTCCATTTTCAAACTCTCAGCACGGCAAAAGGAGTGGAGTTAATTCGCAAGTCAAAATATGAAGGGTTGCAGGTAACTGCCGATTGTTCAATTTATCAATTGTTGTTTTCCGAAAATGACCTCCTAGATTTTGATTCAAATTATAAAGTTAAGCCTCCGTTCAGAGGGGAATCAGACAGAGCGGCATTGGTTGCCGGTTTGAAAGATGGAACAATTGACGCGTTGGTTTCAAATCATCAACCCCAAGATTTCGATACTAAGTTCATGGAGTTTGACTTGGCATCTTTTGGGATGATTGGTTTACAAACTTTTTTGCCTGCAATGGTTCAATTAGAAAAAGAGCTTGGTTGGGAATTGCTTATCGAAAAAGTAACCTCAGGACCAAGGAAGGTAATTAGTACTGATAAATCCGGTGGTTGGACTATTTTTGATCCAACATCCACGTGGGTTTTTGATGAAAAATCAAACAAATCTCTTTCTCAAAATTCTCCATGGTTTGGAAAGGAAGTGACGGGTGAGGTTAAATACGTCATTCAAAAAGGTCAATTGATCCAGGTTAATGAATAAGTATCTGGGGTCAGCCTACCAATTTGGAGGAATTGGTGGGGTATTAAGTGTCGTAGCTTTTGTTATTTTATCCTTTTTAAGATCTGACCCAACTAACTTGAGTTTGATTTTCGGATATGTAATCACGCCGATTTCATTGTTCTTGGCGATAAAATTTTTTAAGGAATATACAAATCAGGGATTTCTTTCTTTTGCAGAAGGCATGTCAATTGGTTTTGTTACCTACCTTTTGATTGCTTTAATTTCTGGGACTGGGATTTGGGTTATTTTAAAGATTTCACCGGATCTTTTTGAAGAGATCAAGCTTTCAAAGCTGGAAGTTGTCGGACAAAATAAAGAAACGATTATTGATCAAATGGGTGAAGATTCATTTGAAACCACTCTTTTTAGCGTCCAAAATATGATTCCTTGGGATGTAGCCTTTAATGATGCTATCTGGAAAGTGATCCCAGGTCTTTTTTTTGCTATTATTATATCTGTTATTTTAAGAAAAAACCCTAACTAACCAAATTATGGAAGAGCAAGAATCACCTTTTCAGGCAGCAGTAAGACCAGGTTTAACCATTGGATTGGTCTCTTTGGCATTGACATTTATTGCCTATTTTATAGACTCTACCTTACTGGCATCCGGCTGGTTTGGATTAGTAGCGATCGTAGTTTTCTTTGTCCTGATTATTTACTTTGGACAACAGTATCGAAATGAAATTGGAGGATTCATGACTTTTGGAACCGCTTTCAACTTCAGCTTTATCACGATGATAATCTCAGGATTAGTTGGATTGGTTGGTCAAATCCTACTTTTCCAAGTCATTGACCCTTCTCTTGCTGGCGTCTTGGCTGATATTTCCTTCCAATCAAGTCTTGAAATGATGGAAAGCTTTGGTCAAAATCCTGACTCTATGGATCCAGCGGCACTTGATGAAATGAGAAACGCAACAGCATCTTCTTTTACATTAGGAGGGCAGATTAAAAACTTTGGATTCGCTTTGATAGCTTATGCAGTTATTGCCTTAATTTTGGCTGCAATCCTAAAGAAGCGCGATAAGTCGCTCGAATTTTAAAGTATGGTCCAAATTTCCGTTGTCGTTCCCGTTTTTAATGAAGAGGAATCCTTACCAGAATTAATAGAATGGATTAGTCGTGTCATGAATGACAATGGCTTTTCATATGAAGTTATTTTTATAAATGACGGAAGTACGGATAAATCCTGGGAGATCATTTCCAAACTAGGTCATGATTTTAAAGTTGTAAAGGGAATTAATTTTACCCGGAATTATGGGAAATCAGCAGCTTTGGATGCTGGGTTCAAAAAGGTTTCTGGGCAGGTGGTGATTACTATGGATTCTGATCTGCAGGATAGCCCGGATGAAATTCCGGGATTATATAAAATGATCATGGAAGATGGCCTTGATGTAGTATCTGGCTGGAAAAAAGAAAGGCACGATCCTATCGGAAAGACAATTCCTTCTCGATTTTTTAATGGAGTGACTCGATGGATCTCAGGGATTCAGCTCCACGATTTCAACTGTGGCCTCAAGGCTTACAGAATTAAGGTGGTCAAGAATATTCACATCTACGGTGAAATGCATCGTTACATCCCTTTGCTGGCTAAATGGAATGGCTTTGCCAAAATCGGCGAAAAAGTGGTTCAGCATCAAGCTAGAAAATATGGTTACTCTAAGTTTGGACTTGAGCGGTTTTTGAACGGATTTCTTGATTTAATTTCCGTCTCTTTTGTTCATCGGTACAAAAAGAAACCCATGCATTTCTTTGGCTTTCTAGGTACGATTTCATTTTTGACGGGATTTTCCATTACTGTTTGGTTGATTTTTGAAAAAATTTATGGTCTGAGTCGAGGCCGAGCTGTTCGTGAGATTGTAGACCAGCCCTTGTTTTTTCTAGCATTGGTTGCTTTGATAATCGGTGTTCAATTATTTGTAACTGGATTTATTGCTGAATTGATGACTTCCAATCAAGCAAAAGAAACAGAGTATAAAATAGACGAGGAGTTAAATCTTAATTCCTGATGTTTTTTTCAGTCATTATACCGGTTTTCAACAGGCCGGTTGAGGCCAAAGAACTGCTGAAAAGTATATCCTGTCAATCTGAATTTGATTTTGAGGTAATCCTAATTGAAGATGGATCTGAGATTACCTCCGAAAAAGTAGCAGAAGAGTACAGTATGAAGATTCCTGTCCATTACCTTTTTCAGGAGAATCAGGGTCAGGGATTTGCACGAAATAATGGGATGAAGATTGCAAAGGGTGATTTTTTTGTAATTCTGGATTCAGATGTTATCCTTCCTAAAGATTATTTGGCAAATTTAAAAAGGGCCATTTTAACAAGTAAGCTTGATGCATTTGGAGGACCTGATGCCGCGGATCAATCTTTTACTCCCCTTCAGAAAGCGATGGACTTTGCGATGACTTCTTTCTTGACAACAGGTGGAATCCGAGGTAAATTGAAAGACCCGTCAAAATTTCAAGCGAGGGGATTCAATATGGGAGTAAGCCGGGAGGTATTCAATCAGACCGGAGGATTTCTGGATCCTAACAGGGCAGAAGACATTGAGTGGAGTATGCGAATCAAAAAAGCTGGTTTTCGGCTAGAGCTGGTTCATGAAGCATTTGTCTATCACAAAAGGAAAAATACTCTAAAATCATTTGCCCGACAGGCTTTTTCGTTTGGAAGAAATAGGGTGAATGTGTCAAGATTTCATCCAGAAGCCATCCAAGTAGTTCATCTAATGCCTGCTTTATTTCTATTATTTTGTATAAGCATGGGGCTTGCCATCATTATTTCAAAAGCCATATTTGGAATGCAACTTCTAATATTAGGAACCTGGAGTGTTTTGATCCTGATTTCTGCTTCTCAGAAATTCAAGTCTTTTAATACTGGGATATTGAGCTTGATTACATCTTTTGTTCAGTTGCTTTCGTATGGTTTAGGGCTTATTTGGGAGAGTTTCATTAAGCTTGCCAAAGGTTAATCTCCTTTTCTACAGACGAAAATTGTTTCATTTATAGGTAGTGCATACCTCAATACCAGAGATGCTTCTAGCTCTTTCACGAAATGGCTCTCCTCTATTTTGATTCCTGAATTACCGAGCCTCGAAGCATAATCTTTCCCATACTTTCTGACATGATCCCGCTGTCCAAAAATCCGCTCTCTCTCCACAGCATCGGTGATGGTATTGTCTTCCAGTGTTTTTTCCAAATCGTAAACCGGAGATTGCAAAATTCCCCAACCAGTCGGTTTTAGTACCCTATTGAATTCTGAGCAGGCTTTGAGATCGTCCGTGACATGTTCCAAGACGTGATTGCAAAAGACAACATCAAAACTATTGTCAGGAAAAGGGATGTCGTGGACGTCCATTTTCACTTTTGCCAAAGGAGACTCAATATCAGCCGTGATGTAGTCCAAATTTTTCAAAGCCTCAAAGCGCTCGATGAAACAATGCTCAGGAGCAATGTGGAGAACCCTCAAGCTGGCGGTAAAGAAATTGGTTTTTTCCCGGAGGAAAATCCACATCAGTCGGTGTCTTTCCAAAGCCAAACAATTTGGGCAAAGAGCATTGGGTCTGCCAATTCTTCCATAGGGCAAAAACTTGCTGTATGAGTGTTCACAGACAGGGCATTTTACAGCAGTTCCGGCATTTAATTGGGCAAATACCTTCATGACGAATGGACTTACTCTTTGTAAAAAGCTTCTAGGGACGTACCGAATTACAAAACTGATTGTTGACTTCATCTAGTGGTTTTTGAAGGTGCAATTTACCAAAACTATTCCAGTTCGACTTTTACGTTTTGTTGTTATGATCGAGTTTTGGGAAGTTGAAAAAAGAAAAGCGGATTGCTCCGCTTTCATTAGGATTGATTTCTATTGATGTAAGTTTCAAGCGTTTCGATTTCCTTTTTCAGATCTTCTATTTTTTTACGCTGTTTTGCGATAGACTTAGCATGAACTGATACTGCATTGGGAGAGAGTTTTCCTTTGGAATTTGCTTTCTCAAATTTCTCGACTGATTTAGCATACTTCTTTTGCAGCTTTTCAAGGTTTACTTTTGATTCTTCTAAATCTGTAATCGCTGAATCCATCTTCTTTTGAAGTTTAATCTCTTTTTTACTTCTCAGGATATCTTGACCAAACGCTGAATTTGAATTGATCAGAAAGAAAGATAGAATGGTAAATGATAGAAGGAATATTTTTTTCATTGGTTTTTATTTGGTGGAAAAGTGAGTTTAATTTACCGGCATAACTGGTTTTAAGTGTCTTCGGTTCCTGAAATCTCTTTTGGCAACCTTCCTGCTTTTCGTAAAGACTCCCGAAGGATCCATTCCAATTGACCATTTGTGCTTCTCAATTCATCTGCAGCCCACTTTTCGAGTGCTTTCATCATAGATTCATCGAGTCTAAGTGCGAATGCTTTTTTAGCTGCCATAATTTATTCCTCTATCCAATCTTCCAAAAAGGAGCTTAATTCTTTAGCCTTTAAGGTGCCAAGAAGTATTTTTTTTGATTCTCCCGTATCAACAAGGACACCTTGATCCCCTGTAATATTATAAAGCTTCGTTGTCTTGTTTCCTTTCATTCCCCATCCGCCATAATCAAGGAGAGGATTGAACGTGATCACTTCAGCAGCAAGGATGTATTCTTTGCTTAGTAACCTCCATTTTCGAATAAATGGAAGGTATCGGAATTGAATACCCAGATGATCAATTCTAGTTTCTAATTTGATGTTTAAAATCAAAGTCAATGCTAGGCTCATAATTCCAAAGACAAAAACCAAAGCAATACCCATTTCTTGTTTTTCTTCTGAAGTAAAAATAAAACAGTTATTAGAATCAACTTAGGCAATTCAATCAGTAGAATAAGGTAAATCAGCCATGTTCCTCTGTAAGTTTGACTTTCATTGAAAACCAGATTCGCCATGCTTATTGATTTAGGGTTCCCACATTCAACACAGGACTAGCGCTCTTGTCTGAGCAAAGTACGACCATCAGATTGGATACCATCACAGCTTTTTTCTCATTATCAAATTCGATGATGTCCTTAAATTTCAAATCCTCCAATGCCATTTCTACCATGCCTACTGCGCCTTCCACAATCTTCTTTCTCGCGGCTACGATCGCTGTAGCCTGTTGCCTTTGAAGCATCGCAGATGCTATCTCAGAGGAATAAGCAAGGTGAGAAATCCGAGCTTCTATGACTTTAATCCCTGCATGATTCAGCCGATCGCTGATTTCTGCTTCCAAAGAATGATTGACTTCCTCCACTCCGGATCGAAGTGTGACTTCTGTACCTTCATCTTCGAAATTATCGTAACAAAACAGTCCTGCCATTTTTCTCACTGCTGCATCTGTCTGAAGATGAATGAAATTTTCATAATCTTCTACTTCAAAAGTTGATTTGAAAGTGTCCTGAACTTGCCAAACGACAATGGTTCCGATCATGACAGGGTTGCCAATTTTGTCATTCACTTTCAAAGGTTTGTTTTCAAAGTTTCTCACGCGAAGTGAGACCTTCTTTTTAATTATAAACGGATTTACCCAAAAAAATCCATTGGCTTTGACGGTGCCTTTGTATTCTCCAAAAAGTAGAAGCACTACTGCCTTATTCGGATCCACGATAAAGAATCCCCCCACGGATACAAAAAACAACAATGAGGTTGCTGCTCCTAATGCGTATTGTCCGTTAACAAATGCGAATATTGTTCCTGCTAGAAGGGCAAGTTCGATCAGGAGAAAAATATATCCTGAGGATGGTTTTATGATTTTTTCCATTTCAATATGATGTTAAATTGATATCATATTGAATTACAATAATTAAGTTGAGAAGTCAAAATTTTATTAAAAAAAATACCCTAATTTTAAGTGGGGTATTTTTGAAATGGCTTTGATTAGATCATTTTTTCTTGAATAAGGAATCAACGTATTCCTTTCGATTGAATATTTGGAGATCAGTCATTTTCTCGCCAACACCTATGTATTTGACAGGAATTTTGAATTGATCTGAAATCCCTATTACAACGCCTCCTTTTGCTGTGCCATCCAGTTTTGTAATTGCGAGAGCACTGATTTCAGTTGCCTTTGTAAACTCTTTAGCTTGGATAAATGCATTTTGACCAGTTGATCCGTCTAATACAAGCAGGATTTCGTGAGGGGCATCTGGAATAAACTTCTGCATCACTCTCTTAATTTTACCCAATTCGTTCATCAGGTTTACTTTGGTGTGAAGCCTGCCTGCTGTGTCAATAATAACCACATCTGCATTTGTGTCTACACCGTGTTTCACAGCATCAAAAGCAACTGAAGCCGGATCTGTATTCATCCCGTGTGAAATGACAGGTACGCCGACCCTTTCACCCCACAAGATTAACTGATCAACTGCGGCGGCTCTGAATGTATCAGCAGCTCCTAAAACCACTGACTTCCCGGCGGTTTTGAAAAGATTGGCCAGCTTACCGATAGTAGTTGTTTTTCCTACACCATTCACACCTACTACCATGATTACATACGGATTTTTGTCTGCTCGAATATCAAAATCCAATAAATCCTGGGTATTATTTTCTTCCAGTAGAGAGGCGATTTCTTCCTTGAGGATTTGATCGAGCTCGGTCGTATTGAGGTATTTGTCCCGAGCAACTCTTTCTTCGATCCTTCGGATGATCTTGATGGTGGTGTCTACTCCTACATCAGAAGTAATCAGAATTTCTTCTAATTCATCAAGGACATCTTCATCAACCTTGGATTTGCCTACAACAGCTTTACTTATTTTGGAGAAAATGTTATCGCTGGATTTCTGGAGGCCTTGGTCAAGACTCTCTTTCTTATCTTTTGAGAAGAAACCAAAGATTCCCATGCTGTATTAGAGTTGAAAGTGGAATATAACGAAAAAGTCCCTTCTGACCTTAGACAGAGGGACTTGAATACTGTAAGTATACCGAAAGTAATTTATTTGTTTAATGTTTCCTGTACCATTGCGGCAGGAACCATTTGTTCTTTAAAGGTATAGGAACCAGTCTTTTCAGACTTTATTGCTCTTATCACTTTGGCGTAAGCTACGCCACCTTCTTTTTTTAGGGTTGCTACTACTTTCTTAGCCATTTTTTTTGTGGTTTACCAGGATTGCTCCCGAGCTAATTACTTAATTTCTTTATGAACAGTCATCTTCTTCATGATTGGGTTGAATTTCTTCAATTCCAATCTTTCAGTAGTGTTCTTTCTGTTTTTGGTGGTGATGTATCTTGAAGTACCTGGCAGACCAGAGTTTTTATGCTCCGTGCATTCCATTATCACTTGAACTCTATTTCCTTTCTTAGCCATCTTAGTATTGATTTATGGGTCGTGACTTTGATTATCTGATTACAATCATCCCGTTTTCCTGTGCTTTTTTCAAAACTGCAGTAATACCGTTCTTATTGATGGTCTTCAATGCTTTAGTACACACTTTCAAAGTGATCCATGCGTCTTCTTCAGGAACGTAGAATGTCTTCTTATGAAGATTTGGGTAAAATCTACGTTTTGTCTTGTTATTTGCATGGGACACGTTGTTACCTACTCGAGGTCTTTTTCCGGTAATGTCACAAACTTTTGCCATGATATAGTATCGTAAATGGGATGCGTTTCTTAATGAGTTTGCAAATATCGGAACTTTCGGGGAATTAACAACAATGGATTTCAAAAATAATCCATCTAGTTTATCCTTTAGGATAAGGGCAGTGTTTACAACCACTACCACAGCATTTGCCTCTTTTAAGATGATACTTTTCGGTGAAAACCATTAATCCTTGATCATTGAAATAATAATCTTCAGGTGTGATCGGGGTTACGGGTTTTTGGTTGTTGTTTTCTTTGATGGGCATTGAAAAAGGCAATTGCTATATTTGTTTTTCTCTAAACAGAAGCACAAAAATAACTAAAACATGGATACTATAACTTCAAGCCATCAGGCAATCGAGTTGGAAGAAAAATACGGTGCTCATAATTATCACCCGCTGCCGGTTGTACTTGCCAAAGGAGAAGGCGTATTCCTGTGGGATGTGGAAGGCAAAAGATATTTTGATTTTCTTTCCGCCTATTCTGCAGTCAATCAGGGCCATTGCCATCCAAGAATTAAGAACGCATTAATAGAGCAAGCTGGAATGTTGACTCTTACTTCAAGAGCTTTTTATAATGATGTTTTGGGTCCATTTGAGAAATATATTACAGAGTATTTTGGATTTGACATGGTGCTTCCCATGAATACAGGAGCAGAAGGTGTAGAAACGGCCATAAAAATAGCCCGAAAGTGGGGGTATGAGAAGAAAGGTGTTCAGGAAAATGAAGCAAAGATAATAGTTGCCGAAAACAATTTTCATGGAAGAACGACCACTATTATCTCGTTTTCCAACGATGAGAATGCGCGAAAAAACTTTGGGCCATACACAGATGGATTCATCAGAATTCCATTTGATGACATTCAAGCGTTGAAACTTGCCTTGCAAACTTCGGGAGTTGTGGCCTTTCTTGTAGAGCCGATTCAGGGTGAGGCTGGGGTATACACTCCTGCTGATGATTATATCCGAAAAGCCAAAGAAGCCTGTTCAGCTAAAAACGTCCTTTTAATTGCAGATGAAATTCAAACCGGAATTGCCCGCACAGGTTCTCTCTTAGCTGTTTGCGGTAATTGTAGCTGTGATGGCCACTGCGAAAAGCAGGAGACTTATACGAAGCCTGATATGCTGATTTTGGGAAAAGCAATATCCGGAGGATTCTATCCGGTCTCAGTGGTTTTGGCTGATAAAGAAATAATGGGAGTGATCAAGCCTGGTCAGCATGGATCTACTTTTGGAGGAAATCCTTTGGGTACGAAAGTGGCGATGACAGCCCTGGAAGTGGTAAGAGACGAAAAGCTATCTCTGAACGCCAGGAAATTGGGAGTTATCTTCCGGGAAAGAATGCAAGAATTGGTTGAGAAATACAAAATTGTCAAACTAGTAAGAGGAAAAGGTCTGCTAAACGCAGTCGTGATTAACGATTCTCCGGAAAGCTCTACCGCTTGGGATATTTGCGTAGCGTTGAAAGATAACGGCCTGCTTGCAAAACCAACCCATGGAAACATCATCCGGTTTGCACCTCCTTTAGTAATGACCGAAGAGCAGCTTCATGAATGCTGTGATATTATCGAAAAAACCATTTCTCAATTTGAAAAATAACGTATGCTTCAAGCAGTAATTTTTGATATGGATGGGGTGATTTGCCACACCAATCCGTTTCATTCTCAAGCATTCAAGATTTTCTTCGAAAAAAGAAACCTGTATCCAACTGAGGAGGAATTCCTTCTCCATATGTACGGAAAAAACAATGGATATATCTTAAGCCATTTTCTGGGAAGGAAAATAGAAGGGGAGGAGTTACTCTTGCTGGAGGATGAAAAGGAAAGTCTATTCCGGGAGATTTATAAATCAGAGGTGGACCCAATTCCCGGGTTCCTGAATTTTTTCAACCTTCTCAAATCAACAAACCTACCTACCGGGGTCGCGACCTCGGCTCCGCGGGCTAATTTAGACTTGATTATTGGAACTCTGAATCTTGGTGATTTATTGGAGTCAAAGCTTGCCTCTGAGGATGTTTCAAAACATAAACCGGATCCGGAAGTCTATTTAAAAAGCGCCTTGTTACTCGGGGTTGAACCTCATCGATGCTTGGTTTTCGAAGATTCATTTTCAGGAGCTTCAGCAGGATTGAATGCAGGGATGAGAGTGGTTGGAGTGCTTTCCAGTCATTCCAAAGAAGACTTGCCAAAATGTGACCTATATATAAAGGACTATACTGAATTAGACTTGAACCAAATAAGCTTGTTATTTTAAGTGTTATGCAAAGAAGACCCAGAAGAAACAGAAAGTCCGCTGCAGTGCGGGACATGGTTGAGGAATCAAGTCTGTCTGTTAAAGACTTGATTTATCCATTGTTTTTGGTGGATGGGTCTCAGAAGAAAATTGAGGTCAATTCAATGCCAGGAATTTTTAGGTATTCGATTGACACGATGCTTTCGGAGATAGAATCTTGTATGAAACTTGGTATCAAAGCATTTGATGTTTTTCCTGCTTATCCAGAGTCTTTGAAAGACCCGATTGGATCCGAAAGCTATAATCCTGATACTTTTTACCTTAAAGCTCTGAGGGAAATCAAAAAGCAATTCCCTGAAGTCTGCTTAATGTCTGACGTGGCAATGGATCCATACAGTAGTGATGGGCACGATGGACTAGTGAGAGCGGGTAAAATTCTAAATGATGAAACCTTGGTAATTTTGGGTAGGATGTCTTTAGCACAGGCTGATGCTGGTGTGGATATCCTTGGGCCATCCGATATGATGGATGGAAGAGTAGGCTATATCAGAGATTTGTTGGATGAAAATGGATTTACTGACACTTCTATAATGGCCTACACCGCCAAATATGCGAGTGCTTTTTATGGGCCATTCCGGGATGCATTAGATTCAGCACCGAAGTTTGGAGATAAGAAAACGTATCAAATGAATCCGGCTAATATTCAGGAAGCTTTAATAGAAGCGGACCTGGATATGAATGAAGGTGCTGATTTTTTAATGGTGAAGCCAGCTTTGTCCTATTTGGATGTTATCCACTTACTCCATGAAAATTATCCGATCCCAATTGCTGCATATAACGTATCTGGCGAATATAGTATGATAAAGGCAGCTTCAGAAAAGGGTTGGCTGGATGGGGAAAGTGCTATGTTGGAAGTATTACTTAGTATAAAGAGAGCTGGAGCAAAGGTTATTTTGACCTATTTCGCCAAAGAATTTGCTTCGATTCAGAAATAAATTTTATCCTGCATTATAAAACACAAAAACCTGGACTTTATTTGGGTTTTTTGCTTATAGGGCTATTCTTTTAGCCTTATAATTGAATTTTTGTGTCTAAAAATTGATAGCTGGTTAAAAATAATTTCTGTTGTGTGAAAATTTATATTTTTTGCAATAACACTTGATTGTATTAAAATCCCGTAAAAATCATTTTTTCAAAATTTAATTTTTTAAAATTAATTAAAATTGATATAAAATTCCTAATAGACTCTTTCGTAATCGATTCCGAAAAATAATCTAAAGCTTTACAGAATTATATTTTTTCAATTGAATGGTCTTAAAAACACCTTTGTAACTGATAAAATTTGTAATAAATGTAATTTTTGATTAAAATTTAACCATTAAAATAGAATAAAAATAAAATTTATGTAAAAATAGGTTTGTTTTTTTATTTAATTTCTAATTACATTCGAGTCGATCTTTGGCTCTAAAACCATTTTATATTCTGATAATAGTACAAATTCCAACCTCAAACCTATGATGTATTATGCAACCCTGTTGGCCCAAGATGTGGCTGTCCCTTTAGATGTTTCGGCAGAACTTGCCAACAACCTCTTTACCACCAATAATGTATGGATGATGCTCTGTACAGCATTGGTATTTATTATGCACCTCGGATTTGCTACAATTGAGACTGGATTTGGTCAGGCAAAAAATACTGTAAACATCCTGTTCAAAAATACAATCACGCCGGTGATTGGAATTTTGACCTATGCAGGTGTAGGCTTCTATTTAATGTATCCCGGTTTTGATACTCCAGGCTGGTTCAGTTTTGACTCCGCGGGCTGGAGTATGTTTTGGTTTAACCCTGAAAATGCGAATGTCACAGCAGACTATGCCAGCGGAGGATATACCTACTGGACAGATTTCCTTTATCAGGCAATGTTTGCTGCTACTTGTGCAACTATTGTTTCGGGTGCTATAGCGGAGCGAGTTAAACTTTGGGCATATCTGATTTTCACATTATTCTTTGTTGGACTTGTCTACCCTTTGATTGGCAGCTGGCAATGGGGCGGTGGCGCTTTAAAAGGAATGGGATTCTATGATTTTGCAGGAAGCACACTTGTCCACTCTGTTGGAGGTTGGGGTGCCTTAGCCGGTGTCATTTTAGTTGGACCAAGAATCGGTAAATATGTAAATGGCAAAACTGTCGAAAAGCCGGGCGCAAGTATCCCTCTTGCAGTAATCGGAGCCTTTTTGTTATGGTTGGGGTGGTTTGGGTTTAATGGAGGATCTGTTCTTTCAGCCAATCCTGCCTTAGTTTCCATGGTATTGGTGACAACTTGTCTAGGTGCTTGTGCTGGTGCAATGGGTGGATTTTTCACTGCATATTTTGCTTTCAAAAGACTTGATCTCGGAATGGTCCTGAATGGGATCTTGGCAGGCTTGGTTGGAATTACTGCCAGTGCTGATGTGATTACCCCCGGGTCAGCCATTATTATCGGTTTAGTTGCTGGGATTTTGGTGGTTCTCTCTGCAGTTCTTCTTGATAAGTTAAGGCTAGACGATGTAGTGGGTGCCGTTTCAGTGCATTTAACCTGTGGCATTTGGGGGACTTTGGCAGTTGGTATTTTCTCAACCAACCCTGACCATTCTTTCCTCACTCAATTAATTGGGGTTGCGGTTTGTGGAGTCACAGCTTTTACCTCAGCCTTTATAATCTTCTATATTCTCAAAGTTACTGTGGGAATCAGAGTATCTGAAGGACATGAAAAATCTGGATTGGATTCTCACGAACACGGAATCAGAGGATATACCATTGTCTACGACGAATAGTCAACAATAATAAAGAACCCCGCCCGACGAAAAAAACGCGACTCTCTTTCTTACGGGCCGGGGTCCTATTAGTCAACTCTAACATTAACTAACATCTAAAATTAAAATGAAAAATCTAATACTACTAATACTTTGCTTCGCGATCACTTCATCGCAATTAGTTTTTGCCCAAGAAAAAGAATCAACTGAAGAAACGCCTGCCCTGACTTTGTCAGGTTCTGTTGATGCATATTTCCGCACCAATTTCAATGCTCCTAACAAAGGAGATAATTTCCAGGCTCCGGCCTCTTCTTTCGGTAACCTTCCCGGATTTTCCCTTGGTATGGCTAATATCATAGCCAAATATGAAGGAAAAAAAGTGGGTGCTGTTGTTGATTTGGTTTTCGGCCCAAGAGGTGAGGATGCAGTTTTTGGCTCCCCCCTTTATTCCGGCGGTTCAGCTGGTAGTTCCCAGATAGTCAATCAATTGTACGTTTATTGGAATGTGACAGAAGCAGTGACATTGACGTTTGGAAACTTCAATACTTTCTTAGGTTATGAGGTGATCTCTCCAACTGCCAACTTCAATTATTCTACTTCATACATGTTCTCTTACGGTCCTTTCTCACACACAGGAATCAAGGCAAATTTCGCATTATCTGATAAGTTTTCGCTCCTGGCTTCAGTCATGAATCCTACCGATATGACAGAGTTTAACTTAAACGGTACTTATACATTGGGAGGTCAATTGGGTTATTCTACTGATTTGGGAAATACTTATCTGAATGTGCTCTATGGTGACCAAGACGGGAAATTGAGCAATGATGGAACTTTGATACCTGGCCAAACTTCACTTGGGAAAACATTCCAAATAGATTTGACTACTGGATTCTCTCTTTCTGAAGCATTGTACTTAGGAGTAAATACTACCTATAACACTTCTTCATCTGGTGAAGTCTTCAGTGGATCTGACCTGAAGGATTCAGATGGAGATGGATCAGGGTTTTACGGTTTTGCAGGATATCTTCAGGCAAGGCCTTCAGAAACCTTTGGCCTAGGACTTCGTGGAGAATATTTCAGCGTATTCAACGGCGGTTTGTCCGAGGTAGTTGGTGTAAATAATGATGGAGATGGAAATGTATTTGCTCTTACCCTTTCTGCAAATGCAAAAATTGGTAATAACCTGACTCTCATTCCTGAACTTAGAGTGGACACCATGAGTAATGATTTCTTTATAGATAACAATCTCAATCCAAGCAAAAACCTGTCATCTTTCTTGCTGGCAGCAGTGTTTGCTTTCTAAAATATTAAACAGGGTCTATTGTTGTTAAAGCCGGGTTGATTTTCATCCCGGTTTTTCATTTTTTAAACAGATTTAGTAATTCCTACTTTCTGAACATTCTTATTTTTTCAAAAAAACCAATTTTTAAATCAAACCAGGTTTTTATTTAAACCTATTTTAGAAATTTTTTTGGGATTAAAAGAAATTTAATTTCTAATTATTTAAATAAATATTCAGAAAATTCTGATCTCAGGAACAATAGCTTTTCAAAATCCGTATATTTTTGGGAGAGTAAACCCATCTATACAGCTTATGAAAAGATCATTTCTATTCGTCGCTGCCATGCTAATAGCATCAGTGGCCTTTCCCCAAGATTTTCTGACGGGGCCCTCAGTGAAAAATGCTATTCCTGGTAAATCTCTTTTTCCCAAAATTTCTGTAGTGACAAACAGCAGTCCTACTTCCTTAAAAGGTCCAGTTGCAAAAAATTTCAAAATTTGGAATTCTGAAAGTGCCAAAATGCAAGTAAGAACTCGAAAAGTAATTGACAATCCGAAGGGACTTCAAGCAAAAAATCCGCAATATGGAGTGAAAGTTTCTCCGCAGAATATCTCTTCCAAAGCATCTTTTGTGGAACCAAAATCCATGAGAATGAGGAAAATTTGGTGGCATTGAAATAAGAAAAGCTCGGGAAACCGAGCTTTTCTTATTTAAAGTTCTTGCTCTCGTTCCAGCATCAGGATCGAATTTTGAGAGACGATGTAATATTTTTCTCCTTCATACATCACTTCGTGAGACCCATTAAGTAGAAAAATAGCAAGATCACCTTCTTTGGCCTGCAGTGGTACATAACGCACTTTTTCTTCAGATTCCATCCATGGTTCATGATCTTCCACTGGCATAGGTATTGGGTACCCTGGGCCAGTTTTGATAATATAGCCTTGTTGAATTCGTTCTTTTTCCTGGATCCCTGGGGGCAAATAAAGTCCTGACCCGGTTTTCTCATTCGGCTTCTTTAATCGAATTAAGACTCGATCGCCCACCACGATTAATTTTTTTAATTTATTATCTGCTGTTAGTTGCATGTCTTGCGATTCTTGAATTAAGGACCAAGAGCCAAGAATCTTGATTTCGGGATCTTGATTCTTGGCTCTTGATACTAGAGCGACATCTGTTTATTACAGATGTCGCTGATTTGATTTATTCTGATCTTATTTTTTGTCTTCGCTTACTTCTTCGTAGTCTACATCTGAAACTCCTTCTCCGGTTGTTCCGCTGTTGGTACTTTCATTTGCATCCGGACCAGGTTGAGCACCTGCGCCTTGGGCGTTGTAGATTTCCTGAGAAGCAGCTTCCCAAGCTTTGTTCAAGCCTTCCATTGCAGAATCAATTCCAGTTAGATTTTTAGCTAGGTGAGCTTCTTTCAAAGTTTCCAAAGCCGTGGAGATAGCTGATTTGTTTCCGTCGGAAAGCTTGTCACCATATTCTTTCAATTGCTTCTCAGTCTGGAAGATCAAACCATCTGCCTGATTCAACTTGTCGATTTTTTCTTTTTCAATTTTATCGGAAGCGGCGTTTGCCTCAGCTTCGCTTTTCATTCTTTTAATTTCCTCCTGAGAAAGTCCAGAAGATGCCTCAATCTTAATTTTTTGCTCTTTTCCGGTTCCTTTGTCTTTAGCAGACACGTTCAGTATACCATTAGCATCGATGTCGAAAGTCACTTCGATCTGAGGAACGCCTCTTTGCGCAGGCGGGATATCAGCCATCTGGAATCTTCCGATGGTTCTGTTGTCTTTGGCCAAAGTTCTTTCTCCCTGAAGCACGTGGATATCAACAGCCGGCTGATTGTCAGCAGCAGTGGAGAATACCTCAGATTTTTTAGTAGGAATAGTTGTGTTTGACTCGATCAATTTGGTGAACACTCCACCCATTGTTTCAATGCCCAATGAAAGAGGAGTTACGTCCAAAAGAAGTACATCCTTTACTTCACCGGTTAAAACACCACCTTGGATAGCAGCTCCGATCGCTACAACCTCATCAGGGTTGACACCTTTTGAAGGCTTCTTTCCAAAGAATTTTTCGACCTCTTCCTGAATTTTAGGAATTCGGGTTGAACCACCTACCAGAATAACTTCATCGATATCTGACGGAGACATGCCTGCATCTTTCAATGCTTTCTTGCAAGGCTCCATTGATCTTCTGATCAGGTCTTCAGATAGTTGCTCAAATTTCGCTCTGCTGAGTGTCCGCACTAAGTGCTTTGGACCAGTTTGAGTGGCCGTGATATAAGGTAAATTCACTTCAGTAGACGCTGAACTAGAAAGCTCGATTTTTGCTTTTTCGGCAGCTTCTTTCAATCTCTGAAGTGCCATTGGATCCTTCCTTAAATCAATCTGTTCTTCTGCCTGGAATTCTTCAGCAAGCCAGTTAATTATTTTCTGATCGAAATCGTCCCCGCCTAAGTGTACATCACCATTGGTTGATTTTACTTCGAATACGCCATCACCCAATTCCAAAACTGAGATATCGAAAGTACCGCCACCAAGGTCGAATACAGCGATTTTCATATCCTGATTTTTCTTATCCATGCCGTATGCCAATGCAGCGGCGGTAGGTTCGTTGATGATTCGCTTCACTTCAAGACCAGCAATTTGGCCAGCTTCTTTGGTCGCCTGACGCTCTGCATCATTGAAATAAGCAGGAACTGTGATCACTGCTTCAGTTACAGTCTGACCCAGAAAGTCCTCAGCTGTTGCCTTCATCTTTTGTAGAATCATTGCCGATAGCTCCTGTGGAGTATAAGATCTGTCACCAATTCGGATAGCTACAGTATCGTTTGGTCCTTGTTCTACCTTGTATGTAGCATGTTTTTTCTCTTCAGAAACTTCAGAGAAACGCTTGCCCATAAATCTTTTCACTGAGGAAATGGTATTTGTTGGGTTGGTAATTGCCTGGCGCTTAGCCGGATCACCCACTTTTCTTTCACCGTTTCCATTGTCCAGAAAAGCCACGATTGAAGGTGTGGTTCTTCTTCCTTCGCTGTTTTGGATGACTACAGGTTCGTTACCCTCCATTACGGCTACGCAGGAGTTGGTTGTGCCCAAGTCAATACCGATAATTTTTCCCATGATTATGAATTTTTTTTAGTTGCGGATTTGAATGTGAGTCTCACTCTTCAAGGCATGTGCCATTGGGCAATTCGGCCTTTTTTGTGTCAGTTTGTCAGCCAAAGTGGCAAAGTAATTTTTGATTTGACCCTCAATTGTCACTATCATCTATCTTGAATCATCTCTTTCTGACAGGTTTTTTGGAAAAATATGACCATCCCCAGCAACCTCCTCCCAGAAGTTTACACCTATTCTTTTGAGATGAGAAATTTTTTAAAAGGCGCAAATTGCGAACGATTCAAATGGCTTGCAGTCATGCTATTGGGTATTTCTGTGATTGTGTCTAATGCTCATCTCAAATCACTTTCTCCTGGGATGCTTGGTTCCGCTATTGAATTTATTTATGATCTTAAGGAATGGAAATTATCCTGAGCAGGCTATTTTTAGAAGATGCAAGAAAATTTTACAATTCAGGACATATTTATTTACCCTATCAAATCCTTAGGAGGAATCCGTCTGGCAGAAGCTAAAGTGGAGGAAAGAGGATTCCAATTTGACCGGAGATGGATGTTGGTAGACTTGAAGGGAGTTTTTTTGACCCAGCGAGCTCATCCTAAAATGGCACTTTTGCAGGTTGAATTGGGTGATATGGGATTGGTTGTTTTTGACAAAAGGAACCAAGAGGACCAGCTGCAAATATCTTATGATCTTTTGTCTGATCAGGAGATAGAGGTAGAAATATGGGATGATCGGGTGATTGCCAACTTTGTTGATCAATCGCTTGATATGTGGTTTAGTGAAAAACTTGGTTTTCCATGTCACTTGGTAAGAATGCCTGAATCAACTCATCGCAAAGTCAGCCCAAAATATGCCGTAAATGACGAATCAGTGAGTTTTTCAGATGGAATGCCATACCTGATTTTGGGTCAGGAATCATTGAACGATCTGAATTCAAGATTGGAAAACCCTGTTCCTATGGATCGGTTTCGTCCGAACATTGTCTTTAAAGGGGGCCAGGCTTATGCAGAAGATTCTTGGAAAAAGGTCAGAATTGGCTCGGTGGAATTTCAGGTGGTTAAACCTTGTGCAAGATGTGTGCTGACGGCGATCGATCAGGAAACTGGCTTTCAGGGAAAAGAGCCTTTGAGGACTTTAGCTGGATATCGAACGATTTCCAACAAAGTGTATTTCGCCCAAAACATGGTCGCATTGGAATCTGGTATCATCCGATTAGGTGATCAAATCATTTTGGAGTCGTGAATCCAAATCCGTTAAAAATGAAAAAAGGAGCCTCCAAGCTCCTTTTTTCATTTATTCGAATTCTTTCACTGTCTGAATAAAGACCTTGACCATCTCAGGATCAATATCGGGATAGATGCCATGACCCAAATTGGCGATGTGGCGGGTTCCTCGGAATTGCTCCATCATTTCAATGGTAGCCTTTCTGACCTGATCAGCATTTCCGTAAAGGGCTGCAGGATCCAGATTGCCCTGAAGAGTTTTAGAAGATCCGATCAATTTTCTTGATTCTGCAATTTCCATATTCCAGTCCAGACCAATTGTTTCGCAATTGAGTTGTCCCATTTCCTCCCGAGCAAAGAAAGCACCTTTGGCGAAAACCGTCATTGGCACTTCAGTAATGGCATCGCAGATTTGAGAAATGTATCTCATGGAAAATTCTTGGTATTGCTTTGGTCCCAAAATCCCCGCCCAGCTGTCAAAAATCTGGACCAAATCTGTACCCGCTCGAATCTGTGCCTTCAGGTAATTGATCGTGCTGTCAGTGATCATTTGCAGCAGTTTATGGGAAAATATAGGTTCAGTATAGAGCATTTCCCGTGCTTTTGAGAATGTCTTGCTTCCCGAACCTTCTACCATGTAAGCAAAAATTGTCCAGGGTGCACCGGCAAAACCAATCAATGGAACACGTCCATTTAATTCATTTTTGGCGATTTTGATCGCATCAATCACATAGCGAAGGTCATTTTCTCCGTCTGCGATTCTGAGTTTCTTCAATTCTGATTCCGTCTTGACGGTATTTGGGAACCAAGGGCCCCGTTTTTCTACCATTTCGTATGGTAAGCCCATCGCCTCAGGAATCACCAAGATGTCTGAAAAAATAATCGCTGCATCTACGCCAAGAATATCCACAGGCTGAATTGTCACCTCAGCCGCAAGTTCCGGCGTCTGAGCCAATTCGATAAAACCGCTGACGCTATCTCTTACTTTTCTGTATTCCGGAAGAATTCTTCCAGCTTGTCGCATCAGCCAAACAGGAGTTCGTTCAGTTTTTTCGCCTTTGGCAGCGCGAAGCAAAAGGTCATTTTGTAGTAGCATGGCGCAAAGATAAGGGCCAAATTAAATTTTGAAGATAAAAATCAAGGCATAAAAAAACAGGACTCATGCAAAGCACCAATCCTGTCCTGTGGCAATAAGTTGGTTTAGGAAATGTTTGTCAGTTTTTCTTTTTTAGTTGAATTCGTTTGAAATCTTCCTCTTCAAGTCTCAGTAATTGGGTAACTGCCTCATAGTTTGTAAAGTCAATTCTTGAGGAAGTAAAATTTCCTGGAACTACAATTACCCGGAAAACTTGGTCAATTCTCCATTCAGCGCCTAATTTGGCATAATCCATAGGTCCATCCAGAAACAACCTAAAATCCTTGCTGGTGAAATCATAATTGTAAATTAATACTCCTTCATCAAAGAAAACAGTCTGAGGAAGGGCTCTCCAAATAGAATTAGTCCCTTCTTTTTCCCACTCAATAAATACCAAAACAACATCACTTTTGATAATGGGTGGATCAAACTCGAAAACTTCCTGGAATTTATTTTGAGCTGTAAAATCCAATTCTACTTCAAAAACCTCAGACACGATATTTACTCCATCTTTCCCATCCAATCCGGGTAGGCCTGGAGGGCCGGGTGGACCTTCGCATGCCTGGAAAATCAAAATGCCCAAAAGACCAAAAACTGAAGTAATTTTTCTCATAGCAAAAGGTTTGGAATAAGGAATACTCTTTTCACGATTTGGAGCGAAATAGGTTAGTTAAAAAAAACTAAATCAGGGAAATCAACGGATAGGGGCGATTACTTGAACCTCATCTTCAGAGATTATTTTATCTATAAAAACTCCACTAATGTTCAGCCCATTTTCTTTGGCGTAGTTTTCCAACGTTGCTTTTACTGTGTCCGGACCTGGCATCACCCATCCGTTTCCAGTGATTTTTGCAATCAAATAAGATTGCTCCTCAAATTTCCTGAATTCCAGATCTCCCAAAGGCAACACCTGATTGATTCCAACGAAAACAATCATAGTATCCAACTTTCCAGCTGGTTCGACTTCATAAATTGTATGGATAAAAGTGCCTGGATGTAATCCTTTCTGCGTTTCTATTTCCTCGAAAATCAGGGCAAGTTTTTCATCTTGAGGAATTCCGGAATAAGTCTTGCCTGCAAGGCTTTCAGGGGTTGTTTCTATTTTTTGGATTACGATGGGGTTATTTCCCCCTAGTTTTTCAAAACCCAAATATGCTCCTAGCATTATTAGGACAAGGAAAATCGCAACCACTCCAAGTTTTTTTCTCATTCTTAAAATAAGTATCTAATTCCTATTCCTCCCTGACCTTTGATATGGCCTACTCGGTCCAGGAGTTCTAAAAAGAATCCAACCTCTGCAAATACACTAATGGGTAATTCGTCAAAATAATATTCACCGCCGGCAAAAGCCTCCGGGCCAAAATCAATATTGGCCCTTTCTTCTGTCAGATTTGGGCTAGTTCCGATTTGGTTGACATCATAAAAATAAGTGACATTGACGGACCTGAATTGGACACCTGCTCCCGCATAGCCAAGTAAATATCCGATTTCGATACCAAATTCATCAGTGAAGTCTTCGTGAAGTGCAGCCCTGAGATTGAGGGAAACGCCTTTTTGAGTATTCTGCCCGATATAAAAGGAATTGGAATTAGGAGGATTGCTTTCAAAATCCTTTTGATAATAACTGCTGCTATTCACTCCTGCGCTTCCTATCATAGCTTCGATAGAGAGGTAGTCTTCAATAAAATCTTTGTAAGTAATCGAAATCGGTTCCCCCAGTCTTATACCTACTCCTCTCTCTTGAGCAAATCCGATATTAGGCAAAAATAAGATCAGGGTTAGAATTTTGAATTTCACGTGAATTGGGTTAACTATTCAACTTAGTATTATTAGATCGCCATGGTTTTGAGTTGCATCTGATGAAGCTGGGAATAAAATCCTCCAAGCTCAATCAAACTGTCATGCGTGCCGGTCTCCACGATTTCTCCTTTATTCATGACAATAATTTTATCTGCTTTTTGGATGGTTGAAAGCCTGTGCGCAATCACAATCGAAGTTCGGCCACGCATCATTTTTTCGATTGATTCCTGGATCAACTCTTCTGTTTCAGTATCCACTGAGGATGTTGCTTCATCGAGAATGATGATCTCAGGATTGTAAACCATCGCTCTCACGAATGAAATCAATTGTCTCTGGCCAACCGACAGAGTAGCCCCACGCTCCATGACATTGTAATCAAGTCCGCCTGGCAGCCTTTCTATAAACTTTCGGGCACCTACCATTTCGGCAGCATCCAACACTTGATCGCGCGTGATGCTCGGATTGCCAAGAGTAATGTTGTAATAAATTGTATTTGAAAACAAAAACACATCCTGCAAAACTACTCCTATATGCTTTCGCAAGATTCCAAGTTCAAACTCTCGGATGTCCGTATCATCGATCAGAATATGGCCTTTGTTAATTTCATAGAAACGGGAAATCAGGTTGATTATTGAAGATTTTCCGGCTCCGGTAGCTCCGACCAATGCTACTGTCTGACCTGGTTTTACTTCGAAATTAATGTTCTTCAATACATAGTCCTCGTCCACATAGGCAAACCAAACGTGTTGAAGCTGAATATGACCTTTGATTTTTTCAGGTTTATGACTGCCTTCGTTAGCAATGTTATCTTTGCTGTCCAGCAATTTGAAAATACGAGCAGAACTCACAACCCCCATTTGAAGCGTATTGAATCGATCAGCGATCATCCGAATCGGACGGAAGAAAAGTTGCAAATACATGATAAAGGAAATCAAAACCCCAATTTGCATCTCCATTCCAAGGACTCCGACTGCTCCATACCAAACAACCAATCCTATTCCTATAGCCTGAATAATTTCTGCTACTGGGAAATAAATCGAATAGTAAAGAACTGAGCGAATATGCGCGACGGCATGTTCTTTATTGATTGATTTGAACTTATCGTACTCTCGCTGCTCCCTGTTAAAAATCTGTACAATGTTCATTCCTGTAATATGTTCCTGTAGGAATGAATTCAGATTAGACACCGCATTCCTCACATCATTGAAAGTGACCTTGATCTTTTCTTTGAAAACATAAGTCGAAATAATCATCAGTGGAAGCGTACTTAAGCTGACAAGAGTAAGTTTCCAATCGATGTAGAACATAACAGCTAGAATCGTGACGAGCTGAAGCAAGTCCCCTACTATTGCTGCAAGACCTTCGCTAAATACATCTGCAAGCGTTTCAATATCTGAAACATTGCGAGTGACAAGTCTTCCAATCGGGGTATTGTCAAAGAATTTAAGTCTGAGTTTAAGAAGATGCTTGTAAAGCCTTACCCGAATATCCTTGATGATGACCTGACCTATCCAACCTGAATAATACGTGTGAGCCCATTGCACAATGGCTTGCAAAAAAATGAGCCCAACCAAGATATACATGATCTTGAGCAATCCGTTCCTATCTCCAATCGCCACGTGATCATCGATCGCAATCTGGATCAGATAAGGGCGTGTGGGAGCCAAAATGGCCATGGCAACGGTCAGGAATATCAAAAAATAAAACTGAGCTTTATAGGGCTTTATATAGGAATAAAGCTGCTTCAGTATTTTGATATCGACGATTTCGCCGGAGGATTCTTTTTCTTTCTCTAAGCTCAAAATATATTAATCTAAATAGATGTCTTTAGGATATTCGATTCGGCTCAAAAAGAGGCCTTTTGCAGGAGATGCTTTTCCAGCTTTCAACCTGTTGCGAGATTCTATGATTAAATCCATTTCGTCTACGGATCTTCTTCCCAAACCCACATCAAGGAGAGTTCCAACAATCGTCCGTACCATTCCACGCAAAAATCGATTGGCGGTTATATGAAATAACAATTCATCGTCCTTTTGTTCCCAACGGGCGTATTTAATTTGACAAAGAAAATGGTTGACTGCGGTATGCACCTTACTGAATGATTCGAAATCATCGTGTCGAAGTAATGCTTTTGCCGCCAGATTCATCTTATCCACATCCGGATCGAAGAAATATTGCCACGCTAGTTCGTCCAGAAAGGGGCTTTTCCTGAAAATAATCCGATATATATAGGACCTTTCCAATGCATGAAATCTTGCATGAGCATCAGGCTTCACATTCCTGATCGAATGAATCGAAATATCTTTAGGAAGAATGGCATTGACGGCTTTCAGAAATTTTTCCCTGTCAAAATTCAAGTATATATCAACGTGACAAATCTGCATACTGGCATGAACTCCTGTATCCGTTCGACCGCTTCCCATGACGGAAATGGGAGTTTTGAAATAAGTGGAAAGCGCGGATTCAAGACATTCCTGCACTGTAAATGCGTTTTTCTGAATTTGCCAACCATGAAATTGCGTTCCTTTATAGCTCAATTCAAGGAAGTATCGCTTGCTTTCGATCATACGGGTGCAAAGATAGTATTCCCTTCCAAATCATGGAGAGAAACCTGCCTTCCTTGGTATTGATGAGTGAAGGGCTTTTATTTGCAGAAAAATTGTAAAGAAATGATACAGCGAATTCAGACCGTATTTTTGTTTTTGGTAGTGGTAGCGATGGGAGTCACAATAGGCCTTCCTCTCTGGGAGCAAACAATGACAGGTTCGGGCACCGAAGATTCCTGGAATTTGACAGCTTTTACCCTGAGTAATCTCAATCCGACAGGAGAAGTGGTTCAATCTTCTTCGAAATGGTACATTGGTGCACTGGCAAGTTTTGCAGGTCTGATGGCGTTGGTTTCTATATTTCAATATGCCAACCGGACTCGACAAATGATGATCAACATGATCAACTCACTTTTGATGGTAGGATTGGTCGCTGTTATTTTTCTTACAACCAATGGTGTAAATACAGAAATCGGCGCTCTGGAAAATGGCTCTTACCAGCCGGGTTTCTGGGCGGTATTGATAGCGATGGTTTGCAATATGCTTGCTAACCGATTTATCCGAAAAGATGAAATGCTGGTGAGGTCTGTGGATCGAATCAGATAAAAGAGAGGATAGATTTTAGAAGCTAGACGTTAGATTCAAAAAACAAGACAATTTGAATTCGCTTCGTTTTTAACAAATAGAGGAGGAAAGTCAGCAAGTCGCAGGCTTTCCTCTTTTTATATCGACTTACCAAAAACGGATTCCAATCGTCGGATAAAATGTCTTCAGGTTTTCAGTTCCGATTATGCCTACCTGAATGGAAATATTTTTGTTTACCGCTCTCTTGTAAAAAGCCTGCATGGTGGTTCCGGAAAAAAGTTGACTTTGGCTTTCATTGACTAGAATTCCCAGTCCAACCATATTAGCGCTGTTGGATTTGGGATTAGTTCTGTCCCATCTGTACTCCAGATTTGCAAACCAGTTGCCGTTGACTTTAATTTTATTTTCGATTCTTTCAGGAAAAAAAACTTTGTTGGTAATGGATCCGCCGATGTCAAATTTCCGAAAATTGAACATCATTTTGGCTCCCACTTCCGGTGTAAATTCCCCTCCAGTATAGTCCATTCCCACCACCACACCAAGTTCCAGTTGATCTACATAGGGGAGATATTCTCTTTCCAGGTCCAAGATCACTGCATCTACTTTGGTTTGTGGATATTCTTCGCTCAGACGATAGGCCAAGGTTTTGAATTCAGGAAACTTGGTAGTTTTCTTCAGAGCCGGACCAAATTTTTCTTCCAAAAAGCTAAGCTCATATTCCGTGTTGTTAAAAAACAGAAGCAATTTCCCGTCATTGGGGAAGTCAAATGAGAGCGTATCCGTGACAGGAAAGTTCTCGTCCAGCTTTTTCAAGTAGTTTCCTAAGGGTTTGTTTTCGATTTCTTGTGCCATTGTGAGTTGGCAAAAGAACATGGCAAGGCCAGCAAGAAGCGTGAATCGTTTCATTTTTAGTAATGTTTAGTATGAATCAGTTTTGTATTTCTAAGATGACATGACCGATCTGGTCAGTTGAGGCTTGCTGTTTTTGACCCAGCTCTGAATCCTGACGCCCAAATGGGGTTTTGACCTGAATCCCTGGTTTGATTTTGCTCCAAGAAATACTGACTTGATGCAAAGTTTTTTGAGGAGGTGGTACCGGTCGATCGCTCTCGGATATTTCTAAAGTCAGATTGGGAGAAGCAGAAAGCTCGATTGCTGGCAATGAAATTTCGGGTAAATCAATTTGCTCAATAAGTCGTGAAATGGTCTTTTTCCCCAAAGCCTCAGAAGAAAGATTTTCAATATTCGGTGGAATAATTTCCGGATCAGATTCAGTTTCAACAGCTTGAATTTGGCTTTTTGGCATTAGGTCATCGATTTTATTATTTGAAATATTCGCCAGATTTTGCTCGTTTTGGTTTACACCGACGAACCAATTCTGAGTAATTCCTGAAATAAAAACGATCCCAACGACTGAAGCTGCCGCAAACCATCGAATCCAAAGTGGAATGGGTTTTTTGTTTTCCAATCTGCCTGAAATTCGTTCCCAAGCATCATCCTGAGGAAAATATTGGGGAAGTTTAGAAAGGTGATCATTGAGTTGGGGGTCAAACTCTCTTCGCTTCAGAAGATCCTCCCAAGCACTCTGTTTTGGGTTATGTTCTGGAAGATTTTTCATGCTTGAAGGAGTTTAGTGATCCTTTTTTTTAGCAGAGACTTAGCGTAGTGCAGCTGAGATTTGGAGGTACTTTCCGAAATTCCCAATAATTCTCCCGCTTCTTTATGGGAATAGCCTTCTACCTCAATCAACAGAAATATTGCCCGCGCGCCATTGGGAAGACTCAAGATTGCCTTATCTAGCATTTCTGCATCAAACCAAGAATCAAACTCCTCACTTGTTTCCATGTCCACATTCTCAATCGGTTCAAAATGAATTTTCTTCCGATTTTGCAAAATCGCTTTTCGAATTGTGATCGTTTTCATCCAGCCTATCAATGCTTCTGGATGTTTCAATGAGTGCAATTTTTGAAAAATCTCCACGTACGAATCCTGCATTACATCATTTGCCTCATCCTCATCATTTGATATTCGATAGCAGATTGAGTAGAGCATTCCTTTTGTCAGTTCAAAAAGCTGAAACTGCGCAGACCTGTCACCTTTGAGGACGTTTGATATCAGGTTTGGATCTAGCTTTTGAGGACTCATTAGGATGGGTTACACTTAAAAGAGGTACTTGGAAAGCGAAAGGTTGGAATGGAATTAAAAAGTTTTTCACAGACTTTGAGGCATTTTACAAATTCTTTTCGAGCTCATCGGGAATATTGGTAATTTCAAGTTCTTCATTTTGTAAGTATTAACATCCATCTATGAAATTCGAAACCATCGCTATACACGGAGGAAATCGTGTGACTGACTCCGAAAAACCTGTTATACAACCCATCACTCTGAGTACTACTTTTCTTCATCAGACGGAAACGATGATGTATAGTCGACTCAATAATCCGAATCGACTTGCACTTGAGCAGCTGTTGTCAGCTTTAGAAAAGGGAGAAGACGCCGCGGCATTTTCCTCCGGAAATGCAGCAGGAACTGCGGTTTTCCAGGCATTGGAACCGGGTTCGCACATTATCGCTCCTGACGACATGTATCATGGATTGAAAAATTCAATTTTGATGCTTTTTAAAGGAGTGCTTGAGGCTGATTTTGTGGACATGTCAGATTTGGAAGCAGTGGAAAAGGCGTTCAAGCCAAATACCAAGCTAGTCTGGGTGGAGACTCCGTCCAATCCACTTTTGAAAATCACGGACGTTCGAAAAGTCGCTGCTCTTGCCAAGGCACATGGAGCGATTTTAGGGGTCGATAGCACCTTTGCTACGCCTGTATTTCAGAATCCGATCGATCTGGGAGCAGATCTAGTGATGCACAGCAGTACTAAGTTTTTTGGAGGCCACAGTGATATTTTGGGGGGAGCTTTAATAACCAAAACAAAAGATGCTTTCTGGGAAAAGGTTAAAATTGTGCAAAAACTCGGTGGAGCAGTACCGTCTCCAATGGATTGCTATTATCTCTGTAGAAGTATTAAGACACTTCCGTACCGAATGAAAGGCCATGCCGAGCATGCAATTGTGATTGCGACGTACCTCTCACAGCACGAAAAAGTTGAGAAAGTGCATTATCCGGGATTAAAAACTCATCCTGGCTATGAAATTGCCGCCTCTCAAATGACGGGATTCAGCGGAATTCTTTCCTTCGAAGTAAAAGGTGGAGCAGAAGCAGCTGATAAGGTGATTTCCAATCTTCATTATTTTGCCAATGCTACCAGTTTGGGAGGTGTAGAAAGCCTGATTGAGCGGCGCGCTGCAGTGGAAGGACCAAATTCCAAAACTCCTCCAAACCTGATTCGGCTTTCTGTAGGCTTGGAGCATCTGGATGATTTACTTGAGGATCTGGAACAGGCTTTCGCATCCTTGGACTGAAAACCGAAGGTTAAAAATTTTTAAATTATATCTTCTTCAATCAAGAAGGCATAAACACCATCGAAATCTGAATGAAAAAACTTTTAATATCAACTGGTGGAGGTGACTGCCCGGGATTGAACGCCGTGATCCGAGGAATAACTAAGCGGGCGGCTGCTGAAAAAGATTGGGAAGTTTGGGGAAGTTACGAAGCCTTCAACGGGCTCATGGAAGAGCCCGCCCGTCTAGTCAAACTGAATGCTGAGATGACTGCGGGAATTCACGTACTCGGAGGTACCATTCTTGGCACTACTAACAAAGGAAATCCTCTGAACTTTCCGGAGCGCCAAGCCGATGGCAGCATCAAGGAAGTCAACAGAATTCCCCAGCTGGTGGAAAGGATCAAATCTTTAGGTTTTGACGCAGTCATCAATATTGGAGGTGATGGATCACAGGCCATTTCTCAAGCCATGCTAGAGGCAGGTATGCCGATTGTAGGAGTTCCAAAAACGATCGATAACGACCTTTCTTCCACGGATTTCACGTTTGGTTTTCTCACTGCTGTTCAGATTGCAACCGATTCCTTTGACAGACTGGTGACCACAGCCACAAGTCATCATCGGGTGATGATCATGGAAGTGATGGGTAGGAATGCCGGCTGGATTGCACTATATACAGCCATAGCCGGCGGGGCAGAAGTTTGCTTGATTCCCGAAATTCCATATGATCTAGATCTAATCGTTGAAAGAATCAAAGCACGTTATCAAGATGGAAGAGGCTTTGCAAATATTGTGATAGCCGAAGGTGCATATGCCAAAGAAGGAAGTATAACTTCTTCCAAAGGTGAAGAAGGACGGATTGCAGTTCGGCTTGGCGGAGTAGCTTATACCTTGAGCCAACAGTTGAAAGATGCCGGCGTGGAGGCAGATATCCGGGAGACTGTACTTGGGCATACTCAGCGAGGAGGAACTCCAATTTCCTATGATCGGGTCATCGCATCTGTGTTTGGAGTGAAAGCTTTTGAGCTGGTTTTGGAAGAAAAGTTTGGACAACTGGTTGTCCTTCGCAATAATGATTACTCTTCTGTTCCAATTAAAGAAGCGATCAGTTCATACAATTTAGTGGGTCCAGACAATACGCTTGTTCATGCAGCAAAGGGAATGGGAATTTCCTTCGGCGATTAGAGAAGCTGTAAACAATTCCGTTATTGACTTGGGAATTATTTCCTCTATTCCTATTGGACAAAATTATCTTGTAATTAGTAATTCCATTCAATCAATCACTATGACCCATTTAGCCCAAAAAACCAAAAACCTGTATCTGCTGCTAATTTTCTTGGCAGTAAGTTTTTCTCACGATTCCTTAGCCCAAATTCCAAGGCAATACCTTGAGATTTCTGTTTCACCAGATAAGGCCGATTGGCTTTATAATGTCGGAGAGAAGGTGGAGTTTATTGTTTCTGTGACCCAATCAGGTCGGCCAGTCTGCGTGGAAAGTGTGAGGTATGTGGTCAAAGAAGAAAAAATGGATCCGATAAAAGAAGGTCCCCTTCAGTTGAAAGAAGGAAAAGCAACTATTTCAAATTTCACCATGAAAAATCCCGGCTTCCTTCGTTGCGAGGTTTTCGCAACCGTTGACGGAAAGGAATATAGAGGATTGGGTACCGCCGCTTTCGAACCTGAAAACATCAAGCCTACTGTCAAAATGCCGGAGGATTTCGAAGCATTCTGGACTTCAGGAAAAGCAGAGTTATCAAAAATCCCAATGGACCCCAAAATGATCCACATGCCGGAAAAAAGTACTGAGACGGTGGATGTCTATCACGTGAATTTTCAAAACATCAAAAATAGCCGGGTTTATGGCGTCTTGACAGTGCCAAAAGGAAGCGGCAAATTCCCCGCTATTCTATTGGTTCCCGGAGCAGGAATCCGGCCATATTCCGGTGATATGGGCAAAGCTGCAAGGGGAGCGATCACGTTACAGATTGGAATCCACGGAATCCCTATTGATATGCCACTCGACGTTTACAACAACCTTTCGGCTGGTGGGCTGAGTGGATATCCCACTTTTAATATCTCTGATAAAGACCTGTATTATTACAAGCGAGTGTATTTAGGTTGCGTAAGAGCGGTTGACTTCTTGGTTTCTTTGCCTCAATACGATGGGGAAAATCTTGGTATTCAGGGAGGAAGTCAGGGCGGTGCTTTGTCTATCACTACAGCCGCTTTGGATCCAAGGGTCAAATACTTGGCAGCTTTTTATCCTGCTTTAAGTGATATGACAGGTTATCTGCACGGCAGAGCAGGCGGCTGGCCACATGTGTTTACCGGGAACAATCTTGCTTATTTCAACAATCCAAAAGCGATCGAAACCCTCGGCTACTATGATGTGGTTAATTTCGCCAGAATCTTAAAGACACCAGGTTTTTACAGTTGGGGATTCAATGATGATACGTGTCCTCCAACTTCTTTTTATTCTGCATATAATGAAGTGAAAGCTCCCAAAGAGGTTTTTGTAGTTCCGGAAACCGGCCATTGGACATATCCGGAGCAAGGCAAGAAAGCGGATGATTGGCTTTTTGGAAAGTTGAAAAAGTAAAATTCTGGTTGAGATAATCTTTGATTATTTGAATATCTATAAGCTTGAAAATCCTCAAAAGGGGATTTTCAGGTTTATTGAAAGGAAGTTTTTTGGTTGCCCAGTACTCGGAATAGGTTGATATAGTGCTTGATTTTGAAGTCCTAGTTTTGCTGCGATTCTTGCATTAGACCCTGAACTAAGGAAAATGGGGATGCTTACTGCAATTGAGATTGCACTTGCCCACCCCAAAGTTGCTAATCCTCCCGTGTTTGATTGACCAGTGTTATAATCATAGGAATTTGGAATTGCCAGCGATGTGATACCCATAGCAAGCCCTCCGCCTAAAAAGATCCAACCGACCTTGTACTGGTTTTCACTTTTCTTTATGAGATCCAACTGATTTTGGTAGGAGGTAGAGTTTTGGGCATATCCATGTATGACCAAGCCCATTACTAAAAGGAGGGAGAAGATTGTTTTCATTTTATTTGGAGTTAATTGGGATGGTCAAGTTCAAAGCAGGAAAGATTAAAGAGGAAAGATCATCCCGGTGAATACCGGGTAAGACCCGGCTTTGGATACTGAGCGTGGCAGCCTTTCTTGCTTTGGATGCTGAACTGATGATGATGGGAATGCTTGCCAAAGTTGAAATAGCTCCGGCAGTAAAAAGTACGATTCCGGTCAAACCAGCTACTTCTGAACCCCCTGACCAAGCTACTCCAAACATCACAGTTCCTAGTACTGTTGCCCCGACACCTGCACCTAGCATGATCAAGCCTGTTTTTTTCTGCTTTTCACTCTGCTTGATGTAATCTTCAATCAGGGTTTTATTATTGGAGTCTTGGGCATAAAGCTTACCAAAACTGAAGCAAAGCAGGACAATAAGAAGTATCATTCGATTCATAAGCTTTTAAAATGAGTTTAGTTTGGTGGTATTAAATAAGATTACCGGCAAAGGTTATGGATTTGCTACAAAAAGCTGGACAATATTTTAAGCTTGTTTTGAAATTGATTTCATGTTTCGCCTGCCGCGGGCTACTCAAAATATCAGGAGGATTTTGAAGGAAAATCCCCCTG
>JBKJKX010000066.1:0-2537 GCA_046597285.1 Algoriphagus sp. | reverse complement strand
ACCGGCGTTTTTTCACCCAGATCGAAAAGCAACGACCCTATGTCATTCTCAAATGGGCACAGTCCAAAGATGGATTTATCGCCAGAGCTGATTATTCTTCGAAATGGATCAGCAATGAAAGAAGCCGGCAATTAGTTCATAAATGGAGGGCCGAGGAAAATGCGATTTTGGTGGGGAAAAATACAGCGAAATATGATAACCCAAGGTTGACTGTGAGAGATTGGACTGGGAAAAATCCTCTTAGGCTTGTGATTGACCCTCAACTGGAATTGCCTCAAGATCTCAATCTATTTGATCATACTATACCGACGATTTGTTACAATTCCGTCAAATCGGGAAAAAACGAAAACTTGGAATTTGTGAAGTTGGAGCCTAGATTTGAAATGAGTGAAATTCTGAAAGATCTGAATTCCCGAAAAATCCAAAGTCTGATTGTGGAGGGAGGATCATTTGTACTGAACAAATTTATCGAGGCAGAAATTTGGGATGAAGCCCGTATTTTTACAGGGCCGGCAAAATTTGGAACAGGAATTTCTGCTCCAAAATTAAACTTAAGACCAACAGAAACGCTTTCTATTCAGGAAGACACTTTGCGCATTTATCATCATGTCTGAAAATTTATATATACCCGAGCAAGCGTCAAAAGCTGAAAGATACGAAGCGATCATTCCTCAGATTGATGCCTTGATCTCAGACGGGCCGGACCTCACGGCAAACCTTGCAAATATCGCTGCAGCGTTGAAAGAAGCTTTCGGATTTTTCTGGGTTGGCTTCTATCTGGTGAAGGATAATCAACTAGTTCTAGGGCCATTTCAGGGTCCGATTGCATGCACAAGAATTGCTTTTGGAAAAGGAGTTTGCGGAACTGCCTGGAAACAAGGAAAGACACAGTTGGTACCGGACGTGGATGCATTTCCAGGTCATATTGCCTGTAGCTCGGCTTCCAAATCAGAGATTGTTGTTCCGGTTTTTAAGGATGAAAAAGTTGTAATGGTATTAGATGTGGATAGTGATCAGCTGGACGATTTTGATTCGGTTGACCAGAAGCATCTGGAAGGATTGATGACTGTTTTAAGCAAAACGCTCAAGTAAACGCACGGCTTACCCCATGAAAGAGTTCTGCTTAGGTTGAAGGATTGGTTGCTTCAAGACAAAAGTTACGAACGATCTCTAGGGTCTCATTTTTCCTTTCCACCATCCCCATGTGGCCGGTTTCTCCCAGTTCGAAGTAATCGGTGAACCCATCTTTTTGAGCACGACTTGATTCAATTTTTACTGCACCGTCCTGTGTTCCGGCAATGAATAGTTTAGGTCCTTTGAAGTGTTCCACTATTTCTATCCGATCTTTGCGGTCTCTCATCGCTCGTGTGAAAGCAATCAATCCGTCTAATGTGGATTCTTTTGCTTGTTCAACAGCCAAGTTGATTTGAGTCTTAAGTTCATCTCTTCTTGCTTCGGGAAAAAGTGGAGGGACAAAAGATATGACGAACTTGTCCACCCCATTTTTCATGAGGAAAATGACTGTTCGATCTCTCATTTCCTTTTTCTCAAGATCATCGGGAAAAGCGGTAGAATGAAAAAGCCCGATAGCTTTCAATCTGTTCCCCATCAGCTCCAGTAGCGCCAAAGTGACGTAACCACCCAACGAGTGGCCAATGACTATTGGATCTGAAATTTGATTTTCACCCATCCATTCTTCCAATTGGACAGCGATTTCTTCAAGAGTAGTTTGGTCTGAGGAAATAGGGGATTTTGCAAAACCCGGAAGATCAGGGCAAATCACACGAAAATCCGAGGAAAGGGTATCAGCAAAATCTCTCCACATTTCTGAAATTTCACAGAAACCATGAATCAGGACAATTGGCTGACCCTGCCCTTTCTCAAAAAAATGAATCATGAATGAAGGATACTTTTATGTGATTCAGAGAGCTTTTGCTACTTCCGATAAACTGCGAACTGCATTTGCAATTCCTTCAGGATCGAATCCACATTCTCGGTGTAGTTCGATTTGCTCACCGTGTTCGATTACCTCATCGGGGATTCCAAGTCGCTTCACTTGAGCCTGATAACCATGGTCTGACATCCATTCAAGAACGGCAGAACCAAATCCTCCCATGATGCTACCATCTTCGATGGTTATTACCTTTTTGAACTTTCCAAAAACTTCATGTAAAAGTTCTTCGTCAAGCGGTTTTACAAATCGCATGTCGTAATGTGCCGGATTCAATCCTTCTTTTACCAGGGTTTCGCAAGCTTCAACGGCATAGTTTCCGATATGGCCTATTGTAAGGATTACAATTTCTTCACCCTCTTTCACGATTCTTCCCTGACCTGCGGGAATTTCGCGGAATGCAGTTTTCCACTCCGGCATTACACCGGATCCACGCGGGTATCTGATTGAATAAGGACCATTGTGCAACGTTGCAGAATACATCAGATTTCGGAGATCTTCTTCATTCATTGGGGCTGATACCACGAGATTAGGAATGCATCTGAAAAAAGCCATATCATAAGCGCCGTGGTGCGTGGGCCCATCT
>JBKJKX010000064.1:0-2539 GCA_046597285.1 Algoriphagus sp. | reverse complement strand
ACCGGCGTTTTTTCACCCAGATCGAAAAGCAACGACCCTATGTCATTCTCAAATGGGCACAGTCCAAAGATGGATTTATCGCCAGAGCTGATTATTCTTCGAAATGGATCAGCAATGCCCGAAGCCGGCAACTAGTTCATAAATGGAGAGCGGAGGAAGATGCGATTTTGGTGGGCAAAAATACAGTGAAGTATGATAACCCAAGTTTGACTGTGAGAGATTGGACTGGGAAAAATCCGCTCAGGCTAGTGATTGACTCTAAACTGGAATTGCCTCAAACCCTCAATTTATTTGATCACACTATTCCGACGATTTGTTACAATTCCGTAAAAGCGGGAAAAAGTGAAAACTTGGAATTTGTGAAGTTGGAGCCGGGGTTTGAAATTAGTGAAATCATGGAAGATTTGAATTCCCGAAAAATCCAAAGTCTGATTGTGGAGGGAGGATCATTTGTGCTGAACAAATTTATCGAGGCAGAAATCTGGGACGAAGCCCGTGTTTTTACAGGGCCGGCAGAATTTGGAAAAGGAATTTCTGCTCCAAAATTAAACTTAAGACCAACAAAAACGCTTCCTATTCAGGAAGACACTCTACGCATTTATCATCATGTCTGAAAATTTATATTTACCCGAGCAAGCTTCAAAAGCTGAAAGATACGAAGCGATTATTCCTCAGATTAATTCCCTGATCTCAGACGAGCCGGACCTCACGGCAAACCTTGCAAATATTTCTGCAGCGTTGAAAGAAGCTTTCGGGTTTTTCTGGGTTGGTTTCTATCTGGTGAAAGATAATCAGCTGGTGCTAGGGCCATTTCAGGGTCCGATTGCATGCACAAGAATTGCTTTTGGAAAAGGAGTTTGCGGAACTGCCTGGAAAGAAGGAAAGACACAGTTGGTATCGGACGTGGATGCATTTCCAGGTCACATTGCCTGTAGCTCGGCTTCCAAATCAGAGATTGTTGTTCCGGTTTTTAAGGATGATAAAGTTGTAATGGTACTTGATGTGGACAGCGATCAGCTGGACGATTTTGATTCGGATGATCAGAAGTATTTGGAAGTATTGATGGGGATTTTAAGTAGGACACTCTACTGAATTCACGATTTCACCGGATTAAAGAGTTTAACTTAGGATGGGGTATTAGTTACTTTGTTACAAAAGTTACGAACAATCTTTAGGGTCTCATTTTTCCTTTCAACCATCCCTATGTGGCCGGTTTCTTCCAGTTCGAAGTAATCGGTGAACGCATCTTTTTGAGCACGACTTGATTCAATTTTTACTGCTCCATCCTGTGTTCCGGCAATGAATAGTTTAGGTCCTTTGAAGTGTTCAACTATTTCTATCCGATCTTTGCGGTCTCTCATCGCTCGTGTGAAAGCAATCAATCCTTCTAACGTGGATTCTTTTGCTTGTTCAACAGCCAAGTCGATTTGAGGTTTAAGCTCATCTCTCCGTGCTTCGGAAAAGAGTGGAGGGACAAAAGATACGACGAACTTATCCACACCATTTTTCATGAGGAAAATGACAGTTCGATCTCTCATTTCCTTTTTCTCAAGATCATCGGGAAAAGCGGTAGAATGAAAAAGTCCGATAGCTTTCAATCTGTTCTCCATCAGCTCCAGTAGAGCCAAAGTGACGTAACCACCCAACGAGTGGCCAATGACTATTGGATCTGAAATTTGATTTTCAGCCATCCAGTCTTCAAATTGGACAGCGATTTCTTCAAGAGTAGTTTGGTCTGAGGAAATAGGGGATTTTCCAAAACCTGGAAGATCGGGGCAAATCACACGAAAATCCGATGAAAGGTTTTCGGCAAAATCTCTCCACATATCTGAAATTTCACAGAAACCATGAATCAGGATAATTGGCTGACCCTGCCCTTTCTCAAAAAAATGAATCATGGGTTTGAGGATACTTTTTTGTGATTCAGAGAGCTTTTGCTACATCCGATAAACTGCGAACTGCATTTGCAATTCCTTCAGGATCGAATCCACATTCCCGCTGAAGTTCGATTTGCTCACCGTGTTCGATTACCAAATCAGGGATTCCTAGTCGCTTCACATGAGCCTGATAACCATGGTCTGACATCCATTCAAGAACGGCAGAACCAAATCCTCCCATGATGCTTCCATCTTCGATGGTTATCACCTTTTTGAACTTTCCAAAAACTTCATGTAAAAGTTCTTCGTCAAGCGGTTTTACAAATCGCATGTCGTAATGTGCCGGACTCAAACCTTCTTTTACCAGGGTTTCGCAAGCTTCAACGGCATAGTTTCCGATATGGCCGATACTTAGGATCGCGACGTCTTCGCCTTCTTTCACGATTCTTCCCTGCCCAGCGGGAATTTCTCGGAAGGAAGTTTTCCATTCTGGCATCACACCGGAACCCCTCGGGTATCGGATTGAATAAGAACCATTGTGCAATGTTGCAGAATACATCAGATTTCGGAGATCTTCTTCATTCATTGGGGCTGATACCACGAGATTAGGAATGCATCTGAAAAAAGCCATATCATAAGCGCCGTGGTGCGTGGGCCCATCT
>JBKJKX010000154.1:0-111794 GCA_046597285.1 Algoriphagus sp. | reverse complement strand
CTTTTTCGCGATGCTTTCTTTCTACTCAGTTCATACCCCACTCATGACTACGAAAACGCTGGAAGAAAAATACTTGGCAAAACGGGCTGCAATGAAGCTGGAAGACAAGTTTGAACCGGAAGGAAATAACAGAACCCGGATCACTCAAGCGCATGCCATCTATGCCGGAATGGTAGAAGCGATGGATCAGTCTGTCGGAAAAGTAATGGACGAAATTGAAGCGCTGGGTTTGGAAGAAAATACCATTTTTGTGTTTTTCTCTGATAATGGAGGGCTTTCTACCGCAGAAGGCAGTCCGACAACTAATTTACCACTACGGGCAGGAAAGGGATGGCTTTACGAAGGAGGAATTCGGGTTCCGTTGATTATTTCCTGGAAAGGAAATCTTCCTAAACAAAAAGAAATAAGTACCCCTGTAATCTCGATTGACCTATTTCCAACTTTGATGGACTTGACCGGAAATGGAGCTATGATTGAAGATTTGGATGGGCAGAGTTTGAAGAATCTAATTTTTGAAGAGGAGAATACACCGAAAAGAGAGCCTCTATATTGGCACTATCCACACTATGGTAATCAAGGAGGAACGCCGGGATCAGTAATTCGAGAAGGAGACTGGAAGCTTATTTATCTCTACGAAAGCCAAAACATGGAACTCTACAACCTGAAAGAAGACATCGGTGAACGAAACAATCTGGCCTCAACATATCCAGAAATAGCCCAAAACCTTAAAATCAAATTGTTTGATTGGTTGGTCAAAACGAAGGCGGCATTTCCGAGACCGAATGAGATTGGGAAATAAGAAGGGCTTACAATTATTTTAAATCCAATACAGTCTCCCACAGGATCAACCCATTTGCCTGAGCGGAAGAGATCTTTTCGCAAGCATCCGGATCAGTCATACGATTTTGGATTTCTTCTAATCTCCATTCCCCATCCCCGGTTTTTAAAATACCATTCACCATCATTCTAACCTGATGATGCAAGAAACCACTTCCGGTGACTTCGAAGTAGTGGATCTCCTGCGGAAAGAACTGCCCCAGAAATTCATTGGAAGAATAAAATCCTGCCGAAAGAATCTCCCGGACATAATCGGTTTTATTTGAAGAGGGGGTACAAAAAGCTTTGAAATCATGTGTCCCTACAAAAAGCTGAGCTGATTCCTTCATTGTTTCCCAATTCAAATTTCCCGAAATGTTGAATAGGAAAGCGGAAGCAAACGGATGGAATTCGTTTGAATTCGAGAAATAGTAGCGATAGGTTTTTTGAATTACCGACTGAATCAAGTTAAAATTAGTCGCAACTTCCTGCACCGAATTAAGTCGAATATCCTGAGGTAAATATTGATTGATGGCTGGAAGAAGCTCTTCCAAATCGGTTTTTTCCCGAAGGAAGATTTGGACATATCCACCTTTGCAGGAGACTCCTGCATCTGTCCGGCTTGCTCCCAAGATAGAAAAGTCATCGTGACCAAGCCCAAACTTTAGCACCTTTTCGAGCTTTCCCTGAACAGTAGCCTGTCCAGGTTGTATCGCCCAACCTTTATATCTGGCGCCAAAATAGGTTATGGAAAAAAGGTAAGAGAATGGTCGGGATTGCACAGTGGGTTGATTTTGTTTCCTATTTGAAGTTTTTTGCTTCCGCTCAAATGTAAAACAGAATGGATGAAACAAAATTAGCGAAAAGATAAAAAGCTCTAAATTAGAAGGATGAAAACGCTTTCCGAAATCAAAAGTACTTTATCCGAAAAACGGGTCTAATCGATTGGCCCTTTATTGATTAAGACATCTCTGAAAATGAGCTTTTAAAACAACCCAACATTCTATGATTTTTAGAGTTTTACCAGTTGCCCTTTTCCTTTTGATTTTTTGGGAGAATAATCTTTCAGCCCAATCGTCTCCGATCATCCATGCCGATCTGATTTTTCCTTTGCAGGAAAAACATGTCCATGGAAGTTCAATTGTGGCTTTACCAAATGGAGATATGCTGGCTGCCTGGTTTTATGGAAGCGGTGAGCGCACCTCGAATGATGTCAAAATCATGGGTGCACGGTTGAAAAAAGGTGAATCAAATTGGTCTGAGCCATTTCTGATGGCTGACACACCAAATCTTCCTGACTGTAACCCGGTACTATTCCTCAATCAGAAAGGCAAACTTTTTCTGGTTTGGATTGCTGTGCAGGCCAATCGCTGGGAGCATTCAGTATTGAGAGTACGGACTTCCGAGAATTACTCGGCGTCTGGTGCCCCGACTTGGGACTGGCAGGATAATATTCTCCTAAATCCCGGAGATGAGTTTGCCGAAGAAGTTGCAATGCGATTCAAAGAGCTACCTGAAAACACGGCTGGCTGGGCTGAATTTGCCCCCAAGTATGACAATATGATCATTGAAGCTTCCAAGGATCCCCGAAAGCGGACAACCGGTTGGATGACACGAATCAAACCCATGGTAATGGAAAACGGGAGGATTGTTTTACCTCTTTATTCTGATGGATTCAACTTTTCCATGATGGCGATTTCGGAAGATTTTGGTGAAAGCTGGAAGCCGAGTTTGCCATTGGTGGGAAGAGGCCCGATTCAACCTGCTTTGGTAAAGAAGAAAAATGGAAGCCTTATAGCATATCTGAGGGATAGTGGAGATGCCCCTTCTCGAGTTCATATCAGCGAATCCAAGGATGGTGGAGAAAGCTGGTCATCGAGTGAGAAGACAGAAATCCCGAATACAGCAAGTGTTGAAATGCTGAACTTAGCGGATGGCAGATGGGCGTTTCTCGGAAATGATATCGATGACGGACGCTATATCCTGAGCCTATATCTATCCGATGATGAGGGGCAAACCTGGGAATGGAAAACACGACTGGAAGACCAAACTCCAGATCAAGGAAGCTATTCCTACCCAAGCATGATTCAAACTTCAGATGGCTTGGTTCATATCACGTACTCTTACCACCTTAAAAGCGATTCCAAATCAATCAAGTATGTAGTCGTAGATCCTGATAAGATGAATCAAACACAGTAAGTAATGGGGAAAAATGGAAAGACTTTTATACTTTGAAGCGAACCGTAAGACAAGAGATCCGGAAAATAATCTCCGCAAACTTTGATTTAATCGTTCAACCCAAGAAAGAGTACTTTAAAAATTAATGCTATGGTAGATTCACATCAGATTTTCGATATCAAGTTTGAGAAAAACTATATGATTATCTCGGTAGATGAAAAAGAGATAAAAGTTGATTTAGAGCATGTTTCTTCAAAATTATTGGTAGCCTCCGATGTTGAAAAAAGTCTTTATAAAATCTCTCCTTCAGGTTATGGAATTCACTGGCCTTTGATTGACGAGGATCTTTCAATTGTAGCTTTATTAAATATGAATCATTAATAGTTTCCCCGAAATCCAACACAAGCTTTTGTCTCAAAAGAAGGAGCTGTTTCAGAAATATTCGATCAAATCTTTGGCGATTTATGGTTCCTATGCACGAAACGAGCAAGGACCAGAAAGTGACCTGGACTTAATGGTGGAGTTTCACAGCAGGATAGGTTCAGAATTTATTGAACTGGCAGATGATTTGGAAGAAATCCTCGGAATAAAGGTTGACTTGGTTTCCAGAAAAGGAATCAAAGAGCGGTATTTTGAAAGAATTAAAGAGGATTTGGTTTATGTCTAAAAGAGATGTCGACCAGAAATAAAATTAGTTTCTTGTGTCGATTTAAAAAAAACAAAAAATGGAACTATCACTTAAAGAAGTATTTGAAGCAGCAAAAAACCAATTCGCTGAATTGATAAATATTCAAGAATCCGATTTCCGCCTTGAGCAACTTGAGCATAGAAAGGAAGAAAAAATATGGGAGGTGGTTGTATCCTATTTGGTAGAGAATAAAAATAGAGCTTCGTTGGCTCTGGTAAATTCTTTGCCATTTGAAAGAGTTTACAAAAGGCTCAAAATCGATGAAAATAAAGACGTTGTCGGGATTTTTATATTTTCCGAGGCAAGATGATTTTTGTCGACACCAATGCGTTGGTAATTTTGATAGTTGGGCTTATCGATACCTCTCTGATTTCTTCCCATCGGAGGACTTCAATCTATGAAAAAGTTGACTTTGAGAATTTAACTTATTTGATTGGGGATTTGGACAAAATAATCACTACCCCAAATGTCCTAACTGAAGTGGATAATCTTTTGAACAACTTCCAAAAAGGCCATCGATGGGCTTATTTTCAGGTTATAAAGGAGCTAATTTCCAATTCTACTGAACAATTTATTGAATCGAAACTTTGTCTGAATTCAACAGCATTTTTTGATTTAGGATTGACGGATACAGGAATTTTAGAGATCTGTAAAGAATGTGATTTTTTGATTACTGGTGATTCAAAACTTGCAGATTACGCTTCTGCCTTTGGAATTAAAGTTGTCGATCTTGTCAAAATCAGAAACCAAAGACTAAACTAAAAAACCACCCCATTCCGGAGGTGGTTTCTTCTTTTTTATCTAGAAAATTATCCTAAAATCTTAGCTGCCAGCCAGTCTCCCACTTGGGAAGTTTTGTAGGCTTTTCCGCCTTCTGCGATATCTTCGGTAACGATTCCTTCGTCGAGAGAAAGATTGACGACATCTGAAATCATCTGAGATTCAGCTTTCAATCCAAATGCATAATCAAACATCATGGCGGCAGAAAGCACCGTCGCCAATGGATTAGCAATGTCTTTGCCGGCAGCCTGAGGATACGAACCGTGAATTGGTTCGAATAACTTGGTGGTTAAACCCAGAGAAGCAGATGGCATAAGACCCATAGAACCTGAAATCACGGAAGCCTCATCTGTCAAAATATCGCCAAACAGGTTTTCGGTGATTAACACATCATACCCCTTTGGCCACTGGATCAATCGCATTGCTACTGCATCCACAAATTCATATTCAACTTTTACATCGGGATATTCCGGGGCAAGTTCCTGCACGGTTTCTCTCCAAAGTCTTGAAGTAGCCATTACATTGGCTTTGTCCACACAAGTCAGAAGTTTTCTTCTCTTTTGCGCAGCTTCGAAACCCATTCTTGCAAGACGAACAATCTCGAATTTGCTGTACACATTGGTATCGAACGCCTTGGTTCCTTGCTCATTTCTCCCTCTTGGCTCACCGAAATAAATTCCCCCGGTAAGTTCTCTGAAGAAAACAAAATCCACTCCTTCTACCCGATCGAGTTTCAGAGGAGACTTATGAATCAAAGAAGGGAAAGTGAAGGTTGGTCGTACGTTAGCAAACAAGCCGAGTTTCTGACGCATCAATAACAAACCCTGCTCAGGTCTTACCTTGGCTTTGGGATCGTTGTCGTATTTAGGATCTCCGATAGCTCCAAAAAGTACCGCATCCGATGCTAGGCAAATCTCATGCGTTGCGTCTGGATAGGGTTCCCCCGTAGCATCGATAGCAGCAGCGCCTACGACCGCTTCTTTGAAATTAATCTGATGGCCAAATTTTTGACCGATTGCCTTTACTACTTTGACCGCCTGGGCGATCACTTCTGGCCCGATGCCGTCACCCGGCAATAGCGCGATATTCATTTCCATATAACTCGGATTCTTCTTTCGTTGGGGATTGATTGAATGTTTCGACGATGTTGAGCATTTTCTCTGTGGCCATCATCGCAGCCACGGTTTGGTCCGGGTCAAGCCCTTTGGTTTTAAAGATTTTTCCAAAATCCCACGTGATCATTGTCTCCACGAATGCGTCTGTTTTCCCTCCCGGAGGAATGGATACATGGTAATCGATGAGTTTTGGAAGTTCCTTTTTTAGGGACTTATAAATTTTCTTCACCGCACGCATGAAGGAATCATACTGACCATCGCCTGTTGCGGTGGCATCGTAAGATTTCCCATAGACATTCAAGCGTAGCTGAACAGATGGCTTCAGACCTTTGGAATGAGTCATGTGGTAGCCTTCAATACTGATATTCTTGGAGATGGAGTTGTTTTGCAACACATCAGAAATGATATAAGGCAAGTCCTCCGTCGTCACTCGTTCCTTCTTATCGCCTAATTCAATGATCCGTTGGGTAACGCGAGCGAGTTCATCCTTCTCCAGAGAAATCCCGAGCTCTTCCAAATTCTTAACAATATTGGCTTTGCCTGAGGTCTTTCCCAAGGCGTACTTTCGCTGTCTTCCAAATCGCTCCGGAAGCAAATCATTGAAATAAAGGTTCTTTTTATTGTCACCATCGGCGTGAATCCCGGCAGTTTGAGTGAAGACATTTTCACCGACTACCGGTTTATTCGCAGGAATATGCTGGCCGGAAAACTGCTCCACCAGCTTGCTGACGCGGAAAATCTTCTGCTCCTGCACTCCAATCTGGAAATCTGTGAAATCTTTGATCACTGCGATCACAGATTCCAAAGGTGCATTTCCGGCTCGTTCTCCAAGACCATTTACAGTCGTATGAATACCCGATGCTCCATGCAAAATCGCCTCCATCACATTTGCGACAGATAGATCGTAATCGTTATGGGCATGAAAATCAAAATGAACATTCGGAAATTTAGTCACGATCTCATCAAAGAAATCCCTGGTTTCATCCGGAGAAAGCAAGCCAAGGGTATCCGGAAGCATGATTCTCTTTACCGGTTGGGTCGTCAAAAACTCGATCAGGCTAAGCGTGTATTCTTTAGAATTTCGCATGCCATTTGACCAGTCTTCCAAGTACACGTTGACCGAAATCCCGTTCTCCTGAGCGTGCGCAATGCTTTTGGCAATTTCTCCGAAATGTTGCTCAGGTGTTTTTTTCAATTGATGAACCAAATGATTCAACGAGCCTTTGGTCAGGAGATTCAGAACTTTGGCCCCAGATTGTATGATCCAGTTTACCGAAGCAGGGGTGTCTACAAAGCCCAAAACTTCAATCCTATCGAGGTAGCCTTTTTCAGTTGCCCAATGGGTGATTTTTTGAACTCCTTCCAACTCTCCTTTGGAAACTCTCGCCGATGCGACTTCGATTCGGTCCACCCGCAATTCTTCGAGCAAAAGCTTGGCGATTTGCAGTTTTTCAGAAGGCAAAAAGGAAACACCTGAGGTCTGTTCTCCATCCCTCAGTGTGGTATCCATGATTTCTATGCGCTTCCCTGACCTCATTTTTTTATTTGCCTTTTGCAAAAGCATCGATTTCAGAAGACATATTCAGTAAATAGTCGATGTCATCGAAACCGTTTGTCATGTTGTCTTTCTTGTATTCATTGATGTCAAAAGATTCTGATTCTCCTGTGGAAAGGAGTTTGATCTTCTGCTCAGGCAGGTTGATTTCTATCTCAGTAGTTGGGTCAGCAAGGATAGCTGCGAAAATAGTATCTGCAAATTCAGCGGAAACTGTCACCGGAAGAACTCCAATATTCAGACAGTTATTCTTGAAGATATCTGCGAAAAAGCTGGAAACCACGCATCTGAATCCATAATCGTAAAGCGCCCAAACGGCGTGCTCGCGGCTGGAACCTGAACCAAAGTTCTTTCCTGCAACTAGGATTTCACCGCTATAGGTCTGGTCGTTTAGAACAAAATCCTGTTTAGGATTTCCTTCCACATCGTATCTCCAGTCACGGAATAAGTTATCTCCAAAACCTTCACGCTCGGTGGCCTTCAGGAATCGGGCAGGAATAATCTGATCGGTATCCACATTTTCCGCAGGTAAAGGAACTGCCGTACTTCTGAGAACTGTAAATTTATCGTAAGCCATTTTTATTCAATTGAAAGATTGGAAAATTGGAAGGTTGAAAAATTAATTTTCAAAGACATCCCTTGGATCGGTAATTCGACCAGTGATAGCAACTGCTGCCACAGTTAAAGGAGAGGCAAGCATCGTACGAGCCCCTGGTCCCTGACGACCTTCGAAGTTTCTGTTGGAAGTAGAAACAGCATATTTTCCTGCGGGAATCTTGTCGTCATTCATTGCCAAGCAAGCTGAACAGCCCGGCTGACGAAGTTCAAATCCTGCTTCTTCCAGGATTTTCACCAATCCCTCCTCATGCGCCATTTTCTCCACTTCTCTTGAACCCGGCACAATCCAAGCGGTGATGTTATCGGCTTTCTTATGACCTTTCACAAACTGAGCAACGGAACGGATGTCTTCAATTCGGCCGTTGGTACAAGAACCTACGAAAACGTAATCTACCAGCTTTCCTTTGATAGGTTCGCCAGGAGCAAAACCCATGTAATCCAAAGATTTCAGGTAAGAAATTTTGTTGCTTCCTTCCATCCCTTCGGTAGTAGGGATAGTCCCTTTTACCTTGATCCCCATTCCAGGATTTGTTCCGTAGGTAATCATCGGCTCGATATCGGCAGCATCAAAAACGTATTCCTTGTCAAAAATTGCGCCTTCATCAGTTTTCAGAGTTTTCCAGTAAGCCACTGTTTTGTCCCAATCTGCTCCATGTGGTGCGTATTGTTTTCCTTCCAAATAATTGAAAGTGGTCTCATCAGGAGCGATCAAACCTCCACGTGCACCCATCTCAATTGACATGTTGCAAATGGTCATTCGAGCTTCCATTGACAAGTTTCGAATTGCAGATCCTGCGTACTCAACAAAGTAACCGGTGGCACCGGCAGCCGAGATTTTAGCTATGATGTAGAGAATGATGTCTTTTGAAGTCACTCCACTTCCCAAAAACCCGTCAACGGTAATTCTCATTTTCTTGGCCTTGGACTGCATAATGCATTGTGTTGCCAAAACCATTTCAACCTCCGAAGTACCGATACCAAATGCGATAGCACCAAAAGCACCGTGCGTAGAAGTATGGCTATCTCCGCAGACAATAGTCATTCCGGGCTGAGTGATTCCCAATTCGGGCCCAATCACGTGAACTATCCCGTGATGAGCAGAACCCAAATCATGAAGTTCGATATGGTATCGGGCACAGTTTTCACGAAGTCTTTCCACTTGCATCCGGGAAAGCTTGTCCTTTATCGTCTTATCCTGGTCTACTGTTGGTACGTTATGATCTGGAGTTGCAACAGTTCTGCTTGGGTTTTTGACCCCGATTCCCCGCTTTTCCAAATTTAAGAATGCCACAGGCGAGGTCACTTCATGGATAAAATGCTTATCAATGAAGAAAACATCAGGACCCGCAGGAACTGATTTCACTACGTGGGCATCCCAGATTTTATCAAATAATGTAGTCTTTTCCATAATTAAGCAGTCGCATATTCTTTGACCGGAATTTTATTTAATGCGTCAACAAATGCCTGAGCTGAAGCCAGGACAATGTCGGCGTTGGAGGCAAAACCATAGTAAGGTTTTTCTCCTTTGATTAATCTCATGTGAACTTTGGCTACGTCATCGCTTCCGTGGGTGATCGCCTGAATGAGAAATTCTTCCAGATCAACCTGAGGTTTCACGATTTTTTCAATTGCTTTCAGCACTGCATCCACCGGACCAACTCCATGAGAAGATGCCTGATGCGTTTCTGAACCCACTTTTAAGGTTACATTAGCGCTGATCTGTCCATTGGAGGAATAGCTCACTTTTTCCAGTTCGATAAAATTGGAATCCTCCATGTATTTACCGACTAGACCAAGCAAATCCTTTCTTCCGATATCACGCTTGCTGTCTGCCAAAATCAAGAAAGCTTCGTAAACCTCTCTCAATTCTTCGCCTTCCAGCTCCACACCCAACGCATCGAGGTGATGCTTTAAAGCCGCGCGTCCAGACCTTGCAGTCAAGACAATCGTAGACTCATCCACTCCCACTTCTTTTGGATCGATGATTTCATAATTTTCTCTATGCTTCAATACCCCATCCTGGTGAATTCCTGAAGAGTGGGCAAATGCATTTCTTCCCACAATCGCCTTGTTTGCCTGAACTGGCATGTTCATCAGTTTCGATACCAAACGACTGGTCTGATAGATTTTCTGCGTAATGATGTTGGTATGCACAGGAATAGACTTATGGCATTTGATTGCCATGACAACCTCTTCCATGGAGGTATTTCCTGCACGTTCACCGATTCCATTGATAGTCACTTCGACCTGACGGGCTCCATGCTGGACCCCAGAAATCGTATTGGCAGTTGCCATTCCCAAGTCATTGTGACAATGAGTTGCTATGATCGCCCGATCGATATTTGGCACGTTATTTCTCAAATGAGCGATGATTGCGCCATACTGCTCGGGGAGGCAATAACCGGTCGTATCCGGGATATTGACAACCGTTGCTCCAGCTTTGATCACCTCTTCAATGATTCTGGCGAGGAAATCATGCTCGGCACGTCCGGCATCTTCTGCATAGAATTCCACATCGTCTACAAATCTTCGGGCATACTTTACAGCAGCCACCCCTCGCTTAATAATATCTTCAGGAGTAGATCGAAGTTTGAATTGGATATGGTAAGGAGAAACCCCTATTCCTGTATGAATTCGGCCCCTTTTAGCGAATTTGAGTGATTGAGCTGCTACATCGATATCCTTCTCTACGGCTCTGGAGAGCGCACAAATAATCGGGTTGGAAACAGCCTTCGAAATCTCGAGGACCGAATTGAAATCACCCGGGCTCGATATTGGAAACCCCGCTTCGATGATATCTACTCCTAAAGCTTCCAAAGCTTTCGCCACCACAATCTTTTCCTGGGTATTCAGTTGGCAACCAGGCACTTGTTCCCCATCTCTCAGGGTCGTATCAAATATCCACAGCTTATCACTCATAGGTCTTTGGGGTTTTGAATTTTAATTATTTTCTGGTCTCAATTGACGGACGACAGCACCTGCCTGCCACATTTCAGAATCTCTCAATTCTTTCAATTCAACCTCTAGCTTTTCTCTGTAGTCAGGCTTGCTGTTAGAATCGATTGATTTCTGAGCTTCCTGGCCGGTTTTTACTGAATTATAAAGTGCTTCGAAAACCGGCTTAGTAGCATCTCTAAAAGGCTTCCACCAGTCAAGTGCACCTCTTTGAGCAGTAGTAGAGCAGTTGGCATACATCCAATCCATTCCGTTTTCTGCAACCAGCGGCATTAAGCTTTGAGTCAATTCTTCCACAGTTTCGTTGAAAGCTTCAGAAGGAGTATGTCCGTTTGCTCTTAATACTTCATATTGAGCTGCGAAAATTCCCTGAATCGCACCCATTAAGGTTCCTCTTTCACCTGTCAAGTCGGAAGTAACTTCTCTGTAGAAATCAGTTTCGAATAAGTAACCTGAACCTACTCCAATTCCAAGTGCAACAACTCTCTCATGCGCTCTTCCTGTAGCATCCTGAAAGATCGCAAAAGACGAGTTCAAGCCTCTTCCTTCCACAAACATTCTCCTCAAAGAAGTACCGGATCCTTTTGGAGCAACTAAAATTACATCCACATCAGCCGGAGGAATGATTCCTGTTTTTTCCTTGTAGGTGATGCCAAATCCATGAGAGAAATAAAGTGCTTTTCCGGGAGTAAGATGTTTTTTAACCGTTGGCCAAAGAGCAATCTGACCTGCGTCAGAAAGAAGGAATTGAAGAATAGTGCCTTTTTCGCACGCCTCTTCCAATTCAAACAGCGTCTCACCCGGAACCCAACCATCAGCAACGGCTTTGTCCCAGGTTTTGGAACCTTTACGCTGTCCGATGATGACATTGAATCCATTGTCTTTGAGGTTTAAAGCTTGACCTGGGCCCTGAACTCCATAACCCAAAACTGCGATTACTTCATCCTTGAGTACTTCTCTTGCTTTCTCCAAAGGAAATTCCTCTCTGGTTACTACGTTTTCTTCTGTGCTGCCGAATTTTAATTTCATGGGTTTGAGTTTTGATTTTTAATTGACCAATTGAACCTGACAATTCATGGGTTTGAGTTTTGGAAAATAGGATTAATAGGTTTGAGAAGGCTTTTGGCCTGGGTTTTAATGAGTATTATTTGACAAAACTGTCAATGGTTAACATTCTTTTGGCGACTGCTACTCTGCCACTTCGGGCAAATTCGAGCAAGCCGTATTCCTTCAGGATTTCCAGCAATTCCTGTGTCTGCTCTTTATGTCCGGTCAATTCCAGTACAACAAACTCAGGTTCTGCAGAAATAATCCTCGCTCCATGCTGACGGATTATTTTCTCAAGTCCACCATCCAATTTGGAAACAGGAATCTTGTACAATGCAATTTCCTGATACACTACTCCGTCATCTTCGTGGTAAAATGCCTTGATCACATCGATGATTTTTTCAATCTGATTGACAAGTTGGACGACCGTCTCTTCAGTTGCTGTCACCTCTATCGTGATTCTGTGAATCCCTTCAAGTCGGCTTTCTGAAGCAGTTAGCGCATTAATATTGATTCCCCTTCTAGTAAAAATGATGGTGATCCGGTTGAGAATCCCGATGAAATTCTCGGTAATAACGAATATGGTATATCGTTTCATAGGTTGGAATTAGCTAAGCCTTACTTCTTCTACTGAGCATCCCGTGGCAATCATCGGGAATACATTGTCTTCTTTTTCTACCACTACTTCGAGGAAAAAAGGCCCGTCATGTATCAACATATCCTCAATTGCCTCTCTCAAATCGCCTCTCTCAGTTACTTTCTGACCTTTAATATTATATGCATCTGCAATCTTGACGAAGTCAGGATTATCCAATTCAGTGAAGGAATAGCGCTTATCGAAGAACATCTGCTGCCATTGACGCACCATTCCAAGATAATTATTATTGAGTAGGACGATCTTCACAGGGGCTTTAGTCTGCATGATGGTTCCAAGTTCCTGAATAGTCATCTGAATACCCCCATCACCAACCACGCAAATTACCTGGCGGGAATAGTCATGTAACTGAGCTCCCAATGCTGCAGGAAGTGCAAAACCCATCGTACCCAATCCACCGGAAGTCACCTGAGTTCTAGTCTTCTTGTAATTGAAATATCTCCAGGCAATCATCTGGTGCTGGCCTACGTCAGTGACCAAGATGGCGTCGTCTGCCTTGTATTGGTTTACAATGTTAATTACTTCACCCATTGTCAATCCAACCTTGGTGGGAGTCAGATCATGTTGCATTACGGCAGCTGTTTCTTCTTCTTCCAAATCTCGGAATCTCTTCATCCATGCATCATGCTTTTTAGCAGTAATAGCCTCTGTCAACATGGCCAAACTTTCTCTACAGTCACCCAAAACAGCTACTTCACATTTCACGGTTTTATTGACTTCAGCTGCATCAAGCTCTAGGTGAACTACCCTAGCTTGCTTCGCATATCGCTTTAAATCTCCGGTCACTCGATCGTCAAATCTCATCCCGACAGCGATTAAAACATCGCACTTATTGGTCAAAAGATTTGGCGCATAATTTCCGTGCATTCCAAGTTTACCCACATAATTAGGGTGATCCTGAGGTAGGGCGCCAGAACCTAAAAGCGTGGAAGCTGCCGGAATCCCGGATTTATCCAGAAAAAACTTAAGCTCTGCCTCTGCTTTTCCCAATATCACTCCCTGTCCAAAAAGAACATAAGGTCTTTCCGCTGAATTGATCAAAGCCGCAGCCTCCTTGATTGCCGTAGCTTCTATCGGTGTATGGGTTTTATAGGATCTGAATCCCATGCACGGAACGTAATTAAACTCTCCAAATTCGACCTGAGCATTCTTTGTAATGTCGATCAAAACCGGGCCCGGTCTTCCTGATCTGGCAATGAAAAATGCCTTTGCAATCGCCGGAGCAATATCTTCCACCCTTCTGACCTGAATATTCCATTTGGAACAAGGCATCGAAATACCGATCATATCAGTTTCCTGAAAAGCATCAGTTCCCAGCAAATGCGCCGCTACCTGACCAGTAATACAAACCAAAGGAGTGCTGTCGATCTGCGCATCAGCCATCCCTGTAATCAGGTTGGTCGCACCCGGACCTGAGGTCGCAAGGCAGACGCCAACTTTTCCGGAAACTCTCGCATAACCCTGCGCTGCATGAATTGCTCCTTGCTCATGGCGTGTAAGCACATGTCTGAGTTGATCATGATAGTCATGTAAAGCATCATAAACCGGCATAATCGCTCCGCCGGGATATCCAAAAATCACTTCAGCCTGCTCAGCAATAAGAGATCTGACAACGATGTCTGCTCCTCTGATCATTTGATCCTTCATAGGCTTAAAATTTATCAGTAACACAGCCTTCAGAAGCTGTGGAAACTAGTTTATTGTATTTTTTCAAAGTGCCTTGCAATCCTGGAATAACTTTCTGTATCCAAGACTTCTTCCTTTTCACAAATTCTTCCTCAGACACATTCACAGAGAGTTCCAAATTATCTGCATCAATTGTGACTATATCGCCGTTCTGAAGCAAACCGATCGGCCCGCCTGTCCAAGCTTCCGGAGTCACGTGACCTACCACAAATCCGTGGGTGCCTCCAGAGAATCTTCCGTCAGTAACCAACGCTACATCCGAACCAAGACCGGCACCGATGATCATCGAAGTTGGCTTGAGCATTTCGGGCATTCCCGGAGCTCCTTTAGGACCCACATTTCGAATGACCATTACATCTCCTGATTTCACCTGATGATCACGGATTGCATCATTTGCTTCCTGTTCTGAGTCAAAAACCCGAGCTGGACCAGTAAATGAATTCCCTTCTTTTCCTGTGATTTTGGCCACTGCACCAGCTGGAGCCAGATTACCGGAGAGTACACATAGGTGACCGGTGGCTTTTAGTGGAGTTTCAACCGGATGGATCACATTGACCATAGATGGAACAATTGGGTCAATTCCTGAAAGATTTTCTGCCAACGTCATACCAGTAACGGTCATACAGTCGCCATGCAGATACCCTTTGTCAAGAAAATATTTCATAAAAGCGGGCAAACCTCCCTGCTCATGAAGATCTTCCATCAGGAATTTCCCGGAGGGTTTGAAATCTCCAAGTAATGGAGTGGTTGCATTGATTGCTTTGAAATCTTGCAAAGAGAAATCAATTCCGGCTGTTCTGGCTATTGCCAAAATATGGAGAACTGCATTGGTACTTCCCCCAAGTGCAATCGCAACCCGAACTGCATTTTCAATACTTTTCCGTGTGACAATGTCACTTGGCTTAATGTCTTTTTCAAGAAGGATGCGCATGTACTTATTTACATTATGGCATTCCCGCAGCTTTTCAGGGGAATTTGCCGGATAAGTAGCACTGTATGGCAAGGACATTCCCATCGCTTCCACAGCGGAAGACATGGTATTTGCAGTGTACATTCCACCACAAGCTCCTGCGCCAGGACATGCATTTCGGATAATTCCATCGTAATCCTCGTCTGAAATATTTCCATTCACCCGCTTTCCAAAGGCTTCAAAAGCAGAAACGATGTTCAGCTTTTCGCCTTTATAGTTGCCGGAGGCGATCGTACCGCCATAGACCATGATAGAAGGACGATCGATTCGAAGCATTCCCATAATAGCTCCGGGCATGTTCTTGTCACAACCCGCGACTGCAATACAGGCGTCGAATGAATGACCTAAAATGAAGGATTCAATAGAATCCGCTATGATTTCTCTGGAAACCAGCGAATAACGCATTCCAAGTGTCCCCATAGAAGTACCATCTGATATCCCGATAGTATTAAAAATCAAACCGGTCAGATCATATTCCTGTGAGGAGTTTTTGATCAGACCGGCGAAGTCATTCAAATGCATATTGCAGGGATTACTTTCGTAGCCACAACTGGCTATCCCTACAAAAGGCTGTTTCATTTTCTTATCGCTCAATCCTGTGGCATAAAGCATGGCTTTGCCTGCAGGATGCTCCTCGTTATCACTTATTTCCCAACTGTATTTTTTAAGGGTCATGGTTTTTGGGTATAAAAAAAAGTGCCTCATTTAGGTGAGGCACTTCAGATTTTTTTATTTCATATTTATAAATAGTCTAGTGCCTCACATTAAAATCCAATGAGAATAATAAAGCTTAGCAAGAAGACCACTTTGAACATACTTGAGTCGAGGTTATTTGGAGTTCGGAATCGAATCACATGTCAAAATTAAACTGAAAATTCAGAGTTACAATATTTAATTTTACTTATTCCCTTAAACTCAGATAAAAACTATAAGTAAAAATTATTTTCGCAGAATTTAAGTTTAAATAATTAATGATTTGCCTCCTAAATCAGGAAATGATTTGTTTGTTTTTTCGATTTTCAAAATTTTGTATTGATTTTCAGTTTTTCTAAGTTTTGATGAAAATCCTTCAGTTTTATTTAAGGAAAAATTTAATATCACTTCATTCGTTCAATAAAAATCGATTCCATTACCAAATTCTCAAAAGCCAATATCCCAGATTTTCACTTGATTTTTATTCTACTTTTGTGAAAATCCCTCATTCCAATGATCTCATTTCCAAACGCCAAAATCAACCTAGGACTTCACATCACTTCCAAAAGAAAAGATGGGTATCATGAAATCGAAACCTGTATGGTTCCTATTCCGATTTATGACGCACTTGAAATGATTTTGGATCCGAAGAAAATGTCTTGGAATTCCACAGGATTACCTATTCCCGGAGAACAGAAAGACAATTTGATCCTAAAAGCATATCAGCTCATGAAAAAGGATTTTCCGGATATCCCAAGTCTAAATATTCACCTTCACAAAAACATTCCAATGGGTGCGGGCTTGGGTGGAGGATCAGCAGATGGAGCATTTGCTTTAAAGTTAATGAACAACCTTTTCGAATTGCATCTTGACGATTTTTTCTTAGAAGAATACGCTGAAAAATTAGGAAGCGACTGTCCATTTTTCATAGAAAATACTCCGAAAATCGCACGTGGCAGAGGTGAGATTTTGGAACCCATTTTTGTAGATATCAAAGGAACTTGGATTGCACTGATCAATCCTGGAATTCACTTTGGGACCAAAGAGGCTTTCGCAGGCGTAACTCCAACCCCTCCAAAAGTGAAACTAGAAGAGGTTTTGGCAGACCGAAGCCGGTGGAAAGCGGAGCTTATCAATGATTTTGAATCGAGCATTTTCAAAAACCATCCGGAAATCGCTGAGATTAAAGAAAAAATGTATTCTGCAGGTGCATATTATTCATCTATGTCAGGTTCGGGGTCCAGTGTTTTTGGATTGTTCGAGGAAAAGCCTGAACCGATTAAACTGAAGGAATCCTATTTCTATTTTGAAAGCATGTTAGATTGATAAATGTTCTTTATATTTGTGTTTTATAAATACAAAAAACAATGTCAACTTTCACAAGTACTCTACCAGATGATCTGCTTGATAAGCTTTCAGAATACGCGAGAAAACTGAAAATGCCAAAAAACAAGCTGATCGAAGCTGCACTCTCACTCTATCTTGATCATCTCAAGCGTGCAGAATATGTCAAATCTTATCGTCAAGCAGATAATGATTCTGACATGATAGCGCTCGCTGAAGAAGGAATGGAAGACTACCTTACTCAGCTTGAAAATGAAGCAAGGTGAGATTTGGTATATCGACCTCAATCCAACCGAAGGATCTGAGCAATCTGGAAGAAGGCCAACAGTAATTCTGAGTGGTAATCTGATGAATAAGTTTTTGAAGGTGGTCATCATTGCTCCTCTTACTTCAAAAATCAAAAATTATCAAGGAAATCCGATTTTGGAACCGACTCAAAAAAACGGTTTGAAATCAGTTTCGGAATTAATGATTTTTCACATTCGCTCTGTTTCAAAAACTCGCTTAATTGAAAAAATTGGAGAATTGAAAGAAACCGAATTAAAACAGGCTTTGGCAACTTTAACAGATATCACCACTTTGTAATACTTTTAGCTTTTCTTTCATTGGAACTTTTTGCATCCCTCCAACTAAGCAAAGAATAGCTAAATTCAACCAAGCGTTCGAACAGCTTTCCGCCTTTTGTTCCAAAAATTGAAAATCGGATAAGACAAGACTGAAACCAAAATGATGGCTGTGCCCAGATAAAATTGAGGAGTCATTTTTTCACTTTCTCCTAAAATCATCACCGCCAATATAATCCCATAAACAGGTTCTAAATTAATTGTCAGGTTAACTGTAAAGACACTCAATCTCTTCATCAGTTCTACGGAAACAGAAAAGGCATAAACTGTACAAATCCCGCTTAAAATAAGCATCCAAAACCAGTCATTTCCGATCCATGACCATTGTATGTTTTCGCCATCAGTCACAAACTCATAATACAAAGGCATAAACAAAAGTGTGAATATGCATGCCCCAGCCATTTCGTAAAACGTGATTTGATAGGAATTATGGCGCTGAGTAAATCGGCCATTGATTGTGGAAAAAACTGCTGAAAGTAGCGCTGATACGAGGGCCATACTTAATCCGAGCCAATAGCCTGTTTCAAAACTGAAAATCACAACCAGACCCGAAATAACCATTAACCCCAACCCAACTTCATACCATTTGATTTTGGTTCGGTTAATAATCGGTTCTACGAAAGCTGTCCATAAGGAAGTAGTCGCCATACCCGCCAGACAAACTGAGGCGGTTGAAACTTGAGCTGAGCCGAAAAACAAGATCCAGTGCAACGCGATTATGAACCCGGTTGCCACTATTTTGATCATAGCCGGAGTTGGGATAAGAATACTTTCCTTTTTCACCAAGAATAAAAAAGCAACTCCGACGGAGGCAATCAAGGTTCGGTAAAAAACCAATTCTAACGCAGGCAAACTTATAAGTAACCCCAAAATAGATGTGAAGCCCCAAATAAGAACGATAAAATGGAGCATTAAGTAATCTTTAAAAGATGCGTTCATCTATCGGGGGACAGTTTTATAAAGCACCAAACCTGTCAAAGCAAAAATCAGATTGGGAATCCAGACTGCGAAAATCGGATATTCTGTCCCGTTTTCTGCGAATGTCCTCGAAAGGATAAACATAATGATATAGACAAACGCCAAAAGGAATCCCATGGCAATCTGGAATCCGGATCCTCCTCGGGTCTTTCTCGCCGACATGATCACCCCGATGAATGTCAGGATAATTGCTGCGAATGGGGACATAAAACGGACATAGCGCTCGATCTTGTAGTAACTGACGTTGTCCGCGCCCCGATCTTCCAGGATCCTGATTTGCCTGGTCAATTCTGGTAGTTTAAGGGTTTCATGGTGGTTGGTGGGTAAATCAAAATCTTCCGGTGTGATGGACAAAATCGTATCCAGATTTTCTCCGACTGTATACGATTCCTCTCTTTCATTAATTTCTCTCAACCTCCAGTTTTCAAGCCTCCAGACATTTTTTGCGGTATCCCATTGAATTCTATCCGCGGAAAGCTTGGCTAAAAGAACCCCATCTCTGATTGTCTCCAACGTAAAATTGTATCCGGTATTTCCTGTTTTATAAAACCTTGTCAGAAATGCCAAAGATTCCGGCCCTACCTGGATATGAATATTAGATTCAGTTGATGCACTGCCTTTGTCAAGGTAAGTCATTCGGAACTCTGTCACTCCTGCAGTAGCCATGGGAAGGACCCAGCCATTTAGCAGGAAACTTGCGCCACCAATCATAGACGCAGCAAACAAAAAGGGCCTCAATAACCTCATGAAGCTTACCCCACTGCTCAAAATCGCAACAATCTCGGTCCTTCCAGCCATCTTGGAAGTAATGAAAATGACCGAAATGAATACGGTAATAGGGGTCAAAAGATTATTAAGGTATAAACCATAATTCCCCATGTATCGAAGTATCTCACCGGCAGGGACTTTATTTCGGATGTAAGCATCATTCTTCTCTGTAAAATCCAGCACCAATACAACCAGGATCAACATCACTACTACAAAAAAGTAGGTCTTCAGAAAGTCCTTGATGATCAGTTTGTCGAGAATCTTCATGCTTAAAGTCTGGTGCTTACTTTCTTTACCATTTGGCCTTTCCAAACGGAAAAATCTCCAGCAAGGATATGTTGTCTGGCTTCTTTTACCAGCCAAAGATAAAAAGTGAGATTATGGATACTCGCTATCTGCGCTGCCAAAATCTCCTTACTTACTGTGAGATGCCTCAGATATGCCTTTGAATAAAAACTACTTGCATAACCTCCTATGGCTGGATCTATTCCTGTGAAATCATCCTTCCATTTCTCATTTCGGATATTGATTATTCCTTCTGAGGTGAAAAGCATCCCGTTTCGGGCGTTTCGAGTTGGCATCACACAATCAAACATGTCGACTCCCAGCGCAATGCATTCCAAAATATTCGCAGGTGTACCCACACCCATTAAGTATCGAGGCTTATCAGTCGGCAAAATTTCGGTAACCAATTCGGTCATTTCGTACATCATTTCCGCAGGTTCTCCTACGGAAAGGCCTCCTATTGCATTTCCTTCTCTTCCTTGGGATGCAATAAATTCGGCAGATTGAATGCGAAGATCTTTGTAAACAGAACCTTGAATAATAGGGAAAAGTGTCTGACTATATCCGTATTTTCCTTCAGTCGAATCAAATCGATCGATGCACCTTTTCAGCCATCGATGCGTCATTTCCATTGAGTTGCGTGCATAAGAATACTCGCAAGGATAGGGAGTACACTCGTCAAATGCCATAATGATGTCAGCCCCAATAGTCCGCTGAATATCCATTACATTCTCAGGAGTGAAATGATGCTTTGATCCATCGATATGGGATTTGAACATCACACCATCCTCTTTGATTTTCCGGGTTCCGGACATTGAGAAAACTTGATATCCACCGCTATCTGTCAGTATTGGCTTTGACCAACCATTGAATTTATGAAGGCCGCCCACTTTTTCCAGAATATCAAGCCCAGGTCTCAAATAAAGATGGTAGGTGTTACCAAGAATAATTTCTGCTTTGATATCCTGGTCCAGTTCCCGTTGATGAACAGCTTTTACGGTTCCTGCCGTACCGACCGGCATAAAAATCGGCGTTAGGATCTCACCGTGCTCTGTTTTGATTACGCCAGCTCTCGCTTTGGTTTGAGAATCGGTATGTGCTAAAGTAAACTTCATGACTTGCTTTCTGGATCTGAAAAGACCATCAACAGATCGCCAAATTCAGCCTGCAAAAATATAAGCTTATTCTTAAATGACTTGCTGAATTTGATTTTATATTTGCCCAGCAAAATTGACCTATGGGCCTATTTTTACTTTGGTTTTTCTTCGGAATCGGATTAGTAATTCAGATCGTTTATCTCTTATTCATTTTTGGCAGAGTCGCTTTTAGCTCCTCCAAAAATCCAGTTTCTACCGGCTCCCAAAAGGAGGAAGGAGTGACTGTCCTTGTCGCAGCTCACAACGAATTCGCAAATCTTAAGACACTCATCCCTAAGCTCTTCGAGCAAAATTACTCCAATTACGATGTGATGATTGTGAACGATCGATCCACTGATCGGACCAAGAGATTGCTCGAAGAAATGATGGAGATTTATCCCAAACTTAGGTCGGTCACCATCAAGTATACACCGAAACACGTCACCCCAAAAAAGTTTGCTTTAACTCTTGGAATTAAAGTGACCAAAAACGATGTGATTTTGCTTACTGATGCAGATTGCCTTCCGGAATCCAACAATTGGATCAAAAAAATGACTGCTCCCGTAAGGGAAAGTGGAAAAACTTTTTCACTCGGTTTCTCTGGATATGAAAAGAAACCCGGTTTTCTGAACAGCTGGATTCAATTTGAAACATTACTGACGGCACTGTTTTACCTGTCTTTCGGGCTTTGGAAGAAGCCGTTCATGGGCATAGGAAGAAATCTCTGCTATCGAAAAACCTTCTTTATGGAAGTCAAAGCTTTCAAAGGATTTTGGCATGTGGAAGGAGGCGATGATGATCTTTTTGTGAATCAATACGCAACTGGAAAGAATACCGCTATTGTAATCGATTCCGAAGCAAATACAATTTCACAGCCCAAAACCAACCAAAAAGATTACTTTATTCAAAAGAAAAGACACCTTCATGCGGGGAAATATTATCGTGGAGAGGACAAACAAAAAATTGGCTTTTACTCTCTTTCTCATGCATTATTCTGGCTTGGAGGAATCGGATTGCTTATTTATTTCGGAATTGATCAAAGTTGGGAACAATTTTTAATCGTTTTGGGTATTATTCTTTCAAGATCACTTCTAATGCTGAGCGTATTCGGTTCGGCAAGCAAGAAGATACAAGGAATCAACGCTCCAATCAATACCTGGGTACACGACTTAGTTTATTTAGGTTATTTTTGGATTTTGGGATCAATTTCTCAACAGGCAAAAGACATCAAATGGAAATAAACGAACGAGGTTTTTCTAACAAGGCACTCGAGGACTTTGACCTGATCGATAAGGCCGTTCAGCAAAAAGACCAGCAAGCCTATGCTGCCTTGATGAAAAGGTATAAAAAGGCCGTTTATTTCATGATTTTGAAGATGATCCGCGATGCAGACGATGCGGAGGATCTTACAATGGAAGCTTTTGCCAAAGCTTTCAAAAACCTTGAACGATTCAAAAAAGATTACACATTCAGTACCTGGCTTTTTCGGATTGCCACAAATAATGCAATTGATTTTATCCGCAAGAAAAAACTCAAGACCATGAGTTTGAATAATACCCTTTCGGATGACAGCGGAAATGCTGTGACTATCGACATTGAAGATGATGACAATAATCCGCAGGATGTCTATATCCGGACCCAGCGGATTGAGATGGTGAGAATCTTTGTTGATAAGCTTCCTGCTAAATACAGAAAATTAGTCCAGTTGCGCTATTTTGACGAATTGTCTTATGAAGAAATAGCCGTAGAACTTGACAAACCATTAGGAACTGTCAAGGCGCAGCTGCACCGATCCCGCGAATTGCTATTTGAGATAGCGTCCGGAAAAGAAAAGCATATCTAATGAATCCTTGTACCATACTTATCAACTCCTATTTCCCTGGTCTTTCGGAACTTCAAATCGATCAGTTTTCACGACTTCAAGAACTCTATCAGGACTGGAACTCCAAGATCAACGTGATCAGCCGGAAGGATATGGATGAATTCTACGTTCATCATGTACTTCATTCTCTCGCTATTGCAAAAGTGATGGAATTCCAGTCGGGCACTAAAGTCCTCGATATCGGCACCGGAGGGGGTTTTCCGGGAATTCCCTTGGCAATTCTATTCCCTGAAACTCAATTCCATTTGGTTGATTCCATCGGAAAAAAAATTAACGTGGTTAAGGATGTAGTGAAGCAACTTAAACTTGCCAATGTAGAAGCACAGCAGGCGAGAGCTGAAGAATTGGTAAGGAAGTACGACTTTGTTATTTCAAGAGCCGTGACACGAATGGCAAATTTTTATCCTTGGGTAAAAAATAAAATCCGGAAGGAAGATTTCAACGAGTTTCAAAATGGAATTCTCTACCTCAAAGGCGGCGAAGTCGATGAAGAAATGGAGGAACTGGACAAGTCGTATGTCGTCTATCACTTGGACGACTACTTTAAGGAAGATTTTTTTAAAACCAAAAAGGTCATTTACATCCCTTGGGAGGATAAGAGATGAAAATTTATTTTTTTTTGAATTTCAGTGACATAAAAAAAATACATTGTAAATGAACAGGTAAATACTTCGCCCATTCGATATAATCTAGGTTTTTATGAGTTTGGATTTATTGGGCCGATTGGCATTTTTGAGGCGAAGATATTTTCCAGTATTTCATTTTGCCACAAATGGACGAAAATGATTTTTCCAAAATTTACTTATCACAACCAAGTATTTGTCACTTTTAAATTTGGAATTACTTCCACAACTCCCCCACCCCATCTACCTAAACAACATTTTTTAACAAACTAGTCAGCCTTTTTTATTCAAATATTAACTATACTAGCAGTATTAAAATGCTCATCAGTATACTAATTAGGTGATTACCGATTTTTTTATTGAAAGGCATTGCTTGATTGAAAGAATTTTTGATTTGTTTAAGATCAGCACAAAACTAAAAAGAGAGAAGTGAAAGACACCTTCTTCTAGAAATTGGGGCTCAATGATTTTATGTAATTAAGGTCAACTAAGGGTTGCAAAAGTAAAGTACACTCATTTTCAACTTAGCTGGATTCATAAACTGTCCATTTAATCCTAAGTATGTCATCTACACATAGAATTCTCTTCGCAAAAATGAATTGGAAAGGATTCTGTAGTTGATTATGGTTTTAGTCATAGATAGTATAGTTAAAAAATATAACCCTGAAAAAAAATGAAATTCCTCCTTTCATGCCTTCTTTTGGTTGCCATCACTTTTGCTTCGCAGGCCCAATCCAAACTTACTATTCGGGGAACGGTGAAAGACACCACGAATATCCCACTCGACTACACCTCTGTACTTCTTCTTAGCCCAAAAGACTCCGCCTTGGTGGCTTACACTTTGACTAACAAAGTCGGAGAATATCAATTCAAAAATGTAGATCGGCAACCACTGCTCATCAAAGCCACCTACATGGGCTACCTACCCATCCAAAAGGAACTGGTGCTGCCTGAAACAGACGATTTGGAAGTGGAAGAGATTCGCTTAATGCCCATCTTGCAGGAACTTTACGAGGTAGTGGTGAAAGCCGCCAAAGCGCCGTTAATGATGCGCGGAGACACGCTTGAGTATGATGCCAGCAAATTCAAAGTACCGCCTGGAGCGACCTTGGAAGAACTGCTCCGCAAGCTACCCGGGATACAGATCGACAAGGATGGAAACATCGTTGCCCAGGGGCAACAAGTTCAAAAGGTAACGGTGGATGGAAGGCGTTTTTTTGGTGGAAATACAAAAATGGCTACCCAAAACTTGAATGCAGAGTCAATAAGCAAGCTTCAGCTTTTCGACGACAAGTCAGAACAGTCCAAACTTACAGGAGTAGAAGATGGGGTGAAAGAAAAAACCTTGAACGTTGAGCTGAAGGAGGAAGCCAAAAAAGGCGGTTTTGGAAAGATTTCTGCGGCAGGAGGGACAGACGGAAGATGGGCTTCAAATGCATCTTATAATAAGTTTGACAAAGTAACCCAATTTTCAATCATCGGCTATGGCAACAATGTCAACCAAACAGGTTTGAGCTGGGATGACCTGCAAGAGTTTAAGGGGAACAGTGCATTCCAGTTTGGCGATACCGGAGATTTCGGTTTTAATGGCAGCGGGGGAATAAATTACATTTCTTTTTCAGGAGGGGACCGTGAAGAATCCTTCGAAATCCCCTTCAACAACCTCAGCTCAGGCTTCTCTAATAACCAAGCTATAGGTGTCAATTATAACCACTTGAAGGACAAAAAGGATTTCAGTAGCAACTATTTCTATAGCCGAAGTGACCAAATCATAGAGAGCTTCAATAGCAGAACCAACTTCCTTCAGAACAATTCCTCCTTCACTTCCACCGACCAAAGTTTACAAAACAATGTGGCAGGTCACCACCGGGCAAATCTTCGTTTTCAAAACGAACTAGACAGCGCCAATACTATCACCATTAATGTAAAGGGAAGGCTAAGTTCACTCAATACCTCATTGGGGAGCTTTCAGGAACTGATACGCAGTAGCACTGAGCAAAGCCAATTGGAACGTGACAACCGATCGAATAAATGGTCTGGCGCTTTTCAGGGCACTGCAATCTATAGGCATAAATTCGAAAAAAGCGGAAGAAATTTTGCTGCTAGCATAAGCAATACTTATAGCAAGGCAGACCAAGATGGTATCCAAAAATCCGTCGTAGACCTCATTAACTCCACAGACCCAAATACCTATTTTAGAAATTTGGACCAATTGAACGAGGCATTGAATAGTTCTAACATGATCAAGTCAAGCTTGCTTTATGTCGAGCCTATCAAAAAAATCTTTTTTTGGGAAACGTTCTACAATTTCAGCCAATCCAAGAGCGAAACAAACCGAAAAGTATTCGATGTGGAGGCAAGTGATACCCGAGAGCTAAATCCTGATCTTAGTCGGATTTTTGACAACACAATTACCTACAACAGGTTGGGTTCCAGTATCCGATATGCCAACAAAGGCTCTAACTTAAGTGTGGGTTTAGCCGCCTCCAACTACCGATTGAGCGGACAATTTTCAGTGGTAAAAGAGAGTGCAATTCTAGGCAGAGTGGACAAAAATTACCTCAATTTCACCCCTAACGTGTCTTACTGGAAAACAATGAAGGGCAACAAGCGTATCAGCGCAGGTTATGCCATGGGCGTCACTCCGCCAAATATTTCTGATCTACAGCCATTCAAGGATATTTCTAACCCATTGTATATCCGAGAAGGTAATCCCGATCTACAGCCCGAAGTAACCCATTCTTTCAATACCGGATACAACATGTATGATCCTGCTACATTTATAAATTTCCAATTTTCTTTGAATTCAACATTCTACCAGAGCCAAGTGGTTCAAGACCAAACCATAGATCCCGAAACCTTTGTGACTACCTATAAGGCAGGAAATGCTTCCGGTGGACAGCGTTATTATACCTATTTAGGCTTTGGATTTCCTATCGTGAAAACTAAAATTAACGCATATTTAACTGCAAATCCATCCTATACTAAAAGCCTCGCCCTAATCAACTCCATCGAAACAGAAACAAATACCTTGAGCCATAACTTTGGAGTAAATTTAGACTTGACCCCGATAGAATGGCTCAGTCTATACGCCGGTACATCGTTCCGTCTGAGCAAAACCAAATACGAACAGAATCCCGCCCAGAACCAGGACATTATTAACTTAAGTGCTTATACGAATATGAACGTTAAGCTTCCCAAAGATTTCTACTTTGACATGAAATTCAACTACAACCGATTTGAAAACGAAAGTTTTGGATTTAACCAGGAAGTACCCATTCTAAATGCATTTATCTACAAACTTATCGGCGAGGCTAAAAAATGGGAAGTCAGGCTCTCTGCTTACGATGTCTTCAAGCAAAATCAAACCATCAGCCAGTTTGCGGGTCAAAACTTCGTTTCCACTGGACGAATTGAAACTTTGTCAAGATATTTCCTGCTCGGAGTGACCTACAATATGCGGGGAGTAGAAGTGAAAAATAATAGATAACTTAAACTAGCAGCCAACCTATACAACAATGAAATTAAAATTTCTAAAAACCATTGTGCTGATCTTGATTGCCACAGGACTTAGAGCCCAAAATGTAGCGGGCGAAGTAGAATACCGATATCGCATTTTTTATGATAAAATCTATTCCAGCTTGCCCCACCTTACCCAACAGGAAAGGGACAGAATTCTACTCACTTGGAATAATCCTGAAGGCTACAGCACCCGGATGAAACTCCAGTTTTGGCCAGAAAAAAGTCTCTACACTTTTGGTGAACCCTATGAAGTGCTCAGCTACTCTTGGCAAGTGAAAGACTATTTCATTGAAAACAATCTAAAAGATCAGACCTCTCTGAAATACATGGATCAAATGGGCAAAACTTACATAGTCCGTGACAGCCTAAATGCCCCAAAATGGAGGGTAATGAACGAAATACGAGATATCCTCGGACACATGTGTATGAAAGCCGTGTCTGAAGATAGCATTAAAGGCCAAAAGATTACTGCATGGTTCGCCTCCGATATTCCAGTTCCAATCGGTCCTGAGGAGCAATTCGGGCTTCCGGGTTTGATTTTGGCTTATGACATAAACGACGGCATGCTTATCGTGGAAGCCGAGAAAATCACTTTTGGGGAACCGGAAGAAATCATCACCCTGCCAAAAAAACTGAAAGGGAGAGAAGTATCGGGCACTAATTATCAGGACTTAGTCAGAGAGTTTATCCAGACTTCCATCGAAAACAAGCAAGCTTGGATGTGGGATATAAGATATTGAGAAGGTTTTAGAGCGTATAAAGGTAAAAAGTAAGAAGGTTGGAAAATTCCCAGGAAATTTCCCATTATGGGTACCGAGATGAAAGCCCTTGGTTTTGGTGGGAAAGCAATGGAAATGAAGTAGACCTTTCGCTAGATAAGTAGGTAAGTTTCGAAATTTTCAAAATCAAAGCCAGCAAGATGATTCTGACCAAAAATTTTGAGGGCCTGGCCAAGTTTGAAGGCATTTCAGCTATTCCTATTTCAAAAAAAGGATTGGTCAATGCAGGAGATCTCAATCAAAAAACATCCTATGGTCAGGTGATTTTCTGGAAAAACTTCCAAGAATTTGATCAAAAAGCCTGAAGTCACTGTCTTGCAATGGAATAACAAAATCCTGTCATTTCAAGTGGACTTCAGACTTTTCTTTTCTCTGACAATTACCTCCACTTCCCTTAGCACGTTCCCCCGATTAGCCCTATTTTGAGCCTTCAATTCCCGAAACAGCATGTATATTATTTTTGATACCGAGACCACCGGTTTACCCCGCGATTACAATGCTCCCATGTCCGATGTGGACAATTGGCCAAGGCTTGTTCAGCTTGCCTGGCAGCTTCATGATGAGCGGGGAAAACTGCTTTCCAACCATAATTACATCATCAAGCCGGAAGGATTTACAATCCCATTTAATGCTGAAAAAGTCCATGGGATCTCGACTAAACGAGCTTTGGCTGAAGGCCATGAACTCAAAGCGATTTTAGGGATTTTTGAAGGAGATGTAGTCAAAGCCAAACATCTGGTTGGTCACAACATTGAGTTTGATATTAATGTAGTTGGTTCTGAGTTTCTCCGCGGTGCGTGGGGAATGCCCCTGACGGCAAACCAACTTGATACCAAAGACCTTTCAACAGAATATTGTGCGATTCCCGGAGGAAGAGGAGGGAAATTCAAATGGCCCACACTAACTGAATTACATCATAAACTTTTCGGAACCGGCTTTGGAGATGCCCACGATGCAGCCTATGACGTGGATGCGACCGCCCGCTGCTTTTTTGGATTGATCACGCATCAGGTAATTAAACCTGAAAGCGGCATCGCACTAGACGAGGTCATCTACGAGGCTCCCACTTTGGCAGAAGCTAACTTTGCGCAAGCAAAACAAGGAGCCAAAACAGTGGCAAAAGACAGCGCAAAGGAACCAGGAAAAGGCTCAGCAATAGACTTAACTGATGTGCCTTTTACGCATTTACATGTGCATAGTCAGTACTCGGTATTGCAAGCGACTTCCGAAATCCCTGCAATGGTAGCTCAGGCAAAAGCTCTGGGGATGACCGCAATCGCAATGACAGACCATGGCAATATGATGGGTGCTTTCCACTTCGTGAAAGAAGCAATGGAAAAAGACCTCAAGCCAATTTTGGGTTGTGAATTTAATCTGACGCGTGACCGAAAAAATAAAGCAAACAAGGACGACGGTTACCAAACCGTCTTGCTTGCCAAAAATAAAGCTGGATACCACAACCTGGCAAAACTATCTTCCTATGCCAATATTGAGGGTTTCTACTACCTGCCTAGAATTGACAAGGAGCTTTTGATTCTGTATAAATCTGACCTGATCGCTACCACTGGCGGCCTATGGGGTGAGATTCCTTACCTCATTCTTAACGTCGGTGAAACCCAGGCAGAAGAAGCTTTCGTCTGGTGGAAAGAGCAATTCGGCGAGGATTTCTACGTCGAATTAAACCGTCATGGAATTCCGGAAGAAGAGAAAGTGAACGAGGTTTTGATCGACTTAGCTCTCAAGTATGGAGTGAAGTATTTCGCAGCTAACAACACCTATTATAACGATAAGCCCGATGCAAAAGCGCATGATATTTTGCTGTGTGTAAAAGACGGCGAGAAAATCGAAGGCCCCGAAAAAAAGCAAATAAAATACATCGGTAAGCGTGGTCGTGAATTTCGTTTTGGCTTTCCAAACGATGAATTTTACATCAAAAGTCCTGAGGAAATGAAAAAGCTTTTCTCAGACCTACCCGAAGCAATTGCCTGCACGCAAGAGATTGTTGATAAGATTGAAGCGTATAAATTAGCCCGCGAAGTCTTGCTTCCGGGGTTTGATATCCCGGAGGAATTCAAGAATCCTGAGGACAAAGCCGATGGGGGCAAGCGCGGTGAAAATGCCTACCTGCGCTATCTGACTTACGAAGGAGCCAAAAAACGCTATCCTTCTATGACTCCGGAGATTCAGGAACGCTTGGATTTTGAGCTGAAGACGATTGAGAATACAGGATATCCGGGTTACTTCCTGATTGTTCAGGATTTTACGAGAGCCGCACGTGAAATGGGTGTTTCGGTAGGTCCAGGCCGAGGTTCTGCAGCAGGTTCCGCGGTAGCTTATTGTACTGCCATCACCAATGTGGATCCGATTGCCTACGACCTACTCTTCGAAAGATTTCTGAATCCGGACAGGGTTTCACTTCCCGATATTGATATTGACTTTGACGACGAAGGCCGTCAAAGTGTGATCGATTATGTAATCAAAAAATACGGATCTAATCAGGTGGCCCAGATTATAACTTACGGCACCATGGCCGCCAAGTCCGCGATCCGGGATACGGCAAGGGTTTTGAATCTACCGCTTGCAGAAGCTGGAAGACTAGCCAATCTGGTTCCTGACATTAAGTTGAAGACACTTTTTGAATTGGCTAAAAACAGACCTGCATTGCTCGAAAAGCTAAAAGGTCAGGGCGAGTTCCTGGCCAATGCAGAAGAATTGATCCGAATTGCTCAAGGCAATGATGAATCGGCCAGAACTATCAATCAGGCTACAATCCTGGAAGGTTCTGTTCGGAATTTGGGAATTCATGCATGTGGTGTAATCATCACTCCAAGTGACATTACCAACTTCGTCCCGGTGGCTCTAGCCAAGGACTCAGATATGGTTTGCACCCAGTTTGACAACTCCGTAGTGGAGAGTGCCGGCTTGCTGAAGATGGATTTCCTGGGTTTGAAAACCCTCACGCTCATCAAAGATGCCATCAAAATCGTCAAAGAACGACATGGGATTTTATTGGATGCGGATGAGTTTCCGACCGATGACGTGAAGACCTATGAACTTTTTCAAAGAGGTGAAACGGTCGGCATTTTTCAATACGAATCGGCAGGGATGCAGAAGTACATGAGGGAATTAAAACCAACTGTTTTCGCGGATTTGATTGCCATGAACGCCCTTTATCGCCCGGGACCTTTGGCTTATATTCCTTCTTTCATCAAAAGAAAACATGGTCAGGAGCCGATCTCATACGATCTGGAGGACATGAAAGAATACCTGGAGGAAACCTATGGAATCACGGTCTACCAGGAGCAAGTGATGCTTTTGTCCCAGAAACTCGCCGGATTTACCAAAGGAGAAGCGGACGTTTTGCGAAAAGCAATGGGTAAAAAGCAAAGGGATGTCCTGGATAAGATGAAGCCGAAATTCGTCCAGCAGGCTGCGGCCAAAGGTCACGATGCTAAGAGATTGGAAAAAATCTGGACCGACTGGGAAGCTTTTGCATCTTATGCTTTCAACAAATCACATTCAACCTGCTACGCTTGGATCGCTTACCAGACTGCTTATCTGAAAGCGCATTATCCTGCGGAATACATGGCCTCGGTACTCAGCAACAATATGAATGACATTACACAGGTGACGTTTTTCATGGAGGAGTGCAAGCGAATGGGAGTCAAAGTGGCCGGTCCGGATGTAAATGAATCCCGAAATAAATTTACTGTAAATGCCTCCGGAGAGATTCGGTTTGGAATGGCCGCCATCAAAGGTGCTGGATCATCCGCTGTGGACGCCATCATCGAGGAACGTGAGAAAAATGGACCTTACAAAAACATCTTTGACTTTGCGAAGAGAGTGATTGCAAAAGCCCTGAACAAGAAAACGATGGAAGCTCTGGCAATGGCGGGTGGGTTTGACGGCTTCAAGGAGCATCATCGCCGTCAATACCTAGAGGCGCCTGACGGAGATATGAACCTGATTGAGAAAGCGACCCGCTATTCTCAAAAAGTACAGCAAGAGGAAGACAGCGCTCAGGTTAGCCTTTTCGGAGGTGGCAATGGAAACATGGAAATCCCACTTCCAACCGTACCTCCGATGGAGCCTTTCTCTCAACTTCAGCAGCTTAACATCGAGAAAGAAGTTGTTGGACTTTACATCTCCGGTCATCCCCTAGATCAGTACAAATTGGAGATCGAATCGTTTACAAATTCTTCTCTTCCTGCACTCAGTGATCTGGAAAGCCTTAAGAATAAAAGTGAAATCAAACTTGCAGGATCGGTCAGCAGCTATGCTCATCGCACGACCAAGACCGGAAAACCTTTTGGAACCTTGACCATGGAGGATTATCAGGGGGCGTTTACTTTCTTCCTTTTCGGAGAAGATTATGTCAAGTTCAAACAGTATTTTATGACTGGCTGGTACTTATTCCTGACAGGAGTAGTTTCTCAGAAAAAATGGGCAGACAACGAACTTGAATTTAAAATCAACAGCATCATGCTCCTCAGTGAAGTCCGTGGGAAGATGATAAAAGGCCTGCGGGTAAACATTGATCTGGATGATCTCACGTACGACTTGATGGAAAAACTCCAAGTCATCACGGAGAAATATAAAGGTGATGCCAAGCTCTTTTTCGATGTGATTGATCGAAAGGAAAATATCGCTTTGGAACTCTTTTCAAAGAAATTCTCCATCGATCCAAGCGCTGATATGATCAAGGAATTGAAAGAAATCCCTGAAGTAATCTATAAAGTGATTTAGCGGAAAATGGAGGACGATAGCATCCTATTTTCACAGTTCTTTTCAAATAATTTTCATTGTAAACCGTTAATTCCTAGATTAATAGGCATGAAAAGCGTGAAATGTTTCCTCATTTTTACTTTAGGGTTAGTTTTCGGATGCGCGGATCCAGAACCTCCCGTACTTCCTGAATCCGATAATAAGCATGTTGCTCTACTTAAAGAAGTTTTAAATGGACCGTTGGCTACCCCGGTTGGAAGGCTAAAAAGTGAGTCATTCTACTATGGCCCTAATACGCTCCAATATCGAACTGATTTTTATTACAACGAAGCAGGTCAGGAACTCTTGAAAGTCAGAATTCAAAATGGTGATACTACTGGTATTTATTTGAATGAATATCTGGAAGGCGGAAAGCTTGACCAGACTGGAGTCTACTTCCCAGGATCAGAAGGATTTATTTTCGCTCATTTTTTCAAACGATTCTATGAGGTTGGCGGCAAAACTATCCACATCATGCTGGAAAAAGATGACAATTCTTATCAGTACGAACAGTATAATTTTGATGGTTTTGGCAGAAAAATAAGCTACCGCAGAGGTTCAGAAAATGCCTACGACCTCCATGAATACCTGTATGAAAATGACCAATCAACGAAAATTATTGAAGAACAATATCGGCAAACAGGAATGACTGAGCCTTTCTACCGCTACCGCTATGATTATGACAACAACAATTTACTGATAGCAAAATCTCTACAGATTGTAGTACCTGAATATAGACCAGCCTATGGATACAGCTATAATGAACAAGGCAATCTGAAAGAAGAAATCACAAACGACCTCTACTTTGGTACCGTAGCCACTGAGCGAAAAACTTTTGAATATTATTGACCCATTGTAGATTTTTGATTTCATCTATATCCGATAGACAAAATTTCTAAGGCCCTCGGAACTATTTGCCAGCTAATCTTCTTTTGCTCATAGATTTAAAAATAGAATTCAATAAAACTTACAATACAATGGCAAAAGCAATAGAAATCACCGACGCAAACTTTGAAGAAATAATCAAATCCGAACAACCAATCCTGGTAGACTTTTGGGCGGAATGGTGCGGACCTTGTAAAATGATCGGACCAGTAGTAGAAGAATTGGCCGGTGAATACGAAGGCAAAGCCATTATCGGTAAGGTGGACGTAGATTCCAATCCATCCGTAGCTCAGGCTTTTGGCATCAGATCAATCCCAACTCTTTTGTTCTTCAAAGGAGGTCAAATCGTAGACAAACAAGTGGGAGCTGTTCCAAAGGCTGTTTTAGCCAAAAAACTAGACGCTCAGCTTTAATGCTTAATTATAATACCTTTTGAAGCCGCAAGTTTCCTTGCGGCTTTTTTATTTCCAAAGCCGGCCACTTTCCCTACAGAAACTGAGAAAATTATCAGGCTTTATTCCTAGAATCCATTCAATGAGTTTCTCTTTTTTGCAGTTACAGCCGGATTATTCAATCTCATGAAAATCATTTTGCAAATGAGTTTAAAAACTTGAACTTGAGGTTAGGAAAAAATCATCGACCAATAAACCCTAAAACCTATGAAAAAATTATTAGCCATTCTCTCCTTGGCTTCATTCAACACATTTGCTCAGGTGCCGAAAGAGCTTTCCAGTGAATTGGTCATTGTCAATGTGAAGTCCGGAAAAGAAAAAGTCCTGCTTAAAGAAAATCGACATTTTGAAGCCCCCAACTGGAGTCGAGACGGTAAATTCCTGATTATTAATGCTGCCGGCTTGCTGGAGAAAATTGACATGAAAGGTGCAAATCTGGGCAAGATAAATCCCGTGGGGATCAACACTGTCAACAATGACCATGGATTAAGTTTCGATGGAAAAATTCTAGTTTTCAGCAAAAACGATAAAAGTGCGGCTCCAACTACTAATTCGCGCGTTTATGTTGCCGAAGCGGACGGTAGCAACCCAAGATTGGTTACGCCAGATTTCCCAAGCTATTGGCATGGAATAAGTCCTGACAACCAATTTCTCCTTTATACCGCAAGAAGAAACGATGAGTGGGATTTGTATAAAATACCTACTCAAGGCGGGGCAGAAGTAAATATCACAAACTCAAAGGGGCTTGACGACGGTTCTGAATACAGTTACGACGGGAATTGGATTTACTTCAACTCACATCGATCCGGGAGAATGCATCTTTACCGAATGAAATCCGATGGATCCGGTGTTGAGCAGCTGACCAATGATGAACTCGATAACTGGTTTCCTCACCCAAGTCCTAACAATAAATCCATCGTCTATATTTCTTATCTGGAAGACCAAAAAGCAGGACATCCTTTTGGCAAAGATGTGAAGCTTCGGATGATGAATTTGAAAACAAAGAAAATCAAGGATATTACTCCTGTATTTTATGGAGGACAGGGAACCATTAATGTGCATAGCTGGTCTCCTGACGGAAAATCCATCGCATTCGTTCGCTATATAGATCTGACAAAGAAGTAAAATCTTACTTACTCCAGTCTTACGAATCATTTTTTATTCACAAGGCTGGAGTAATTTCTAAGATGAAATAGCCATTTTTTTGAAGGCTACCGCATTAAGATCAGGTTGTTTGAAGCTTTGTGGATACTAATTTTTATCTTCGCGCCTCCATGGCAGAACAGATGATTTCCCTCGATGAGTTTTGGGCTTTGCGCGAGCAATTTCCAATTATAGATGCGAGAAGCGAGGGGGAATTTGCTCAAAGTCATATTCCGGGCACTTACAATCTACCAATTCTTACCAATGAAGAACGGGTAATGGTAGGAACTCTTTACAAAGAAAGAGGATCTCAAAAGGCGACGCTAAAGGGATTTGAGCTAGTAGGCCCTCGATTTCATTTAATTCAAAAAGAAGCCATCGCTAAGTTTCCGGAGAGAAAAATCATCGTCTATTGCTGGAGAGGCGGAATGAGAAGTCAGATCCTTTCTTGGCTTTTGGAGATGGTAGGTTTTCAGGTTTTCCGGCTAAAAGGAGGTTATAAAACTTACCGATCTTACACCTTCGAGTTAATTCGTGGTGACTGGAAACTAATCGTCGTTGGAGGCAAAACAGGGACTGGGAAAACCCGAATTCTGAAGGAATTAAGGGATCAAGGAGAACAAATCATCGATATCGAAGGTCTTGCGAATCATAAAGGTTCCTCATTCGGTTCTATCGGACAACCTCCCCAACCAAGCGTCGAACAGTTCGAAAATCTCTTTGCCGAGGAACTTAGACTTCTCAATCCAACGATCCCTACTTGGGTAGAAAATGAAAGTCGAAAAATAGGCAGATTAATCCTTACAGATCGCTTTTATGAGCAGATGTGCCAAAGTCCTTTGATCGATATCCAAAAATCTGAACACGAAAGAATCGAATTGATAGCAGAAGAATATGCAGACTTACCTGCTGAGGAATTGGTAGCCGCCGTGAAAAGACTCACCAAACGACTTGGAGGGCTTCGGACGGCTCAGGCGATTGAAGACATTACAGCAGGAAATCATCCTGAGTGGATCGCAAATCTTTTGATTTATTACGATAAAACGTACGAGTTTGATCTGGATAAACACGAAGAAAACAAAAGAATTCAAGTAGACTTGACAGGAATGAATGCCCTTCAAGCGGTTTCAACTTTACTGAAAACAAAAACCAAATTTTATGGAAAACACGCCAACGAGATTGACTGAATGGAGTGAAGGCTCCGGTTGCGGCTGTAAGATTGCCCCAGCTATTTTGGATCAAATCTTGGCTGCTAGCGGATCCTTCACGCAAAACGATCCAAATTTATTAGTAGGAAACTCACACAAAGATGATGCGGCCGTCTATCAGGTTTCAGAAGATTTGGCTTTTATCAACACAGTAGATTTTTTCACTCCTATTGTAGATGATCCGTTCGACTTTGGGAGAATTTCGGCAGCCAATGCCCTTTCGGATGTGTATGCGATGGGTGGAAAACCAATTTTCGCAAATGCCATCCTTAGCTGGCCTGTGGAAAAACTTTCACCTGAACTCGCGGCAAAAGTCCTCGAAGGTGCCAAAAGTATTTGCAAGCAAGCTGGAATCGAACTGGCGGGAGGCCATAGCATCTCTGCAAAAGATCCAATTTTTGGTCTTTCAGTGAATGGGGTGATCCATCCTCATAAAATCAAAACTAACCGAGGAGCTAAATCGGGCGATATCATTTACCTGACCAAGCCTCTGGGAGTTGGCGTGTTGGCAACCGCATTAAAGCGGCAAAAAATCCAGGAGAAGGATTATCTCAATTTGATCGATACAGCTTGCCGACTGAATACCATCGGAGAGACGCTAGGTAACCACGAGGAAGTACATGCGATGACGGATGTGACGGGATTTGGCCTGTTGGGACACCTGATTGAAATGTGTGAGGGGGCGAATCTTTCAGCTGAAATCGATCTTTTCAGACTTCCTTTGATAGAAGGAATTCAGGATTACATCAATCAGTTTATTTTTCCTGACAATACCTACAGAAACTGGAATGCATACAGTGCTAAGACCAAAGGTGTGGTAGGTATGGATCTGGTGAAACTTTGTGACCCACAAACAAGTGGAGGATTAATGCTTGCTGTTGACTCTGCCAATCAAACCTGGTTTGAAGAGGCTATGAAGCTCCAGAATCAGGTTATTTGGGAGATTGGAAGATTTAAAGAGAAGGGTGAGTTTGTGGTGGAAGTGATTCAATAATTCAATTTCAATTTTTTTAAAAGCAAAAGAGCCGGCGTCTTCATTTGGCTTTTTTGTTTTTAGAATCTCGGTTAATGCTCCGTCAATGGCGAAACTCCTCCAGAAACCATAAACTTCATCACATCAGAGCTTTTCACACCTTTGAGCGACCTTACCTTATCTCTTGGTACCAGAAACACATTTCCAGAAACATTGTAGCTGTGAGGAAAATAGACGGCAACCAAATCAGGTTCGCCAATCACATTCATATCATCTTGCGTAATAAATCCCAATCTTGAAAGTGTCTCGCTGATCTGAACGATGACTGGTAAACTGAATTTTTTCTTGTCCCCAACAAAAGCTCCCATCAAATCCTTGATGCTGGTATAGATTAGGTTGACCAAAGGAATCTTGAAAACCCCTCGCTCGAACCACTCAAACAGCGGCTTGGTAAAGAACAAACTTGCAAGATATCCGACAAAGGTAATCAACGCCAATACCATCAAAATGCCAATCCCGGGAATAGGAACAGGAATAAGATTATCTAAGAATAAAATCGTCTGATAAATAATGTAAACGGTGATGGATAATGGAGTAAGAAAAAGCAAACCTCTGAGGAAATAGGAAATGATTCGCTTGTAGGTAAAGGCCATGATTGAAGGTTTCTGTTTAGATGACAAAACAAATGCCTAATCATTTGATCAGGCATTTGTTTTGTCTATTTACAGATTAAATGGAAAAGGGTTATTTTTTAAAATTGTTTTACCTCAGGGTAAAATTTTCACTTTGACACTTCTATAATAAATAACACTTTCAGGATCGTGCGCCTGAAGCGCAAAAGTGCCGTGGTCGATTTTCTTTTCTCCTGCATTGGCTGGTCTGTTTTTGTCCTCCGACTCATCGTATTCCATGACAGTCTTTCCATTGATTTTGACGGTGACCTGATCACCTTTTACGATGATATGCTCGGTGTACCATTCGCCATCTTGGACATAAACTTCCTTTACATCATTGAACGAGTATAAGCTACCTGTTTTTCTCCAATCACCATGACTTTGATTCACCTGAACCTCGTAGCCTTTGTTTGGCCAACCTGTTTCCTGAAAAACAGTATGAAAGAAAATACCGGAATTGGCTTTAGGCATAGTTTTCAATTCCACCATCAGCTCGAAATTTTTAAAGTCATGGTTGCCAACTTCCCCTTCGTAGAAGGCATGTGCTCTAGGCCCATCTATTTTGATCACTCCATCCTCAACATGGAAAGAGGCCGGATTATCGGAGATTTTCCAGCCATCAAGGTTCTTACCATTGAATAGTTCGATCCAATCACCACTTTGGGCAGAAAGGTTGAAGGATATTAAGACGAATGCTAAAAGGGAAAATATCGTTTTCATAAGAGTTGGGTTTGATTGATAAGGATTAGAAGGTAAGATGGAAAAAGGAAAAAACGATAACCGTTTAAAAAGAAAAACCCTGAAATCAGATCTCAGGGTTTCAATTAAATAACTATTACAGATAGATATTACAGATCAATCCCCATGAACGACATGAAGGCAATGCCCATCAAACCGGTTAAAAGCATGGTAATTCCCAAGCCTTTCAAACCATTAGGAACATGAGAGTATTTCAATTTTTCGCGAATCGCAGCAAGAGCAACAATAGCTAAAAGAAAACCTGTACCTGATCCGAAGCCGTAAACAGCTGACTCAGCCAATGTATAATCTCTTTGTGCCATGAACAACGATCCACCAAGGATTGCACAGTTTACAGCGATCAAAGGAAGGAAAATTCCCAACTGACCATAAAGAGCCGGAGCAAATTTTTCTACAACCATCTCGACCAATTGAACAATACCGGCAATGATCGCAATGAACATGATGAATCTTAGGAAGGATAAATCGATGGTGGTAAAGCTTGCAGAAATCCAGGTCAAAGCCCCTTCTTTCAATACAAACTCATTTAAAAGCCAATTTACTGGCGTGGTCACTGACAATACAAAGATGACTGCAGCACCTAATCCAATGGCTGTACTTACTTTTTTGGAAACGGCCAAGAAAGAACACATTCCTAAGAAATAAGCGAAAATCATGTTGTCGATAAAGATCGACCGAATACCTAAGTTAATTAAGTCCATTTTTTTTCTGCTGTTTAATGTTCTACATATCCTGTCTTGGTGCGCTGCACCCAGACAATCAGACCCAAGATGATAAATGCTCCAACGGGTGTTACCATCAAGCCATTAGTTGCCAATTTGAAGTCATCTCCGAATATTCCGGAAACATAACTATATACCGGAATACCGAATACAGCTCCAGAACCAAATAACTCCCTGAAGAACGCTACTGTCAAGATAATCCACGAATATCCTAATGCGGATCCCAAACCATCGAGCATGGAATCGTATGGTTTATTCCCCATTGCAAAAGCTTCCAAACGACCCATTACGATACAGTTTGTGATAATCAAACCAATAAATACAGAAAGTTCCTTGTACATATCGTATGAGAATGCTTTCAAAAGTTCACTTACCAGGGTTACCAAAGTGGCAACTACTGCAAGCTGAACAATGATACGGACACGTGATGGAATCGTATTTCTCATCAGAGAAATAACGGCATTGCTAAGTGCTACGACGAAAATAACAGAGATGGCCATCACTAAAGTTGGCTTCATCTGCGTAGTTACCGCCAATGCCGAACAAATGCCCAATACCTGGATGGTGATAGGGTTTTCATCGATTAATGGATCTGTAACCAGTTTTTTCCTTCGCTTTGACAATAAACCTTCCGCTGGCTTAACATCAATCACTTTTTCTATTGTATCAGCACTCATGTTTATACCGTTCAGTGAGTTGAAAATAAAATTAAAGTCCTGCTACCGCTTTTGCGGAATTCTTGGCCTTGATGTAGGAACTGTAGTAACCTAGATAGCTTGAAAGCATATTATTGACTCCATTGGCAGTGATGGTTGCACCAGACATTCCATCCACTTCATGAGGATTAGAAGAATAATCTTTCCCTTCTCCTTTTTGCATTTCAACGGCAACTAATTCACCGCTTTCATCGAATATCGTTTTCCCAACGTATCGAGCTTGAACACCTGGCTCAGTGATTCTCGCACCCAAACCAGGAGTTTCACCAGCGTGAGCCAACGTAATTCCACCAATGGTATTCATGTCTGTATCCAAAGCGACATACCCCCAGATTGCATCCCATAACCCCGCACCGTAAAGTGGGAAAATATAGGATTTCACCTTTGACGAATCACCAGTCTCATGATACATGAATACTGGATATTGTCTCTCTTCTGCAGGTTTTTTGTAAAACTTTGCGATTTCAACTTTTTCAGCAGTTATGCCTTCCGCAGTCACTTCCTGACCATTAATATCCACTACAGTCGAGGCAATGTTGTTGTTATAAAATTCATTCACCTGCGCAGGGGTCATTGCATCGATTTCCTCACCTGTAATCACAGCACCAAGAATTTGCTTTTTCTTATCCAAAGCGATTGCTTCTTGCTGCCAAGGTGCTAGGAATTGGGCAGAACCCGAAAGAAGAAGACCAAGAATTATCGTCAAAACAGCTGAAAAGACGATAACATAAGTATTAGACTGTTGCACGTTGTAACCTCCTTGTTTTGTTAGCCTTTATTACATAATAATCAATAAGCGGAGCAAAAACATTCATGAATAGAACCGCAAGCATAATTCCTTCGGGATAAGCCGGGTTTGTCACTCGGATAATCACTGTAAGGAAACCAATTAATAATCCATAAACCCATTTCCCGGTTTCGGTCTGAGCTGCAGATACAGGATCTGTCGCCATGAAAACAATACCAAACGCCAGTCCACCCATTACCCAGTGGTATTCAGCAGGAAGAGCCATATATTCATTTACAGCAAAAATATTCATCACTAAACCCATGATATAAGCTCCGGCAAAACCTGATACGATGATTTTCCAGCTTGCCACTCCTGTTGCTATCAAGATCGCAGCACCAACAAGCGCCATTAAGGTGGATGTTTCACCGATTGAACCTGGAATCCATCCCATAAACATGTTGTAGAATCCAAAGAGATTATCTCCTAAAACAGAGTTGTGACTATTTAAAGCCTCTACTGCATTGACCCCTTTTACTCCTGCATCATATACAACAGACAAAGCCGTTGCACCTGAAAATCCATCCACAGGAGCTTTATCTCCCAAGTAAGTCCAAACTTGATCACCAGAAATCTGTGCAGGGTAAGCAAAATATAGGAACGCTCTGGCAGTCATTGCCACGTTCAGTACATTCATTCCTGTTCCCCCAAATACTTCTTTTGCAATCACAACTGCAAAAATTGTAGCCATGGCAACTTGCCACAACGGCGTTGTTGCCGGTACAACCAATGGAATCAACATCCCTGTTACCAGAAAACCTTCGTTGATTGGGTGCTTTCTGATTACCGCAAAAATCCCTTCAACCAGACCGCCTGCTGCGTATGCAACGATTATGATCGGAAGTACAAGTACTAAACCTGTGGTAAATTTATCTCCAAAATTCTCCCAGATACCAGCAGTTGCTCCTGTTGCCAACATATGCTGATGACCTGTATTGTAAATCCCGAAAAGCAAACATGGAATCATGGCGATTACCACAGTGATCATCAATCGCTTCAGGTCAATCGCATCTTTTACTTGTGCCCCTTTATTTCCGGTGGTGTGCTTTGGGCTGAAAAGAAATGTCTCACCGGCCTCAAATGCATAAAACAGACCTTCCAGTTTCCCTCCTTTTTCAAATAGGGGTCTCTGTTTGTCCAATAAATCTCTTAGAAACTTCATATGGATTAACTGTATTGGATTAATTCTATTCCTTTTCTTACCAACTCCTGCACAGGATGCTTGGACACATCTACAAATTCACAAAGTGCCAAGTCCTCTTCAACTACCTCATAGATCCCTAATTCTTCCATCTCATCAAAATCTTCAGCCATGATCGCCTTAAGCAGATATACCGGAAGGATGTCCATTGGAGTCACTGACTCAAATACTCCAGTCTGCACAAAAGCTCTTTCTTCTCCACGGCAATTTGTATCCAATACGACCTCTTTATTTGGAGTCAAAAATGAAAACAAACCCAAAGCTCGTTGATAACTTAGTTTCTTGGTAGGCTTTGCCCAACCTAAAAACTCAAAATAATCGCCTTCCGGAATAACTGTAATCTGGTTGTGGTAAAAACCAAGAAAACCTTCCATCGAAATTTTTTCACCTGTCAGAACATTTCCTGAAATCACTCTGATGTGACCTGACTTCAGATTTCCTTTGACAAAACTAGAAACATTTGCTCCTACGAAAGTCTTTACATATACAGCCTTCGATACTTCAGAACCTGTCACCGCAATTATTTTGGAAGCATCATAGATACCTTCCAAAATGAATTTTCCGATTTGAACAACTCCTGAAGGGTTTACTGTCCAAACAATCTCTCCTTTATTAATTGGATCAAGATGATGAATCTGAACTCCAACGTTTCCGGCTGGGTGAGGACCAGAGAATTGATTGATCTGAGCATTTTTAGCACCGGAAAAAACTACCGGAATTTGCTTTGAGCCATCCACATTTAAGTGAACTTTCCCGCTAGTCAACTTTGCCAAGGCATCGATTCCTGCCTGAAAAGCTTGCTCCTCACCTTGAAGAGTGAACCCGTAATCCGGCGCTAGAGGATGCGTATCAAAACCTGAAATGAAAATCGCCTTCGGAGTATCTGCTGGATTAGCAACAATCCCATAAGGCCTCTGAATAATATTTGGCCATGTCCCGCTTGCTGCCAGTTTTGCTGCCAAGGCTGTTCTATCCAAAGAAGCCAAGTCTATTTTGCCTGAAGGAAGGTGGGTGATGGATTTATCAACCAGAATCTTGATTTCGAGAAGTTTTCTTTTATCGCCTCTTTTGATTTCCAAGATCTCTCCCGAAACAGGAGCTGCATAGATAACCTGATTCATGGATTTGTCCATAAGGATCGGAGTGCCAGCCAGTACGGCGTCTCCTTCATTGACAAGAACTTTGGGACGCTGGAGGCCCACAAAGTCTGTCGGCTTAATTGCGAAGGTCAGGGCCGGGGCGAAATCTACCAACTCTAGTTTGGCTTTTCCTACCAGTTTGATATCGAAACCTTTCTTAAGCTTCAGTATTTTAGACATATCTGTTTTTGAACTAGGGGCTTTTGAAAAACGCCTCAAATCTAATAAATAACCTTTTTAATTAGAGTGTAATCAGACTTTAAAGTTTTAATTTTTAGGAGAAAGGTTCCCGCATATTTCTATTGGTTCTTTTAAACTCAGGCCGGTAAGGACCTTTCTTCTAAGGACTCTACATAAGACTTCACTTGCTCCATCAGCCACATAGGAGTAGATGTAGCTCCGCAGATTCCCACTTTATCTCCAAAATGAAACCACTCAAGATCCAACTCTGTTTCGTTCTCCACGAAATAGCTCCTTGGATTTTGGCTGAGGCAGACTTGATAGAGTGCTTTGCCATTTGAGCTTTTCTTTCCGGAAACGAAAAGGACCACATCATTATCTTCTGCAAATTTCTTAAGCTGAGGTTCACGATTGGAAACTTGACGGCAGATTGAATCATTGGCGTTATAATCCAGCTCTGTTAATTCTCCTTTTGCTTTCTTGATTCTCTCTTCAATTTTCTGGGAAATCTCATAGAATCCTTTTGTGCTCTTTGTAGTTTGACTAAATAGAGTCACCGGCCGATTGAAATCAATCTTATCCAGATCCGAATCCCCCATCACCACAATCGCTTTTTCCAGAGTCTGCCCAGTCAATCCGATGACTTCTGCATGACCTTTTTTACCATAAATCACGATTTGACCCTGCTCTCGCTCCATTTTATCGAAAGCAGTTTTCACTCTATGCTGCAGTTTTAGGACGACAGGGCAAGAAGCATCAATCAATTCAATGTTATTTTCAATTGCAGTACGATAGGTTTCCGGCGGCTCACCATGAGCTCGAATCAGCACCTTGCAATTTGTCAACTCCTGCAACTGGTCCCGGTCGATAACTACCAGTCCTTTTTCGCTAAGCCGTTTCACCTCCATATCGTTGTGCACTATATCACCCAAGCAATATAATTTGTCGCTTTGGTCCATTTCGTCTTCTGCCATCTTGATGGCAAACTCTACTCCAAAGCAATAGCCCGAATTTTTATCAATGGTTACCTGCATAGCTTTGTTCTTTTTCAATGATTTGCCTGGCTTGGTGCACGATCTGTGCCACCTGACTTTCGAAAGTCAAATTGCTTGTGTCAATTTCAATTGCTTCAGGCATTTTAAGTAAGGGACTTTCTTTTCGGGATGAATCAATCCGATCTCGCTCCGCTAGATTATTTCTGATTTCATCCAAATCAACCAACTCTCCTTTTTCTAATAATTCTTGTTGTCTTCTAATAGATCGGGGATCCAAATCAGCACGCATGAAAACCTTCAGTTCTGCTGTGGGAAAAACAACTGAACCGATGTCTCTTCCATCCATCACCACCCCTTTCTTTTTACCCAACTTTTGTTGTTGGCCAACAAGTTCGTGTCGGACAGTTTTTAAAGTTGCTATTTCACTTACTAGTTCGGATACTCGCATACTTCGAATCTCATCTTCTACATTCAATCCATTCAGAAAAGTTTCTTGCTTTCCTGTTTCAGGATTTAGGTGAAAAGAAACTTCCAATGTCCTTAACGCCTTTTCCACATCTTGTGGATTGGTCAGCGATAGGAAATTATTTAAAAAATGAAGAGTTGCTGCTCTGTACATTGCACCTGAGTCGATGTAAGTGTAGCCTAATTCTTTGGCTACAGCCTTTGCTGTCGAACTCTTTCCACAACCCGAATATCCATCAATAGCAATGACGATTCTACCCATCCAAAAAACCTGTGCTGGTTCGCTTTTTAATTCAGGTGCAAATATAGTAGTTTTAATTCAAACCAAGCCGGAAACCAAGGACTCATTCCAAGAATAGTGGACTCTGTTCTTGTTTTTTACCCCTGATTTTCATGAACATTCAAGGTCAATTTATTGATATCCCCAATCGTCTGATTTACCCCGTTTCAATTCGGGTTGACCAAGGAAAAATAGTCTTAATTGAAAGAATTGAAACCAATCCTGAACTCCCTTACCTGATGCCGGGATTCATCGATGCCCATGTGCATGTGGAATCCTCCATGCTCGTCCCTTCGGAATTTGCTCGATTAGCCGTCGTGCATGGCACTGTCGCTACTGTCTCAGATCCCCACGAAATCGCCAATGTTTGCGGTATGGCTGGAGTAGAATACATGATCGAAAATGGGAAGCAAGTTCCATTCAAATTCTTTTTCGGAGCACCTTCGTGTGTGCCGGCAACTCCCTTTGAAACTGCGGGAGGAGAAATAAATACTGCAGATATCGAAAACCTGATGAGCCGCCCAGAAATCCATTACCTGGCGGAAATGATGAACTGGCCCGGAACGGTCAATAGGGATCCAATTGTGGTGGAGAAAATCCGGATCTCTCAGAAATATGGGAAACCAATTGACGGCCACGCGCCTGGCTTGAGAGGTGAATTAGCCGCTAAATATGTAAGTGCTGGACCAAACACCGACCACGAATGCTTTACGGCGGAGGAAGCTTTGGGAAAAATCAAACTTGGGATGAAAATTTCTATCCGGGAAGGTTCCGCTGCTAAAAACTTCGAAGCGCTCATCGACCTGATCGACGAGTATCCGGGCATGATCATGTTTTGCTCGGACGACAAGCATCCGGACAATCTTGCAATTAGTCATATTAATGATTTGGCAGCCCGAGCTATCGCAAAAGGAAAAGATTTGTTTAATGTACTACATGCAGCCTGCCTCACTCCCATTTCTCATTATTCGCTGACAGTTGGACAAGTGAGAGAAGGGGATCCGGCAGATTTTATTTTGGTCAAAGACCTAAAAGAATTCGAAGTAATCGCCACTTACATTGATGGAGAAAAAGTAGCAGAAAATGGAAAAACGCTGATCTCTTCCATCAAAAATGAAATCATCAACAATTTTGAAACTTCCCTAAAAACCCCCGAAGATTTTCGATTGATGGGATCCGGAACTAAAGTCAGAGTAATCGAAGCCTTGGATGGGCAATTAATCACACCTGAAATTTCAGGCGAAATTTTGGTGAAAGATGGTTATGCTGAATCAAATACGGATCACGATATTCTCAAAATCACTGTGGTCAATCGCTACCAAGACGCTCCACCAGCGGTGGCTTTTATAAAAAACTTTGGGATAAAAACCGGAGCCATCGCTTCCTCAGTAGGTCATGATTCACATAATATCATCGCAGTGGGAATCGATGACGAATCCATCTGCAAAGCAGTTAATCTGATTATCAAAGCTAAAGGTGGCGTTTCGGCAGTTTCAGATGGAAGGGAAGAAATCCTTCCGCTTCCAGTTGGCGGAATCATGTCCCCTGCTGACGGATATGAAGTGGCGAAGGCCTACACCCGAATTGACCGAATGGCAAAGGAAATGGGATCGATACTCAATTCACCTTTTATGACGCTCAGCTTTATGGCTTTGTTAGTAATCCCGGATCTGAAGCTAAGCGATAAAGGTTTGTTTAATGGGCAAAAGTTTAAGTTTGCAGAAGTGTTTCTCAATACTCCGAAGTAAAATGAAACTCGATCTCGGGATAGTTATCCTGAACCATTTGCAGCCAAGATTTAGATTCTGCCATAAAGACTACTTTTCCATCTTTGTCTCTTGAGATGTAGCGATTCTTTGATCGGATAAATTCATCCAATTGCTTCTTGTCAGTGCTGCTGATCCAACAGGCTTTATAGAGGTTCATCGGCGCAAACTCAGCCGTGGCATTGTATTCATTTTTTAGTCGGAATTGGATTACTTCAAACTGAAGCTGTCCGACTGTTCCAACTACCTTTCTGGAACCCATGTCGAAAGTGAAAAGCTGTGCAACGCCTTCTTCCATCAATTGCTTGAGACCTTTTTCCAGTTGCTTGGTTTTCATCGCATCCTTATTGATCACCTCGCGGAAAATCTCAGGGGAAAAGCTCGGAATCCCAATAAACAGCATGTTTTCGCCTTCTGTCAGGGTGTCGCCAATCTTCAGATTTCCAGTGTCATACAAGCCTACAATATCACCGGGAAAAGCCTCGTCAATGATTTCTTTATCTTGAGCCATGAATTGAGTCACATTGGAAAAGCGTAAAGGCTTTGGTCCGCCCACATGGTTATAGGGCTTGTTTCGCTCAAATTTTCCGGAGCAGATCCTCAAAAAAGCAATTCGGTTTCTATGATTTGGATCCATGTTGGCGTGGATCTTAAAGATAAATCCGGAAAATTTTGGCTCATTCGGCATTACTTCACGAACATCCGTATGGCGACTTTTCGGAGCCGGAGCGATCTTGATGAATGTGTCCAGCATCTCATTTACTCCAAAGTTATTCACCGCCGAACCAAAAAACACCGGAGCAATTTTTCCCTCCAAATACTCATTGACATCGAAATCGGGATAAACTCCTTCGATCAGATCGACGTCTTCCCTCAGTTGATTTGCATTATTGACTCCAATCAATTTATCCAATTCTGGATCTTCCAGGTTTTTAAATCCCTGGCGATCATCACTCAACTTGCGCTGAGAGGGAGTAAAAAGATTGAGATTTTGGTCGTAGAGATTGTAAACTCCTTTGAAGCCTTTTCCCATTCCAATTGGCCAGGATAAGGGACGAACTTTGATATTCAATTTCGTCTCCACCTCATCTAGCAATTCATAAGGATCGCGGCCTTCACGATCGAGTTTGTTGATAAAGCAGATCACAGGGGTATTTCGCATGCGGCAAACTTCCATCAGCTTTTCAGTCTGAATCTCTACACCCTTTACGCAGTCGATGACCATGATTACAGAATCGACAGCAGTCAAAGTTCGATAAGTATCTTCCGCGAAGTCCTGGTGACCAGGCGTATCAAGGAGATTGATTTTGATGTCTTTGTATTCAAACCCCATTACAGAAGTGGCCACAGAGATACCTCTTTGCTTTTCGATCTCCATCCAATCAGACTTTGTGGCAGTATCGATTTTATTGGATTTCACTGCTCCCGCTGTCTGGATTGCACCTCCAAAAAGTAAAAGCTTCTCGGTCAAAGTGGTCTTTCCGGCATCTGGGTGAGCAATAATGGCAAAGGTTCTACGCTTCTGGATCTCTTCTGGTAACGTCATTGGGCATCAATTTTCAGGGGGCAAAGGTAGGGAAAAAATGGAAGGAGAATTACGAAGTTCGAGAGATGAATCACAAACAACTATTGACTTCCAATTACAAATCGAAAAAAGTCATGCTTAAAAATTCACTTAAGCCGGTTCGGATGAGATAGGCTAAAAAAACTTGTACTTCGGCATTTGCCACTGATCCTACAACTCAAGAATTCCTCCTGTGATAAACTGCGACGCACCTTCGTGATTGCCGTGAAGTGCTATTCTGAAAGTTGTGCCTTTGCCGACTTCTGAGTTTTTGACAAAAATCTTCCCTCCGTGGTATCCTTCCACAATACGCTTGGCCAAAGTCAATCCCAATCCCCAACCTCTCTGACGTGTTGAAAACCCCGGATTAAACACCCTATTAAACATCTTTTTTTCCATTCCTTTGCCAGTATCTGTGATGTCCACCAAGACATATTTATCACTGTCTTGCAACACATTAATTACAATCGTTCCCTTTCCTTTCATGGCGTCAACTGCGTTTTTGCAAATGTTTTCGATCACCCATTCAAAGAGAGGCTTGTTCATCATGGCCTCCAAATCTTTAGAATCAGTATTGATCAAAAGATCAACTTTGGTAGAGATACGAGGTCTCAGGTAATTGATTGTTTCTTCCAGCACTTCGTAAAGATTTTCTGGCTTGATGACCGGTTTGCTTCCGATGCTGCTGAATCGTTCAGTGACCATTCGAAGCTTAACCACATCTTTGTCCATTTCCTGAATGATTTCCTTGTTTTCATCCCAGACTGGAGAATTGCGGAGGTAATCAATCCAAGCCATCAGCGAAGCAATAGGAGTTCCAAGTTGATGTGCTGTTTCTTTGGTCAGACCGGCCCAAACCCGGTTTTGCTCGGATATTTTGCTCTGATTCAAAACAGCGTAAGCTAAAGCCCCAAAAAGTAAAATTACCGCCAACTGAATGTAGGGGTAATATTTCAGGTTGATTAATAACTCTGAATTGCGGTAGAAAACTTGGATATCAGCTTCGTGCAGTAGAATTGGCTCGTACTCGGCACGCATTTCTTCCAATTCAAGGTTAAGCGTCTTGACCGAATCGCTAGCGTTGGCATTTTTCTTAAACCTGATGTTCCTAAATTCCAGCGGATTACCTTCCGCGTCCACCATTATAATGGGGATGGAGTAATTCTGTTGTATAATTTCCTGATTAATGAAAGTAATGTTTTCGGTGGTTGTAGCTGCGTACTCCAGTGCACTGGATAGCAATTCGATTTGCCTTCTCTCTCGATCTCTAAGTTCCTCCACCAGCCTGCTCGTGTACCAAATAGATCCTCCGCCAATTATTATCGAGACCAGTACAACCAGCCATTTTACCTGCTTTTTGTTATTGTATAAGTCGAGGGATGTGAGGTCCTGAAATCGATTTTTCATCAAATAAATAAGAATACTAGGGTTACTAACTTCCCGATCTCATAGTTAGTATGTCAGAGACATAGAAAATATCTGTTGGGATAGCCCGTCTTTTATAGGTAAATTTAAAGTACAACGATTTAGAAAAATAACAACAGAAAAGATGAAAAGGAACGCAATAGGATTAGAAATTGAAGAAAGTAAAATTTTGGTAACCAAGCTCAATGAGTTACTTGCCAACTATCAGATTTATTATCAAAACCTTAGAAACTTTCACTGGAACGTCTCGGGTCCTAATTTCTTTGAACTTCATGCGAAGTTTGAGGAACTTTACACAGCAGCGAATCTGGGGGTAGATGAAACTGCAGAGCGCATCTTGACTCTGGGATCAAGACCTTATTCGTCTTTCCAAGAATTCATCGACAATGCTGAGATCAAAGAAGCAATGGAGGTAAAAGATCATATCGATATGGTGGAAATCGTGAGAAACGATCTCAACATTTTGCTGAAACTTGAACGTGATACCCTCTCCACCGCAAATGAATTGGGTGATGAAGGCACTTCAGCATTGATGAGCGAATACATCACGGCAAAAGAAAAAGTTGTTTGGATGCTTTCAGCTTACCTCAGATAAATTAAAAATCCGGGCTAAACCCGGATTTCTTTTTACTGACTTGTCTTAATCCATTTCCAGAGGGTCTTATAAGATGGCTTTGTGCCATGCATCAGGATTCCAATTCGGTATATTTTTCCAGCCGTCCAGGTAGTGAAGAAAAAACCTGCAATTAATAACCCCATAGAAAGTGCCAAATCGGTCCAAGGAACTCCGTAACTCACCCGTCCCATCATTGCAATCGGGGAGGTAAGAGGAATGATGGAAAGCCAAAAAGAAGCATTGCCGTTTGGATCATTCAGCACGAAAACGAAAAGCCCCAAATATGCCACTATCAATGGAATAGTGACTGGAAGCATGAATTGTTGTGCATCTGATGGTGAATCCACTGCAGATCCTATTGCTGCGAAAAGTGCTCCGTAAAGCAGGTATCCTCCCAAAAAGTAGAAAATAAAACTCAGCGTTAGACCAATAAAATCGATCCCTGAGATCACCTGAAAGATTTGAACCATATCAGATCCTGGAGGGATACTTTCTGCAATTTCCGGACTTGCCAATTCCATCGCTTGCTGTTGAGGCATTTGCATTCCCAAAACTCCTATTACAACGGACGAAAGCGTACCAATCAACACAATCCAAATTAAAAACTGAGTCAATCCCACTGCTCCGATTCCAATGATTTTACCCATCATTAACTGAAAAGGCTTGAGGGAAGAAACCAAAATCTCCACGATCCGGCTAGATTTCTCTTCAATCACGCCTTGCATGATTTGGTTGCCATAGACGAAAATGAAAATGTAAATCAAAATCCCTGAAGTAAAACCAAGTGCATAATTGACAGTAGCATCGCTTACCGTTTCTGCCCCTTGCTCGTCAACTGTTATAGATTTAATAGATACCTGGGTCCTGACATCATTGATAATTTTGGGATCTATTCCACTTTCAAAAAGTCGTTGCTCCTCAATTTTCTTCTTCAGATTATTTTCTAAATAACTGATCAGATTCATACTTGGGTTTTCCTCCCCATAATAGACGATTCCGGTTGGGTTTTTCAGATCAAATTTCGGGATGAAAAGAAACCCGTATCGATCTCCATTTTGCACCATTTCCTTGGATGCTTCCAGATCATTTCCAGAAAAAGAAAAAGCGTATTGATCGGAGCTTTCAAGGAAAAATAACTTGTTTTCATCCACAACCTCGATGATTCGGAGTGATTGAGTTTCTTTTTCCTCTGAAGCAATCCATACAAAAATCCCCATGATTGCTGGAAAGATTAGTGGAGTGATCAATGTGGCCAATAAGAAAGATTTTTTCTTAACCCGAGAAAGAAATTCCCGCTGAATGACTAGCCAGATTTTATTCATAGTTAGCAGATTTGATCTGGTGGATAAAAATTTCTTCCATGCTGGGAATTACTTCCTCAAACTGCTTGACCTGACCATAAAGCATCAACTCGGATAATAATTCGTTAGGAGTTTTCCCACTCAATGGCAAAGAAAAATGGTACGAATTGTCTGACAATTTAGGGGTCCATTCTTGCGGTATTTCTTTCGTGAGGCTTTCTAAAATGATGCTAAATACCTCCGGCCTGAAGCTGGCTTTAACTTCTTTGATGGTTCCATCTAGTATTTTTCTGGACTTATGAATCATTGCTACCCTATCGCACAAAAGCTCAACGGACTCCATTCTGTGTGTGCTCAGAATTACGGTGGTTCCCTGATCTTTCAACCCTAAAATTTCATCTTTTATGATTTCTGCATTGAGCGGATCAAAGCCGGAAAAAGGTTCATCCAATATCAACAAAGCAGGGTTATGAATGATCGTTGAAATAAACTGGACCTTTTGAGCCATGCCTTTTGACAAGTCCTCGATCTTTTTGTCCTTCCAGGACGACATTTCAAGCTTTTTAAGCCAATAATTAATTCTTGATTTGGCTTCCTGAAGGCTCAAACCTTTCAATCTGGCAAAGTAGATCATCTGATCCCAGACTTTCATTTTTTTATAAAGGCCTCTCTCTTCAGGCAAATACCCGATTTGGCTGATATGGTCTGGAGAAAGTAGTTTTCCATCGATCAGGATTGTACCACTGTCACCTTCAATTATCTGATTGATAATTCGAATCAGTGTGGTCTTACCGGCTCCGTTAGGCCCCAAAAGGCCAAAAATTATTCCTTTCGGAACGTACAAATCCAGATTGGTGAGCGCTCTGCTACTGTCATAGGATTTATTAAGTTTTTTGATTTCTAACATGTAAGTGAAAAAGTTGAGATTATTCGACAGTTAAAGAGCCTACGCCCACGTCAACAGTCAATTCAAGGAGTCTTGGATCTGATTCTTTGTAACCCTTGGTCACATAGGTTTCCTTGTCTATTGATCTCAAATATTTGGGAAGTGTGGTTCTACACATGCCGGTTGTTTTCATTTTTAATTTAATCGGAAATGAATCAGGGGGCAAATGAAGATTGAGAGTTCCTGCCCCGACAGCGGCTATGACTTTACAAGAGGAAGACATTCCTTCGGAAAAATATAGATCAATCGAACCGTAGTTTACCTCAAAAATCATCGTTTTTGCGTTTGTGAAATTGGCATTTTGAATACCAAGAGAACCCATATTTAATGTCACCAAAAGTGTGTCCATCTGGACTTGATTGGGACCCCTAGTACTGTAATGAATTAAAACATCAGCGCTGGCACTTTTTACTTTCAATTGGGAAACAGGAAGTTGAGCCAAATCGAAATCGGCCTTTCCCATTCCTAAATTAAAATCCAAGTGGTAAAGAAAATTGGATGTCAAACCCAAATCCCAGCTATGATCAAAATCTCCTTCTGAATTGGAAAAAAGTTTTGAGGTGATACTTTTTCCAAGATTTTCAGACTCCACATTTTTGTGGGTAAGGGAGGTTTCTAGAATTCCATTTTTGATTTGATGTGAAAAAACCGGAAGGATATTGGTTTTTGTCAGGTGGCCATGAATATAAACCGGTTCGGCAGATTTGATTCTCTTAATTTGGGTGGAGCTTTTGTAAGTCGAAAATTCCAAATGAACCATTTCAAAGCCCGTTTTCTCTGGTGCTCTAAACTCTCTGACTAGTTGTGCTTTACTTAAACTCACACTCCCACTACCAATAAGAAAAAGCAGACACAATTTTCTCAACATAGGGATACGTTACGAGGCGACTTTGAAAAGGTTTTTTAAAAATATAAAAAAAGCCAGAATTGCTTCCGGCTTTGTTTCAATTAGAAAAACTCTTTCATTTTATCAAAGAATGACTTTTCCGATTTTCCAGGATCGGGTTTGAAATTGTGAGATTCACGAAGATTTTCGAGGATCTGTCTTTCCTCTTTTGATAATTGAACGGGAGTCCATACGTTGACCATTATTAATTGGTCTCCTTTTGTGTATCCGTTAATGTCTTTAATTCCTTTTCCTTTCAGTCGAAGCATTTTGCCGCTTTGAGTACCAGGATCTATTTTGATCTTCACTTTTCCATCAATGGTGGGAACTTCGATCGATGACCCAAGGGCAGCATCCATAAAGGAAACATACAAGTCATATATGACATTATTTCCGTCACGCTGGAGGATTTGATCTTCGACCTCCTCGATCACGATCAACAAATCACCGGGAATTCCGCCTGGGATTTCGTTTCCTTTTCCGGACATACTCAGCTGCATTCCTTCAGCAACACCACCCGGAATATTGATCGAAATCACTTCTTCTTTAACAATCAGGCCCCTTGCATCTGCCTCAGCAGGTTTTTTATCTACAATTTGGCCACTTCCTCCACAGACTGCACACGTACTAGCTGAGACCATTTGTCCCAACATGGTATTGACGACTTTTTTGATTTGACCAGAACCCTGACAAGTTCCACAGGATTTGAAGGTGACACCCTGAGCTATTACGTGTCTTTTAACTTTTATCTTTTTCTCAACACCATTCGATATTTCCTGAAGATTCAGCTTCAGCTTGACTCTGAGGTTCGTTCCTTTTTTGGTTCTACGACCTCCGCCACCCCCACTAAAGAAAGAACCGAATCCACCGCCTCCACCGAAAATGTCGCCGAACTGGGAGAAAATATCTTCCATATTCATTCCTCCACCCCCGTGGCCGCCATTTCCACTTACCCCCTGATGTCCAAATTGATCGTAGCGTTGTTTCTTTTCCGCGTTGCTTAGGACCTCATAGGCCTCAGCTGCTTCTTTAAATTTGTCCTCCGCTTCAGGATTGTCTGGGTTTTTATCAGGGTGGAATTGAATCGCCAGTTTTCTGTAGGCTTTCTTTATCTCCTCAGGAGTCGAAGACTTGGTGATTCCCAATACCTCGTAATAGTCTCTTTTTGCCATAACTTTATGCTCCTGTCACTACTTTGGCGAATCTTACAACTTTTTCGCCTAGTGTATATCCTTTTTCTACTACATCGATTACCGTTCCTTTCAAATCTTCATTTGGAGATGGTAATGAAGTAATTGCTTCCTGAGTATCAGGATTGAAAGGTTTGCCTATCAAATTTTCCATAGGTTTCAAACCCTGATTTTCAAGTGTTTTGAGAAGTTTATGAAAAATCAGTTGATTGCCTTCACGAACTTTGACGGCATCTTCCTGAGACTCATTGGCTTTAAATGCCCTCTCAAAATCATCTACGACTGGAATTAATTCCTTCAAGATATCCTCAGATGCCGTTGTAATAAGATCCAGTCTTTCTTTGGCAGTCCGTTTTCTATAATTCTCGAAATCAGAATAGAGTCTAAGATATTTATCTTTCAAGTCTGCAACTTCTCTTTCTAATTTTCTCTCGATAGTTTCAGTAGGTTGGGTTTCCGAATCTACATCTTCTGAATTGTTTGCGGTAGGCTCATCCACTACTTGTTCCTCTGTCTTATTGAACTCTGGATCCAATCGTTCCTTATTTTTCATAATAATGATACCCTATAGTTGGCTTTGGGGGAATTACAATATTGTTGCCAGCCTTTTATTACTGACAATCTGGCACTCAGGATTAATGAATTGCCTGCCAGATCATATCTTTTAATTTGCCGAGATTTATCTGTGAAACTGAGGAGATAAATAAATGAGGAATACCTTTTGGAAGTTCTTTTTCCATCTCCTTCATTAATTGCTCATCAAGCATGTCGGATTTCGAAATCGCTAGGAGTCTTTTTTTATCAAGCAATTCTGGATTATATTTTTCCAATTCCCCCAGAAGAATATTGTATTGGTGTTGCACATTTGGCGCATCTGCCGGCACCAGAAATAATAAAATAGAGTTTCGCTCGATGTGACGAAGAAATCTAATCCCAAGACCTTTTCCCTCTGCAGCTCCTTCGATGATTCCAGGAATATCCGCCATTACAAAGGATTTGTCGTCTCTGTAGGCTACTACGCCTAGATTTGGGACAAGCGTAGTAAACGGATAATCTCCAATTTCAGGTCTTGCAGCCGAAATAGAAGAAAGTAGGGTGGATTTTCCTGCATTAGGAAAACCAACAAGACCGACATCAGCCAATAATTTCAATTCAAGGATAATCCATTCCTCAATGCCTGACTCACCCGGCTGAGCGTAATGCGGAGCCTGATTTGTAGAAGTTTTGAAATGATCGTTTCCAAGTCCGCCTCGGCCTCCTTGGGTCAAGATTACTTCCTGACCATCTTCAGTGATCTCCCATCTTTTTTCGCCCGTTTCGGCATCTTTGGCAACGGTACCAAGAGGCACCTCTAAGATGACATCCTTTCCGTCTGCTCCAGTCCTTCTCCCTCCCTCACCTCCTTTTCCAGGATCGGCTATGACGTGTTTTTTATATTTAAGGTGAAGCAAAGTCCACAATTGGGAACTTCCTCTTAAGATGATGTGGCCTCCTCGCCCTCCATCTCCTCCATCCGGGCCTCCTTTTGGCACATGTTTTTCCCTTCGGAAATGCATAGCTCCAGCACCACCTGCACCAGATCTGGAGCAGAATTTGACATAATCGATGAAATTTGAATCCGCCATTTTTATAAAAGAAAAAGGCTAAGCTTCCCAGCCTAGCCAAAGATTTGGATTGCAAAATTAGCAAAATATAGCCATTCAGTAACTATCAATTACCGAAGTGATATCTTTAAATATCTGCTCAATCTCACCTACCCCATTGATTTTCTGAAACTTGCCCTGCTTTGAGTAATAATCAGCCACCGGTAAGGTCTCGTCCAGATAAACTTTGATGCGTGTATTGATTTTTTCATCGTCTTGGTCATCCAGACGGTTAGAAGTTTTTCCTCTTTCTTTGATCCTTATTTTCAAAGTTTCCTCCGGAACATCCAAAGCAATCATTCCAGAGATAGATAATCCATGGTGGGAAAGCATTTCATCCAGCGCCTCTGCCTGAGCAGTGGTCCTTGGAAATCCATCAAAAATATATCCCTGGGTATATTTAGTCTCGTTGATTTTCTCTTCCACCATTCGGATCACCACTTCATCCGGCACCAAATGACCCTCGTTCATGTATTTTTTCGCCAGCTGACCCAGCTCTGTGCCCTCTCCTAAATGTTTTCTGAACAAATCCCCTGTAGAAAGATGAGTAAGCCCGTATTTCTGAATCAATTTCTCACTTTGAGTACCTTTTCCAGCTCCTGGAGGGCCAAATAATACAATATTGAACATTCTTGAAGTAATTAATTAAAGAGTGCTGAGTTGATAAATGTCAGGCAAATTTCTGCCTAAACCGTCATAATCGAGGCCATAACCGACGACAAATTTATTGGGAATTTCAAAACCTACATAATCAATCGCATAATTAAAGCGAAAAGCATCAGGTTTAAATAATAAAGTTACTATTGCAATTTGTGCAGGATCATGGTCAGAGAGGCTTTTAATCAGGTAATCCATGCTCAATCCGGAGTCCACAATATCCTCAACAATTATCACATGCTTACCTTTCAAATCTTGATCAAGTCCAAGAATTGATCGTATTTCCCCAGAAGAGAGTAATCCTTGGTAACTACTTAATTTTATAAAGCTGCAAACCAAGTGTAAATCGATTGCTCGACAAAGATCTGCCAAAAATATGAATGAACCATTCAATACTCCCAGGACAACTATATCCTTGTCTTTAAAATTTTGGGTAATTTGCTCCCCAATTTGATTGATCCTTGTCTTGATATCGGCACCACTCAAATAAACTTCGAATAGTTTATCCTTTAGGATGATTTTCATTTTTAGAGGATTTAAAGGTGCTCCATTAAGTACTTATGCAGTCTGATCATTGCATCTAAATCAACCAATGAAACTTTTTCATCTGGAGTGTGAACATTCTCCTCAGCAGCACCTACAAAGCACCAATCAACTGCATAAGGAGAGAATTGCACTTCCCTTCCATCACTTCCGCCACTATCTTCCACTTCTAGTTGATAGGGTATTCCACTTTCCATTGCTAAGGAAAGGATTTTATCTATGAATTTTTTTCTAGGAATAAATTTGTCTCTAATCGAAATGACAACCCCTCCATGAGGCCTTACCCCTTCGGTGACCCAAGTAATATCCGCAATTAATGCATGTCGAATCGGAGCATTTTCTTGAATAAACCTCAATATGAAAGGCATGCTTCCTCCTCCGTGCTCTTCATACGTAGAAAAAATTACCCACCCATTTTTAAGATTTTCGCATACTTTCAAAGCAGTGAAGAGGCCTAATCTATTATCGAGAGAGGCTGCCTGAATAAATTCTTCATCTATCCGAATATTTTGTTCAAATGAGAGCCGTGTTCCTGTTTCAATCCCTCTGGGAAAATCGTGAAAAACACCGTCTTCATCGACAATTAATCTGCAATTAACGGGACCCAATGAATCCTGACCAACTAACTTTATTCCTGAAATTATTTCTGGCCCTCCAATAGCAACTAATTGATTTTCATATCTTGACATGAAACCAATTGTGTCCATGTGAGCAAAAATTGCAGTAGTTGGAATCCCAAATTTTAATAAAATACAATCATGGAAATCCTCCCCAAAAAAAACATCAGGAACTTGGTCCCAAATATTCTTTCTTTCGTTGATGTAATCAAAAATAAAGACTGAAGTCTTTGATTCATCACCAGAAACTCCAAGCAAATCGAGCAAATCATACAATAGTTTCATTTTGGCATTAATTGTGTTGTAATTTCAACATACATAATTCAAAAAAATTAAATTATTTTTAATCCACAATTGGGTTTTAAATATTTCATCTAGATTTGCATTAAGTTAAAAGTTTATAAATTTGTAATCATATCAATCAAACACTTAAAATTTCAACAAAAATTTTTTGTTATGAAAAAACTAATACTATCAACACTTATGGCTGGCGCCTTAGCATTCAGTGCTAACGCTCAAAGCGAATTCGACAAATGGTCATTGGAAGTAAATGGCGGCTTTAACAAGCCAATGGCGCCATTGACACCAGGTTATCTGTCTCCTACTCTAAATCTAGGTCACGTTGATTTAGGAGTTCGTTACATGTTCAACGAGAAATTTGGACTAAAACTCGATTATGGACTCGGTTCCTTCAAGGAATCAGAGGGTGAGCCAAACTTCGATACTAAATATTACAGATTAAATCTTCAGGGTGTTGCCAACATTGGTAGAATTATGAACTTCGAATCTTTCAGTAGATCATTTGGACTTCTTCTTCATGGTGGAGCCGGAATCGGTAACGTTAATCCAGAAGAAAACCTTTACAACGATTTCACTGATGATGTTTATAACTTCATTTTTGGCGTCACTCCACAAATAAAACTTTCTAATAATATTGCCTTAGTTGGTGATATCAGTACTATCCTTAACGGCCGTCAGACAGTTTCCTTCGATGGAGCTTCTGTAATCAGACCTAGTCAAGACAACGGCTTTTATGGTGCAAACGGAACATGGTGGACTGGAACTCTAGGACTTCACTTCTATCTAGGCTCCTCTGAACAGCACGCAGACTGGTTTATTGCTGCTGATAAGTACGCCACTAAAGAAGAATTGGCGACTCAAATCAACGGAATTAAAGACATGTTGAAAGATTCAGATGCCGATGGTGTTCCTGATTATTTAGACAAAGAACCAAATACTCCGGTTGGTGCAAGAGTAAACTCTGCAGGTTCAACAATGGATTCCGATAGTGATGGGACTCCTGACCACTTGGATAAGTGTCCATTTGTTCCTGGTCCTGCTTCTACAGGGGGATGTCCTCCGGCTGAAGTTGAAAAAGAAGAAGTTGATTTCTTCAAGCAGGCGATTAATGATGGGTATGTAAACGTTTATTATGCCTTCGATAGCTCTGTACCTCTTGGATATTCTGCTAGCGCTTCTAATTATGTTTCTAACTTCATGAAGAGAAATCCTGGTGTAACAATGGAAATTAAAGGTTACGCAGACGAATTGGGTCCTGAAGATTACAACATGAAACTTTCCGAAAGAAGAGCTAAAGCAGTCTATGACTTATTAGTTTCCACAGGAGTAGATGCTTCAAGATTGTCTTTTAAAGGTTACGGCGAAGACACTAGTGTTGATAAATCTTCTGCTGACGCAAGACAACTTGCAAGAAGAGCAAGTTTCGAAGTGAAATAGTCATTTATTGAATATAATTTTAAAGCCCAGCTTCTGCTGGGCTTTTTTTGTTTAACTGGACTCAAGGAATCTGAATTTTAATTCCATATTTTTGACTCTTCACCCCTTGATCACCTCACCTTGATGAAAAGATATTTATTAGTCCTGATCCTTTCAGGAATTGTGACATTTGGGTATGCCCAAAAAGATTTTAATCGCTGGTCAATCGAGACAAACGCTGGTTTCAATAAAGCAATGTCCCCCTTAACACCTGGATATTTAACTCCTACTCTAAATATTGGCCATTTAGATTTTGGCTTGCGATACATGTTCAACGAAAGGTTTGGGATAAAAGGCGATGGTGGATTTGGATCATTTTCTGAGGTAGAGGGAGAAAGCCCAGTGTTCAAAACCAACTATCAAAGAATTGATATACAAATGATTTTCAATTTTGGTAGAATAATGAATTTTGAATCAATCTACAGAAAAATTGGGCTTCTTGGGCATCTAGGTGGTGGTGGTGGAAGAATGAGTTTTGAACAGACCATTTTAAATACCCAAGCTGAATATCATTATAATGTCATATCTGGATTAACAGGCCAGTATAAACTTGGCCCGAGAGTAGCATTAACAGGTGACATTTCTATGATAATAAATGGAAGGCAGACCTACACTTTTGATGGAAACGAATACAACTCTGAGGTACAACCCAATACTGTTGGTTCCAATCCATATGTGCACGCAACTGGCACCTGGTGGACTGGAACATTGGGATTGAACATCTACCTGGGAAAACAAGAGGAACATGCTGATTGGTACATCGCCGCTGATAAGTATGCTACAAAGGATGAACTTGCAGATGGTATCAACGGGATGATGCAAATGCTGAAGGATTCTGATGGAGACAGCGTGCCTGATTATCTAGACAAGGAAGCAAATACACCTGTTGGTGCAAGAGTCAATTTCTCAGGCATCACACTTGATTCAGACACTGATGGCACTCCGGATCATTTGGATAAGTGTCCTTTTATTCCTGGCCCAGCCTCACTTGAAGGTTGTCCAACGGTGGAAATCAAACAAGAGGTTGATTATTTCAAAAAAGCTATTAATGAAAATTATGTCAATGTATATTTTGCATTTGACAGCCATAGACCACTTGGATATTCTATTTCATCCACGAACTATGTAGCGAACTTTATGAAGAGAAATCCTGGGGTCAATCTTGAAGTAAAAGGATTTGCCGATGAATTAGGCCCGGAAGATTACAATATCAAGCTTTCGGAAAAAAGAGCGAAAGCTGTTTATGATTTGTTGATTTCTGCAGGTGTTGATTCTTCCAGACTCTCTTACAAGGGGTATGGCGAAGATACAAGTGTCGATAAATCATCCGCTGAGGCAAGGCAATTGGCAAGAAGAACTAGTTTCGAAATCAAGTAAGATTTCAAAATTCATATAACTAACCCGGCTTCATACGAGCCGGGTTTTCTTTTATCTTCGCTATATGTTTATACTTTCAGAAACCCCTTCTATTGCCAATCAATTTATGGGTGAAATGCGGGATATCACGATTCAACACGATCGTATGCGTTTCAGAAAAAATATGGAGCGTCTGGGAGAAATTTTAGCTTATGAAATTTCCAAATCTCTACCCTATAAATCTCAACAAGTAGCCACTCCATTAGCGAAGACCCAAATTTTAATACCTGAAAGCCAAATCGTATTGGTTTCGGTTTTGAGAGCATCTCTTCCTTTTTATCAGGGTTTTTTAAATTTCTTTGATACTGCGGAAAGTGGATTTATTGGGGCTTTTCGAGATGAAAATGAAAGTGGCGAAATAAAAATCAATCTTGGATATCATGCAAGTCCATCCCTTGAAGGAAAAGTAGTCATTCTCGCAGACCCAATGCTTGCAACAGGGAAATCAATCATCAGGACATTAGACACAATTGTTTCTCATGGCACCCCTGCAATGATTCATATTGCTGCACTATTTGCCGCTCCGGAAGGGATCAAATACATTGAAGAAACCATGAATTTGCCCTATAAACTATGGCTTGGGACTATTGATGAAAAGCTCAACCACCTTTCTTATATCGTTCCTGGTTTAGGCGATGCTGGAGACTTAGCATTTGGCGGAAAACTTTAAATCCCTATGATCACTTACTTTCTTTTGGCTCTGGGCATTGTAATTCTACTTTTTGGAGGAAAAATATTGGTAGATGGTGCCTCTGCTTTTGCCGTGAAACTCGGTATGAGTACTGGTTTGATTGGACTGACTGTAGTAGCATTTGGGACATCAATGCCCGAGCTTTTAGTAAGTGTGAGTGCTGCTTTAAAGGGCAATAGTGATATTTCAGTTGGCAATGTCTTGGGATCAAATTTGGCAAATATCGGCTTGGTGCTTGGAATAAGTGGTGTTTTCTATCCAATTTTAATCAAGAAAAGTCATCTCAGGTTTGACTATTTGCTTACCGTCCTAGTTGCATTATTATTTTATGGATTAAGCTACAACGGAACAATTTCCTTCTGGGAGGGAGTCCTGCTCTTTTCATTATTTATTGGCTTCAATGCTTACCTATTCAGACATTTTGGTTCTGGTATCGGCGATACACTGGAAGAGGGCGAAGAAGAAGTAGAGCTTGTGAAAAATTATTCTTTGAAAGTAGCGACAGGTTTATTTTTTGGAGGAATACTAGGACTATATATCGGTTCTGAACTTCTTGTTGTAAATGCTGTTAAAATCTCGAGAGAATTAGGCGTATCTGAGAGAGTAATCGGAATTACGGTTGTAGCAATTGGAACAAGTCTCCCGGAATTGATTACCTCAATAATTGCCGCACTTTCAAAAAGAACTGATTTGGCTTTAGGAAATATTTTGGGTAGCAACATCATGAATATTCTCGCCATAATCGGTATTACAGCCATCATCAAACCGATCAGTATTTCCCAGGAATTTCTTGATTCAGACTATTTGTGGATGATAGGAATTACGTTACTTCTCTTTCCTTTGATGAAAAGTAAAATGCGTATTTCTATGATTGAAGGTTTACTCTTGCTTGCCAGTTACATTACTTACCTGTACTTCTTACTATGACAGAAGCTATCCTCACATTCCTGGGGATCTATTTTCTTTGCTGGTTCAAATTCATTGCGGGCCCCGTTTTCGCTTCCGCCGCGGGATATGGATTTGCTGAAACCATTTTTGTCACAGTAGCAGGGATGATGTCAAGCGTATTTGTATTCAGCCTGATTGGAATCAAATTCAAAAAATATATTGAGCTAAGACGCAAAGTCCCCAAACCTAAATTTTCTATCAAAAACCGAAGGCTAGTCACAATCTGGGGCAAATATGGCAAAGTTGGAATCGCTTTCTTAACACCCATATTCCTTACACCAATTGGAGGTACGCTGATTTTAATTTCATTCGGCACAAAAAAGAGACATATCTACCTCCACATGTTTTGGAGTGCAATTCTATGGTCCATCATTTTCACTCTTAGCATTGACACTATTTTAAGCATCCCATTTTTTCAAAACTTATTCGGGTAATTCAGAATCGGGAAGTATCTCAATATCACTGATAAGTACCCTCTTTGAAATTTCCTGACCAGTAAGAGTCGCCGCTAGTCCGCCCATTGCTGTTTCCTTATACCGACTTTCCATCGAAGCCCCAATTTCACCCATCGCCTCCACACATTCATCTACCGGAATCACAGCATTGACATTTGCCAATGCTATTTGAGCCGAACTGAATGCAATTGCTGCGGCGCTCGCATTTCTGACCACACATGGTACTTCTACCAAGCCCGCAACAGGATCACAAACTAATCCAAGCATGCATTGAATCGTAATGGCAACTGCTGTAAAAACCTGATCCGTATTTCCTCCCAAGCAGTAGACAATCGCTCCGGAAGCCATGGCTGCAGCAGATCCTGTCTCAGCTTGGCATCCGCCCACTGCACCAGCCAAGCTCGCTTTTTCCTCGATAATTAAAGCAATTCCTGCCCCTACTAAAAGACCATTAACAATCTCCGTATCAGACAAAGAATGAATCTCCTGCAACGTCACCAAAGTACCTGGAAGAATCCCGCTTGCACCGGCTGTAGGGGCCGCTACTACTCTTCCCATGCAAGAATTCACTTCTTTTGCAGCTAAAGCTCTCGAGATTAGTTTTTGGAAATCAGGGGAAAGAACCGCGACCGGATAATTGTAAACCTTCTTCGCTCCATTATTGATCATCCCGGATCTAGAGGTCATATCTTCTTCAAGACCAGTTTTGACAGCATCTTTCATTACTCCGTAGGCTTTCAGCAAACCAGCCTTAATTTGGGAGTCCTCTCCATTTTTTTGGTCAACCTCATATTCAACAACAGATTGAGGAAGAGAAATTTCCTTTTCCTCACAATAGATTTTCCAGCCTTTGAAACTCTCAAAAAGGTAACTCATAATAGTTGGGTTTATATTGAATAATCAATTTTAATGAAAGCGATCTTCTTCAGAACTTGAAGTTCATAGATTGTTTGATCGCCGAATCTAAGCTGATTACAAATGCTCTGCTTTGGCTCAAACTACACCAAAATTCAAACTTTTTATAGTGGGTATAAACTCTTACTTTTAAAATTCAGTTAAAGTATTCAACACTAAAATTGAGCAATATTTTTGAACATATCGAATGAGCAGGCTAAACTATATCCTTCCGATTCTATTTATCTTTTCAATCACAGAAACATTTGGACAGCGAGAAGATGTTGGAAATTATGAATACGACAAAGAATATCTTTTTGGCGTAAATAAGAATACAAATGGGGGTCTAATCGGCGGTTTTGTTTTCAAAGCAGGAACCCGAATTGATGATACCAAATTCAGTTTTTGGTCCATCGAGGTGTCAAATGTCAAAAACCAGAAAGAAGTTCGATACAATACGGTGCTGGGAAATAGTTACATTTTCGGCAAATCAAACTATCTCTACTCGATTCGGCCTCAATACGGGAGAGAATTAGTATTATTCAAAAAGGCGCCAAATCAAGGGGTTCAGGTTTCAGCTTTAGCAGCGGTTGGCCCTACTCTTGGATTAATTGCTCCCTATTACATCGAGTATGCGATCAATCGAGTGGAAACGGTCACTGAACAATATGACCCAGAAATTCATCAAAGTCGGTACAATATTTTGGGTGCAGGCAATTTGTTTGAAGGAATAGGTCAATCTGAATTTGTTTTTGGCGCAAATGCAAAAGCTGCTGTTTCCTTTGAATTTGGTGTTTTCAAAAGCAATGTGACCGGACTTGAACTTGGATACATGCTTGAGGGTTTTACCAAAGAAATACCGTTAATCCCCACCGCAGAAAATAATCAACTATTCCAATCCGTTTATTTCACCTTTTTCTACGGATTTAGGCAATAAAGCTGAACGGGTTTTATCCCTATAGGCCTTACCTTTGAATTAAATAGTCAAACTGATGATTGAATTACCTGTCATTTCCGAAGAAGCAACCCGAAGAAAGAAACCTGATTGGTTACGCGTAAAGTTGCCCGTAGGAAAAGAATATGCCAATGTCAGAAAATTGGTGGACCAACATAAGCTCCATACCATTTGCGAAAGCGGCAATTGCCCAAACATGGGTGAATGCTGGGGTGCTGGCACAGCAACTTTTATGATTTTGGGAAATGTTTGTACCAGATCTTGTTCATTTTGTGCCGTAGCGACAGGCAGACCACCGGAGTACGACACGGACGAACCCCGAAGAGTAGCGGAAGCAATCAAACTGATGGGAGTAAAACACGCTGTTATTACCTCAGTCAACCGGGATGAGTTAAAAGATAAAGGATCAGAAATTTGGTATCAGACCGTCATCCAGACTAAGGAACTTTCTCCGTCAACTACCATAGAAACCTTGATTCCGGATGTGAAATCAAACTGGGATGCATTATACCGAATGATCAGTGGCGGCCAGGAAGTAGTCTCTCACAACATGGAGACTGTCGGAAGTCTTTATCGAAGAGTTCGACCTCAGGCCAAATACGAGCGATCTTTGGAGCAAATCAAACTGACAAAAGAATACGGAAAACGAACCAAGACCGGGATAATGCTTGGCCTTGGGGAAACCAAAGAAGAACTCTATAAGGCAATGGATGATTTGGTTGCAAATGGCTGCGATATCCTGACGTTGGGGCAATACCTTCAGCCTACTAAAATGCACATCGAAGTTGCAGAATTTATTCATCCGGATATGTTTGCCCATTACAAGGAAGAAGGACTCAGGCGAGGATTGAAATATGTGGAGTCGGGACCTTTAGTAAGATCATCTTACCACGCAGAAAAACACGTTAACGTATAAAAAAATAAAGGCTGCCAATTGGCAGCCTTTATTTTTGGACTCTATTTTCTATTAAGCCGTTTCAGCCTCTTTTGCATATTCTTCTACAGGAATACAGCTACAAACGAGATTTCTGTCTCCATAAGCCGAATCGATTCTCCTTACGCTTGGCCAGAACTTGCTTTCCTTCAAATACGAAATTGGGAAAACTGCCTTTTCTCTGGTGTAAGGTAAATCCCATTCTCCGGTCAGCACCATTGTCGCAGTGTGTGGAGCATTTTTAAGAACATTATTTACTTTATCAGCATTGCCGTCTTCGATCTCACGAATCTCCTCGCGAATAGAAAGAAGCGCATCACAAAACTTATCCAATTCAGTCTTAGTCTCAGATTCTGTTGGCTCGATCATCAACGTGCCAGCAACCGGGAAAGAAACGGTCGGCGCATGGTAACCATAATCCATCAAACGCTTAGCGATATCCTCCACTTCTACTCCCACTTCTTTGAAGGCACGGCAATCCACAATCATCTCGTGTGCTGCGCGACCTTGCGATCCTGTGTAAAGAATAGGGAAATGACCATTCAGTCTTTCCTTGATGTAATTAGCATTTAAGATCGCCAGTTTAGTGGCATTCGTCAAGCCATCTCCTCCCATCATGGCGATGTAGGCATAAGAGATTGGGAGAATGCTGGCGCTTCCGTACGGAGCGGCAGATATTGATGAAACTGCATGTTCACCGCCCGTTTTTATAATTGGGTTTCCCGGAAGAAATGGAGCTAAATGACTTGCTACGCAAATTGGTCCCATACCAGGTCCGCCTCCACCGTGAGGAATACAGAATGTCTTGTGGAGATTCAAGTGACAAACGTCGGCGCCGATTCTCCCCGGGCTTGTCAAACCAACCTGAGCATTCATATTTGCTCCGTCCATATATACTTGCCCGCCATACTGATGGATAATCGCACATATTTCCTGAATAGCTTCTTCGAATACTCCATGGGTAGATGGATAGGTCACCATCAGGCAAGCCAAATCCTGAGCGTGCTCGGCAGCTTTTGTCTTTAAGTCAATTATATCAATATTGCCTTTTTCGTCACACATTACGAGGACAACTTTCATTCCGGCCATTACTGCAGATGCAGGATTGGTTCCATGAGCTGAGGTTGGGATCAGGGCAATGTTTCTATGTGTATCTCCATTATTCAGGTGATAGCCTCTAATGACCATCAAGCCGGCAAATTCTCCCTGAGCGCCTGAGTTTGGCTGCAAGGATGTATCTGCGAAACCTGTGATTTCAGTTAGCCATGTTCTCAGATTCTCGAATAGCTCCTGATACCCTAGTGTCTGATCGATTGGGGCAAATGGATGCATCTGTCCAAACTCTGGCCAAGTCACCGGGATCATCTCTGCTGTTGCATTCAATTTCATAGTACATGAGCCCAACGAAATCATAGAATGAACCAAAGAAAGATCTTTCGCCTCCAAGCGCTTGATGTAGCGAAGCATCTCGTGCTCACTATGATAATTATTGAAAACCGGGTGGGTTAAATATTCCGAGGTTCTCAAAAGTGACTCCGGCAATTCAAGTGAAAGTGAGTCTGCCATTTCTGAAATATCCAAAGCCTGACTTCCCTTTGCTTTCGCAAAAACATTCACAACCTCTTGTGTATCTGAAAGAGTTTTTACCTCATCAAATGTGATGAACAAGGCATCGTTCTCATACCTGAAGTTAAGTTCAGAAGCAACAGCTAACTGATTCAGTTTTTTCAAAATCTCAGCATCCAAACTTACTTTCACCGTATCAAAATACTGCTGAGAGGAAATTGTATATCCAAGTTGAGAAAGAGCTTTCGCAGTCAACTTAGCCAATCCGTGTGTTCTCAATGCGATATTCTTCAGACCTTGAGGACCGTGATACACCGCATAGAAACTGGACATTACTGCCAATAGAACTTGTGCAGTACAAATGTTTGAGGTTGCCTTCTCACGTTTGATATGTTGCTCGCGTGTTTGCAAGGCCATTCTGTAGGCTTTGTTACCGGCTCTGTCTATCGAAACACCGATGATTCGACCTGGTATTTGTCTTTTGTAATCCTCCTTAGTTGCAAAAAAAGCGGAATGCGGGCCTCCATAGCCCATCGGAACACCGAATCGCTGTGCAGAACCAACAACCACGTCAGCTCCCATTTCACCCGGTGGTGTCAAAATTGTCAATGCAAGTAAGTCAGCTGCAAAAGCCGTGGTTACTTTATTTTCTTTAGCAGCAGCTACGATCGCTGAGTAGTCTCTCACCGCACCGTCTGCATCAGGATATTGGAAAAGAACTCCATAGAGATTTTCATCCGTCAAATCCAAAGAATCGATTGATCCAAAAACTAACTCAATCCCGATTGGCTCAGCTCTTGTCAAAAGAACCGCCTTGGTCTGAGGGAATACTTTCTCGTCAACAAAAAACTTGGTAGCGTTCTTCTTCTCTTTCGGTTTCACCGCAAACAGCATCGTCATTGCCTCGGCAGCCGCTGTTCCTTCATCCAGCAACGAAGCATTTGCAAGCTCCATTCCAGTCAACTCCATCACTACGGTTTGGAAATTAATCAGAGCCTCCAATCTACCCTGGGCGATCTCAGCTTGGTAAGGAGTATAAGCGGTATACCATCCCGGATTCTCCAACACATTTCTCAAAACAACACCAGGAACAATCGTATCGTAATAACCTGTTCCAATGAACGATTTGAAAACCTTATTTTTTGAAGCTAGAGTTTTGAATTCTTTAAGAAATTCTGATTCCAGTTTTGCCGCCGGCAAATTCAGCGGACGTTCCAGCTGTATTGCTTTTGGTACGGTTTGGTTGATTAATTCCTCTAAGGATGAGGCTCCGATCTTGTCCAACATCTCAGCGATTTCCGCCTCTGTCGGGCCATTGTGTCTGCTCTCAAATTTGACAGCATTAGAAAGATTTATTTGCATAAAGAACTCTAAGGAAGTATGAACTATTTGGGTAAAGAATCGACCTGATTTTACGGGTGCAAAGCTACAATTTCTTGAAGTATAAAACTTTTTGCGAATCCAATAATTTCCCTGATAACACTTGATATTTATAAACGGTTTAGAGATGGGTTGAAAATTTATATAGTTTTAGATCCCAAATAAAAAATGACATGAAAAAAGTTTTGTTCTTAACTGGAGCTCTGGCAATTGGCTTAACAATACCAATCCTCGCCCAAAATTCTCCTCAAGAAAAATTCGCTAATACAATTACAGCTGATGATCTCAAAACTCATTTAACTTATTTGTCTTCGGATGAGCTTCAGGGAAGAGATACCGGGACCGAAGGAGGAAAAAAAGCAGCTAGTTATTTAGCAGATTTCTACAAAAACATTGGTTTAGGAGGGCCGGTGAATGGAGGATATTTCCAGCAATTCAACTTGGTTTCTGCCGCCTACAGCAAGGTAACCCTACAGGTTGGTAAAAAGAAGTTGGTCGAAAACACTGATTTCATATTTACGGGTGATGCAGATATGAAGAAAATTGCGAAGACTGATTTGGTATTCCTGGGTCTAGTGACTGATGAAAATCTTGCGAAAGTTGACGTCAAGGAAAAGCTGGTTGGTATTTGGGCAATAGGTGCAAGAACCAATGATCTTGTCTCCAAAGTAATGGATGCAGGAGCTGCCGGAATTGTAGTAGTAACCATGGAAGGTCAATCAAATTTTGATCGTGTAGCTAATCGATACAAATCAAATGCAGGAAAAGGTCGTCTTGGTTTCGAAAAACCGACCACCCAAAGACCGGTATTCATGGTGAGTTCTGATTTAATGGGCGAACTTTTCGGAACTCCTGTTGAGACTTTGAAAGAAGCAGCTAAAAGCACTCCTGAAACTATCAAATCTCAGAAAGCAAGCTATCAGATCGTAAAATCTAATAATGTTGTTCCCACCGAAAACGTGATGGGATTCCTCGAAGGAACTGATAAGAAGGAAGAAGTACTGGTAATCTCTTCTCATTACGATCACGTGGGAGTTGACGGCAAAGGCGATGTATTCAACGGTGCGGATGACGATGGATCAGGAACTGTCTCTGTGATGGAGATTGCTGAGGCTTTTGCAATGGCAGCCAAAGACGGTTTGAAACCAAGAAGAAGTATTCTTTTCCTCAATGTTACTGGCGAGGAAAAAGGACTTTTAGGATCTGAGTACTATTCTGAGCATCCTATTTTCCCTTTGGCAAATACCGTAAACAACATCAACATCGATATGGTAGGACGTATCGATTACGAATATCAGAAGGCCGAGAACAAGGATTATATCTATGTAATCGGTTCTGAGATGCTTTCTTCTCAACTGAAGAAAATCAACGAATATAATAACATCACCTACACGGACCTGATCCTAGACTATCGTTACGATGCAGAAGATGATCCGAACAGATTCTATTACAGATCCGATCATTACAATTTTGCAAAGCATAATATTCCCGTGCTCTTTTTCTTCAATGGTGTACACGATGATTACCATCAGGTGACAGACACGGTGGACAAAATTGAGTTTCCGCTCATGACCAAAAGAGCCAAGCTAATCTTCTACACAGCATGGGATCTCGCAAACAGAGAAAAAAGAACTCCGGTAGACAGAACGAATACACGGACAGAGCGATAAAAAAAAGGATCCTGATATTTTCGGGATCCTTTTTTACTTTTTAACTATCTCCTTTTTTCTTCCACTTGGCCTTGGTCTTCATCTGATTTCGGTTTCTCTTCGCTTTGGAGTTTTTATTTCCTCGCTTTTTCTCCTCCATAGGCTTGTTTGGATTTACGGTTGGTGGCCCTTTCTTCTCATGGAAGGCTCCTTTGTATTCAGGATTATCCCGCTGTCGTAGCTTATCCAGCTCCCTATCGTAGCCTTGCTTCTCGTCGAAAGGAGTCGCAGGAACATCTACTTCGACTGGAATCTCCGCCACATCTACCTTCATTCGGATGATTGTCTCGATTTTGTCGAAATGATAAGTTTCCGCTGGATTCACAAACGTGATCGCCTTACCCTCATTCTCCGCCCGGCCTGTTCTGCCGATCCGGTGTACATAATCTTCATAGATCAAAGGCACATCGAAGTTGAATACGTGGGAAACCATCGTTACGTCCAATCCTCTTGAAGCTACATCTGTTGCCACAAGAACTCTTACTTCTCCACCTTTAAAATCCTCCATTGAATTAATCCGAGTGTTCTGACCTTTGTTGGCGTGGATTACCCTGATTTCTCCAAAATGCCTTTTATCCAGATAGTGGAAAACTTCTTCAGCATTTTTGCGGGATCTAGTAAAAATTATGGCCCTTTTTACTTCTTCATTTTGAAGAAGATGTCCGAGCAGATTGATCTTCGTTTTAATATTTGGTACTAAATATTGAACCTGAGCAATGGTCTCAGCCGTGGTCGCCTGGGGAGTTACTTCCACTCGCTCCGGAAATTCAAGGAATTCTGCAGCAAGCCTTTCGATTCTTCCGCCAAAAGTAGCGGAGAAAAGCAGGTTTTGTCTTTTCACAGGAATAACCTCCAAAATCGACCGAATCTGAGGCATGAAGCCCATATCCATCATTTTGTCTGCCTCATCTAAAACCATTGTTTTGATCTCTTTTGTGAAGATCAAACCTTTTTTATAAAGATCCAGAAATCTTCCAGGTGTTGAGATAACGATGTCTACTCCGGCTGCAATCGCTTCAATTTGAGGTTTTGGTCCTAATCCTCCATACAAACTCAAAATTCTCAAGTCCGTATTTTCCGCAAGCTGACGCGTCACCTCTTCGATTTGCATGACGAGTTCACGCGTCGGAGCAAGGATTAATGCCTTTGGGTGTTGACCTTGTGCATATTTTACTTTCATCAAAACAGGCAACACGTACGCTGCAGTTTTTCCAGTTCCTGTTTGAGCTATCCCCAATACATCATGACCGGCAAGTGCGAGCGGAATAGCTTTTTCCTGAATCGGAGTTGGCTGGGTATAGCCGGCAGCAGAGACTGCATCCAAAAGCTGGCGATTTAGCTTAAATGCTTCAAAACCTATGGCCTCATTGCTCATGATTCGTTAATTTTAAGGGAAAATTTGAAAGTAAAACTCCAATAGAGATGAAAAGTATTCTGATCACCGGTGCAAATATAGTCAATGAAGGCCGGATTAGCCCGGGAGACGTTTTGGTTAGGGGTGGCATGATTGCTAAACTGGGATCCGATCTGAGTTCTGAGGTTGCTGATATTCACATCAACGCAGAAGGAAAATATCTTTTCCCTGGACTGATTGATGATCAGGTTCACTTCAGAGAGCCGGGACTAACTCACAAAGGGGAAATTTATACAGAGGCAAAAGCCGGGGTAGCGGGTGGAACAACTACCTACATGGAAATGCCTAACACAGTTCCTCAGGCCACAACGATAAAGTTGTTGGAAGAAAAATATTCCCGGGCTACCGAAGTTTCTCTAGCCAATTTTTCATTTTTCTTTGGTGCAACCAACGACAATATGGCAGAAATTCTGAAAGTGAATCCGAAAACAACTTGCGGGGTAAAAATTTTTCAGGGATCCTCCACCGGAAATATGCTTGTTGACAATCCTGAGGTTTTGGAGAAAATCTTCAGTGAATGTAAAACCATCATTGCGATCCACAGCGAGAATGACCACATCATCAAAGCAAATCTAGAGCCCTTCAAAGAAATCTATGGAGAAAATATTCCCGTCAAATTTCACCCAAAAATTCGATCAGAAGAAGCATGTTATGATGCTTCCAGTCGAGCGGTTGCACTGGCGAAAAAGCACGGTACTAGGCTTCATATCCTCCACATCAGCACTGCAAAAGAACTTGAATTGTTCGACAACTCCATTCCACTGGAAAAGAAGAAGATTACTGCTGAAGCTTGTATCCACCATATGTGGTTTTCAGAAGCAGACTATGAAACAAAAGGAAATCTGATCAAATGGAATCCCGCGATAAAAACAGCTAATGATCGAGAGCAGATTTTCAAAGCTGTATTGGACGGTCGAATTGATGTGATCGCAACTGATCATGCTCCGCATACGCTGGAAGAAAAGGCTCAATCCTATTTGAAAGCCCCTTCCGGCGGTCCATTAAACCAACATAGCTTAGTAGCGATGCTGGACTTTTATCATCAAGGAAAAATCAGCCTGGAAATGATAGCTCAAAAGATGTGTCACAACGTCGCGATTTTGTTCGAGATCGAAAACAGGGGATTCATTCGAGAAGGCTATTATGCCGATTTGACATTGGTAGACTTGAATTCGCCTTGGACAGTGTCCAAAGAAAATATTCTTGCAAAATGTGGGTGGTCTCCTTTTGAAGGTCATACTTTCCAGTCAAACATTACACACACAATAGTTTCCGGACATTTAGCATACGAAAACGGAATCTTTCACGAAGAAAAAAAGGGAGAAAGAATCACTTTTTTGAGAAATATTTAAAACCTGCCTTGCGCTAAGAGGACTAAATTATTACTTTTGCAGACCATTTGAGATTTCCGAATCAAAAATTGGCCACACGGTGATTGTAGCTCAGCTGGTTAGAGCGCTGGTTTGTGGATCCAGAGGTCGCCGGTTCGAACCCGGTCTTTCACCCAAAACCCCTCAAATTGAGGGGTTTTTCTATTTTAGCGGAATGTGTTGGCACAGCATTTGACAAAAATGAGAAGAGCTAATCCAATATGAGATGTTTACATTATTTAAATCTTCTCCCAAATTTCCTGTGTTGAAACCTATTAACATTGGAATGGCAAAAAATTACCTTTTAAAATTCGAAGAATCCCTTAAAATCTTTGAGGAAATCCAAAAAGAAGCGATTCATTCTTAATGAAATTTACTATTTAGAGAAGGTTATGGAAACATAACCTTTATTTTTTTGCATTTGATTTTTCTTATCAGTTCAAAACTCTATTTTTAAAGGATTACAATTTCCCCTATGAGTTATATTCATTTCGATAAGACCCAACTGATTAACCTTAACTATTCCCTCGATAGGGAAATTATTAGGACTAATCGCTCAGGAACCTATACCAGTACCACGATTATTGGTTGCAATACGCGAAAATATCATGGTCTATTGGTAGTGCCTCAGCCACAAATAGACGCACAAAACCATGTAATGCTTTCAACTGTCCACGAGACTGTAATCCAGCATGGCGCTAGTTTTAACCTAGGTATCAGTAAATTTCCCGGGAATTACTCCCCAAGGGGACACAAATATTTAGAGGATTTTGATTCCGAGCCAATCCCAAAATTAACTTATCGTGTGGGAGGAGTATTACTTCAGAAAGAGTTGATACTTGATACCAATAGGGATCGACTGATGCTGAAATACACCTTGCTGGATGCCCATTCTCCAACAAAAATCAGGATTTCTCCTTTCCTTGCCTTTAGAGGGTATCATAATTTATCTAAGGCCAACACAATAATTAACAAGAAATTTCAAAAAGTGCCCAACGGAGCAAAGTTCAGACTTTATGAAGCATATGATCCTTTGTATCTGCAGCTTAATAAGAAATGTGAATTTGTGCCAGCTCCCGATTGGTATTATAACATAGAGTACATTCAGGAGCGAGAAAGAGGTTATGATTACCAAGAAGACCTTTATGTGCCTGGATATTTTGAATTTGAAATCAAAAAAGGGGAGTCTGTAATTTTCTCTGCAGGCCTTACTGAAGCTGATCCAAAGACCAGACAAGCTGCTTTTGATAAAGAAATAGCAAGAAGGATACCTAGAAATAACTTTGAAAATTGCCTGAAAAATTCAGCTTCTCAATTTATAAGACTGAGAGATGGTGATACTCGGGTAATAGCAGGATACCCTTGGTTTGGATGGTGGGGAAGAGATACGTTTGTAGCATCACCAGGACTTACTCTGGCGGTTGGTGATACACAGACTTTCCTAAATATCATGGATACCATGTCAAAGGATCTTCACGGAGCCTTGTTTCCAAATGTTGGAAGCGGAGTGATGACCAACATGAATTCAATTGATGCGCCACTTTGGTTTTTCTGGTCACTACAACAGTATATTTTTTTTACTGGAGATATCAAAACTATAAAAGACCGATACCTGACTAAACTAAAAGGAATTATTGACGGCTATCGTGCAGGAACAGATTTCAACATTCATGTTTTGGAAAGCGGCTTAGTTTACGGTGGCCAAGAAGGTGTTGCGCTTACCTGGATGGATGCAGTCACTCCAGAAGGGCCTGTCACACCTCGAATAGGTTGTCCAGTAGAAATCCAGGCACTTTGGTATAATGCGCTTTGCTTCTACCATGAGCTGACTAAAGACGAGGAAATTGCCACATTTTCTGCAGTTGTTAGAGAATCTTTCGAGCGGGAGTTTTGGTCTTCTGAATATGGCTACCTTGCTGATGTGGTGAACGGTGATGAGATAGACTGGTCTATTCGTCCCAATATGGTTTTTGCAACATCACTTCCCTATACCATGCTGAGTGAAAATCAGAATGATCTGATCTTGGAAGTCGTTAAGGCAAAGCTATTGACCACCAGAGGGCTCAGATCACTTTCGCCAGATGACCCTGGATATAAAGGATATTATTTTGGAAATCAAAAAAATAGGGATCTGGCATATCATAACGGAACAGTTTGGGCTTGGCCTTTAGGTCATTTTGTGGAGGGGTACTTGAAGCTTCACGGCAAATCTGCTTTGAACTTTGTCCAGAAAATCATTAAAGGATTTGACGATGTAATGACTCAATATGGCATTGGTACAGTAGCAGAGATTTACGATGGAGAACCTCCTCATCGTCCCAAGGGTGCAGTTTCGCAAGCTTGGAGCGTAGCAGAACTTCTCAGAATGATGGACTTGGTCAAAAGGATTTAATTTACTTTTTATGAAAGTGCTAATGTTTGGGTGGGAATTCCCACCTCATATTTCCGGAGGATTAGGTACTGCCTGTTATGGGTTGGTCAAAGGTCTTGCGCATCACAATCAGGAAATCATCTTTGTCGTCCCAAAACTTTGGGGTGATGAAGAGCCTTTAGCTGATTTTGTCAATGCAAGCGACATAACTATTGACTACCGTGAAAGAAGATTTAAAAAATTCTGGAAGAACCTCACTTATCTGGAAGTAAGCAGTTTTTTGGTGCCCTATCTCGGACCTGAACAGTTTAAAAAATACACGGATTCTTCCATGCATGATAGAACTGACGTGGCCGAAAGTATCTTTTCCAACAAATTTGAGTTTAGTGGAAAGTACGGAAAGGACCTAATGATGGAAGTATCCAGATATGCCTTGGTAGCCGCTCAAATAGCAAAAGACAAAGAATTTGATATTATTCATGCTCATGATTGGTTGTCTTTTCCTGCAGGAATAGCAGCTAAAGAAATCAGCGGAAAACCTCTGATCGCTCACGTTCATGCTACTGAATTTGACAGATCAGGTGAAACGGTCAATCAAGTGGTCTATGACATTGAAAAGGCGGGAATGCATGCTGCTGATCATGTGTTGGCGGTAAGCCAGCTGACCAAGAATATAATTGTGAAAAAATATGGCGTCCCTGCCAGTAAAGTAACTGTAGTACACAATGCGGTATTGGACGCAAGTATTATCAAATCTAATTACGCGAAAAACGTCCCTGAGAAAATCGTGACTTTTCTCGGTAGAATTACCTTTCAGAAAGGCCCTGAATACTTCGTAGAGGCTGCCAAAAAAGTAATCGAGCGAGATCCAAACGTCCGCTTCGTGATGGCCGGAAACGGGGATTTACTTAACAGAATGGTGGATCGCGTCGCTGAACTTCGGATGGGAACAAAGTTCCACTTCACAGGATTCCTGAAAGGGGATGATGTAGATCATATGTATGCTATAAGTGATGTTTATGTGATGCCATCGGTATCTGAGCCTTTTGGTATTTCTCCTTTGGAAGCCGTCCGTCATAATACGCCGGTAATCATTTCCAAGCAGTCGGGAGTGGCCGAAGTCCTTAACAATGCGATCAAAATTGATTTTTGGGACATAGATTCTATGGCTGACGCCATATTTGCGCTTCTTCATTACGACGGTATTTCCAAAATGTTTAAAGAGTTGGGAACCAAAGAATTGAAAAAATTGAAATGGGAGCATGTGGCTGCCAAACTTGTCAAAGTCTATCAAAACACATTATCCCAGAAACTATGAGAACCATCTGCTTCTACTTTCAAGTTCATCAGCCAGTCAGGCTAAAACCTTATCGCTTTTTTGACATAGGAGAAGATCATCATTATTGGGATGATTTCTCAAATAGAAGTATTATGAGAAAAGTAGCCCAAAAATGCTACTTACCAATGAACGCCCTTCTCCTAGACCTGATCAAAAAGTATGATGGAGCATTCAAAGTCAGCTTTTCAATCTCCGGTACATTTCTCGAACAAATGGAAGCCTATGCTCCTGATGTTTTAGAAAGTTTTCAAAAGTTAGTTGCAACAGGACAGGTTGAACTTCTGAATGAAACCTACGCCCATTCTCTTGCAGCCTTGAAAAGTAAAGATGAATTCCATCATCTTGTGAAAAAGCATCAGGCTAAAATTAAAGAACTATTCAACGGCTATACACCTAAAGTATTTAGAAATACAGAGTTGATTTACTCAGATCAGATCGGCGCTATGGTTGCTGAATTGGGCTACGAAGGGATTCTGACTGAAGGTGCCAAGCATATCCTGGGCTGGAAAAGCCCTAATTACGTTTATTGCAACAACATAGAGCCAAAACTGAAAGTCTTGCTGAAAAACTTCAGGCTCAGCGATGATATCGCCTTTCGATTTGGAAACAGAGGTTGGGAAGATTATCCATTGACAACTGACAAGTTTGTCAAATGGTTAAACGATGTTCCTGAGGAGGAAGAAGTCGTTAACCTTTTTATGGATTACGAAACATTTGGGGAGCACCAGTGGGCAGAGACTGGAATCTTCGAATTTATGAAGCATCTTCCAGCGGCAGTGTTCAAACATTCCAACTTTTCATTTTCCACTCCTTCTGAAGTGATTGCCCAAATCCCTCCAATCGGAAAGATCCACGTTCCGATTCCCATCTCATGGGCCGATGAGGAGCGTGACTTAACAGCATGGCTGGGAAATGACCTTCAGGATGAAGCCTTCGACCGTCTTTATGAGCTAGAAAAACTAGTGAATTCAATCGATGATGAAGAAATTCAGCGAGATTGGAATTTGCTTCAGACCTCAGATCACTTCTATTATATGTGTACCAAATTCTTCTCCGATGGGGATATTCACGCTTACTTTAGTCCATACGATTCTCCTTACGATGCATTTATCAATTACATGAATGTGTTAAGTGACTTTATGATAAGATTAAAAGATAAAGCTGCTTTGCAGGAAGCTTCCAAATAGGTTTTTGATGATCTATTCTAAAGACAGAAAGACCGGGCTGGATCAAGAGCGCCGGTCTTTCTGTTTTGACGGAATATTCCTGGCTACGAAACAGGGATTGTTTTTTGAAATTTCCTAGAATACATATCCAAACAGTTCCTTATTTGATGGCTTGTAAAAAATCATTCCATTTTCAGGATCTGAATCAAAAACTGGTTCCTTATCATTCAAGACAATTTTTCCCATCTCCTTGCCACTTATTTTATCTACTTTCACAAGGCCAACCCCTTCCCCAACATCGGTCAAAATGAAACTATAAACCCCTCTAGAAATGGTTGCTTTGAACCGTTTACTTGCTTCTTCTGAAAAGGCACTTCCCATATCTTCGTAAAACTCTCGCTGTTGACCATATTGCTTTCCGAGGGAAGTAGTACTCCCTGCATACCCCTCATTGAAACCCACTGATGCTGACATTGCTATCATCGCAACCTGCATAGTTCTTACAGCAATTCTTCCCGCCAAGCTCACTTTTGGAGATGGCCAGTGATCAGCATAAAGCACCTCTCCATTTTCATCAAAACCCATTATATTCTGGCTTGATGAAAGAATAAAATTTGAACCGGTATATTCCAGATTATCCGGGATTTCCTTTTCTTCAAACTCCACATTATTCATAATGACTTTTTTTTGTCCATTCACCAGATTGACCATGTATAGAGTTTCGTCCGCATAAAATACCTCCTTATCCAAGGAAGGTTTTGCTCTCAATACAATATCTCCTTTTATCATGTCTTTTCCTGCCCAGACAGGCTGACCATCAAACCCAAAAAGTCCGATACTCCCAGCTTCATCGCGGTACATGATCCCTGCGCCAGTCAGCTGATCAATCTGAATCCCTTTGATTTTTTGTGACCATTTTTCCGCTCCTGTATCCTTATCCAGTACTGTGAGGTATTTAAACTTTTCACCAACAGCAATTCCATGATCTTTACCAAGATCTACCACGATACCAGATAATTTTTTGGCAGTCCATTTAATATCACCTGTTTCAGCTTCGAAGAGCGTAAAATCCTTCTCGTCTGCTACGATTACACCAAAATTCTCGGCGGTGAGTACAGGAGCACCTTTCGTTGAAAGGGGTTTTTCCCATTTCTGTTTACCCGTTTTCAAATCGACTGAGGTGACTACGCCCGCGTTGTTCTTTTTTTGATAGAAATATCCTTCAGTCAATTTGATATCAGCATCAAAAGCCTCAAAGTTATTCTTCTTATCTGCAACCTCATAAGACCATATTATCTTACCAGTTTTGGCTTCCAACTTTGCGGCATTCTTATTTCCAATCATGAGGATATTACCATCGTCAGTTACCACTGGCAAAAATGCTGAAGAAATCTCTGTGCTTTCCCATGCAATTTTCCCGGTTTTTAGATCAATAAATTTGGTAATCTGATTTTCTGGACTTCCTGCCTTGGTATAGTCAGGGAAGTTGGCTGTGATGATCACCCCACCCAGCTGAGGAATATAGTCAGACCCATTATAATTGAATGTTGCTACTTCAGGTCCGATTACTTTCACCACTGGCATTCCTGCCAACTTAGGGTTGATAATCAATTCACCAGTTCGGATATTGATAACCACGAAGTTTTTGACAGCAATATTATCTGTGTATTTGATAACTGCGAAATCTGAAAACTCCGGATAATCCTCATCTACTAAAACCTGAATAAGGTCTGCTGTATACCCTATTTTTTTTCCATCAGCACCTTTTAGCGCTTTGGCGGAGTTGTACAAATCTTCATTCGACCAAAGTAATTTCCCTGTGCTGGCATCTACACCATGAAGCCCCCAATCAGAACTTCCTACTAAAAGGATCTTGTTTGGTGTGTATTTGGTCCATTCGATTCCTTTTTCCAAGCTTAATTTCCATGCAGGATCTTGGGCAAAATTTTTAATTCCAAAAGTCATACATAAGAATATGACCAAGAACATTTTTTTAGGAGTGATTTCGTATAGGTCTTTCATTTTAAAATTGTTAAGCCCAAATCTACCTCGTCACTTCAGCACTGGGAATACGCCATTTAGCGTATTTTTCAAAAAAAAAGAGCCCCAAAAGTGCTCTTTTATACAGATCTATAGATTTTCTAATAACTCTCCGACTCGTTTGGAAAGTCTTTCTTCTTGACATCTTCGATGTATTGGACAAAAGCTTTTTTCATTATATCCTCCAAATTCGCGTATTGCCGCAGGAATCTTGGTTTGAACTCCTGAGTGATTCCTAGCATATCATGCATCACTAATACTTGGCCGTCTACATCTCCTCCAGCTCCGATTCCTATCACAGGTATGGTTACAGCTTCAGCTACTTTCTTGGCCAGTGAAGCAGGAATTTTTTCCAATACGATGCCAAAACAACCACAGGATTCGAGCATCATCGCATCTTCCAACAGCTTATTTGCTTCAGATTCCTCTTTGGCACGAACACTATAAGTCCCAAACTTATAGATTGACTGTGGAGTCAATCCCAAATGTCCCATTACCGGAACACCCGCGCTGAGAATCCGAATAACTGATTCCTTGATTTCAGAACCACCTTCTACTTTTACAGAGTGAGCTCCTGATTCTTTCATGATTCTAATCGCCGAGCGAAGCGCTTCAGTACTATTTCCCTGATAGGACCCAAATGGAATGTCAACCACAACCAGCGCTCGCTTTACTGCGCGCACGACTGCAGAAGCATGATAGATCATTTGATCAAGCGTAATCGGAAGAGTTGTCTCGTGACCAGCCATTACATTTGAAGCGGAGTCCCCCACCAAAATAATATCGATCCCGGCATCATCCACAATCCTCGCCATTGAATAATCGTAGGCTGTGAGCATGGAAATTTTCTCTCCTCTAGTCTTCATTTCTTGAAGAATATGTGTAGTGATCCTTTTAATATTGGCGGAAGAATGTACTGACATATGATTAATGAAGGATTACAGAATATTTATCTCCCGAAAAGTCAACCAAAATATGATCTTTGAAAGTGGTCGCAAGCTCATATCCGGTGTAATCCGGACGAATAGGAAATAAACCATGACTACGATTGACTAAAACGGCGACTTCCATTTTCTTGAGTTCTTTATCTAGAAATGGCTTCATCGCATAAGCCAAAGTTTTGCCGGTATTAAGCACATCATCGACCAAAATCAATGTTTTCCCAGTCAAGTCTATTTCCTTCGAAAGCTCAATCTCAGACAATGCCACAGCTGATTTGTCGAGTTTGATATCAATTTTTTCGATTTTCAGAGGTGAAATCGAGGCTAGTTCTTTTGCAAGCAAATCAGCCAAAGTCATTCCCATTCCAGAGATTCCTGCGAAAACAACACCCACCGCACTGTGATTTCGTTCATAAATCTCAAACGCCATTCGGGTGATTTTTTTCTTGATTTGCTGATGGTTGAGTACTTCGCTCATGGTTGTTTTTCGAAAATGAAAATTAGGCCAATTCTCTTTGGATTCAAAATACGGATATTGCCTTAACGGAAACTATCCTCCTCATTTAGAATATTGAGGTAGCTCTGATATCGAAAAGGATGAATATATCCCTCCTCTACTTTTTTGATCACTACACAACCCGGCTCATTCACGTGCTGACAATTATTGTACTTGCATTGACCAAGGTATTTCCTCATTTCAGGAAAAAAATGTGAAAGCTCTTGATCCTCGATATCCAAAATCCCAAACTCTTTAATTCCTGGCGTATCGATCAAATCTCCTCCACTTGGGACTGTAAATAGCTCCGCAAAAGTAGTGGTGTGAACACCTTTGGTGGAATAGGTTGAAATCTCTTTGGTGCCCTGAGCTGCATTTGGCACCAATGCATTAAGCAATGTAGACTTCCCCACACCGGAGTGTCCGGCAATCAAACTGGATTTGCCTTTTAAATAAGGACGAAATTTCTCCAGAAGATTCTCTTCTTTCAAAGCTGAAACCTCCAATACCCCATAACCCAAGGGTTCATAAATTTCATGAATATCCTGAAGCCATTCTTCTGCATCTTCCCCCGCAAGCTGATCCATTTTATTGACAACCAAGATTGCTGGTATTCGGAAGCTTTCCGTGCTGACCAGAAACCGGTCAATAAATCCCAACGAAGTCCGCGGATTTTTCATGGTAATAACCAAAATCGCCTGATCAAGATTGCTGGCAATGATGTGGGAAAAATGTTGTTTTCGAGTTGACTTGCGGATCACATAATTTTCCCTTGGAAGAATCTCCGAGATCACGGCTGTCTGTTGATTTTCCTCCTTCTCCAATATTACCCAATCGCCAACTGATATCGGATTGGTCAGTTTGAGTTCTTCCTGCTTAAATTTCCCCTTCAACCGGGCTGAAATTACTTCCTGCTCAACCTGGACGATGTACCAACTTCCGGTGGATTTGATGACTCTTCCTTTCATTTTATGAGCATGATTTTATTCACTTTGTCTATTATTTTCTCAGCCGCACCAAGATTTGATTCTACCCAAATTTGAGCAGATTTTGAACTTTTCAGGTAAAAATCATCCTGTACCAACTGGTCAAAAACGGCTTTCAAGGATTTAGCATTTTCAACTTCAAAGCCACAACCTTCCTGCTGACTTTGGGCTGCTTCCGGGAATTTTTCAGAATTTCTTATCTTGCCGAAAATGACTGGAATCCCAAACCCTACGGGCTCCAGGATATTATGCAATCCGTTTCCAAAAGCCCCCCCCACATACGCCAATTTGGCAAACTGAAACAAGGAACTCAGCATTCCGATATTATCAATAAAGAGAACATCAACAGGACTTTCCTGATTCCATTCTGAATATCTACACGATTCCAGGCTGATTAAATCTGCCCACGCCTTCATAGGTTGGGGATTTAAATTGTGGGGGGCGATAATCCATCTGTATTCAGGGTGCGAATTAATCAAAGGGATTAAAATCTGCATATCGTCATCCCAAGCAGATCCCACGACCACAGTTGGCATCTTTCCAACCCATTTTTTGATTTCAGGAAATTCTTTTGGATTGGAAGCCGTGGCCATTACCCGATCAAAACGGGTGTCTCCAGCTAATTCACAATTTTCAAACCTTATAGAATTCAAAAGCTCAATACTTTGCTGATTTTGAGTGAAAATGTAGTCAAGTACAAATAAAATTTTCCTGAAAAACCCATTGTACCGGAAGTAAATATGGTCCTTTCGGAAAGATGCAGAAACCAAAAAAACAGGGATTTCCCCTGCTTTCAATGCCAGAATATGTTGAGGCCAAAGATCGTATTTGACAAAAAATGCAAGTTCAGGTTTTAATATTTCCACGAAACGAATTGCAAGACTTTTACGATCCAAAGGCAAATAAGTGATGAAATCCACATTAGGCTGAGACTTTCTGATCACATTATCGTATCCAGATGGACTAAAGAAACTGACTGCAACCATGAGCTCAGGCCGCCATTTTTTCAACTCAGCAATTACAGGCCGGGCTTGTTCATACTCTCCAAGTGAAGCAACATGAAACCAAGCAAGGGGCTCGGAGTTGGATGTTCGGAATTCGATGAGCTTTTGAAAAATTGATTTTCTTCCCCGTAGAAAATGGCGAATCTTGGGGCTGAAAATTCCTGCAGCCGGCAAAAGGATACTTAGTACAAACAACCCAAAACGGTAGAACCAATTCATTTCCCAAAAGTAGCCAATCAACCGGAAATCTTTCTATCTGCATAAATATTGAAAAGTATAGGGTTGCGCAAATGAGTTTTTTAATTTTTTTCTCCAAAAAATGAAAATCTCACATGTAATTCATCTGAAAAATAGGTACTTTCAAAATTCCTCTTTGTTCCTTAAAACCTTTATTCCTGAGTTTTGAGCAGTATGATTAAAGTATTATTTGTATGTCTTGGTAATATTTGTCGATCGCCTTTGGCTATGGCCATTTTTAATAAAAAGGTGGCCGATGCCGGCCTGCGCAGTCAATTCAAATCCGACAGTGCCGGTACATCCGATTTTCATATAGGCGAATTGCCTGATGAGCGCACTCTGAAATGTGCTTCCAAAAATGGCCTAACTCTAAAGCATAGGGGAAGGCAAGTGAACCGAACGGATTTCAGAGATTTCGATTATATCATAGCTATGGATGAGAATAATATCCGAAATCTGAATAATCTGAAGGTTCATTTTGGGTTTGCCAAAAAGGAAATTTTTCTGATGCGTGATTTTGCCTCCGGTTCTGAAGGACTTTCTGTTCCTGATCCATATTATGGAGGGGAAGAAGGTTTTGACGAGATATACACGGTCCTGGAAGAAGCTATGGAGGGTTTCTTGATAAAAGTAAAAGCGACTCATCAACTCTATGTTTGATCAGAATGAGATATACGAGAGAGTACTTTTTGAAAGCCTGGGACCCATTGCACAGCTGAATTCGTCTTCCTTAGTTGCTGCGGGAAATCATAATCAAGGTGTCAGGCTGGATAGTTCCGAAGGTATTTTCTTCCTCAAACTCAACTTCGATCACGAGAAAAACATCCTTATCAAAGAATCTGAAGGGCTTGAAATTCTTCGAAAATCTACTTTTCTAAAAGTTCCGAAAACCTATGGGTCAGGCCGGATAGGAGATTACAATTACCTCTTATCTGAATTCATCCCATCCGGCAGATTTCAGCTGGATTACTGGGAAAATTTAGGAATCGGCCTCGCCCATTTGCACTTAACACATGGCAAAGAATTTGGATTACCAACTGACAATTACATCGCTTCTTTGCACCAGAAAAACCTCCAATCTGAGAATTGGGTTGATTTTTTTATTGAGCAAAGGCTTGAACCCCTTATAGGAAAAGCATATTTCGACAAGCTAATTCCGTTGGAATTTTTAAAGAAATTTCAGGCGATATATTCCAAATTGGAATCGGTCTTCCCGAACGAGAAGCCCTCGCTTTTGCATGGAGATCTTTGGTCTGGAAATGTAATTAGCAGTTCATCCGGTCAACCTTGCTTGATCGACCCGGCAATTTATTTTGGCCATCGGGAAATGGATTTGGCTTTTAGCCGTCTTTTCGGAGGTTTTGATTCGATATTTTACGATTCTTACGAGTCAATTTTACCTCTGGAACCTGGCTTTGAAGCGCGAATGGGAATCTATAATCTCTATCCTTTGCTCGTGCATCTCAATCTTTTTGGCTCTGCATACCTTCCTGGAATTGAGCGGATCATCAACCGATTTTTAAGGTAAAATCTCTTATGAATGTCCTAATCCGAGCTGCCCGAGAAAGCGACCTTCCAGCAATTCTCGAAATCAATAACCACGAAATCCTGCACTCCACAGCCAATTACGACTTCGATCCCAAAACTTTGGACTGGCAGTTGGACTGGTTTAATCAAAAAAACAAGGCTGGACTTCCGGTGCTTGTTGCGGAACAAAATGGAAAAGTTCTTGGATTTGCAACCTATGGCACTTTTCGTCCCAAGCCAGGGTATAGATTCACAGTGGAGCACTCCGTATATCTTTCGATTGGAGCTCGAGGAAAAGGTGTCGGAAAGCTTCTGATGCTCGAGCTCATTCAGATTGCCAGAAGCTCAGGATTTCACACAATTATCGGTGGAATCGATGGTTCGAATGAACATAGTTACCGATTTCATGAAAATTTAGGCTTCAGAGAAGTTGCAAGATTTAAAGAAACAGCCAGGAAGTTTGATACCTGGCTGGATCTAATTTTTATGCAATTGATGCTGGGCGAGTTTGAGTAATCAGGAAAGCATCACTTTTTTACCTGATTTGACCGCCTTAAATATCGCATCGACGATCTTCATGTCTTTCCAGCCTTCGATTCCATCTACGGGAACAATCGGTTTCTTTCCGTCCAAAATAATCGAAGCCATTTCGTCCATTTGAACCGTTTGGTGAGTTACATGCGGGATTTCGATTTCACCTTTATGAGTCTTCGCCTTGATCGGTCCATAACCGGTTGATGGCTGCATTTCTGCAAATCCTTTCGTTCCGTCCAGATAAAATTTATCCAGATTATTTAAAGCATACGTTGAAAGACAGGAAGCCACTGCACCTCCTGGAAAGCCCATTTGAAACGTAATCGTCTCGTCAATCCCTTCTTTGAATTTAACCGGATCAGTCTTTACTTCTTGAGCAGTCACCCAAATCGGCTCTTCGCCAATCATATATCGGGCTCCATTAATAGAGTAAACACCTATATCCATCATCGCTCCTCCCCCGGAAAGTACAGGATTCAATCTCCATTGAGTTGGATCACCGATGATAAATCCGCTTAACCCCTGAAAAAATAAAACTTTTCCAAACTCACCGGCTGCTCGCTGACGGATTACTTCAAGCGTTTTTGGCTCAAAATGCATTCTGTATCCCACCAGCAGTTGAACACCTACTGCTTTGCATACTTTGACCATTTCCTCCGCATCGGCGGCATTAATGGAAAGTGGCTTTTCACAGATCGCATGCTTTCCGGCATTGGCCACTCCGATTACATTTTCTTTGTGCAAAGCATTTGGAGTGGTCACATAGACTGCATCAATGTCCAGATTATCCTTGATTTGGGAGTAATTCTGGTAAGTGTAGCAATTTTTAGCTGGGATTTTGTATTTGGTTTTCCACGCTTCTATCTTGGAAGGAGTTCCGGAGATGACTCCGACAAGTTTTGCTCGCTTGCAGGTTTGCATGGCATCCGCAACACGAGTACCATAACTTCCCAGTCCCATGATGGCAACCCGAAGCGGTTTATCTTCCCTACCAGCGGAATTTGAAAATTTTGTCATAGCAGAAACTGAATTGAATACTGGCAGACTTAATGCAAGCGCAGAAAGTCCGGCTTTTTGAAGAAATATACGTCTTGGTTTCATAGGCGTGGGTTGAATGTAATTGACTGTCTGAAAATAGGCAAGAAAACTCGATTTTCACTCAAACAAGCTGAGGTTCTTAAGTTTATCCTTGAGCGGGAATATTCTGGTTTCATTACCTGAAGTTCAGTGAAATTCAGGCTAGAACATTTCCGTAAAATTTCCCAATCACCTTTTTGGAACCTTCCTAACTACCTGAAAAGTAGTTCGGGTGGTTTGCTCTAAAAGCACCTCGTAACCTGAAATATTACTTGAAATCGAATGTTCATCCGGATGCAGGATTGTCAGTAATTCAAGTCCCTCATTGTATCGAACCTCAAATTCTCTTCTTAATTTCTCTATCAATTGCTCAAGTTTGAAAAGCTGTAAATCAATCACAATAGAGATAGTGATAGCAGAAGTCTGAAGCATGTTTACCCGCAGTTTCAATAATTGAAGTTGTTCATACACGAGATGAATATGCTTTTCCTCGATGAAGGTAAAGTCAGTCACCTTTAAACTTACCAAAATCTGATCTCTCTTAAGTACGATCGTTGGAATGAAGTTAGGCTCAGCCGCTCCGTGAATCTTGGTCCCGCCTTCTTCCGGATTTAAAAATGACTTGACAAAAAGCGGGATTCCAGCGTTTGCAAGAGGCTTGATGGTTTTAGGGTGGATTACAGATGCACCGTAATAAGTCATTTCGGCAGCTTGCCTATAGTCTAGTTCGGTGAAAAGCTTTGTGTCTGGAAAAATCTTAGGGTCTGCATTGAGCACGCCGGGTACATCTTTCCAAATTGTTACAGACCCTGCATCCAGACTTGTCGCCAAAATCGCAGCAGTAAAATCCGATCCTTCCCGACCGAGTGTTGTTGGTCTACCGCTGGCATCAGAACCAATGAATCCCTGTGTAAGCACTGGAAACTTTTCAAGTTTTGGTTTCAATTGATTTTGACAATTCTTTCGGGTTTTTTCGAAGTCAATCTTTGCGAAGCGAAAGTCACTATTGGTTCGGATCAGCTCCCTAGCGTCTTGCCAAAGAACAATTAAGCCCACATGGCAAAGATATTCCATCACTATTCGCGAGGAAATCAACTCCCCGTATCCGACAATTCGATCGTAATACTCGTCGTAGTTTTCTCTTGAAAGAGGCTTTGCTAAATCGTTCAAGAGTTGAATAAAGAAGTTGTCAAGCTGAGTAAAAACAACATGATCTTCCGGAAAAAGAGATTCGCAAATCTCCCGGTGATATTGTTTTAAAATTGTACAATTCTGAGATAAATCTTCCCCATTCAACTTCCTTACTAAAATTCCCTCCAGCGAATTTGTGCTCTTTCCCATAGCAGAAATCACAATTACTAGATTATTTCGCAATCGATTACGCAAAATATCAGAAAGGTTTTTTAATGCTGTGGCATCTTTTACTGAAGCTCCACCAAATTTGTAAACAATCGTATTTGCCATAAGAAATTTTTTCTAATTTTCGGAAGTATAAACCCAATTTTGCACTTTTCTAAGCTATGAAAACTTTACCTTATCAGCCGAATCACACCGGTCTAGCCTACTCCGTCGGCACCACACTGGACCGTTTTATCAAACTCAAACAAAGCGATTTTCCTTTCGCCTCCGGAGAACTTTCGCAGCTTCTGCGGGACATCGCACTCGCGGCTAAGATAGTCAATCGAGAAACGAACCGTGCCGGACTCTCCAATATTGGAGGAGCTTTTGGACAAACCAATATACAAGGCGAAGAACAGCAAAAACTGGATGTAATTGCCAACATCCGGTTCATGCGGGCTTTGAGCAAAGGTGGTGAAGTCTGTGCGATCGTCTCTGAAGAAGAGGATACAGTGATTGACTTGCAAAACCGTTCTGGAAAATATGTGGTCGCGATCGACCCCCTCGACGGAAGTTCAAACATTGATGTAAATATCAGCATTGGGACGATTTTTTCCATTTACCGTAGGAAAACTCCAATTGGTAGCCCTATTCATGAAGAGGACATCATGCAATCTGGAACAGAGCAAGTCGCTGCGGGTTATGTACTGTATGGTTCTTCCACCATGTTGGTCTACACGACTGGATGCGGAGTGAATGGTTTTACGTATGAAACTTCCCTTGGAGAATTTTTCCTTTCCCATCCCTCCATTCAGGCTCCTTCCAAAGGAGAGATTTATTCCATCAATGAAGGATTGGAAAAGGATTGGTATTCTGGAGTGAAAGCATATGTGGATCTTTGTAAGGATAGACGATACGCCGCAAGATATATTGGCTCCTTGGTGGCTGACTTTCACCGCAATCTCCTAAAAGGAGGAATTTATATTTATCCTTCAACTCGAAAAAATCCATCGGGGAAATTACGCCTACTTTATGAAGCAAATGCGCTGGCATTTATAGCTGAGCAATCAGGCGCAAAAGCGACCGACGGATTTCAAAGGATCCTGGAAATTAAGCCAAAAACCTTGCATCAGCGGACCCCTTTGCTGATTGGATCCAAAGAAATGGTGGTGGAAGCTCAATCTTTAATCCATCATTCTCAGGTAAAAACTACTGAATATAGCCATTGAAAAAAGTTTGGATTTGTGTTTAAGTAAGTTCTCTTACATTTGTTACCTAAATTCAAAAGCTATGAAAGCAATCAAACGCTATTTACCTATTGCTATTTTAAGTGCTGGAGTTTCGATTTGGACTTCATGTGGACCTCAGGGTGAGACTATTACCGAAGAAGCAATTGACACCACTTATTCTGTGCAAACAGAAAAACTTCTTATTAATGTAGACACGCTCTACTCCGAATTAGAAAATCCTTGGGGCATGACTTGGCTTGGGGATGGAAGAATGCTTTTAACTGAAAGAAAAGGCGAAATCCTGATTTTCAAGGATGATAAATTCACCGGGGAAAAAGTTCAAGGACTTCCGGCAGTACATGCTGTGAATCAGGCTGGTCTTTTGGACATAGCAGTACATCCAAAATATGCTGAAAACGGTTGGATTTACATCGCTTACGCTCAAAACTTCCCTGACAGCACTGCGGCAACTACTATCATGAGATTCAAACTGGAAGGCAATACTGCTTCTCAGCAAGAAGAATTGATCGTGGCCGGTCCGCCATGGAAAGGAGGAAGACACTTCGGTAGCCGAATCGTATTTGACAATGAGGGATATCTCTACTTCTCCAATGGCGACAAAGGTAATATCCCTATGAACGCTCAGGATCTAACAAATGCTCACGGAAAAATTCACAGAATCCATGACGATGGAAAAATCCCAACTGACAATCCTTTTGTAAATACTCCGGGAGCTGTCCCTTCCATCTGGTCATATGGCAACAGAAACCCACAAGGATTAATCTTCGACAAAGCCAATAACAGACTTTGGGAAGTGGAGCACGGCCCAAAAGGCGGAGACGAACTTAACCTGATTGAAAAAGGCAAAAACTACGGTTGGCCTGTGATCTCTTACGGAATGAACTATGACGGAACTGTCCTGACTGAAATCACTGAAAAAGAAGGTATGGAGCAACCGGTGACTTACTATGTGCCTTCAATCGCAACCTGCGGTATGACATTGGTAACTTCAGATAAATACCCCGCTTGGAAAGGAAATATTCTGATCGGAGCGCTGGTAAAAATGCACATCAACAGAGTAGAAATGAACGGCGCAACCGCCGGAGCTAAAGAAATCATGCTTCAGGATATCGGTCGTGTCCGTCAGGTCTCTGAAAGTCCTGATGGCTATATCTACGCAATTACTGAAGGCTCTGGTCTTTTGGTAAAGCTAATACCAATCAGATAATCTGAGAGAAAATGAATTCAAAAGGTCTTCTGAGAAATTGGAAGGCCTTTTTTTTTGTGGTCCCCTAAAATCAAAGCTCAGTATCCTTTAAAAATTCTTAATCCGTCAATCAGTTTTTATTTTCTCTGAAACTTGATCTACTTGAAAAACAAAGGAAACCGAAGATCGTTGATTAAGAGTAAATTGACAGGGATAAAAAATTGGATTTATAAAATTCTTTTCCAATTCGCCAAGTAAGTAAAATGCGACTAACCACTTGAAACTATGAAACCGAGGCACTATTATTTAACCGTTGTACTCTTAGCGGGAATTGTCTTTACTGGCAAATCCTGCACTTCCAAGGAAGAATCTCCGATGATCATTTCGGAAATAGACTTCAAATTCACAACCCAGACGGAGAAGTTAGTAATCAAAGTAGACACCCTTCACACCGGATTGCAAAATCCGTGGGGGATGACTTGGCTTCCGGATGGAAGAATGCTGGTAACAGAGCGAAAAGGTGAAATCCTGATTTTTAAAGACGATAAATCAATCGGAGAGAAAGTTCAGGGACTTCCGGCAGTATATGCCAACGGACAGGCTGGGTTGCTGGATATTTCAGTTCACCCTGATATTTTGAAGAATGGGTGGATTTACATTTCTTATGCAAAACCGGTACCCGGAGGAGGAGCAACGACCATTGCACGGTTTAAGCTGAATGGAAATACTGCGTCAGAATTCCAAGATTTGATAGTAACCACGCCGGCTTGGAATGGTGGTACACATTATGGTAGCCGGATTGTGTTTGACAATCAGGGTTTTCTATATTTCACGAATGGTGAAAGAGGAAGCCAGGATAATGCACAAAACCTCGCCAACTCCCACGGAAAAATTCATCGAATAAAAGATGATGGTACCATTCCGGCGGATAATCCCTTCGTAAGTACTCCCAATGCAGTGAAATCGATTTGGACATACGGTAACAGAAATCCTCAGGGAATGATCTACGATAAAGTCAATAATCGAATTTGGGAAGTGGAACATGGCCCAATGGGCGGTGATGAGCTCAATCTGGTCGAAAAAGGTAAAAATTATGGTTGGCCTGTGATTACTTATGGGATGAATTACAATGGAACTCCCATAACCAACATTATCCAAAAGGAGGGAATGGAGCAGCCAAAGCACTATTGGGTTCCATCGATTGCAACTTGTGGAATGATGCTGGTGACTTCTGATAAATACCCGGAGTGGAAAGGTAATTTTCTCATTGCATCACTTGCCAAGCAACACATCGCACGAGTAGAAATGAACAGCACCAACTTTTCGAAAGAAGAAAAATTACTTGAAAATATTGGTCGGGTGCGACAGGTTTCTGAGAGTCCTGATGGATATATTTATGCGATTACGGAGGGAACAGGACTATTGGTGAAGCTTATTCCGGTGAGGTAGTTTGAGAGAAAATGAATTAAAAAGGCCTTCCGAGAAATCGGAAGGCCTTTTTAATTCTTACAGGTAGCGGCTAGCTCTAAGAATCGGCTGATACCTTCTTTTCAAAATTGACTCGTTTTGCTTTTCTAAACAAAATCTACATCCACGTTAAACGGATATTTCATCAGGAATTGGAGTGCTTCTTCGATTTCTAAATCCCCAAAAAGAACTCTATAAAGATTCTCGGTGATGGGAGCCCTAAGATCAGTTGTACCCAAAAAAGCCTTAATTATTCGGATAGTATTGACCCCTTCTGCTACTTCGTCCATGTCAGCCATAATAGTTTCTAGAGAATCACCTTTCGCAAGTCGAAAACCAACTGTGAAATTGCGAGAATGGACCGAGTTGCAGGTAGCGACCAAATCCCCGATTCCAGCCAATCCAATTACAGACCTTACACTTCCTCCCATTGCATTGCTCAGGTGAACCATCTCTACCATTCCTCTGGAAATAAGAAGCCCTTTTGCATTTTCACCCAATCCCAAACCTGCCAAAGCTCCGGATGCGATAGCGATGATATTTTTCAACACACCACTCAGTTCCACTCCAATGATATCCGAATTACCATAGACCTGAAACCTTTCAGATCTTAAAAGTCTTTGCCCTTCCAAAATCACCTCATTGTACTTGGAAGCAATCACAGTGGCTGCAGGCTGACCCTGAAGCAGTTCTTTGGAAAGGTTGGGACCTGCCAGACATCCGACACGAACTGCAACAGTTTCCTTCAAGATCACCTCACTCATGGTAAGAATTTGGCTTCTCCTGATTTTACTTACAGTCTCCAAGTTTTCACCAGGATTAAGATTCAGACATAGCCCTTTCGTCCCGTGAATGATTAAATGATAGGGAAAAAGGAATGGTGCGAATGTGCGAATGACGTCTTGAAAGCCTGATGAAGGAACCATCAAAAAAAGAATATCACATTTTTGACAAATTTCCTCCGGATTACCCGTGGCAATAATCCTCGGATTCAACTCTTTTCCCGTAGCGGTATGCGCGGAATTTATTTCCTCCACAACTTCCTCTTTCCGGGCGTAAACCATAACCGGATTTTTCTCAGCCAGCATATTGGCGATAGCTGTGCCAAAACTTCCTACTCCAACTACACCTATGGTTTTTTCTTTAGAAGAGTTTTTCGAGGGCATATCCGTCTAGTCTGTTATGATAAAAATAAAGCAAACTCAGGTCTTCAGTGACTATATCGCCTTCCTTATCCTTAAGAACAGGTCTTTTTGCGTGATACATTCCCACATTTTGCAGTCCATGGTTAATTAACTGGTCCATTTCCTGCGATAGATGGGGAGCAGTGCCAATCATTCCCTTAACTTTCAATTCTTTGATCCGATTCAGAATCATCTCACAAGCCGCTTTAAATTCAACATAAGGCAAGACAATTTCTTCTTCCGGGAGACGGAGTAAATCAAACAAATCCAACTTGGGATTTCTTTTTTTGATCATTTCAAAAGCGGTAAAAGCAACGAGATGCGAGCTGAAAACCCGATTGATTTTGTGAAACTCCTCAACAATTCGTTTCCCAAGCATATTGGTATACTCTTCCTCTCGCTGTTGGTCGATGGTGATTTTCCCTTGGGAAATAAAATAATCCCGCGTATCAATTATTCTACCTTTTTTGTCTAGGCTATTGCCGTCTTGATCCACGTAATTGCCAAGCACATCCATCGCACGACCCACTGAAACGGAGATATCTGATCCTTTGGTAAAGAACTTCACTAGAAATTTTGAGATTTTGTAAGAGGTCGAAAACTCATCGTTTTCCTGATAATAGCGTTCCTGTCCAGTCATACTCAGGTGGTCTCGGATCAAACCCGGAGCTTCGAGAACAAAGTGGTAATTGATCGTAACCGGCACTACAAATATTTTGGCAGAAATATCCTCAGAGCCCGTTTGATAATTGGCTCTCTGAGCCTCTATTGCCGTACTTAACAAACCCAATTTCAGCTTTGATTCGATCATCCCGCTTCGTGATCGGGTTCCTCCAGGAAAGAAAAGGCTATGACAGCCATATTGGATGGCTTCCTTGGAGTAGGTCTTAAGCGTCTCGAGATACATCAGATTTTTCTTTCTACGATCCACCTTGTATGCCCCGAGTGCATTCATGAAGTAGGCGAATATCGAGATATTAAAAAGATTAAGTCCTGCACCGTAAATGAATGGAGGCAATCCCATAACTGAAATAATCCAGCCAATCAAAATGCTGTCCAAGTTGCTGAAGTGGGTTGGGACCATCACGATCGTCCCTTTAGTCGCCAAATCTCTCAGCTGATCAGTTTGACCCGTAATTTGAATCTTATCCTGAAGTGAAAACTGGGTACTGAAGATGGATCGAAATCCTTTCACGCGAGCAGCATTGAGCAATCTGGAAAATCCAAACTGCACCACACTCCGAGTAAACTTGTAATGAGTATGTTTGAAATTGCTGGCGATTTCCTCAGCATACCGAGACGTAATCCTATGTAGGACAGATTTGTATTGCAGAAATCGATTGGCTCGAGTAAGTCCTGATTCAGAATTTACATGAAGCAATGAGTTTTTCACTTCTCCCCAAAACTCAAGCTCATCGTCTGGATCCACTGCCCAGGGATTTTGCTTTACTCTTAGTTTTTCCCTGTATAAAGTGGTTTCAAGTTCTTCCTTGAGGATATCGGGATTATTCCCTGTAAGATCTAAAATCCGCTTTTCGGAGAGATCAGAGATTTTTTTAACGAATTCTTTACGTTCTCTGGCTAGCTTCACCACCGGCCATTCATTCTTGCTGGGCAAAATTGGTGCGTACCGATGCTTGATGTATTTCTCCTCCAAGTGGGATGCTGGTTTAAAAATCAGCTTAAAGATAGTGAAAAAGACCTGTCCCGACTGAATTGCACGGAACGAGAAAGGCAAGAAGATTTAAGATGTGGATCTGGATTTGGTGAATAATGCTACAACAGCCGAAGTAATTATGCCCATGATTGCAGCTCCGATTACTGACTGAACCATGTAGCTCTTCATATTAAAGTAGGCTTCCGCATCCGGTTGAGTCATAATGCCCGAGTTTACGGCGTATTCGATCACATTTGAAAAGTAATCCGGTGTAATCAAAGTGCTTGTGATGAATTGCGTGATCGGACTAAACAGCGTAACTATAAAACTGATGATCAAACCAGTCAAAAACCCATTCTTATAGGTCATCCTTCCATGGTAAAAATTCCTCTTTTTGTCCAGCAGTGCGAAGACGTAAATTGCAATCACAGGAGCAGCGAAAATATTGGTATATGTAGCGTGATCAGCAATCTTTTCATCATGCCAGCCGAGAGCTTTCTCAAGAGCCATCCAAGTAAGCGAAGTTAGGATGAAAATTATGGCCCATTTGACTTCAATTCTACTATTTTTCATGATTTTAGGATTGGGGCAAGGTGAAATTTTAAGTTAGATATATTTGAGAAATCCTCAAAACGATTACCCTCCTACACTGTTTCTATACCAGGATCAATGATTTTCTTGTCCAAGACCGAAAGGGTATTATTTTTACGCCAGCAAATCCCTAATGAAAGCAGACCTTAAGCAAATCCAATCTCCCATAGAATCCGAAATGGTTCAATTTGAACTCAAGTTTCGTGACTTTATGAAGAGTAAGGTCAAGTTACTGGATCATATTACCAACTACATCGTGAAGCGCAAAGGCAAGCAAATGCGCCCGATGTTTGTCTTTTTGACTGCTGGAGTTTGCGGAGAAATCAACGATTCCACCCATAGAGGTGCCGCCCTTATTGAGTTGCTTCATACTGCCACTCTTGTTCACGATGATGTGGTAGATGATGCCAACTATAGACGAGGATTTTTTTCAATCAATGCACTCTGGAAAAACAAGATCGCAGTACTTGTCGGTGATTATTTACTCTCTAGAGGATTACTTCTAAGTGTGGATAACGGGGATTTTCATCTTTTGAAAATTGTCTCAAATGCGGTGAAGGAAATGTCTGAAGGCGAACTCTTGCAAATCGCAAAAGCAAGAAAGCTCGATATTACAGAGGATGTTTATTACACGATTATCCGTCAAAAAACTGCCAGTCTAATTGCTTCCTGCTGCGAAGTTGGCGCTGCAAGCACTAAAAGTGATCCTGAATTAATCGCCAAAATGCGCAAGTTCGGGGAGAAAGTGGGGATGGCTTTCCAGATAAAGGATGATCTTTTTGACTACGGAGCTGACGAAATAGGAAAGCCAGTCGGAATCGACATCAAGGAAAAAAAGATGACGCTTCCTCTGATTTTTGCTTTGCATAAAGCCGATTGGCTGGAAAAAAAGCGAATTATTCACATGATCAGAAATCGAAGTGACGAGAAAAAGGCAGTGAATGAGGTGATTAGTTTTGTGAAGAAAAGTGGCGGGCTTGAATATGCCGAAACGGTCATGAACCGCTATTATCATGAAGCGCTGGACATATTAAAAAGCTTCCCGGAATCCGTCTACAAGACTTCACTTTCCGATCTTGTAAGCTATACAATAGACCGGAAGAAGTAATCACTTTTGCATTTTTAGAGTTTTCCGGAAAAAACCGAAAAGATCTTATCATTTTTTGTTTCACTTATCAAAATAATGCCCGCAAAAATCAAAATAGAGGAAACTTGTAGCCCATTAATTTTCCAAAACACTAACCGCTTTTACAAATCTTCGATTGTATCCTGTCTGTTTGAGACTTGAAATGATAACCTTCATTTCTTTGCTTGAAGACGCGTGGATAAAATCACTTTCCATCCCATTTGCATGGGTAACTATCCCGACATGACCTATTACATTTCTGGTAGGACTCAAAAACACCAGAACATCTCCCTTTCTTACGCTGTCAATGGAGACCTCTTTTCCAAAATCGGCAAACTGGGAAGAGCTTCGAGGAACCTGAATGTCAAAATGCTGAAAAACGAAGTAAACAAATCCTGAACAGTCAAATCCTTCTCTACTGCAAGCGGCTTCAACATAAGGCGTACCTAATAATTCCATCCCAAAGCTCTCAATGCGGTCCCTCAAAGGAGTCTTGATTTCAATTGGAATTATTGGAGCGGCATTGATTTTAGTTTCAACCGTTGTTTGCAAACTCTTATCTTTTTTCGGCGAAACCAAAGCGAGGATACACCAAGCAATTGTCGCGAAACCGATGAGGGATACAATTTTAAAGAGATTTTTATTTTTTGAGATCATTTAACCACTTATTACACTAACTTTTCAAGGTAACCATAATTCATTGGTTGGGCCGGTTAGGATATTTTGGACATCAAATTTTTTGGCAAAACCAACCACATTGTTTCAAGGCTATAACCGTTCCGAAATTTCAAAATCGATTCATCCAACTCAAAGTTTGGGTTAAATATGATTTTTGATCTTATCTTTTACCTTGATTCGACTTCTAAATCCTTCACTAATGCATAAGATCTTCGGGACCCTTTTGATTTATTTCGGCATATACTTTTCCTGCCTTGCACAAGTTTATTCTATTCCTGATGACACCAAACGAATCGTTTTTCTAGGAAACAGCATTACCTACAACGGGAAATTCGTCTCCTATTTAGATGCGGTTTTGACCCTAAACTACCCCGATCGGAAACTGGAAATCATCAATGTAGGACTGCCCAGTGAGACTGTATCCGGGCTATCCGAACCGAACCATGCCGACGGAAAATTCCCTAGGCCCGACCTTCGGGAGCGTCTTGAGCGGGTGCTGACATTCCTGAACCCGGATTTGGTGATCGCCAATTATGGTATGAATGATGGGATTTACCTTCCCTTTGACGAAGCGCGATTTAAAGCATTCAAAGCAGGAATGAATTGGATGCACCAGTCTATTGAAAATTCAGGAGCCAAATTGATTCATGTCACCCCACCGGTTTTTGACGAAAGAAAAGGAGCGCCTTATGCCAATGTTCTCGACCTCTATTCAGATTGGTTGCTCAGCTGTCGCTATACCCAAAACTGGGAAGTCATCGACCTTCACTGGCCCATGAAAAAGAAACTGGAAGACCAGAGAATTCAAAATCCCGATTTCGCTTTCGCAAAAGACGGGATTCATCCAGATGAGGCAGGCCATTTTCTTATAGCTAAAACAATTCTCTTCGGGCTTGGCGAAAAAGGGAACGAAGCGAATACGATCGAGGAACTTCTTGCACCTTTCCCAAATGGCACGGAAATTTTCCGCTTAATTGAACAGCGTCAGGAAATTTTGAAACTTGCCTGGCTTAGTCAAACGGGACATCTGCGGCCCGGAATTCCTCAAGGCCTTTCAATGGAAGAAGCAATGGGAAAAGTGGAATTGATCAATCAAGAAATCCAATCTCTCTTAAAAAAGTGATTTGGCAGAATAATTACTCCATATTTTTAAACTAAAATAGTCTCTAAAATACATCATTCTGGGCCTTAATAGTATCAAATGTTACTATTGATGAAACCACCCTATGATATCACCCCTGAGATTTTGTGCTTGGTGAGTTCGATTTCTAAGCTATCGGAAAGACCTATTCAATTTTTTAGAACAAGGAGACAATATCATTAAATACCGATATTCCCATAACTTAATGGTATTAAAAAAAGGCGAATTTTTCTTTCTTACAATAGACAAAACGCATGATTGCATTGAGGATTAAAAAAGCTCTCTCAAAAACGCTTTAAACTCCCCAAACCCTTTCCCCATCGGGATTACTTTTTTTTCTCCACCCAGAAAAGCAGCCAATCGCTCGGGCAAAACTAATTCCTCACCCAATGCCTTCTCGACCACATCACGGAATTTACCCGGATGAGCAGTTTCCAGAAACACCCCAAGATAGCCGGGATTTTTGATCCTAAAATCCACCAAACCCAAATACCCTACTGCCCCGTGAGGATCGAGAATATAGCCTTTCCTTTTCAATTTTTGAATAGCCTGAATGGTCTGCTCGTCATTGTAAAAATATCCCTCCACATTCGTTTTCAACAGATTCTCATCGCCTCCGTAAAGGGCGAGTAATCGAGGAAAATTACTGGGATTGCCAACGTCCATGCTGTTTGAAACTGTCTGAATGGAGATCATAGCCTCGAATTTTGATCCGGCCAAAAACTCAGGGACCACTTTATTCAGGTTAGTTGCCGCCACAAAATGATCGATCGGCAAACCCATTCTTTGAGCTAAAATTCCAGCTGCCAGATTCCCGAAATTCCCACTAGGAACGGAAAAGACGATTTTCTTATCCGTTTTTGGAAGTCTTGAGAATGCGTAGAAATAATACAAAGCCTGAGGAATCCAACGTGCGATGTTGATTGAGTTCGCTGAAGTCAACTGTAAATTCTCATTGAGTTCAGCATCCAAAAAGGCTTCCTTCACCATTCGTTGGCAATCGTCAAAAACCCCATCTACTTCAATCGAAGTGATATTTTGACCCAATGTAGTAAACTGCCTTTCCTGAAGTTCGCTGACTTTTCCCTTCGGAAAAAGGATAATAACTTCCACTCCCTCCACTCCCAAAAATCCATTGGCCACCGCACTTCCCGTATCTCCCGAAGTAGCAACCAACACCCTAACTTTCTTAACAGAATCTGCTAAAAGCAAGCTCATCAGCTTGGAACAAAAGCGTGCACCAAAATCTTTGAATGCCAAAGTCGGGCCATGAAAAAGCTCCAAACTATAAATATCATCTTCTACTTTCACAAGCGGTGCATCAAAAACCAGTGTATGATCCACCAGATTTTTGATTTCTTCTTTGCTTAAATCATCCGAAAAAAGAGCTTCAATCACCTCGTAACCAATTTCCCTAAAACTCATTTCAGGGAAATTTGCCAAGAGTTCGGGCGCCAGTTGAGGAATCACCATCGGCATGTACAAACCCTGATCCGGCGCAAGACCTTTGATCACGGCTTCTGCCAATCCTACCTGATGTTCTGAATTATTGGTACTGTAAAATTTCATTTTCAATTCTTTTAATCAATAACATATGCCCCTCGGGTATTGATCGCTGAGAAATACACATCCACTCCAAGTCCAACTTTTAGATATATTTCCTCTGCAGCTTTTCTGATTTCTTCTGCTTTTTCGGAGCCTTTGGAAAGGACAAAAAGAGTTGGGCCGGAACCCGAAATCCCCATTCCCAATGCACCGATTGATTTCAATGCTTCTCTCATTTCATAAAAACCCGGAATCAAAACCGCCCGATATGGCTCCGCAATCACGTCTTTCAACGATCGAGAAATCAAATCAAAGTCTTCCTGATACAAGCCTGCAATGAATCCTGCCACATTTCCCGACTGAATCGTTGAGTGCTTCAGCGAAATCTGATTTCTCAATACACTCCTTGAATCGGAAGTTTTCAACTCAAAATGGGGATGCAAAAGCGCACAATACAATCCCTCCGGCACATGAAGTTTGATTACATCCAGCGGATGATAGTCCCTGATCAGGACAAATCCTCCCAACAAACTCGGTGCAACGTTGTCCGCATGACCAGCGCCGCAGGCGGCTTTCTCTGCTGCTATCGCAAAGGGTAGCAATTCTTTCTTTTCAAACGGATCTCCCAAAAGTCGGTTAGCGGCAACTAATGCTGCCACAGCACTCGCGGCGCTGGAACCCATTCCTGAACCCAACGGAAGGCCTTTATGCAGGTAAATGTCCATTCCTACTTGCTGTCCGAGTTCGTCCAACATAGCCTGAATTGCCACCGCACATGTGTTTTTTTCAACATCATACGGCAATCTTCCTTCGTCTCCTTCTATAGAAACAACTGTAAGACCGGGCTCATCTTTTCGGACCAGCTCGACACTATCGCCCATTGCATCAATAGCAAACCCTAGGATGTCAAATCCACAGGAAACATTGGCGACAGTAGCAGGAGCAAATGCTTTGACGGATTTCATTATTCCCGGGTATAATTACCGATTCGGATCACGTCTGCAAACACACCGGCTGCAGTCACATCGGCTCCGGCTCCCGGACCCCGAATGATCATCGGCCGATCATGATATCGCTCAGTGGTCAGCAAAATCATATTATCGCTTCCCTGCAATCCGCTGAATGGATGCGCAATAGGCAATGAATTTAAACCGACAGTGGCCTTCCCATTTTCAAGAGTTGCCATGAATCGGAGTTTTTGCTCTTTGGCACCAGCTTTGGCAAGCAAGTCGGCAAAATCCTTATCATGCCCTTTTAGCTTCTGGAAAAATTCCTCCACAGAGGCAGTTTTCTGGCAATCTTCCGGAACCATACTTTGAATCGTAATGGAATCAAACTCTAGGTCTTGCTCTGCTTCCCTACCGAGAATGAGGATTTTTCTGGCTACGTCCATTCCGCTGAGATCGTCTCTTGGATCCGGCTCGGTATAGCCCTTTTCTTTTGCTAATCGAACCACCTCTGAAAACGGCTCCCCATTCTCCAGCTCCGAGAAAATAAAATTCATCGATCCACTAAGAACAGCCTGGATGCGGATTACCCGATCTCCGCTTAGCATCAAATCCTGAAGTGTATTAATTACAGGAAGACCCGCAGCCACGTTGGTTTCGTATAGGAATTTAACGCCTCGTTTTTTTGCCAGTTTTTTCAAAGTCCTGTATTGCTCCATCGAGCCCGAATTAGCCTTTTTATTTGGAGTGACGATGGCAATTTTTGCTTCAAGGATTCTGAAATACGCATCAGCCACTTCCTGACTTGCGGTACAATCCACAAAAACGGAATTGGAAAAGTTCATCTCATCCATGGTCTGAATGAATTTATCCAGATCCATTTTTGAATCTGCTTCATTCAGCTGATGATGGCTTTTAAGGTCAAAACCATCCTCATGGAATGCCATGAAACGGCTGTTTGCCATTCCGTGAATCTGAATATCGAGCTCACTTTCTCCGCGAAGTTTGCGTTGCTGGGTCGCGATCATTTTGATTAATGCCTGACCTATCAGACCGGTACCCACCAGAAACACGTGAAGAACTTTGGTCTCAGAAAGAAAAAATGCTTCGTGCAACGCATTGAGCGCCTTTTGCAAATCTGGCTGAGGAATGACAGCTGAAATGTTCAGTTCTGAACTTCCCTGCGCGATTGCCGCCACGTTAATATTGTTTCTGCCAAGTGCTCGGAACATTCGTCCGGAAGCTCCCGGGTTTGATTTCATGTTTTCCCCTACCACGGCTACAGTTGCCAAATTGTGTAGCAGGATCACCTGATCCATTTCACCGGATTTGATCTCATAATAAAACTCCTTTTCCACCGCCTCTTTGGCTGCGTGTGCCTCATGTGTTTTGATGGCAAGACAGATACTATGCTCAGATGACGCCTGAGAAATCAGTAAAATATTGACTTTGGCCTCCGCCAATGCTTTGAAAACCCGGCTACTTGCTCCTACAGAGTCCATTAATCCGGCTCCCTGAACTGTTACGATGGAGATATTTGACATCGAACTTATCCCCTTGATCAAGGCTCCATGGCTTACTTCACCATTAATTAGCGTGCCTGGGTTTTCCGGTTCGAACGTATTTTTAATGTAGATCGGAATAGATTTCTTCATCGCCGGCTGCATAGTCGCCGGAAAAATCACTTTAGCACCAAAGTGAGAAAGCTCCATCGCCTCGTTATAACTCAGCTGAGGAATCGTAAATGCGGTATAAACCAACTTTGGGTCAGAGGTCAAAACTCCTGATACGTCCGTCCAAATCTCTAAATCTTCAGCACCGAGGGCAGCTGCGAAAATTGCTGCTGTGTAATCCGAGCCCGACCTTCCCAAGGTCGTGGTCTCTCCTTTGGCAGTGGAAGCTATAAAACCTGTAATGACTTTTACTCCGTCATGTTTTTCAAAATATTCTTTGATCTGAGCATTGGTTACTTCGAAATCTACCCTTGCCTGACCAAAACGATCATTGGTTCGAATGACGTCTCTGGCATCCAGAAATTGAGTTTTTACACCCTGTCCCTGCAGAGATTCTGAAAGCATAAAAGAGGAAAGACGCTCTCCGAAACTTGCAACATAATCGAGGGTTCGAGCGGAGTTTTCCTTGATCAAATAAATCCCGTGAAAAAGATCTTCCAGTTCCTTGAACCGGACCTTTACAAAAGTCATCACCGTGGACTGATGCTGCACGGCAATCAGTTGACGAACCATGGTGAGGTGCTTCTCTTCCAAAGTTTGAAGCAGATCGCGGTACTCTTCGTCACCCTCTCGGGCAAGCTGAGCGATTTTAAGAAGGCTTTCTGTCACTCCGCCAAAGGCAGAAAAAACGACGGCAACCTCATGCTTTTTAAGCTTATCCTGGATAATGGAAAAAACTCGTTTGATGTTTTCGGGGTTCGCTACAGATGAACCACCAAACTTGATAATTTTCATAAATAATGAGGAAGAAAATAGATTGCTGGGAAAATGAGATTGACCTTAAATAGGCCATAAAGGGCGAGCACTCAGGTATATTAACGGGAACGCCCCGTAATGGTGGTGCAGATCCAGGTAGTCATAGAAAAAATGGTGCAAGCGCCTGAACCCATCATTGGGACAAGGTTTTCAGAGGAAGAAATGTTCGCTGCAAATACCATAACTGGAGAATTGACGGGCAATTTTACTGAGGAATTTCCAATATGCCAAACAATCTATTAGAGATTTTCAAAAAATTTAGAATTTTCATTACGGATTGTCTAAAAAAATGGGCTTTTGCCAGAAAATCAATTTCCTTGGTTTCAAAAATTTGATTTTTTTAAAAAAACAATTTTACTGAATTCATTAAATTCCAGTAAATCTAAAAAAGCTCTCCTATGAGACTTTTAAAAATTCTTTCCCTCGGTCTTTTGATCCTCTTTTTCAGTAGCTGCAACAGTACCGGAAAGTTGGATACCCTAACCTTCTTAACAAGCAATACATGGTCGCTTTCTTCATTCATAGGTGAAGAATCGGACTTCAACAAATACCCCGAAGGATTGCCCTCTCTTTCTTTTTTGGAGGGAGGCAAACTGGCAGGGTTTGCAGGATCCAATAATTTTTCCGGAGGTTTCTCTCTCGAAGGAACAGTAGTCAAACTAGATCCGGGCGCAATGACCAGAAAAGCTTGTCAGGGAAACGGGGAGGATGAATTCATGGCTACATTGGGCAAAGTGAAAAATATAAAAGCAGGGAAAGATAAACTTACCCTGCTCGATGGCACAACAGAAATTATGACTTTAATTCCGAAGTCAGAGTAGATCTCTTACTGTCAGACAAGCTCTTCGATCGGTTGATTTTTCCCGCGGAAATTCACCTGATCGTTTTTCTTTTTCCCCAAAAGCAATTGCCCAAGAGGAGAGTTTTTACTCAATAAATAGACTTTATTGTCTCCTACATTGATTTGTCCAATACTCACAGCCAACATAAACCAGTCCGATCCTAGCTTTATCATGCTTCCTTCCTGTACAGTTGGGGCTGTTTCTTTGATCGCTTGCAACCGTTGGATTTCATCCAGATCAACATTGCTTTGCTTGATCTGCAGCTCCAAAGTCATCAAATCCTGAGTCATCATCTCGCGACTCGTCTCAAACTTATCACCTGCGCTGCTTTTTGTTTCTTCGAGGATTCCTTCGAGCATGGTATTCCTCTCTTCCTTAAGAAGTCTGTTTTTTTCTTTCAGCAGCGTCAATGCTGACTGATAAACTTTTGATTTTAATTCATTCATAAATTTACTCTGTACAAGGTTCTTTGCGTCGTGTATCGATGATGTAGACTATTTTCCAGCCCTCGGCAGTTTTGACCAATTGGAAGGAATTGACTCCGCAATGACTGAAATTTTCGTTTACATAAAATCTATAAGGCGTCCAGGCAGATGCCATCGTCCCGTCTACTTTTATTTGATAATCAATGATTCGCTCATCCAGTTGGGTTTCTGCTGGGGTGCTCGAAATTCTTTTTGCAAAATCAGCCACTGAATTACTTCCCACTTCACTTCCTTCAGGCTTCGCAATGACCGTATTCATGATAGCTTCCGGAGTGAAAGCTGCGGAAATTTGGTCTGCATTTTTCGCTCTCATCCCATCAAAAAGTGAAACAATCACCGCTTTAACTTCCTCTTCTTCAGACTGCGAAAAAGCAGGAATTCCGATTAAGAATCCGAATAAGACTAATAGGATGAGTTTACTTCTCATTTCAATATTTTTTAAGATTCTCCGTAGAGTTTGAAAGTCATATTTCGCAAGGCGGGCGTATTTACAGCATAATGCATGGCTTCAGCGATGTCTTTTGGATTTACCCACTTGCTGAAATCAGCATCCGGCATTGATTTTCTGTTTTGAGGAGTATCAATGATACTTGGAACAAAAATATGCGAACGGATTGAAGTCTCTTTGGTTTCTTCTCCGATTATTTCGGCCAATGTGATTACAAGTTTTTTACTCATCGCATAAGCCAAAACCCCTTGGGCATCTGCAGGCTGAAGGGCAGGACGGGCGCCTACGAAAAGGAAAGTGCCTTTTTGCTGCTTCTTCATGATCGGCAAAAAGCCTTTGACCAAATGAAAAGCGCTATAAAAGTTGAGCGAAAACATCTTTTCCAGATCCTTTTGCAAGGTTTCTTCAAGAGCTCCTGACATGAAACCTCCCACGATCAGGGCTAAGGCATCTACCTCCCCGTATTGCAAATGATATTCCTTGATAAAATCGCTAACTGCTTGCTCATCAGTAGCATCTACCTCATAGACATCATCTGCTTCCTCTACCACTTCGTCCTTCTCAGGATGAGTCAAGGCAATAATATGATATCCTTCTCGCTTAAACTTCTCGACCACCGCAAGCCCAAGATTTCCTGCTGCTCCAGTGATAATGATATTTCTGCTCATGATTATGAAAAATTGAACCTGATATTCGTTAAAATTAGCCTTAATTTTTCAATAAGGCATGAATCACCTCAAAACCAGTATTCAGAGTAAAGAAAATAAGCGCAAAAGAAACTTTGCTATAAAACTTCTTTTGCTGATCATTTTAGAATTCTTCTACGAAGGCGACACCTTTTTAAGTCCATTTCTTGAGCGATATTCCATAGTTTATAATGTTGTCAAAGCGCTGATTTTCCTACTTAGTGCCAATCTTTTGATTTCACTTGGGCGGATTATTACGCTAAGTTTTTATCTCCAAAAAACTGATGACTCCAAGGTCCAGCCAAATTTCGTGATCGGAATAGATCGTATTTCGAGGATTCTGAATGTATTCGCCTTCGTTATTTCTTTCATGTTAGCCTTCGGAATCAAGCCTTTGGAGTTCCTGACCAGCATCACAATTGTGGCAGCGGCCATTGCGATCTTGACCAAGGATTTTATTTCCAATATTATCAATGGTTTGATTATCATGTTTTCGGATCAGCTTGAAATCGGAGATAAGATTCATATTGGCAAAAGCACCGGATTTATCCGTGATATCACATTGAGTAACATCACCCTGAAAAATGACACAGGAGAAATTATCATTATCCCAAATTCCATGGTGCTTACTTCAGAAGTGATCAATTATTCCAAGAACAACACGCATCAGATGATTTTTGACTCCGAGCTACCTTATTCAACCGAACTTCAATTGAATGGTTTGGAAGAAAAATTAAAAGAAGTATTGACGTCATATTCAGAATATGTTTTTTTGGAAGGATCTCAGTTGAATGTTCTAGAAAGAAAATCCGACAATGTCTTGGTCCGATATCAGTTCCCGATTAAATCGGGAGAGAAAGCAATCGAAATCCAAGTGAGAAAAGCAATCAACCAAGCCTTGATCGACTGGAGTCATGAAAAGCGAAAAGCCTAATTATTTTGATCTCGTCTATCAGGTCGTTCGGGAAATCCCGAGTGGAAGAGTCTGTTCTTATGGCACTATCGCAAATTACCTAGGTATAAAAAGTGGCGCTAGAATGGTCGGCTATGCGATGAATGCGGCTCATACAATGCCAGATGTTCCTGCTCACAGGGTCGTAAATCGTCAAGGATTATTGACCGGAAAACATCATTTCTCTACCCCTACCCTAATGGAAGAATTACTGGAAAAAGAAGGAGTAATCGTGGAAAATGATCAAGTCAAAGACTTTGAGAAGCTTTTCTGGAATCCTGAAACTGAGCTGAAAGTCTGATTACTTTTTTCTGATCAAGACCAATCCGAGAAGCATCAATAAGCCATTCAGTATCAAAGCTTCAAAACCAAATTTGTAACCCCAAAGAAATCTTTCTGAGTTTTGACTGACCAAGAATGTCACTACCGGCGCTAAAACTGCTAACAATGGGACCCATTTGTCTTTCACCTGCCATGTGGTGAAAAGCCCAAATGCATATAATCCCAGCAAGGGCCCGTAGGTATAACCGGCAATGATAAATACTGAATTGATCACGCTTTGATCATTGATCCAATAGAACATTAGAATCGCAAGAATCATCACAAGAGAGAAAGCGATGTGAACTCGCTTTCGAACTTTAACCCGCTGATCTGCCGGATATTTTCTTTCGATTTCCAGAAAATCCACGCAAAATGAGGTTGTCAATGCCGTCAATGTTGAATCGGCACTTGAGTATGCTGCTGCAATGATTCCCAAAACAAAGATAATTCCCGCAAAAGCTGAGAAATGCTGAGTCGCAAGCAACGGAAAAAGCTCATCTGATTTGGTTGGAAGGGTGATTCCTTTGGTCTCAGCGTAGAGGTAAAGCATGATTCCGAGCGATAAAAACATCAAGTTAACAATCACCAAGATGATGGTAAACCAAAACATATTCTTCTGGGCATCCCCAATATTTTTGCAAGTCAGATTCTTTTGCATCATGTCCTGATCAAGCCCCGTCATCACGATCGTGATAAATGCTCCGGAGATAAACTGCTTGAAGAAGTTGGTACCGGCTTTCCAGTCCCAATTAAAAATCTTGGAACGCGGATCTGAGCTTACCGCTTCAAAATATCCGAAAACCCCATCAAAACTTAATTCCTGGCCAATCAAAACGATAATGGCCACCACCGCTAACAGCATGAAAAAAGTCTGTAACGTGTCAGTCCATACCACAGTCTTAATTCCTCCTCGGTGAGTATAAACCCAAATCAATCCAACCGTTATCACCACTGAAACCCAAAAAGGAATTCCAAGCGAATCGAATAAAATTACCTGAAGCACGCTTGCAACCAAGAAAACACGAAGCGATGAACCCAACGTTCTGGAGAGAATAAAGAAAAATGCACCGGTCTTGTAAGACCAAAATCCAAACCGATCTTCGAGATAGGAATAAATCGAAACTAAATTGAGTCGATAATAAAGTGGGAGGAGAACTTTCGCAATGGTGAAATAACCAACCGTGTAACCCAAAACAACTTGAAAGTAATAGAAGTTAGTATTACCGACTTCCCCTGGAACTGAGATGAAAGTCACCCCGGAAAGTGATGCCCCGATCATCCCAAAAGCAACCAAAAACCAGGGAGATTGTCTGTCCCCCGTAAAGAAAGAATTATCAGAAATTTTTCTGGTAGTAAACCAAGAAATAAGAAATAAGAGCAAAAAATAAAAGCAAATGACAACAAGGACAACTTGGGGATTCATAAATGCGATTTGAATGAGTCACTAAGTTGTTCAATATTCTTAATTTTGCAAAATGACCGTATTGAATCCTACTAAACCATACTATAAAGAAGTTGAGGTACTCCTCGAGGAATTGCTCGATCAGGAAGCCTCAGCTTTGGTTGTTTACAACGACGAAGTAAATACCTTCAACCATGTGATCAATATCCTGATGAAAGTATGCGAGCACTCACAAGAGCAAGCAGAGCAATGCACCCTGATCATCCATTACAAAGGCAAATGCGCTGTGAAAAAGGGCTCTTTCGAAGATTTGAAGCCGATGTGCGAAGCAATTCTCGATGCCGGGATTCAGGCCAATATAGTTTAATAACCCACTTGTGAATTTCCCTTCCAAACTTATAGAAGACGCTGTAACTGAGATTTCCAGATTGCCGGGAATCGGGAAAAAGACAGCGCTCAGACTTGCCCTTCATTTGCTTAAACAGCATGAAGCCAATACGGAAGCCTTGGCACTAGCGATCACCCGAATGCGTACTGAGATTCGGTATTGCAAAACGTGTCACAACATTTCCGATGCCGAGGAATGCAGCATTTGCTCCAGCCATAGACGAGACCATTCCATTATTTGCGTGGTTGAGGATATACGGGATGTGCTGGCAATCGAGAATACCAATCAGTTTCAGGGAAAATACCACGTCTTGGGAGGGGTAATTTCTCCGATTCAGGGTATTGGACCAGATGAGATCAAAATCGAATCACTGATTTCTCGGGTGGAGCTAGCTCCTGCAGACGCTTCAATCCGGGAAATCATTTTGGCACTCAGCGCGACTATGGAAGGAGATACGACAGCATTTTATCTTGCTAAAAGATTGAAAGAAAAAGGAGTAAAAGTGAGCACAATCTCAAGAGGAATTCCGGTAGGAGGTGAATTAGAGTTTACTGACGAGGTTACTTTGGGCAGAAGTATCATGACCCGGATAAATTACTCTTGGGAGTAATCTTTTATTTGCGTAGAATAAAGCACTTTCTATATTTGCACTCCGTTTGGGGGATTAGCTCAGTTGGCTAGAGCACTACGCTGGCAGTGTAGGGGTCATCGGTTCGAATCCGATATTCTCCACGTAAAAGCTTCACAGAAATGTGAGGTTTTTTTGTTTTCAAGCGGTTTGGAAAACAAGAGATAACTAACCTCTTTCAAAACCTCTTAAATTTCCTACGCGTTTGATTAAGTGTTTCAATACGACTTTAATGCTTCAACGATTCCTTTTCTTCCCATCTATCTTTTTCATAGCGGTTTCTTGCGAGCAAAACGATCCTTGCGACGGATTTGACTTGGGAAAGCCATTTGAAATTGATGCCAGAGAGACAGTTAAAAATTGCCTGGAAGATATTTCCATCACTATGCTTCCCGTGGAATATGATTCCAGATGTCCTTTAGAAGGCATGTGTGTTTGGGCAGGATATGCAAAAATTGATTTGCTTTTTTCTTCACTTGGAAAAGAAATATCCTTAAGTCTGTCTACTGATCCCGGCTTAAGTCAAATCCCGAATAAAGTATCAGTTGAAGGATACAGCTTCCAACTCATCGAATTGAATCCATATCCGGCGCTTGGAGGTGCAGCAAACTCAAAAGAGTTCAAAGCCAGATTACTGATAGAGTAAGTTTTACCCTGAATTTGATTAATTTCCCACCGAATGAACTCAAACCGGGGAAATAAAATGCGAAAACGAACCCTACTGTTTTTGGCCTTTTCGGCTTTTCTAAGTTCGTGTGCCTGCGACCCGGAAGACGTCGCTCAAGGCGCGATGTGGGGTCTGAAAAAAATGATAGGTGAAGGATTCATGCCTTCAGAAGAAATCAGGACTTTGGGCAAGTTTCAGGGCGTGAGTGTCAATCTTAGCCAATCTACCACCGATGATGTCACTCAGTCCATAATTTTTTTGAAACTTGAAAATGGAGATCCTCTGATTTTGGGAAATCAGCCAGAGATTTTAGCACGAAAATGTGCCGAACTCTACATCAGGGATTTTCAAGACGCTCCAGAATACTCCATGATCACGGTTCAATTTGTCCAGACTGATCCTCGAAATCCTGAAAATTATGCCCTGCAGGAATACACTTTTGAAACCAAAGATTTTTAACTCCTAAAAAGCCTCCATTTATGAACCTTCCTCCTGAATTTCAAAAACCACCCCAATCCCTCGGCGATTGGATTATCTCGGTCATCATCACCAAAATCCCACTGATCGGCCTGATCATGCTGATCGTGTGGGCGGTGGACAAAGACACCGAAACAAGCAAAGCAAATTGGGCCAAAGCGGAGTTGATCGTACAACTTATTGGCATTGCGATTGTCATTTTTATAGTAGCAGCCGTTGGTTTCACTTTTTTAACCCAATTTGGCGACGATTTCGACTGGTCCTGATTTGAATAATGAAGTACAAAGCTATTTGCTCCGATATTGACGGCACACTGCTCAACTCGGAGAGAGATCTTTCTCTTCGCTTAAAGCAAGTCATCAATTCTCTCTCTTCCCACATTCCCGTAATTTTGGCAAGTTCACGCATGCCGGATGCCATGAGGCATTTACTCGTGGACCTCAATCGACCATCAGAACCTTTGATTGCCTACAATGGTGG